>CALKIV010000115.1 GCA_937995835.1 uncultured Dysgonomonas sp. | reverse complement strand
AACACTTAAGCAAATATCATATAAACTGGTAAACTTTATGATGAAGTTTTACATTATTCAATCTTTTCCTCACTGTGATTTGTTCAATTATTAACGGAGCTTCGCTTCGTTGAAACTAAGGACAATGTATAAATCACATTTGCTTATAACATAAAATCAGAAAAGAGAATGAGTGGGCCTACTTAGTAAGTGTAGTACACTTTTATTTTTTTATTATTAAAATATAATTGAGACATGCTTAAGTTAAGTAATACGACAACAAAGAGAAAAGCTTCTTCTGTGAGAAAAGGAGGAGAAATAACCCGTACGGAAAGGGTGTCAGCAGCCAAGAAGGCTGAATCAGTGTTGGAAAAAGTGAAAGAAAAATCGGGCGACGTTATTCTTGTTGCAATTGATAGTAATACGATGATCGAGTTGCCTGCTAATCTGTCAGACAAGGAGATAGACGAACGTATAAAGAAACATATAAAACGCTATAAGGGAAGAAGATAAATATATATAAATCAGCATAAGAAGAGTACCTATTTATAATAATCTTGTTTGCAGACTTCTGTTTTCGGAGAACTGATTAGGTTTGGAGAGAGTAAAATTATCGATGCTTAAATTTTCTTATTACTTTTAGATTTTTATAAAAGTGAAAATTAAAGCAATGATGCAAACTAGATCAAGAGTATATTCGAAGCATGAAGAACTCGCCAATAGCTTATCGCATGGCTTAGGGATAGTGTTAGGAATTGGTGGTGCAATCTTTCTTTTCTCTAAAGAAAGTGTAGCCGGTGATTCGTGGGCAATTGTTTCTGTTATTATTTATTTGTTTGGTATGCTAAGCAGTTATATAACTTCTACTTGGTATCATGCTACTAATGAACCTGCGAAAAAGCTACTGTTACAAAAAATAGATCATGCTGCTATCTATTTGCATATTGCAGGCACTTATACTCCATTCACTTTAGTCTCATTGCGAGAATATGGTTTATGGGGTTGGGGCTTATTTGCGTTTATATGGCTCTCTGCAATCGTAGGAGTGATTGTCAGTGCCCGTAGGTCAGGAAGACATAGCTATGTTGAGACGGCTTGCTATGTCATCATGGGCTGCACTATTTTCATTGCTTTTAAACCGTTGATCGATTGTTTATCGATAGCCGATAAGATGGATTCAATTTATTGGTTGGTTGCTGGTGGAGTTTCATATATAGTAGGAGCATTGTTCTATTCTTTGGCAAAAGTTCGCTTTATGCATACCGTTTTCCATTTTTTTGTGCTTGGAGGTAGTCTTTGTCATATTATAGCCATTTATATAGCTTTGTAAAAGTTGCTTATATGGGCAGAAGGCAAATCTGTTTTTTAGAAAAGTTGAGTGATGTAGTATAAAAAAACTCCAATGGTAGCCATAATTCCGACCAACAATAAGAATGTGAAGACAGTGTTGTAGATCATTACTCTCTTTCTGCTCAGCACAGCTTCAGGAATACTATCTCCTCTGAGTCATTTAAATATATTGTTTATCTGGTAATTCATCTTTTTTGTTTTAATAGGGTTGATTACTTCCTGCTCGTACTCACTATCTTTTGGGTGCTTAGCTGAAGAAAAAGAAGATAATAGCCAAAAATGCTATGAGGACTAAGATGCCACAAATTGTAGCCCAGAAAACAGATTTGATATGTCGGTTTGTTGTTTTCATCTTTTGATTGTTATGTACATGTATAAGATAGTGATTTTTAGTTTGTTTTTAACTTAAAATCTGAATAATGTTTGGTTAATGAAGGTTAATTAATAAAGTTGCTTGTTTGACTTAAAACTTGAATTTTAGTTGTTATATGTCCTCTGTTTTCCTTGTTTTGGAGAAACTAATCGCTATTGTTGAAGATATTTTCTCCTTTTTGTCAGGGTGCCTTTAGTTAAGATAAAAGTGAAACTTGTGTTGTGGTGTTTTATGGGTTGTTTTTAAAATTAAAAATATTTAATTTTGCGCGCTTATAGATCTAAAATTTTCTCAACATGAAGCTTCGAATTTATTTTATTTTATTGATGTCCGTTATTTTACATACTACTGGTGTTGCTCAAGTAACAATTGGAAGTGGAGAGTCTCCTTTGGAAGGAGCTATTCTTGATCTCAAACAATATGAAAGTACCTCAGATGAGTATACTGCCAATAAGGGGTTATTGATGCCTAGGGTGGTATTAGTAGATAGGTATAGCTTATCTCCCACAGTTTCAGATACAGAGCCTAATTTGGAAACTCAAAAAAAACTCCATAAAGGATTACTTGTTTACCATATTGGGGGTGGCGATATGCCTTCCGGACTATATGTTTGGGATGGGGAATCATGGATTGGTACAGTAGGTAGCAATACCTCTGAGGCCAAATGGTTTTACATGCCCGGCTTTCCGATAGATGTTTCACAGGATATTGAATTGACTGTGAACTTATATGATGAGTACAAGAAACAATTTAGTCAAGTGCCTGCATTTGATGTACAAGAAAAAGACAAATTGAAGTTTGTGGTACTTGATTATGATGCCAATTCTTTCTCGACGGTGAGCATTGATGATGCTACTTCTGATCTAAAGTATAAGGCCAATCCGGCTTCTATAGGTCCTAAATCTTACTTAAATATTATTTGTCAGATTTTACCTTCAAGATAAATTATCTGTCAGATGAGGTATGTTCGCATACAATCAATCTAATTTTAAATTAATCATTTATGAAATATGTAGTAATATTATTGCTATCTCTATTGGGGGGTAGTTTGTCTGCATTATGCCAAACAAACGCCGTTTCTGAAAATGTTGATCAGCAGAATTCGGCAGCATCATTATCATCGCAACGGTATAAAGAGATCTATGGGCCTTGGTTTTATATGCCTTCTTTTCCTATTGATCTGCTGAGTACAACAGAAAAAAGTATAAATCTATATACTGAATACTCGAAACAATACTCGAAAGTGAATCCGGCTTATGTCATTCCTTCAGCAATGATCAAGTTTCATGCTATTGGGTATGACAACAATATATATGAGAAAAATCCTAGCGTAGACCAGAATCATGTGATGACCTATAAGGTGAAATCGGGGCTGCAAAAAGGTTCACAGTCAGCATATCTAACAATTATAGGGGTTATACAATGAAAAATAAAACATTATATATTCACATTCTTCTACTTGGAGCTCTTTTCGCAACCACACTAAAGGCACAAGAGTTTCCATACTATACTTATGGAGATGTAGCTACGGAGTTTACCAAACTTTCGGCAACCTCGGGAACAGCTACGGAGGTGACCTTTGGTAGGACCGATGGAGTTGTGTTGACTACCGATCAGGGGAATCAATATGCAGGAGTTTATTTGAAGAACTTAACATTCCCGACAGCTAGAGGCTTTGAAATAGAATTTGAGTACAATATAAAATGGGGCAACTCATCGATGGGAGCAGGCGATGGCTTTGCTCTAGTCTTATTCGATTCAGAGGCTGCACGAGAAGGAAAAGTGCAGATGGGGGTTGCGGGTGCCGGATTAGGCTATAATCTGAGGAATGGAAGTAGTACAATTCCGGGATTTTCTAACGGATACTTCGGACTTGGATTTGATTCGTATGGGAATTATAAAAACAGAATGACTGCCTCCAATGAATGGACGAATGGATTGCCTAGTAGTTACTTTGATACAGATGAGAAAAAACGGAGTCATGTGACTATCAGAGGTCCATTTTATAAAGATGCAGCTGGAAGATTGAATATCAAAAAAGGTTATCCTGTTTTGTTCACTCGTAGTACTATATACAAGAAAGCCGATTCGAAGATGTATGTGCTAGATAGCGAAGGAAATTATATTGCAAAAGATAATAGCAATAATGTAGCTTATCTGGATTTGAAAAACAATAAGGCATCGAATCTCTTAGACACTCAGAATGGATATCGAAAAATCGTTGTACAATTCCTAAAAGGTACTTCGGTTGTCAATAGCAGGGAAGAGGATGGATACTATATTTTTGTAGACTTATTTGCATACGAAGGAAATCAAAGCTATGATATTCCTTTGGTCGAAAATTTCTTTGTGAAAAAATCTGGATCAATCAAATATCCTGAATATTCTAGCAGTGGTGAAAGTAGGCGTCCAACAATCGACAATTTGTACTATACCATTCCTTCAGTTCTTCGTCTTGCATTTACAGCTTCCACCGGTGGAGCCTATCAGAGGCAATCGATAAGAAATATAAAAGTACGTGTTCCATATTCTCCACAAACATCAGACATGGTGGTAGAGAAAGCCTCGAGAAATGAAACCACGACTTTTGATCCTTTAGAAAAATCTGTTGGATATAATACAAATGTATACAACACCGCACGCAAGCCTGTGGGAAGTAAAGACTACTTAGACTTAAAAAGCTTTAGATTCAAAAGAATGGATGCAGCAACTGGTAAATTTGTCTTCAGTTCCGATCCTTATGAGATAAGTTCGCCCATAGGCACATACAATTATAATCCGATGACAGGGTTTATTTCGTTTGAGCCTACAACAGTTGTCCCTACAACATACGTTTCGGATGTTGTATATTTTGATATCAAAAATAAGCCTACGACAGCTCTAGGCTCTGAAGATATTTCGGCAGAAATATTTAGATCAAATACAACAAAGGCAACTTTGCTTTTTGACGATCTAAACAATAGAAAATATATAATCGTGAATGCAAATCCTGTACAATAATAAAAATATGATGAATACATTATTATATAAGGCCACACTGTTATTCTTTGTGTTATTTACAGGTTTCGGTGTGAGTGTAGGGGGACAAAACTCTTTCCCTTATTTTACGACCGGAAATTCTGCTACAGAATTTACTGTTATTCCCAGTACCGGAGGCAGTGGTAGTGCTGTCGTTGGGGCAAATAACAAAGGAGTAAGACTGACCACCAATAGAGCTTCGCAGCATGGAGGAGTTATTCTTAGCAACTTAACTTTCACGACTGCTAAAGGATTTGTTGTCTCTTTCGAATATGAGATGTCAGGTGCTCAGACCTCAGGCTTTAAAGGGGGCGATGGTTTAGCAATGGTTCTTTTCGACGGTTCAGTAGCTAACCCTAGTTTAGGGGCTTTTGGATCTGGGTTAGGCTATGCCTATGCTGAGGGAACTAGTTCGATTTATAAGAAACCCGGATTTTCTAAAGGGTATATGGCTGTTGCATTAGATTATTATGGCAACTTTCATAGACGAAGAGATCAAGGTGATGACGCTAGAAATGGGGTGGAACTGGGAACAGATGAGCACAAATCTTTTATCAGTATTAGAGGTCCACACAACAGTTCGGACCCTCTAAAAGGATATCCCGTGTTGTTCACTAGGTCTACTCAGCATCTGGAAGGTCAAGTAAGAAGACTTACCACAGATGTTTCTGATCCTGACTATGCGAGTGCTAAATATAAGTCGTATATGGATATCTTGCCTTTCGATTTTAGTATTCAGAATAATGCGTATAGTGAAGACCCCGCACGAAATGGGTATAGAAAAGTAATCATTAGCCTATTACCGGGATTGTCCGATAGAGGTGAAAAAGTATTCTATCTGACTCTTAAAATTCAACATGAAACATTCGTGACCACAATTGTTGAAGATTTTATTTTTTATGAAGAAAAGAACATTCGATATAAAGAGATCAACAAATCATATATAACTACACCTTCGAGAGATGTTATTGCGGATATTTTATTCAAAACTCCATCGACTCTAAAGATGGCGTTTACAGCATCTACTGGGGCTGCATATCAGGCTCACTATGTGCGAAATATTGGAGTAACACTGCCATTCTCGCCAATAACGGCAGATGACTTGAGAGAAAATTTATGTTATAGTTGTGGTACATCATCCATTGTGGTTTTTTATAACGATTTGGGCTATAAGTCTAATATTTATACGCCTGGAATTCCTTCTGAAAATGGTAATGAATACTTAAACTATGACACGTTTAGATTTAAAGTATATGATCCTGCTACCGGACAATATATAAAGACTCCTAATCCTTATGAACATACCATTGCTCATTTAGGAACCTTTAAGTATGTAAATACAGGAGATGTGTCTAGCCATGTCACTTTCACTCCCGATCCAGCAGTGGTGGCATCTGGAATTTATCCTACGGAGGCCGTCATACATTATGATATCAAAAACAAGAACCCACTGATTGCTACTGATGAGTATAGATCCAATACTTCTAAGATTACGTTAAAGTTTAATCCCCAAAAACAGAAGAAATATCTTATTGTGAATGGAGATTATAGAGGTCTGTAATTCAAAAAAAAACTTACACGATTGATTCATCCCCATCATCTTAATAAGGTGTTGGGGATGATCGTTTTTTTGGGGGGAGTGTATTTGTATTTAAAATCAGTAAGCGATGTGTGTTTTTATACAATACCATTTAAATTGCAGTACCTTTATAGGAATAGTGATAACAATATATAAAAATGAGAAAAGAAAAAGGCTACATACACCTTTACACAGGTAATGGAAAGGGGAAGACAACGGCCGCAGTGGGACTTGCCGTGAGGGCTGTAGGAGCAGGTAAAAAGGTATATATCGCCCAATTTGTAAAAGGAATGATCTATTCAGAGATTAAAGCTTTATTGCAATACTTGCCGTCTATCGAAGCCAAACAATATGGTTTGGAATGTTTTATTAATAGAAAGCCAACGGAGGACGATATTGTGGCTGCCCAAAATGGTTTAGTGGAAGTGTCTGAAATTATACAATCGGGAGTCTATGATGTGCTTGTGCTAGATGAGGTGACGATTGCTATCTACTTTAAACTATTTTCAGTGACTGATTTGATTGATATCTTGAAGCTGAAACCGGAACAAACTGAAATAATCATTACTGGTAGATATGCACCCCATGAGCTGATTGAATTAGCTGATTTGGTGACAGAAATGAAAGAAGTAAAACATTACTACCAAAAAGGTGTTTTATCGAGAGAAGGAATCGATTGCTGAAAAAATATTACCTTTAGCCTTTCTAAAAAGAAAACGAAAAAATGAATATTCCATTACCTACGGCAGGTCTTGTTGTTGTGCGAGACAATAAACTGCTGTTAGCTTATAGTAAAAACAAAAATGCTTGGTATCTGCCGGGTGGTAAAATAGATCGAGACGAAACAGCCCAAGAGGGACTCATCAGGGAGATAAAAGAGGAATTGAATCTCACCCTTGATACTCATCGTCTTCGCTATTATTGCCATACCACTGCACCTGCTTATGGCGAAGAGTCAAATATCATTATGGAACAAGAATGCTTCATCTACAATCTGGAAGAAGTCATTGAACCTAGCAATGAAATAGGAGCAGTGAAATATTTTGATTTGCCGACTTACAAGTTGGAAGATGCTCAAGTGCCCGGAGTATTATATATTTTTGAACAGCTAAAGAAAGATGAATTGCTAAAGTAAGAGAAGTCTGAAACGTTCTTTTTTGTTTTTTATTCACAAAGTGGTGTAGCTGCATTTTTTTAGGAAGTAGTAGTTCGTTCTTTTTGAGGTCTTATCTTAATTGACCCATAATTAAGTAGATAGATAGATCTCTTTTTGACTTGATGTCAAATTGACCCCACTGATATATCAAATTGTAAACCCCCGGTAAGCTTATTTAGCGCTAATATTGCATAATTATTATTAAATCTTAAATAATTAATCCCATTGAATTATGCAAAAAGCTAATAGATTATTTAGTCTATGTTTGATGATTCTATTCTGCAACTTGGTTGTGCATGCACAAAATAAAAAAGTGAGCGGAATTGTTTCAGATGTTCACAACGACCCTCTGATAGGAGTGTCAGTTGTCGTATCAGGTACTCATAATGGAGTGACTACAGATATCGACGGAAAATTTTCACTAACCGTTAACGATGAAGCAAAATCATTAGATGTAACGTATTTAGGCATGAAGCCTAAAGTAGTACAAATTACGGGCAGCACACTCAATATTACACTCGAAGAAGATATATCCGTTTTAGATGAAGTAGTAGTAGTGGGTTATGGTACTGTGGCTAGAAGAGACCTTACCGGTCCCGTATCGTCCGTAGGAGCTAAGCAATTGAAAGATACTCCCGTATCCAGTGCATCAGAGGCTCTACAAGGTAAAATGGCAGGGGTAACTATCACTACCACGGAAGGTTCGCCTGATGCTGATGTTAAAATTAGAGTCAGAGGAGGGGGATCGCTCTCACAAGACAACTCACCATTATACATTGTAGATGGTTTTCAAGTAGATAATATTGCTAATATTTCGCCTACTGACATTGAGTCGGTTGACGTATTGAAAGATGGCTCGTCAACTGCTATCTATGGTTCCAGAGGAGCTAATGGAGTTATCATTGTAACCACCAAATCGGGTAAAGAAGGCAAAATAGAGGTTAATGCAGGCGTACAATTCGGAATCAGAAAAGTAGCTAAGCAAGTAAAAACTTTATCGCCTCACGAATATGTGCTTTGGCAATATGAACTAGATCAAACGGGTACCTATGGAGTGTATGACGATCTAGGTATCTATCGTTCGATGAAAGGAAGAGACTATCAAGATGAGATCTTTGGTCGTACAGGCAATCAATTGCAATACACTGCAAATGTATCTGGAGGTACAAAGGATACTAAATTCAGTGTGAGCTATAGCCGTGATGACGAAAATAGCATCATGAAAAACTCTGGATTTACGAGAGATAATATCAATGCCAAAATCAACACCAAAGTGAACCAATGGATCAGCTTAGATTTCAATGCTCGTTTATCTTACCAAAAAGTAAAAGGTTTGAGTGGAGGTGCTGACTCTAATGAATCTAGTGCGGCTAACTCATTGATTGCTCGTTCTGTAATCTACAAACCGGTAACAGAATTGAAGCAAGATGCCGATGAGGATGAGCAAAACAGAGATACACAATATGACCCAACCGAAAGACTGGATGCAACGTATAAGCAAAGAACTCGTTTCCAACAGACATATAATGCTGGAATCACTTGGCAACCGATCAAAGATCTGACCTTCAAGAGTACGCTGTCTTATAATTGGGACTTCAACGATACTGATCAGGTATGGGCAACTCCAGCCACTTCGAATTCAAAATATGGCTTCTCGGGAATGCCTCAAGCTTTGATTAGTAAAGATAAAACCAAGTATTGGCAAAATGCTAATACTGTGAACTACAGCAATAAAAAGCTATTTGGTGGAGAGCATTCTATCAATGTATTGTTAGGGCACGAAGTTAGTAGCCGATATACCAATTCAATAATAAATACATCAGTAGCTTTCCCTCGTGAGATGTCTATCGATGAGGTATTAGCTGGTATGGGGAATGGAAAGGCATTGCCTACTCAAACCTTACTAAACGCTAAAGATAATATGGTGTCGTTCTTCTCTCGTGTGAACTATAGCATCAAAGAAAAATATTTATTCACTGCTACCATGCGTGCAGATGGTTCTAGCAAATTTGCTTCTGGCAACCAATGGGGTTATTTCCCTTCGCTTGCCTTTGCATGGCGCTTGATTGACGAACCATGGATGGCAGATGCTAAAAAGATTTTCTCGGATCTAAAACCACGTTTGGGCTTGGGAACATCGGGGAATAACAGAATCAATTTGTCTGCAATCAAGCCCAATTATCAACTGGGAGGTACCAGCGATAAAAGTATTTACTTTGACGAAGAGGCTGCAATTATACTTAAAAGAGGAAATGTCCTGTATAATCCTGACCTGAAGTGGGAAACAACTATTACAAGAAACCTTGGAATTGATTTTGGATTCTTCAATCACAGATTATCAGGAAGTATTGATGCGTATTGGAATACAACTAAAGATCTCTTGATGCGTTCTACTATTTCTGCTGGCTCTGGATATGACAGCCAGTGGAAAAACTATGGACAAACTTCTAATAAAGGTGTAGAATTATCGTTGAATGCGGTGATTGTAGACAATAAAGATTTTTCATTGTCAGCTAATTTTAATATCTCATACAACAGAGGTAAAATTGATAAATTAGGTTCAGGACGATCGTGGCAAAGTAGCTCTTGGGCTGGTAGTGGTATAGCCGGACTAAATGATTTCTTGATCGAAGAAGGTGGTCGCCTTGGAGAAGTATATGGATACGAAACTGATGGATACTATACCGCAGAACACTTTAACTGGACAGGTAATGCTTGGGAACTGAAACCTGAATATGCAGACTCTAGAGGCAAATCTGGAATGACTTATAGTGTTTTTGGACCAGGTGCATTGAGACTGAAAACAGATGAAAATGGTGAAGTGAAAAAAGTAAGACTAGGAAATACTGTAGCTCCTGTTAGTGGTGGTTTTGGTTTAAATGGAACTGTAAAAGGATTCGATTTCAACGCGTTTTTTACTTATTTCTTAGGTGGAAAAATTGTAAATGCTACCAAACTAGGGTCTAGCTATTATTTAGGATCAAGAAAGAATTGGAATCTAAATGACGAAATGTCTATTGGTAACAGATATACATGGATCGACCCTTCGAATGGAGAGCGCATTATTGACAGAACATATATCAATAAACATGGAATTGACCATGCAGTCAATCGTTTGAACGAGCTTAATGCTGGTGCTTCATCTTTCAATCCTGCTTCTGTAACTAATATGCCATTGCTAGATTGGGCTGTGGAAGATGGTTCTTTCCTACGTTTGAGCAACCTGACAATAGGGTATAGCTTGCCTAAGAAATTAGCAAACAGAATGTTTATCAGCAATATCAGAATATATGCAACAGGTTACAATCTGTTCTGTCTGACTAACTACACAGGGGCTGACCCGGAAGTGGATACTCGCAGACAAACACCGATGACTCCGGGAGTTGACTACTCAGCATATCCAAAGAGTCGCACATTTGTAGGAGGGGTTAATCTAACATTCTAATCAAAAATACGAGATAATTATGAAAACAAATATAAAAAACATACTGATAGGTTGTGCTATCATCATGAGTTCCACTGCTTGCTCTGACTTTCTTGGGTCAGATGCAGATTCTAAATCGGAGCTTACACCGGATGTCGTTTATGAGTCGATAACCTATTCCGGACAAGCATTGAATAAAGTATATGCAGGGCTTGTTTTAGACCATACTTACGGTGCTCGTCTTCCTCTGAATTTTAGTTTAAACTCAGATATTGAGTTGGTTGATGCTTTGGGAGAGAGTGCTGTCACAGAACCTAATGAAAGAGGACTTGGTAACTATAACCCTACTCCGGGCTGGGGTAGGTTGGATGACAACTGGAAAGCACTGTTTGCCATTATAGAAGATGCCAACAGTGTGATTGAAGGATTGAGAAACAGTAGCTTGATAAAAGATGGCAATGAGCATCAAAAGAAAGCTTTGTCATATCTTGGAGAGGCTCTAACACTGAGAGCAATGGTTTATTATGATTTGGCAAAAAACTATGGAGACATTCCAATGAAGTTTGAGCCAACACGTCCTGATGGATCAAATATCTATTTACCGAAAACAGATAGAGACGTTATTCTCGATCAACTCTTGCTCGATCTTGATGAGGCTGCTTCTTATTTGCCATGGGTGGGTGAGATGAGCTATACAAGTGAACAAATCACTGCCGGTTTTGCTAGAGGTTTATATGCACGTGTTGCTTTGTCTCGTGCCGGATGGGCAATCAGAGAGCAAGCCAAGCCAGATTACGAAACGGCTGCCAATAGTGATTCGAAGTATCCTACACAACGTCCAGACGGTAGTGTGAGAACGAAATTATACAAAGATGCTTTGGCTCAGCTAGATCAAATATTGATCAAAGGAACACATAAGCTTAACCCTTCTTTCAGTGATTTTTGGAGCAAAACGAACAAACTAGAACTTGATCGTGTGCATAATGAATCTCTTTACGAAGTTGCTCATGGTTTAGGGTATTCTGGCGAAATGGGATATACCGTAGGGGTTAGAATCAGTGGCCCTAGTGCTTATTATGGACCTAAGGGTAACTCCAGTGGAAAAGTGAAACTAACCGCTCCATTCTTTATGTCTTATGATAAAAATGACCTTCGTAGAGATATCACTTGCGCCACTTACGAACTGAAAGATGATGCTGGGAAGATAAAAGAAAACATGCAAAAAAATGCTCCATTCAGTATTTATGTAGCTAAATGGGATGTTAGAAAAATGAGTGATGCATGGTTGAGCATTGCAAGAGCTTCTAGCGACAAGGTGGGATATGGTGTCAATTGGATAACCATGCGTTATTCTGATGTACTATTGATGTATGCCGAAATCGTAAACGAGCTTGAAGGGCCAAACGGAGCAGGTACATCTGGAGTAACAGCCAAAGATGCTTTGCTTCAAGTACGTGCCAGAGCGTTCGATAGCTCAAAATTAGGAGAAGTTGAAGCTTATGTAAATGGTTTGAATGCAAAGGAAGACTTCTTTAAAGCAGTCGTTGACGAACGTGCTTGGGAGCTTGCCGGTGAAGGAATCAGAAAGTATGACTTGATACGTTGGAACCTATTGATCGATAAAACCAAAGAAATGAAAGATACGTATACTAACGATGTTATTGTAAATGCTCCTCATACTCTTTATTATAAGATTAATGATGATTTTACCATCGATATGTCTTCTATCTCATGGTATGAGTTGCTTTTCAATTCCGATACAGATGCCAAGGCACAAGGATACGTAAGTGTTGCCGGTTGGGGAACTAAGATAGATAAGGATAAAAACTCTAATGAAGAGAATCTTGAAAGATTACCATTTATCAATGTAGGATTGACCGGAGAGGTGAAGAATCGCCATTTAATTCCTCTTGGATCTAAAACAATTTCGGATTCGAATGGAATGCTAGAAAATTCTTACGGATTTAAATAAAAAATAAAAAGCAATGAAGAAAACTTATATATATATGATACTCATCACCCTGTTGAGTTTGGGTGCTGTATCTTGTACAGATGGCAACGATTGGGATGTTGATGGTTCGCAAAATGGCGTGTTCAGACCAATGGATCTGGCTATTGCGCCTGCAGACTTCTCTGCGACGCTAACATGGAAGTCAGGCAAAGATGCTAAATATGTAATCGTAGAGGTTAATAAAGAGCAATTTACTGGAGAAGAATCGTCTGCAAACTCTCTCGTTTTTGGAGAAGATAAAAGTTTGACCAAGTCGCCTGCTGTGATCGAAGGACTGGAAGAAGATACTGAATATTACATCCGTATCAGAGGAGTAGGGGATGATGGTGTTAGTTCTAAGTGGGGGTATCCAAAAGAAGACAACCTGACATTTAAAACGAAGATTGAACAAATATTTGTAGGTGCTCCTGCCGTAACTTCTTCTTCAGTGAAGTTAAGTTGGGAGAAATCTGCTGAAGCAACACATATCGTTCTTGTGTGGAAAGAAGCAGGTGTTCAAAAAGAAAGAAAAATAGAACTAACCGATGCTGATAAATCGGCTGCAACAATCGAAATCGCTGAACTAAAGGAGAACACTTCGTACACTGTTTCTATTTATAATGTGGAAAAAGAACGTGGCAGATTGAACTTCAAAACTTTCCCTAAAACACCGGGACTTGGTACGCCGTACTTCCTAGATGGAACAGAGAATTTGGCTGAATTTGTGGCAGCTCTTCCTGACAAGGCTGTGGAACTTATTATTCCTGCAGGCGCTTCTTATGATTTATTTGAAGTCGACTTTGTTATACCTACTACTCTTGAGCATCTAACACTTTGGGGGCTTGCAGGTGACGAAGGTCAACCATCTTTGAAGTTGAAAGAAATAAAATTGCAAGAGCAAGCGAACTTCAGATTGCATATCTTCAATATGGATGTAACAGGAAAAAATTCGGGATATCTATTAAATGATGAAGGGAAAACTGCTACAGCTATTTCTGATATCATTATAGAACAGTCAAGGGTAAGTACATTCCGTGGTATGGTAAGATTAAGAGGTAGTCTTACGTTAAACAGCTTCCAAATACGCTCATCTATTATAACTGATATTGCTGATTATGGAGTGCTGAATCTTGATGCTGTACTTTCAGCCCCAGTGCAAGAAGTCATTTTCGAAAATAGTACATTCTATAGTTTTGCTCCTAATGCATCGCATTTTAGTACCTTCAAAACAAAAGCAAATAATGTAACAATTAAAAACTGTACGTTCTACGATGTAATGCTTGCGGCCAATAGATACTTCTTAAACTTTGTGAAAACGAACGAGCCAGATAAGCTATTGCTAGAGAATAATATATTTTCAGCATCCGCTTCTGTGGACAAAGGAATAAGAGCTTCTGATCCAAAAATCACAACGCCTTTTGTATTTGACTCATACAGAACTAGCGAGTTTGTGATCAGTGATAGCTATCCATTTAGTGGAATTGATAGCTATGCAGGCAAGTCTACTACTTTGTTCAAAGACCCTGCTAATGGAGATTTTACGATCATTGATGCTGGATTTACACACAATGCTGGTGACCCTCGTTGGCATACCAATTAAAAATTAATTAGAAAGAACAAAACTCTAGTATTTGCAAAAATAGACTAGGGTTTTGTTCTTTTTTTCAAAAAAAATAAAAGAGTTATGAAGAAATACATCATAAGTATTCTCGCATGTTCTTGTCTTCTATTGGGAGCCTGTTCGGATGGCTCTAGCTTAGGAAATAAAAATTCCGATGGAGATGGAAAAACGACTGTGGAAAAACTTAAACCTGCTGTTTTTGCTGCTTTCCCTACTGCCGAAGGGCATGGGCGCAACACTACGGGTGGCCGAGGAGGTGAGGTATATTATGTGACCAGCCTAGAGGATGATAACAAAGAAGGAAGTTTGCGCTATGCCATCAACCAGACAGGTGCTCGTACTATTCTCTTTGCGGTATCGGGAACGATAGAGTTAAAAAGCGAACTTAAAATTAAAAATGGAGATTTGACCATTGCAGGACAGACTGCTCCCGGAGATGGAATATGTCTTGCAGGATGGCCTGTGAGTGTCGATGCTAGCAATATCATCATCAGATATTTAAGATTCAGAATGGGAGACCTCAAGGACATTAATGCCGATGGAGCTGATGCTATCGGAGGACGTTATCAGAAAGATATCATCATCGATCACTGTTCAATGAGTTGGAGTACTGATGAATGTGTATCGTTCTATAATAACGAAAACTTTACGATGCAATGGTGTATCATCTCCGAAAGTTTGAGAGAAAGTAAACACGCCAAAGGGGCACACGGCTATGGTGGCATTTGGGGAGGAATGAAAGCTTCGTTCCATCACAATTTACTAGCCAACCATGATAGTCGAAACCCTCGTTTGGGGCCTGGTGTCAATTCTACGAAAGACAATGAAATTGTAGATCTTAGAAATAATGTAATTTACAATTGGTCAGGCAACAGTTGTTATGGAGCAGAGGCAATGCATGTTAATATTGTAAATAACTACTATAAACCCGGACCTGCTACTCCTAGTGGAACAAGCAAGCGAGGGAGAATTATCGCCATAGATAAAAAAACGAGTGAAGCCGATAAAAAGAGTTACCCAAATATTTTTGATACATGGGGCACATTTTTCATTGAGGGCAATGTGGTGAATGATGGATCGGACAACAAGTATTGTAAAAATGCTACCGAGAACAATTGGGAATTTGGCGTTTACAATCAATTTGCTGCCAAATATGGAACAGTGGATCAAGAAACCAAAGATGCCTTGAAGCGAAAAACTCCAGTAGCAACTGACGAGATAACCACTCATACGGCTGATGAGGCGCTAAACAAGGTGTTGAGCTATGCTGGGTGTGTGCTCCAAAGAGATGCTATCGATGCTCGCATTGTGGACGAAACTCGTAATGGAACAGTTACTTTCTATGGGGCTAAATCAGGCAAACCGGGTATAATTGATAGTCAATCCGATTTGGGAGAGGCTCCATGGCCTATCCTAAAGTCCGAAGACGCTCCTTTGGATACGGATGGAGATGGTATTCCTGATGAGTGGGAACTTAAATATGGCTTGGATCCTAAGAATAAGGAAGATGGCAGTTTAAAAACTCTTGACCCTGATAGCAAATATACCAATCTAGAGAGATATATCAATAGTCTTGTAGAAGAGTTTGAATCGGGACAGAAATAAAAAGATAGTTTTTATTTAAGATTAGTCTACTTTGATAAAACAGAGTTTAAGTTTTTATACTTAAGCTCTGTTTTTCTTTAAAAGCTCAACGAATGGTTTGATCGTAAATTTCTTGTTACTTTTGTATATAAAACAGAAAGAATTATGCTTCGAGATTTTGCTGCCATAGACTTCGAAACTGCTAACAGAGAGGCTACAAGTGTTTGTAGCATAGGTGTTGTCATCGTTAGAGATGGAGGAATCGTTGATCGTTTTTATCGCCTGATACAGCCCGAACCCAATTACTATAGCTATCAAAACAGTTTGGTGCATGGGTTAACAGCAGAAGACACTGATAACAAGCAAGTTTTCCCTTTTGTATGGCAAGAGTTAGAACCTCTGATCGAGGGATTGCCCTTTGTGGCTCATAATAAGGGATTTGATGAAAGATGCTTGAAGGCTGTTTTTAGGGCTTATAGGATGGACTATCCTGACTACCAGTTTTATTGCACACTTTCAGCAGCACGTCGACAACTCAAATATCTACCCAATCATCAGCTACATACTGTGGCAGAGGATTGTGGGTATATACTTACCGATCATCACAATGCACTGGCAGATGCAGAAGCCTGTGCCGAAATAGCTTTGCAGTTGTTGTAGGGATGGGCAGTCTTTTTTATATCTTCGTTAATTGTATAAGTAAACTAAAAAACAAAGATGAAACTATATCTCTCCTCTGTCAAGTTTGGTGATGAAGTGGAAAAGCTAAGAGCCATGATGCCACAAGGAAGCAAAATAGGACATATCAATAATGCCCGAGACTGGACTACTGCCGATCCACAACTCAGAAACCACCATCAGCAACAAGAGATAGAAACACTAAATACTTTAGGTTTTAAGGCTGAAGTGCTAAATCTGCAAGACTATTTTCATCGACCATCAGCGCTTAGAGGTAAACTTGCAGACTTAGACGGTGTGTGGGTTAGTGGTGGCAATACGTTTGTTCTTCTGCAAGCTATGGTGCTTAGTGGTTTCGATCAAATATTTGAAGAATTGAAGGTGCGTAAAGGCTTTTTGTATGCGGGTTACAGTGCTGGAGTATGTGCTCTCTGCGATTCATTAAAGTATATTCAACAAGTAGATGACCCCACTGATTTTCCTTATCCGGACAATAAAGAAACTATTTGGGAGGGGTTAAACTACTTCAACTATGGCATCATTTCGCATTATCGCTCCGACCATTCAGAGTCTGAGATGGTAGAGCTAGAGGTGGAAAATTGTATCCGTAACAAATGGCTTTTCAAGGCCTTGAGCGATGGAGAGGTTATCATTATCGATGAAGAATAAACAATAACTAATGAAAATTATAAAATATATACTTATCATCTCTGTATTGCTCCTTGTAGGGGCTGTGGTGGTGTATAATCTTTTTACTTCTGGCTATTTGCGATTAAACTATCCATCCTTTACCACTTACCCCATTCATGGCATCGATGTGTCGCATCATCAGCAAACTATCGACTGGGATATGCTTTTAGCCAAAGAGACAGACTATGTGCAGTTTGTGTTCATGAAAGCCACCGAGGGTACTACACATGTAGACAGCAAATTTGCAGAGAACAGATTAGCTGTGCAAAAGAAAAATATACCGATGGCAGCTTATCACTTCTTTACATTTTGTAGCCGAGGAGCAGATCAGGCAGCTCACTTTATCAACATTGTACCTAATGACAGTTTGGCTCTACCTCCTGCCGTAGACTTAGAATTTGGAGGCAACTGCAAATACGAAAATAGATTGCCAAATCTCTTGGAAGAGATCGTAGACTATATCAGCATCGTAGAGCAACATTATAGAAAGAAGGTAATTATATATGCCACACAAGACTTTTATGATCTATATTTAAGAGACCAATTGCTAGATAATCCTATTTGGATTAGAGATGTCTACAAAGAGCCAAAGCTAGAGAATGGGCGTCGATGGGTATTTTGGCAATATGCCAATAGAGGTAGGCTGGAAGGGATAGAAACCTTTATAGATATCAATGTCTTTGAGGGTACGAGCCATGAATTAGAAAATTTGAGACGAGAGACTTTTTGAAAGTGTATCATTATTATGATAATAAAATCGTTAGAACAGACCCCATTAGCAGACATAGCCTCTGCAATAAATACAGCTTTTGCTGATTATGTTATTCCTTTTCAGATTACTGAAGAGCAGTTGAAATGTAAAATGACTTCGGAAGATGTGGATATAAGTCTCTCGTTTGGTGTTTTCGAGGAGGATAAAATGGTTGCCATTATGCTTCATGGGGTACGAGTAAGGGGAGGTATAAAAGTAGTCTATAATGCAGCTACGGGAGTGTCACCGAAGTTTAGACGTCGTGGATTGATAGGCAAGATGTATAAAGCATTGAATCAGAAGTTGGCAGAAATAAAAACACAAGAGATGGTCTTAGAGGTCATTGAAAACAATCTGCCGGCAATTTCAGTTTATAAAAAGGAGGGCTATACTGTTGCACGCAGACTGGTATGTTATCAAGGTTTGTTACATGATAATTTACAGAAGAATGAATCAGTGAAAATCGAGCGACTAGATGCTTATGATGTCCATGTGTTAAAATCTTTTGGAGACGTAAATCCTTCTTGGCAAAATGAATGGCAATCGGTGGACAATGCACCAGAGCAACATCAAGTCTTTGGAGCTTACCTCCAAGATCAGTTGGTCGGTCATATCGTTTTCAATCCCGAAAAGCGTAGAGTTATTCAGATAGCAGTAGATATAGCATATAGAAGAATGGGAGTGGGCAGAAGCCTATTGATGAAAATGAGTGAAGAAATAAAGTCTAAGCAAATATTTGTATATAATATTGACGAAGAAGCTTTATCTTGTATTTTATTTTTCAAAAAATTTGGACTCGAACCTAAAGTAGCACAATATGAAATGAGAAAGGATGTTTAGTTAGAGCATCTTTTAGAGCCTTTAATGTTGTTCGTTGAATATGTTGTAGAGGGGAATAAAACTTCATTCAGAAAAACATTGAAAAACTCTTACCCCTATTTTTTTTAAAATATTTTGTTTTGCGAAGATTAAGATATATCTTTGCACTCTGTAAATAAAAGAGAAAACAAAAATAACTTAATTATACATTTGACAATGAAAAAAGATATCCATCCAGAAAACTATCGTCAGGTTGTTTTCAAAGATATGTCAAACGATGAAATTTTCATCACTCGTTCTACTGCAAATGCAAGAGAAGAAATCGAAATTGACGGAGTAACATATCCGTTGATCAAACTGGAAATCACAAGCTCATCTCACCCTTTTTATACAGGTAAGCAAAAACTTGTTGACACTGCAGGACGTGTAGATAAATTCATGAATCGTTATGCAAAACGTAGCCAAGCTAAAAAATAATATTTTTAGAGGTTAGGTATTTACATAGATATTATAAAAAGAGGGTTCTTAAGGTAACTTTGGAGCCCTCTTTATTTTTCAATCTGGGATCTATAATTTCAACACGTAATGATAAAAGCAGTTTTTTTTGATATAGATGGCACTTTAGTGAGTTTCAAAACACATTCTATTCCTCAATCTACGATTGATGCAATAGCTATATTAAAGAAAAAGGGTATTAAGATTTTTATTGCTACAGGTAGACCATTTCCCCTGATAAATAATCTGGGAAGCTTGAAGTTTGATGGTTATATCACACTCAATGGTAGCTACACGTTAACCGGGGATAAAAAGCCTATTCACAAAAATGGTATAAAGAAAGAGGATATAGAGGCGCTTGTGCGCTATCAGCAAGATGGAAAAGGTTTTCCTTGCACTTTTGTAACTTCTGATGAGATTTTTGTTAGTGGCCGTAATCATAAGGTTGCAGAAATAGAAAAACTACTAAACATGAACTTTGGCGAGGATCAAGATTTTTCTTACGTTCTTGACAAAGAAGTGTTGCAAGTCGTTGCCTTCTTTGACGAGGGTAGCGAAGAAAGCATCATGAAAGAAGTACTGCCTAATTGTACATCAGCTCGCTGGAATGATCTATTTACAGATGTTATAGCTAAAGGAAATAGCAAAAGATCTGGTATTGATAGAATATTAGAACATTATGACATTGATTTGTCTGAGGCTGTTTCGTTTGGTGATGGAGGGAATGATATTCCGATGTTAGAATATACACCAATCAGCATTGTTATGGGAAATGCCTCTGACGAAGTGAAAAAATATGCTACGTTGGTAACCGATTCTGTCGATGAAGATGGGGTTTGGAATGCCTTGAAAAAATTAGGCTTGATTAATTAATATTATTTCTCTGTCACATTTTTATGTTTGAGCTCAATGCAAAGGGCAAGACATTCACTCTTCATCCGAATCCCTGTTCGGATCATCATCAACCAATGCTCTAAAGTCTTCTATAACAGTGATAAGAGTATTGAGTCCTGAGATCTTTTCTCTCATTGGTCCCATAATCTGTTTGATGTCTAATGTATGAATGATTTTAGCCGTTTGGTTAAATTTCTTTCCGTACGATTGACCAATTAATTTATATATTTTGTCTAGGTCGGCAGCCGGATGCACACTGTCTAGAGGATTGAGTGCTGTGATATTTATGCCCAGTTTTTGTTTAATCAATTCTGGAGTCAAACGTTTGTCTATCTTCTGAAAATGTGTTTTTTCCGACAGAATCCACGTCTCAATTTCTCTAACAGCAATCACGACTTCAAACTTTTGTACCTTATTTTTTAGTCTAGGTGGCAAAAAGCGAAGCCCTCTGCTCAGACCTTGCAACTCATCTAAGGGTAGAGGATAGAGATCGCGAAGCCCAATCAGAAATTTGTAGTTGTTTTCGTGTAGGTTTTCCAGATTTTCCAACATTTCAGACTTCACTCGGTTGTCAGCCCCACAGTCTATGATTAGAACCTCATAGTCCGGTCTGCGTGCCAAGCTTGCATGTCGCGTTATTTCTTGCCTAGGAGCATTGGTGCCACCTCTGAGTCTACGCTGTATTATATTGGTATTCTTTGGACCTAGCATGTACCTAACCAAACGATTGACAAAAATCTGTTCGGTTTGTCCCTCAACAAAGAAAGCCATTCTTTTCATAAATAGTTTTCTTACATATTTTATTCGCCTTCTTCTGCGTATTCATCGCTGTCGTCGCCGAAACCATCACGATAAAACTCAGTTGTATAGAAGTCGAAATTGTTTAACCCTGTATATCTAAAATCCTCAAAATTCTTTTGAGAATTGAATCTATTATAAAAAATAGATTTATCGTTTTGACGTTCCACTACTGTCCAATATTTCAGGTGTATGTGATTCATTATATAGCGATCGTTGCTACTCATGAAATATTGTATTTGTGTGTCGTAAGTCTTTCTGATGATCATATCCACGAAACCTTTGGAGCGTTCGTGGTCGAGCCCCTCACCGATGTCGTCCACAAGAATGCATACCGAAAGGTTGCGCCACATGGCATTTGCCAATAGCACAAAGAGAGCTAGTGCTCTGAACATCCCTTGCGACATTTCTTGTTGTGGAACCATATATTTTCCATCTTCTTCCACGTTGATGCAATAGCCTTTTCTGCTCTTTTTAATATCTATATCTGTCAGATTATATCCTAAGATATTCATGCTGTCAAGTATCTCTTGCTCAAACTTTTGACCATAATCTTGTCTGCCCCAGTGAAACATTGGTATGATTAAGCCAATATCCTCCATATTGCTGGTAATATCTCTTAGTGCCAATGAGTTGAGATCTTCTACATATTTGTCTTTTTCCACTTGTCCGGAAAAGAAGAATGTGCGCAACGAAAATCCCCAAAATACAATTTCTGGAAAATAGAACACCTTATCATCTTGTTTCCGATTGATTAGTAGTTCTGTCTCTTTTAGTTTAGCAGATAAGTTGTGTGTTTTGCCGCCGTGTATGATCGTTTTTTGAGCTCTGTCTAATACTTTTTCGTCATTTATGTATAGACTCTCTTCTAAGATTACTTTCTCTTTAAAGTGTAGAACATAGCGATAGGTATTGTCTTTATCGGTAAAAATAAAGTCGAAAAGTTGTGTGTGATATTTTGTTTGTTCCACCAAATGCTGACCAGAAATTAATGCCGCCATTTCCTGAATAGCGTCTAAGGTTCTACTTTTTCCAGCTGCATTTTTGCCAATTAGGAGATTCAAATTCCCAAATTCAGCATAAGATTCATCACCCTCTTCATCTTTACCAACTATTCTCCAGGATCTTGACATTCCCGGAAATCTTGAATATTTAATACCTTTTATGATCATAGCTCATTCTTAATCGTGAGACAAATAAAACACGCCTTTATCAAAGATACAAATTAGGAGTCGAATCTTAACAATTTAATCCTTGGAACTTCAAAATAAAATTATTGTATATTTGTATCTGATATGCACAGAAAGTTATAAATAATAGCTTTCTTTGAAACTTAAATGGAAGATTTTTTTTAATTTAGACCATGAGAAAAAAATATAGGAGCTTTTTATTTTATACAATAACTCTGACTATTTTCTTTCTGCTGATGTACGGTGTTGTGCTGTTGGCAGAATATAATATCGAGCATCCAGAGGAACTTTCGCATGTGAGCAATGGCTTATCTGCTTGGAAGAGCTTCTTAAAAGCTTTGGGACAGTCTATGCAAGGAGAGCTCTCTATCCTTATTCTTCAGATAGCTGTTATTTTGTTAGCTGTTAAGATTTTTGGATGGATTTGTCTAAAGATTGGACAACCTTCTGTGGTGGGAGAGATCATAGCAGGAGTTGTGTTGGGGCCTTCTTTGTTGGGCTTGTATTTTCCAGAAGTTTCCGATTTTATCTTTCCTGTTTCCTCACTCGGAAACATTGGTTTTCTCAGCCAGATTGGCTTGATTCTCTTTATGTTTATTGTAGGCTTAGAGCTTAATTTTAAAACCATTCAAAAGAGGGCAAATGATGCTGTGATCATAAGTCATGCCAGCATTGTGCTTCCTTTTGCTCTAGGGTTTATTCTTGCCTATTTTATGTACGAAGAGTTTTCGCCACATAATATACCTTTCATGTCGTTTGCCCTGTTTATGGGTATTGCTATGAGTATCACGGCTTTTCCTGTTTTGGCTCGTATTGTACATGAACGAGGAATCAATAAAACGGCATTAGGTCCCATCGTTATCACCTGTGCAGCTATCGACGATATCACTGCTTGGTGCATTCTGGCAGCTGTGATTGCTATCGTGAAAGCGGGCTCATTTACAAGCTCTATATTTGTTATCATTATAGCTATAATATATGTGCTGTTTATGCTCAAGGTTTTGCGACCTGTGTTGAGGCGAATGGCAGAAAATTGGTCGTCAAAGAAGATTATGAGTCGGTCAATGATTTTGGTCTACTGTTTAATCTTATTCCTTTCATCTTACGCTACAGAAATCATTGGTATTCATGCTCTTTTCGGTGCTTTCATCGCTGGAGTTGTGATGCCAACAAATATGAATTTTAGAGAAAATTTGACTCAGAAGATAGAGGATGTGGCATTAGTAATCTTCTTACCCCTCTTCTTTGTGTATACCGGATTACGCACAGAGATAGGTTTGCTCAATGATGTACACCTGTGGTTGGTCTGTCTTGCCATAATAGCTGTGGCTGTGGTTGGTAAGTTTTTTGGGAGCGCTTTGTCTGCCCGCTTTGTCGGTTTGAATAAAAAAGATAGTACCATTATTGGTATCTTGATGAATACCAGAGGATTGATGGAGTTGGTGGTGCTGAATATAGGGCATGATTTGGGGGTGTTGAGTCCAGAAGTTTTTGCCATGATGGTGGTAATGGCTTTGGTGACCACCTTTATGACCTCACCTTTGTTGAATGTTGTGGATAAGATATTTAAGAAAACACCTGATACACCCTTGCTTACACATAAGGATAGATTTAATATTCTAATATCTTTCGAAGATACAGATATGGGGCGCAAACTCTTATATCTTGCAAATGCTTTTGTGAAAAAGTATCAGAAAAAGACAGATGTTACCATGCTGCACATCTCTGAAGGTAGTCCATTGTATCAATATGGCTTAGATAAGGAGGAAAAAGATATTTTTAAACCCATCATTGACGAGGCTAGGGGCTTGAAACAAGACATTATTCCCATCTTCAAGATTGCTAACAATACGCATGCTGCAGCTGTGAAGTATGCTAATAAGGGGGAGTTTGATTTTATGTTGATTGGACACAGAAAGTCTATCCTTTCGGACAATCTTCTTGGCAAAATGATTAAATTCACCAATCGGATGATTCATATTCCCAATCATTTGGTGGCAAAGCTAGGGGCTAAAAAGTCGTTGAAACAATCTATCACTGCTCCTTTCGATGAAGGAACTAGATATACCATCTCTAGAAGCGACATGCCAACAGGTGTGTTGATCGACAGAAATATGATATTGGATATACGTTCGGTTTTTGTGCCTATCTTTGACGAAGATGATGCTTTTGTTGGTGATTTTGTGAAAAGATTAGCCGAAAATTCGCAAGTGAAGATTACCCTATGGGATTCAATCGATTTGTCTAATCAGTCGATAGAGTTTACACAAGCTATTCGTGCAGCCAGAGCTGCCAATCCTTATCATTATCAGTTGTGGAACAACATTGTACCCATTGATTTTAATATTCTGCAAAAGCACGATTTGGTTTTGATCAGCCTCAATAGTTGGAAGAAGTTGATAAGCAAAGACGAAGCCTTGGCTAGTCATGCTCCATCTATTCTTGTTTTGACTAATTGAAGCAAAGTACATTCTTTATAATAAAATATGACCATGAATAGTCGCGAAATATTGACATTAAAAACTATTATATTCAATCACTTATCTAACAAAGAACTCAAAGATGCTTTTGAGCATCTCTCTAAACTAGCTGTGCATACACAGGATTGGAGAATGTCTGAAAAGATGAAAGAGTTGGAGAATAACTATAAGTATATGCTCCATTATATGTTCGAGGGCACTGAAGATCCCCATCGAGGGGATGTTTACAGAGGTGTATTGAAGTCAATATACGAATTGACTGAGGATGTTGTAGATGAATTATCATTGTTCGAGTCATCAAATTATTTTTACGAACGTTTGCGTTTGGATGCCTTGAAGACCGAAACAATAAACGATTATTTCAGGCAATTGAAAGAAATAACATCTTCCGTACAGCTCTATGACTTACTAGAGAGTGGCGATGAGAAAAGAAACCGTACACGTGAAGCTGCCGTGAAAAGAGAGCGAATAGGTGTACAGTTGTTTAATGCTGTTTATGTGTCAAATAGAGCCGGTAAGGATAGCTTGCAAGACTATTTGTCTTTCATCAATAGTCCGGATATTGCCTCAAGAGAAAAGAGCTTATTTATTTCAGCTCTGACGCTCAATATATTGCATCGCTTTGATGCCGTGAAAATAGAAGTGCTGTTAGAGGCTTCTCAATCGGATGTTTTGTTAGTCAAAGCGCGTGCTTTGGTTGGGTTCATCATTGCTTTACATATCTATAGTGAGCGTTTGCCATTATATCCTGAATTGAATGGTAGATTAGAAGTGCTTGGGGAAGATATAATGTTCAGAAAGTCTGTTTTGAGTGTGCTTATTCAGTTAATAAGAGCTCGAGATACAGAACGCATTAGTAAAAAAGTGACGGAAGAGATCATCCCTCAGATGATGAAATTTAGTAATATAGCAGGTAAAAAAATCAGTATGGAAGACCTGATGGGGGAGACTGATTTTATGGACAAAAATCCTGACTGGCAAAAAGAATTAGAGGATTCGGGACTTAGCAAAAAACTGCAGGAATATTCAGAATTGCAGATGGAGGGAGCGGATGTTTTTCTATCCACCTTTGCCAACCTGAAAAACTTTTCTTTTTTTACAGAAATGGCTAATTGGTTTCTGCCTTTCGATAAAAATTACTCTGAAGTGGCAGAACTGTTTCCGGAAGAAAAGAAACACACCTTATTGAATATCGCAATTGCAGATTCGGGACACATGTGTAACTCTGATAAATATTCATTTTGCCTGAGTTTATCGCAAATTCCTACCAGTCAACGAGAGATGATGCTCAACAGAATGGGGGCAGAATCGGAAGAAGTGAAGAGGATGCAAAAGGAGGCACAAGCCATGAATCCGGCTATAGACGAAGAGGTGATCTCTAATCAGTATATTCAAGATTTATATCGTTTTTATAAGCTCCACAATAAGCGAAATGACTTTATAGATATTTTTAAACTAGAGCTCAATTTTTATCAAAACTCGGCAATAGCTCCCCTGATCAATGAGCAGGAGAGTATGCAGAAGATAGCCAACTACTGTTTCAGTAAAAACTTTTTTGAAGTGGCACTATCTATCTTCCAACTTATAGCGGACAAGGAAAATTGTACAGAGACCATTTGGCAAAAGATTGGCTACTGTCATCAGATGCTGAATAACAGTGCGCTGGCGTTAGAGGCATATCTACATTCTGATCTTCTAGTTCCTGATCAAACTTGGACATTGAGGAGGATTGCTCACCTCTATCGCTCGCTCAACGAACCACAGAAAGCGTTGGAGTATTATAATAAAATAGCTCAACTGAACCCTGACAATTTGAGTGTTGAACTTAATATTGGTCATTGTCTATTAGAGTTGAAGGATTATGAAAAGGCCTTGAACTGCTTTTTCAAAGTTGAGATGCTTGATGGGAAAGGTACAAGAGCTTTTCGCCCCATAGCGTGGACGGCTTTTCTGCTCAAAAAGTATGATGTGTCAGAAAAATATTTTGAGAGAATACTTGCCGATCAGCCCACCATGCATGACTATCTCAATGCTGGGCATCTACATCTTGTTCAGCATAATAGCAAACAAGCGTTGGCATATTACAGAGATGCTGTAATACTGAGCAAAGACTTTGAACAATTAAAAACATTGATTCTGGCAGATAAGGAAAGCCTATTGGCAAATGGAATAGACGAAAATATTTTTCCTTTCCTTTTCGATCAGATAAAATACATGTTAGAGTGAATAAATACTCAAAAAATGTCTATCTTTAAGAGTCTATCAAACACTTTAATATTGAACAAAAAAACTAAAATAACAACATATATTATTTGACTTATGGAGAATAAAGAATTGATCTTACAAGTTACTAGTAAGGCACAAGGCTGGTTGTCTGAAAAATATGATTCCGAAACCAGAAAAGAAGTACAAGCATTGCTTGATGCAGAAGATAAAGGTGCTCTGATTGAGGCTTTTTACAAAGATCTGGAATTCGGTACAGGTGGGATGAGAGGAATCATGGGTGTTGGCTCAAATCGCGTAAATAAATATACATTTGGAGCTGCAACTCAAGGTTTAGCTAACTACCTTTTAAAGGAGTTTGCTTCTCTAGCAGAGATTAAGGTTGTTATCGGACATGACTGCAGAAACAATAGTCGCAAATTTGCTGAAATCTGTGCGCAAGTGTTTACAGCGAATGGCATCAAGGTATATCTATTTGAAGACCTACGTCCTACACCAGAAACATCTTACGCCATTCGTACATTGGGCTGTCAGAGTGGAATCATCATAACAGCTTCTCACAATCCGAAGCAGTATAATGGATATAAAGTATATTGGGATGATGGTGCACAAGTAATAGCACCACATGATAGAAATATCATTGCAGAGGTGAATAGAGTTACCATAGATGATATCAAATTCAAAGGAAAAGACTCGATGATTGAAATCCTTGGAAAAGAAATGGATAAAAAATACATTACAGATGTTAATACCATTCTACTTTCTCGTGATGCCATCAAACGTCAACACAATATAGGTATAGTATATACGCCAATTCACGGTACAGGATTCACTGTAATCCCCGATGCACTGAAGGCTGCTGGGTTTACTAATGTGATAGGGGTTCCTGAACAAGAGGTGCTGAGTGGAGATTTTCCAACAGTAGTATCGCCGAATCCTGAAGACAAGGCTGCAATGAAACTTGCCGTAGAAAAAGCTAAGGCAAGCAATGCTGAAATAGCTATTGGAACTGACCCTGATGCTGACCGTTTTGGTGTAGCTGTGAAAGATGATAAAGGTGAATTTATTCTCCTCAATGGTAATCAATCAATGATCGTTCTGCTTCATTATATCTTGACACGTAAGAAAGAGCTAGGTCAACTGACTGGTAATGAGTTTATGGTTCGTACCATTGTTACCACAGAATTGGCGCAAATTATAGCTGAGAAGAATGGGGTGGAAATGTTCGAAACTTATACGGGATTCAAGTGGATCGCTGCCATCATCAGAGAGTTAGAGGGTAAACGCAAGTATATCGGTGGAGGAGAAGAAAGTTATGGTTTCCTTGCACAAGACTTTGTGCGCGATAAAGATGCAGTATCTGCCACTGTTCTTATTTCAGAAGTTGCTGCTTGGGCTAAGGATCAAGGCAAAACCATTTATCAGATATTGAAAGAAATCTATGTTGAATATGGTTTCTCTAAAGAATTAGGAGTTTCTCTAGTGAGAGAAGGTCGAGAAGGAGCACAAGAAATAGAGGCTATCATGAAGAAATTTAGAGAAAATCCTCCAGTAGAAATCGCAGGTTCTAAGGTGATATTGATCAAAGATTATGCAACGTTAAAAGCAAAGGATTTTACTCAAAATGAGAGTTTTACGTTGAAGATGCCTACAACTTCTAATGTGCTTCAATTCTTTACTGAAGATAAATCTAAGATATCCATCCGTCCTTCAGGAACAGAACCGAAGATCAAATTCTATATAGAGGTTAGAAGCGAACTGAAATCAGTAGATGAATACGAAGAAGTAAATCAAAAAGTGGATAAGACTGTAGAGCAAATTTGTAAAGATTTGAATATCTAATCTTTTCCAGTTATTGAGCTTGCAATAAACTGCTAGAGCAGTATACTTATTTATTGAAAAAAGAGTGCAACGAGGGGAGTGAATAACCTCTTGTTGCACTTTCTTTTTTTCTGAAACATGTCTTATATCATCTTTTGAAAAAGTAGTATGAAAAAAATAGAAGGTTTATATATAGTTTCTGAAAAAATGTTTATTTTACAACTATTATATCTTTAAATCTTAATCTAGCTTGACTCAGAGCAAGAGAAATTCATTTTTTGATTATTGAATATCCATGAATAAAAATAAAATACAGTGATAAAATGATCACTATCATTAAAATAGAGTAGATAAGGGATCTCTTTTTTAACAATTAAGAAGATTTTTGTTTTAACAAAAAAAGCTGCTCAGTGTTGCGTCTGAGATACGCATCATTGGCGTTTTTTTAGCCGTTTGGATAATGTTTGTTGAGATGTTGATCTTTATGTTTTGATTACATAGATTATAAATCATAAATAAAGAATGTTAAATAACATAAGATTTCACATTGTAAGTTTTATTATTATAAGTATGCTTACTATATTTGCTTCGAAATTTAAAAAGATTAAGATACAAATTCGATGACCAACGCTAAAGAAATACTATTAAAACCAGATGAAGATGATATTGGCTACCTATTGTGGACGATAATGAGAATGTGGCAGCGTGAGCGCCAAAAACATCTTGAAAAATTCAACACAACGGTGTCTCAGATGGAATTGCTAGGAGGGGTTTACTATTTGAATCAAATGGAAGATGAAGTAACACAAATTGTGTTATCGCAACAGACAGGCATTGATCCAATGACTACTTCGACTATCCTTAGGAATTTAGAGAAGAAAGGATTAGTGGTCAGAAGACCTAGCAAGACAGATACTAGAGCTCGTGTGGTGGATACAACTGAAAAAGGAAATGAACTTTTGCTTTCTGTGATTGGAGACATGAAGGAGGCACAAGCCAAAATCTTGAAAGGTGTAGATCAAGAAAAAGTACGAAAAGAGCTAAAAAAGCTTTTATCGGAATTAAAAAAGGAGAACATTTAATGATTATAATTAGGAAAAAGGTATGAAATTAAGAAATTTTATTTGGGGGGCTATCGTTTTATCGGTATTTGCTTCTTGTAGCAACAAGAAAGAGCAGGGTGAAGAAGTGAGACCCGAATATCCGACAACTGTAATCTCAAAACAGAATGTAACACTGGAATCTCTCTATCCGGCAAATGTGAAAGGACAGGAAGATATCGAAATCAGACCACGTATCGATGGGTATGTAGAAAAGATTTTTGTTGACGAAGGATCCATTGTCAGAAAAGGTCAAAGTCTATTTAAAATAGATTCACCTTCTGCCATTCAAGGGAAAAGAACTGCAGAAGCAGCTGTTGTAGCTGCAGAAGCGCAAGTACATACTGCGCAACTAAACGTTGACAGAATTAAGCCTTTGGCAGACAAAGGAATTGTGAGTGTTACACAATTAGACACTTATAAAAATGCGTTGGAATCGGCGAAAGCATCACTTATGCAAGCTAAAGCGCAACTGACAAATGCAGAATCAACATTAAGTTGGACAAACGTTACTAGCCCGGTAGACGGTATCGTGGGGAATATCCCTTACCGTTTGGGTAGTTTGGTTAACAGCCAAAACGTATTGACCACAGTTGCCAATACTAAAGAGGTATATGTGTATTTTTCTGTGGATGAAACTTATTTGATGAATATTCTTAACCAATTAGAAGGTAATACTCAAGCTGAAAAGATTAAGAACTTTCCTGCTGTAAAACTTAAATTGAAAGATGGAACAATCCATCCACAAGAAGGTAAAATCAGCACTATCGGTGGTCAAATCAATATCACAACTGGTACAGCTATGTTGAGAGCAGATTTCCCTAATGCCGAAAAAGTACTTAGAAGTGGATTCAGTGGTAGTGTGATCATTCCTACATACTTAGAGGATGCAGTTGTGATTCCTCAAAAAGCGACTTTCTCACAACAAGATAAATTTTTGGCTTGGAAGGTGCAAGGAGATTCGGTTGTCAATACTTTGATCGAAGTGACTTCAACACCTGACGGAAAAGACTATGTGGTGACAAAAGGACTAGATGCCGGAGACAAAATAGTTGTTGAAGGAATAATGTCACTGAAAAATGGTATGAAGATTACTGCCAAATAATTATTTGAAATAAGGAATAATAAAATAAAGAACGATGTTAAAAACATTTATAGACAGACCCGTATTATCCACCGTTATTTCCATTGTGGTGGTGGTGCTTGGGATCATTGGGCTTGTTTCACTACCCGTGGAGCAATATCCGGATGTGGCACCGCCTACTGTGCAGGTGCAAGTAACATATCCTGGAGCCAATGCAGAGGTACTACTCAATAGTGTGATTATTCCTCTTGAGGAACAAATCAATGGGGTAGAAGGTATGATGTATATGGAATCTACTGCCATGAATAATGGTATGGGGTCCATCAGAATATACTTTAACTATGGCGTTGATCCGGATATTGCATCGGTAAACGTGCAAAACATGGCAGCGCGAGCAAACCCTTTGCTTCCTGCAGAGGTATTGCAACAAGGGGTAACTGTTAAGAAGCAACAAAACAGTACCATTCTAGCCTTCACACTATCTACAAGTAGTGAAATTTATGATGGAGAGTTCTTGCAGAACTATGCCAACATTAATGTTCTACCACAGATCAAACGTGTGAATGGTGTAGGTAATGCTGAAATTAATGGAGCGAAAGACTACTCGATGCGTGTATGGTTAAAGCCTGATGTTATGGCATCATACAAGCTTTCGGTAGGTGAAGTTATTGGTGCATTGCAAGATCAAAGTATTGAAGCTGCTCCTGGAGAGCTAGGGGCAAATAGTGATCAGTCTTTCCAGTATACGCTAAAGTATAGAGGAAAATATCAGACAGAAGAAGAATTTCAAAACATTATAGTACGTTCGGAAGGCAACCATATCCTAAGACTAAAAGATGTGGCAGATGTAGAGCTAGGGGCATTGAACTATAGTATTATCTCTACTCTAAATGGAACGGATGAATCGGTGTTTTGTAGTGTGAGCCAGGTTGCTGGATCAAATGCTTCACAGGTGATCAATGATGTGAAAGCAGTGGTTGATGAAGCTAAAAAGATAATGCCTGATGGTATAGAAATTACATATGTGATGGACTCTTCTGAGTTCCTTGATGCTTCTATCGATAAGGTGATCAGTACGCTGTTTGAAGCATTTTTGCTTGTGTTCTTAGTGGTATATATCTTCCTTCAAGACTTACGTTCGACGATCATTCCGGCGATAGCAATTCCTGTATCCATCGTGGGAACTTTCTTCTTCATGTGGATTCTAGGGTTCTCAGTAAACTTGATTACACTCTTTGCCCTCATTTTGGCCATTGGTATTGTAGTGGATGATGCCATTGTGGTCGTCGAGGCCGTCAAGGCGCAACTAGAGGCTGGAGCCAAAAGTGCAAGAGAGGCAACACTGACAGCGATGCAAGAGATTGCACCTGCTATTATTGCTATTACATTGGTGATGTCAGCAGTGTTCTTCCCGGTTAGCTTCTTGGCAGGAACCACAGGAGTATTCTTTAGACAATTTGGTCTTACATTGGCATTTGCTATTTTGATTTCGGCGTTGAATGCGTTGACTTTGAGTCCTGCACTTTGTGCTTTATTCCTGAAACCAGAAGAAGAGCATGAGGAAGGAAAGAAGAAAAGTTTTATTGACAGATTCTTCTACTCATTCAATATCATGTTTAATGCTGCTACCTCAAAATATAAGAGCACACTACACTTTTTAGGAGGAGGAGCTAAGAAAATAATTGCCGTAGCAATAGTAATTGGTTCAATACTTATATTTTCATTTTTGAATGATTTGCTACCAAAAGACTTTGTTCCTAATGAAGACTCGGGTACTGTATTGTCTTTGGTTACATTGGCTCCAGGTACATCTCTAGAGCAAACAGACCAATTGGTGCAAGAAGTTATTGCAATTGCTCAAGAAGTAGAAGGAGTTAAAACTTTCGTAAATATTACAGGGGTTAACTTCATGGCCGGTATCGGTAGTTCGTATGCTACATTCTTCCTGAAAATGGAAAATTGGAAAGATCGTACGATTACAACAGATCAAGTGGCTGCAATATTGACAGAAAGAACGAGCCATATTAAAGAAGCAAGCTTCTTGTTTATGTCAGCCCCAACTCTACAAGGTTTCGGTTTGGCAACAGGAGTGCAAATGGAATTGCAAGATCGTTTAGGTGGAAATGTAAATGACTTTTATAAGAAGACGCTTGAATTTAACGAAGCTCTAAGAGCTAGTGGAAAAGCGATGATTGTGCAAACGAACTTCAATAACAATTTCCCTCAATACGAGATAACTGCTGATATTCCTAAAATAAAAGAAGCGGGATTGAACCTTTCGGATGTGATGCTTACGATGCAAACATACATAGGTAGTTATTACGTAAATACGTTTAACCTCTATGGTAAGCAATTTAGAATAATGGCTCAAGCCGCTCCAGAGTATAGATCAAAACTAGACGATTTGAATGGTATATATGTCAAAACATCTAGTGGAGAGATGGCTCCCGTTACAGAGTTTATAACCCTGAAACGTACTTCATCTTCTCCTACGCTGACTCGTTTGAATATGTATAACTCGATGGACGTACTGGTTATTCCTAACTATGCAGCAGGATATAATACAGGAGATATTTATCCTCTTGTAGAAGAGATTGCTCCATCGGTATTGGGCGATAGCTATACTTACGAATACATTGCCATGTCGCGTGAAGGTGCATCAGGTGGAAATCAAACAGTGATTATCTTTGCTATTTGTTTCTTGTTCATCTATCTACTTCTTGCAGGGTTGTACGAAAGTTATATCATTCCATTTGCAGTATTATTATCTGTACCTGTCGGACTTGCAGGAGTATTCATCGGACTGATGGCAGCAAATATTTTCGGAGGACAAATGATCTCGAACAATATCTATGTACAGATATCGATGGTGATGTTGATCGGACTACTCGCTAAGAATGCGATTTTGATTGTAGAATATGCTATTCAGCGTCGCGAGCAAGGAATGTCCATTGTGGAAGCAGCCATCAACGGAGCCGTAGCTCGTCTACGTCCTATTTTGATGACATCATTTGCTTTCATTGCTGGGGTGTCTCCACTAGCTTTTGCCACAGGAGCAGGGGCAGTAGGTAACAGATCTTTAGGTATTGCCACTATCGGAGGGATGGTTGTAGGTACACTGATTGGTATTATTGTTATACCGACACTGTATATCATCTTCCAGTATATCCAAGAAAAGATAAGTGGTCCTAAATTTAAATCAGCTGACGGACAAGAGTTGATTAGCAAATAATTAGATTTTTGAATAATGAAACAAATAACTAATATAAAATACATTGTAAGTATAGTTCTAGTGGGAGTTGTGCTCTCAGGAGGATTCTCTTCGTGTCAGTTGGTGAATAAATACAAATCTCCTGAGATGGACACTGACAAGCTGTTCAGAGACAAAATCTCAGAAGACACTACTACTATTGCATCGCTTTCATGGAAAGAATACTTTACCGATCCTTTTCTACAGTCTTTTATTACTGAAGGGCTAGAAAACAATTATGACATGTTGATTGCTGCTGAGCGTATCAAGCAAGCAGAAACTCAATTAAATGTAGCTAAGCTTGCTTACTTTCCAGACTTTGCTTTGGTGGGTAATGTGACACACAATAGATATAGCTTAGATCAGGGTGGAGTTAAAAATACGTTGGGATATAAAACCAATAAGTATTCTCTAGGAATTGCATCAACATGGGAACTGGATGTTTGGGGTAAAATAAACAGAGAGCATAGAGGTAAAAAAGCTCAATATTTAGCTTCTTTGGAATCTAAGAATCTGGTGCAAACCTCTTTGATCTCTAACATTGCCACCATCTATTATTCATTGATGGCGCTTGATGAGCAGCTCTTTGTTACTCACGAGATGATCCAAATCCTTCAAGAAAGCACCAAAACCATGGAGGCTATGATGGAGGCTGGTTTGCTCAATGCAGCTGCTGTGGAGCAAAGTAAGGCGCTACTATATGGTACACAAGTAACTGTGCCGGATTTGGAATATAATATTCGTCAGTTAGAGAATTCATTGTGTTTGCTTTTAGGAAGAAAACCAGGTAGTTTGACCAGAAACAAGTTAGAAGTTCAGGCTGTGCCTCAACAACTGGCTTTTGGAGTTCCGGCTCAAATGTTATCTAACAGACCAGACGTGAAAGCTGCAGAGCTAAACTTCAGATCTGCATTTGAACTAACGAATGCTGCAAGAGCAAGCTTCTATCCTTCAATATCACTATCTACAGGAAGTATGTTTGGATGGGGAGCAGCCTCTTTGTCTAACTTTTTTAAACCTGAAAACCTTTTTGCAAATATTATTGGTGGGCTTACCCAACCACTATTTGCTAGAGGCCAGTTGAAGGGACAATTGGAGATTGCAAAAGCAGAACAAGAGATTGCTCTTATCCAGTTTGAACAATCTGTGGTGAGTGCAGGAATAGAGGTCTCAGATATCCTATTTCAGTTCGAAAAATCGTTGAGCAAGAATGGAAATAGAAGCAAACAAGTGAAATCTTTAGAAACTTCAGTAGATTTTACACAAGAACTTTTACTTGCTGGCGAGGCTACATACACCGAAGTGCTAAATGCTGAGCAAAGCCTGTTGCAGGCTCAGTTGGGACAAGTTTCGGATAAGCTAGAGCAACTACAATGCAGTGTAAATCTTTATAGAGCATTGGGTGGTGGTGTAGAATAATTCTTACTTATTTCAATACTTTTTTTAAGCAGAGCTGTCTTCATTCATTTGAAGATGGCTCTGTTCTTATTTAGAATCAGTCTAAATTTTATTGCTAGGCGGTTTTCGTTTCTGTGAGCCATCTAAAAGTGCTATATTTGATACATTAATTAAAAAACTATTTCAAAATAAAATTATGGAAAAGAGTATTAAAGGAACAGAAACTGAAAAATGCTTATTGACTTCGTTTGCTGGTGAGTCTCAAGCTAGAATGCGTTATACTATGTTTGCTTCTCAAGCTAAAAAAGAAGGTTTTGAGCAAATAGCAGCAATTTTCTTAGAAACTGCTGATCAAGAAAAAGAGCACGCAAAACGTATGTTCTCATACCTTGAAGGTGGAATGGTAGAAATTACAGCAATGTATCCTGCAGGAAAAGTTGGAACAACTGCTGAAAACTTGATTGCAGCAGCTGCTGGCGAACATGAAGAGTGGTCTGTTGATTATCCTAAATTTGCTGAAATTGCAGAAAAAGAAGGATTTAAAGAAATAGCTACCATGTATAAAATGATTGCTAACGCTGAAAAAGTGCACGAAGACAGATACAACGATCTATTGAAGAGAGTAGAAACTGATACAGTATTTGCTAGAGAAGAAGCTATCGACTGGCAATGTAGAAATTGTGGTTGGGTGATTACAGCTAAAAAACCACCGTTGAAATGTCCTACATGTCTTCATCCTCAAGCTTACTTTGAGCCTAAAAAATGGAACTTCTAATAAGGATTTTTTCCGCATAAAATCAGAGGATTGTCAGCAATGACAATCCTCTTTTTTGTTTTAGTCCAATGGAGTGGGGGAAGGTGTAAGTTTTAATTTGATGAGATAATTTTGCTTTTATTTGCTGTATCTAAGATGTCTCACTCTGTATCTATAAAGGGATGGAAGAGCCTTGTGAAATAATGTTATGAGCTGTGGCTTAGTTGTTTGATAGTTAATAATGATTGGTTATAGATGAATATTTTAGTTAAAAAAAATGCCATATCGAAATTAAAGAGTATCTTTGCACGTTGATTAAAAATAACGCAAGTTGCTTAAGCGTAAGCAGTGCTTGGGTTATCCTCCCAAAGGTTGGGAAGATTTATTTATTTTTCATTTATCTCTAGGGATAAGAAAATGCGCGTCAGTGATGATGTGAAAAATAGATCTTATTACTAACGAAAAAATTATTTTATGAGAAATTTGAAGTATTTCCTGCTTCTGGTGACTGCTTTAACATCGCTATCGCTAATAACAGTAAGGACTTCGAGACTTTCGGAAAGTATTAATCCGGGGGACCCAATTCCCGATATCAAAAATCTGGAAAATGTATCGGGGGAGACAATGAGTTTGTCTGACCTAAAAGGTCAAAAAGTATTGGTCAATTTTTGGGCAGCGTATGATGCCAATTCGAGACGAGACAATGTTTTGTTTTCGAAGTTGACAGGGGATGAAGATTCGCCTATCAAAATGGTGTCGGTGTCCTTTGACAAGAGCAAGTCTGTTTTTGAAAGAACAGTAACAGTGGATGAAGTTGACGAAGATGGTCAATATTATGTACAAGCTAATACTCATTCGGCACTTGTTGAGCTGTATAAGCTAGATCATGGATTCAAAAATTTCCTTGTGGATGAGTCAGGAACTATCCTAGAGGTAAATGTTAGTCCTGAACAGCTAAGCCAACATCTTACCAGAGAAAAGTGAAAAATACAGTAAACTATTTATAAAAGACTGCCTATCTAAGGCAGTCTTTTTTTCTTTAAATGGCTTCTATTATTAAATTATAATATTTTTATTGCCATCTTTCGAACCTTTAATTCGTACCTTTATCGCTAAAAGTCATACAATTGCAAAAATATAGTAGATAATAAAATGAACAGAAAGCATTTCCTTCTTCTTTTATCTCTTGGGGTCAGCAGCTTGATCTATGGAGATACCATCTTTGTCAATAAGTTGAATGTAACCACTCCAGTGTCTTTACAGATGCCTGTAATGATGGATGTTACGAACTTGAAAGGAGAAAAGTTTGAAGAAAAAGATCTTCTAGCAACAGATATACAATTGCCACACTTTTCGGATTACACTAATATTTTAGACACATTTGGCGATCAGATAGAAATGCCCAAAGTGGAGCATGAATATCAAGTGCAATTCTTGTCTTTTATGTTGACAAGCGATCGTTATGCGAAGGGGAATCTTTTGATTACTACGCCAAACATGATAGAATTATATATAGATGGCAAGAAAGAGGGCACAAAAGGCGTGAGCGAAAAAGGTGAAAAGAAAGCCAAAAAACTGAGCAAAGAGATCACATTATTGCCTTATCAGACTCAAGAAGTTGTGATCAAATATCTAGCAACAGCAAAAGATGAAGCCAATACACCAATAAAGATAGCTGTCTATCCCTCTAAGAATGACTCGTTAGCAGTGTTCAAGGCGAGTAATGATGGTAGACGCCAGACCAATATACAAGATGACTTGGAGGGGATGCGAGCCACTTCTACACAAATGTCTCCTGATGGGCAGTTCGTGTTGATTAAGTATAGTTTGGTAGATAAGACTGGTAAAAAGACAAGCTATGCAGAATTAAGAAATCTGAAAACATCTGTCACAGTATCTCTTCCAGAAGCCGTAAAAGGATGGATGCCCAAAACAAATCGTTTGTATTACCTCAAACAAAAATTGGATGATTTAGTTTTAATATCGGTAGATCCTGAAAATTTAGCTGAATATGCATTAGCATCTAATGTGCCTGCTGGAGATTTTATCTTCTCACCTGACGAAACGTTCTTAATTTATTCTGATAAAGAGAGTAACGATACACGAAAAGGCGATTTTAAGTTATTGAAATCACCCGATGATAGACAAAGTGGATATTTAGATCGCTATTTTTTGTATAAATATGATCTGAAGACTGGAGTTAAATTGCGTTTGACTTTTGGCAAGTCTAGTTCTGCATTTAATGACATCAGTGCCGATTCGCGTTATGTTTTATATTCGTCTAGCAAGGAGACTATTACAGAGCACCCTTTTAGACAGTCATCCATGTATATGCTTGATCTTCATACTCTGAAAGTGGACACACTATGGCAAAACGAAAAGTTTGTTTATGGTGCTGAATTTTCTCCTAATATGCAGGATTTAGTTGTTACTGGTGCTCCTGAAGCTTTTGGTGGCATTGGGCTAAATATAAAAGATGGACAGATTGCTAATAGTTATGATGTGCAAGCATATATTTATAATATTGGCAGTAAAAAAGTAAATCCGATAACTAAAAATTTTAATCCATCAGTCAAGTCTGTTTCATGGAATGCAAATGACCAATTGATCTATCTTTCGGTGGTGGATAAAGACTGTGAGAATGTATATACATACAATATAAAAGATGAAACGTTTGTGAAATTAGATTTGCCGGCAGATGTTATTTCGTCTTTTTCTGTAGCAGAGAATAATAGTGTTGCCAGCTTTATAGGACGCGGCATCAATCAGCCTACACAGGTATATGATTACAATTTAAAGAGTAAAAAAACGAGATTGATCAGTGCGCCAATGATGGCTAGATTATCTTCCAGAAATTTAGGAAAAGTAGAGGATTGGAGTTTTACATCATCAGATGGAACAAAAATAGAAGGCTTTTATCATCTGCCACCCAACTTCGACCCATCGAAGAAATATCCGATGATTGTGTATTATTATGGAGGTACAACTCCAACTGCACGTACTTTCGAACACCCCTATTCGATGCACAATTTTGCATCTTTAGGATACGTGGTTTATACCATTCAGCCGAGTGGGGCCATTGGCTATGGACAAGAGTTTTCGGCACGTCATGTCAATGCTTGGGGTAAGAGAACAGCTGAAGATATCATTGAGGGAACCAAGGAGTTTGTAAAGCAACATAGCTTTGTAGATCAAAGTAAAATTGGCTGTGTGGGTGCATCTTATGGAGGGTTTATGACCATGTATTTGCAAACGCAAACTGATATTTTTGCTGCTGCCATTTCGCATGCAGGCATCAGTGCCTTGTCTAGCTATTGGGGTGAGGGCTATTGGGGCTATTCGTATAGTGCTGGAGCAAGTGCGCATAGCTATCCATGGAACAATCAGGAACTTTATGTCAATCAAAGTCCCCTTTTCAACGCAGATAAAATAAAAACACCAATTCTCTTGACGCATGGTTCGGTAGATACTAATGTGCCGGTGGGAGAAAGTATACAGATGTTTACTGCTCTTAAAATCTTGGGCGTACCCGTAGAATTGCTACAAGTTCAGGAGGAAAATCATGGAATCATGAAGTATGATAGGCGCGTTCAATGGTCATACTCGATGTATGCCTGGTTCGATAAATGGCTAAAAGATCAGCCTGAATGGTGGAGTGCTCTATATCCCGAAAATAATTAGACAATATGCGCTTGAGCATTATCTTGCTGAGTATCTTTTTGGTATCAAACCTATTGAGTGTTATCAGTGGTTTATTATCTTCTTCTTTGGAGCAATCAGGCTGGCGAAGGCTCTCCACAGTATTCAAGTGGATCAGTATTGTCACTTTGACAATATTTGCTATATATATGATAATGGTCATTGTGGTCTTCTTCTTCTAATAAAGGAGGAAATCTTTTTTGGCATTCTATTTGTTATATATCTAGTAAATAACAACTAACAATAAACAAAATGAAGACAACATATTTTTCTCTTAGCCTATTTCTTCTTTTGCTCCTGTTTAGCTGTGGTCGTGAGCAAGAAAAGAAGGATGCTTTAGCATATTATGATATAGCCAACATGTATTATCTGAATAATCAAATGGATAGTGCCATGTTTATTCTAGACTCGTTAGACATCAAATTTCCCAATGTTTTGGAAACTAAAAATATGGGTGTTAAGTTGACAAGAAAGATCAGAAAACAAGACTGTCAACAGGTGTTAGATTCGCTTTATACAGTAGAAAATGAGTTAAAAGCTATGCGAAGAATCACAGAGTATAAAGGTGGAACTCGAGAAGAGATACTCCAATATGACCTGAAGCTTGATAGTATAGCATTTGTGAAAGACGCATACCAGCAGATCTATGAAGTGTTGGATGCAGAAGAATATCAGAGGGCATCATGCCAGCAGTGTGTGACTCGTATGCAAAATGCACGGAATGGTTATGATGGTCCAATCTATTAAGTAAACAAAAGTATTTAATGTCAAAAGTTCTAAAGTTGTAACTAGCAGTTAGAGTAGCACTTGGTTGGACAATGAATAGCTCTTCGAACTTAAAAATGTTTTTTAATGTTAAATAGATTGGTGTTGGCTTTTCCCAGAAATGTAGTATATTTGGAAGTTCGAGACAAAGCTCACTTATAAAAATAGATACAGTTTTTAATATTATAGCATAAGGATGAGAAAGATAATTTGCTTATGGTTATTGTGTTGCCCAATATACACATTAGCACAAACTGAAGTTACCGATTCTACAAAAACAGAGGTTCAGACTGTTGATACAGGCGTCCGAGAAGTTAATTTCGATAGTCTGGATGTAAAGAAAAACATCTATTATCTCAAAGGAGTTAAAACTCCATTTTCGGGAGAAGCGTTTGCTCTCAATAAACGCGGAGCAGTGGTGGAGAAAGCCGAAATTTCCGAAGGAATGCGTTCAGGCAAAAGTGTTACTTATTATAATAATGGAATGATGCAAAGCGATGTGGCATATTTGAATAATATGATGCATGGTGTTGGTAAGTTCTATTTTGATAATGGCAAACTAAATCGAGAAAGCTTCTATAAAGAAGGAAAACTAGAAGGTGAAACGAAGGTGTATTACGAAGATGGAATTCTTAATCAGACCATGTCTTATGTTGTGGGAAAATTAGAAGGTCCTAGTATCGTATATCGAAAAAATGGCTCGGTGAGCGAAGAATGTCACTTTAGAAATGATAAACTAGATGGCTTGTTGAAAATTTACAATGAAGCCAATAAGGTGAAGGAAGAAGGTGAATACCTAGCTGGAAAAAGACATGGAATCTATAAAGAATATTATCCGAGTGAAAAAATATTTAAAGAGTCTCAGTATGAAAATGGTAAGAGAGAGGGTTATGTGAAAACCTTTGCTGAGGATGGAGAACTAAGCGATGAGGCCACTTATCATGATGATAAAAAGAATGGACCATGGACATGGTATTATCCTGATGGAATGTTGAAATGGGATTTGCATTTCAAGGATGACAAAGAAGAAGGTGTACACAAACGATATAAGCCTGATGGCACACTGGAACAAGAGACCGTTTTCAAAGGAGGTAAATTAGTTTATATGCCTAGCGATCATAAAAAGGCATCGGAGGCCAATCGCCCAGATAATATTTTTATTAGAACAGAAGATGCGTTGGCAAAAGAAGTTTCTGATCGAGAAAAACGAGAATCTGAAGCACGTCAGGCTGAAGAAGAAACGATGAAGAGTGTAATGCCTAAACATGAAGAAGGACGTGTGTATGTGCGACCAACAACAGTTTTCACTCGTACTGATGCTGATTGGGGTCAAGATTATAAAGAGAAAAAAGAAATAGAAGCTCATTCTAAAGAAGCTGAGCAAGAAATATTGGAAGGGGTAATGCCCGAAGAGGGTGGCGAAGAACGTGTTTATGTGAAGCCTACCACTGTCTTCACTCGTACAGGAGATGATTGGCATAAGGATTATGAGGAGAAAATAGAAAGAGAGGCTGACTCTAAAGAAGCTGAACAAGAGGTTCTGAAGGGAGTGATGCCTGAAGAGGATGGAGAAGAACGTGTTTACGTGAAGCCTACCACTGTTTTCACTCGTACCGGTGATGATTGGCATAAGGATTATGAAGAGAAACAAGAAGTAGAAGCTGAAACTAAAGAAGCTGAACAAGAGATTCTGAAAGGTGTGATGCCAAAGAATGAAGAAGGACGAGTATATGTGAAGCCTACAACTGTATTTAGTCGTACAGAGGGGGATCGTATCGGCGATCGTGATTTTGTTGAAGGTATTGAAGGTAGAGCCAAGACAGCCGAGGAGGCCATAATGGAAGAAGTGATGCCTGACGAATCGGGAGATAGAATATATGTGCGCCCCACAACGGTATTTAGTAGAACTGAACTCGACAGAATGCGTGAGTCCGATCGTAAAACAGAAACAGAAACAGAAACAGCAGCACAAAAGGCTCAACGGGAATCGATGGAAAAAGTAATGCGTGGAGATACCGTGAAACGGGAAGTGCAAAAGAATCATAGCATCTTTAGTCGTTCGCAACAAGAGATCGAAAGAGAAAATTTAAGAAAGAAGAGACTGGAACGAGAAGCTAATCGCATGAATATGAAACGAACAGACAGAGTGCAAAAAAAACGATAAATTCAGTGAAAATAATAGAACAATCCTCTTGGTGTTATAAATCAAGGGGATTTTTCATATAAAATATAACCGCCTGATCTTATGGAAATCAGGCGGCTTATTGATCAACTAAAAACTATTTCAACAGAGAAGTTTTATACTACGCTGTAAATGATTGACCTGCTAGTCAACTCAATCATTTTGTATTACAAAGAAAGCTCATTAATTATCATTGGTCAATAACGAAAAGTAGTGATAAACGATTCTTTTTCTACTAACTAATGAGGAGTGTTGCTATCTGGATGCAACAAATGGTATACTTTATCCTCTAAATATAATTATTCTCGTTGAATGTAAAGCAAAGATAATAAGAGTCTTCTATGTTTTGATATATGTTTTCTATTGGCGAAAGTAAGGTGTAGATTCATGCTAGTTGTGGTTTCTGCTCAGCAAGATTAAAAGGCTATGCGATTTTATTCCTATTTTGTTATCTTTGTTTTCCAGAATCTAATAATAAATAATATAATATGAATAAAGTAATTATGGCATTAGCAATAAGTGCTGGTATGATGGCTAGTTGTACCGATAAGGCACAAAAAGATGATGCACCACTTATCGGAAAGTCCGAGATGAAAGTTCCCAATGGAGTATTGACTCCCGAAGTACTGCATAGCTTTGGGCGAGTATCTGATATTCAAGTCTCACCCGATAAATCGAAAATCCTTTATGGGGTAACCTATGTGAGCATTGAGCAAAACAAAACCAATAGAGAGCTGTTTACGATCAATGTAGATGGGACAGACAAAAAACAAATCACTCAATCGCCAAAGTCTGAAGGAAATGCAGTGTGGATAAAAGGAGGACAAAAGATCGCTTTCCTTAGTTCTGAAAGTGGCTCTCCTCAGATCTGGGAGATGAATGCAGATGGCACTAGTAAAAAACAAATAAGTGACGAAGAGGGTGGGGTACAAGGCTTCAATTTCTCTCCGGATGAAACGAAAGTGCTTATCATCAAGAATATACCATTTCATGAAAGCATCGAAGCTAAACAAGCCGATCTGCCACAGTCTACAGGGCGAGTAATCAATGATTTGATGTATAAACATTGGGATTCGTGGATTGAAGAAATACCTCATACCTATATTGCTGATTTTGACGGTAATAAATTGAGTAATCTTGTTGATCTATTAGATGGTGCACCTTATCAATTGCCTATTCTTCCTTTTGGAGGGCTTGATCAATTGGCTTGGAGTCCTGATGGCAAAACAATTGCTTATTCATGCAAGAAAATGACAGGTAAGGAGTTTGCGACATCTACCAATTCAGATATTTATCTTTATGATATAGCAAGTAAAACAGCTAAAAACATCACAGAGGGAATGATGGGCTACGACACCAACCCTCTTTTCTCGCCTGATGGTTCTAAATTGGCTTGGACAAGCATGGAGAGAGATGGCTATGAGGCTGATAAGAATAGACTTTTTGTGATGGATATGGCTTCTGGCGAAAAGACTTATATCTCTGAGAAATTTGATTACAATACTGACTTTTTGACTTGGGCTGAGGAAGCCAACAAAATGTACATTGTGTCATGTGTGGAAGCTAAAACGCACCTATTCAGTGTTGATTTGGAAACAAAAGACATCAAGGCAATAACAAAAGGCGACTACGACTATGAGTCTTGTTATCCGGTGGGTGACAAATTGATCGCTATGCGTCATTCATTGTCTAAACCAAATGAGATCTATTCTGTGGACAAAGCAACAGGAGAGGCTATTGAATTGACATTCGAAAATAAAGAAATTCTTGACCAGTTAACAATGGCTAAGGTGGAAGAGCGTTGGATAACGACAACTGACAACAAGAAAATGTTGACTTGGGTGGTATATCCTCCAAATTTTGATGCTAACAAAAAATATCCTGCAATTCTTTATTGCCAAGGAGGTCCACAAAGTACAGTGAGCCAATTTTGGTCTTATCGTTGGAACCCTCAAATCATGGCTGCCAACGACTATATTATCGTTATGCCAAACCGTAGAGGTTTACCGGGCTTTGGTCAAGAATGGCTGGAGCAAATCAGTAAAGACTATGGAGGACAAAATATGAAAGACTATCTTTCAGCTATCGATGCTGTGGCTAAAGAACCTTTTGTAGATGCTGACAGATTAGGTTGTACAGGTGCTAGTTATGGAGGTTTCTCCGTGTTCTGGTTGGCCGGGAATCACAACAAACGTTTCAAAGCATTCTTTGCGCATGCGGGTATCTTCAATATGGAAGCTCAATATCTTGAAACAGAAGAACTATTCTTCGCCAATTGGGATATGGGTGGAGCTTATTGGGACAAGAATAATGCTGCTGCACAGAAAACATATGCTACTTCTCCACACTTGAAAGTGGCAGAATGGGATACGCCAATCATGATCTCTCATGGTGAAAAAGACTATCGTATCTTGGCTTCACAAGGAATGATGGCTTTCAATGCTGCACAGATCAAAGGAATACCGTCCAGACTGCTAGTCTATCCTGACGAAAATCACTGGATTGCGCAGCCTCAGAATGGGGTTCAATTTCAACGTGAGTTCTTCCGTTGGTTCGACGAACATCTTAAGAAATAAATCTGATCTCATCTTTTAGAAATTGAGATAATATAATAACTCCCCCAACTTACTTTATAGGTAGGTTGGGGGAGTTTAGTTTTATTTCTCAGACTCGTATGTTAGTTATAAAAGAATAGTTCTATTTATACTGCTTTTTCAATTTATTGACTGCATTCTCCAATGATTCGGTTGGGGCAATAATATTATACCCTTCCCAAAAATCAGGATCGTAAAAAGTTTCAATCTTATCCAGTAGGGTTTGCTTGTCTCCAAAAGCCACTTTGCTTGAGAAAGATTTAACATTTTCTGTCTTTCTGTCCGTAATCACTACCTCTGAAGTAATGGTGTAGGTAGGGGCAAATATATAGAAAAAGCGCTTCCAATTGCATTTAAATTTTATTTCGCTTTGAATATAATTTAGATAGCTTTTACCCTCTTTGGTGTGATAGGTAATCAAACTGTTGAGACTAATGGGTTGAAATCTCATTTTAGAAGGGCTCTTAACAAGTATCATCTTTTTTGCCTTATCCTTATCTCCCATATCGAGGCTTAGTTCGGTTCTCGAAAAAGCAAGTGACTCTTTATCAATGAAATGTTTGCCATAATATAGTGGATATTCTATGGTCAATCGTGGTTCAAATTCAATAACATAATGGAGGCGATTGTCAATTATAGTAGTGCCTGACAGTCGATAATCGTAGAAATGAATAGTCTCAGCATCTAAAATGAAATCTCCATTCTTTATTACATCTAGATATTTGGCGATATTCGGGCCTCCTTGCAGTTTCACAACAATGGTGTCAGACAATTTAGGAGAAAGTAAGGTTCTTCCTTTATATACCTGCACCTTATCTCTAGTTTCATCTTCGTTGTAGGCTGTTTTGTAAATATTGGTGACAGCTTCGCTGATGGTAATGTATTCGCTCCTTTTTTGAGCTGTTTCACGATAGAAGCCTGTCAATAGGTTAGGTGTTTTACTATAGTTGTCAGCTATTTTGTCAATAGCCTTTTTAACTATTTCTGCAGGATTGGCACTTTCTACTAGCACTTCTGCCAGCTGTGTTACTTCAGGGGCAAGAAAAATTTCAAGTTGAGTTTGCCCAATATTGAGGGGCATTAATTTATTTTTATATCCCAAGCGTGTGATCAACAGTTCTTTGGATTCTATACTGTCACTTATCTTCAGTATAAATTCGCCGTCCTCATTGGTTATTGTACCTATGTTTGTGTTGGCTATGGATATATTAACATGGTCTACTCTTTTCTTTGTGGTGGCATCTTTTATTATTCCGTTGACAGTCTTATAAGTAGATGAGACCTGTGCCTGTGCAGCATTATGCAAACTAATCAGGAATGAAAAGAGAATTGGGATAAGAATCAATTTATACACTGTTTTCATAGTTGACTATATTAAAATGTAACAATACTTCAAGATAATAATTTTTTTGTAATCTTTCGTATAATATATCTGATATTTTGTCTTTTATTCCTCCTTTAGTTCATTATTATAGAACGCTTGTCGAAGAATGGATTAGACAATATGACTATTTGTCAGATTCTGGATTTTATTCTTTTTGGCACAACATTTGTTTATACACTAGCAAACAAACTAGAATTAGAAATAAATAAAAACAAATAATAAGATATGAGTAAAATAATCGGAATCGACTTAGGAACAACAAACTCTTGTGTTGCTGTCCTAGAAGGTAACGAGCCAATCGTTATCGCAAACAATGAAGGAAAACGTACAACACCATCTATTGTAGCATTTGTAGATGGAGGAGAACGTAAGGTAGGGGATCCTGCAAAACGTCAGGCGATCACCAATCCTCACAATACTGTATATTCCATAAAGAGATTTATGGGTGAAACATGGGATCAAGTTTCTGGTGAAGTAGGTCGTGTACCTTACAAATTGGTGAAAGGAGATAATAATACACCACGTGTAGACATCGATGGTAGAATGTATACTCCACAAGAAATCTCTGCTATGATTCTTCAAAAAATGAAGCAAACAGCTGAAGATTATCTTGGACAAAAAGTGACAAGAGCAGTAATCACTGTACCTGCATACTTTAATGACTCTCAACGTCAAGCTACAAAAGAGGCTGGAGAGATTGCAGGACTAAAAGTAGAACGTATCGTTAACGAACCTACTGCTGCAGCTCTAGCCTATGGACTAGACAAAGCACACAAAGATATGAAGATCGCTGTATTTGACCTTGGTGGTGGTACATTCGATATTTCTATCCTTGAGCTAGGTGATGGTGTGTTCGAAGTAAAATCTACTAACGGTGATACTCACCTAGGTGGTGACGACTTCGACCAAGTGATCATCGACTGGTTGGCAGAAGAATTCATGAAAGACGAAAGCATCAGCACTGACTTACGTAAAGACCCTATGGCTCTTCAACGTTTGAAGGAAGCTGCTGAAAAAGCTAAAATTGAGCTTTCGAGCGCTACTTCTACTGAGATCAACTTGCCATATATCATGCCAGTGGATGGCATACCAAAGCACTTGGTGAAAACATTGACTCGTGCAAAATTTGAACAACTAGCTGACAAGTTGATTCGTGCATGTATCGAACCATGTCGTCAGGCAATGAAAGATGCTGGATATAGCTCTTCAGATATCGACGAAGTGATTCTTGTAGGTGGATCAACTCGTATTCCAGCTGTGCAAACTGAAGTGGAAAAATTCTTTGGCAAAGCTCCTTCAAAAGGTGTAAACCCTGACGAAGTAGTGGCAGTGGGTGCAGCTATCCAAGGTGGTGTGTTGACAGGAGAAGTGAAAGATGTATTGCTTCTTGATGTTACTCCACTATCACTAGGTATTGAAACTATGGGTGGTGTGATGACCAAATTGATTGAATCAAATACAACTATCCCAACCAAGAAGAGCGAAACATTCTCTACAGCCAGCGACAATCAACCATCAGTACAAATTAATGTATTGCAAGGTGAACGTCCAATGGCAAAAGATAATAAGCAAATCGGAGTGTTCAATCTTGACGGAATTCCACCAGCAATGCGCGGAGTACCTCAAATTGAAGTAACATTCGACATTGATGCCAATGGTATCTTGAGCGTTTCGGCAAAAGATAAAGCAACAGGTAAGGAACAATCTATCCGTATCGAAGCTTCATCAGGATTGAGCGATGCAGAAATCCAAAAGATGAAAGACGAAGCTGCTGCAAATGCCGAAGCTGACAAGGCTGAAAAAGAAAAAGTGGACAAATTGAACCAAGCAGACTCAATGATTTTCCAAACTGAAAAACAATTGACTGACCTTGGAGACAAGATGCCTGCTGAGCAAAAAGCTCCTATCGAAGCAGCTTTGACTAAGTTGAAAGATGCTCACAAAGCACAAGATATTCCGGCTATTGATGCAGCAATGGAAGAAATGCAAAAATTGCTTCATGAAATGAGCCAAAATATGTATAATGCTCAACAACAAGAAGGAGGAGCACAAGCAGACCCTAACCAAGGAGCCAACAATGCTGGTGGTTCTACCGGTGGAGCTGAAGATGTAGACTTTGAAGAAGTGAAGTAAGTATCGATTAAAAACGATTACTAAATATTACAAAACCACTGTAAATGATGTATTTACAGTGGTTTTTTCTTTTTAAGAATTATCGAATAGTATAGTTTTTATTCGATTTTTATCATACATTTGTACCATATTTGTATCTGAACTTAAATAGTGGAGATTTGGCACTTAAAGTAGTCTATTATATTCATATCTAAATAAATAGATAATAATGAAAAGAACGAAAGCTGAAAGGGAATGTATAGTATGTAAAAAGTCATTTGTACCAAAGAAGATTGACTCTAAGTATTGCACCCCTAAATGTGGCGATATAGCCTATAGAAAAAAGAAAGCTCTAGAAAAGAAAGAAAAACAAATACAAACTGTTGTCAAAATTTCAGATAATCGTTTGTATATTTCAGTTTCAGAAGCTACTACTCTATTTGATATTACAAGAAGTACATTGTATCGGTTTGTTCGCTTAAAGAGACTGCCAGCTATCAATCTTGGAACTAGACTAACTCGTATAGAGTATGCAGCACTGGAGGAAATGTTTCCCATACGAAAAACACCAATTATAAAAGAAGAGAAACCAAAAGCCAAACTATATAGCCTTGAACCTGAAGATTGCT
>CALKIV010000114.1 GCA_937995835.1 uncultured Dysgonomonas sp. | reverse complement strand
CTAATCCACGCCGCAACGATGGTTGTTGCCGGAGTGTTCTTAGTTGCGAGACTTTTCCCTGTATATTACTTGGTAGATGTGCTTACTCCAGCTGGAGGGGTTCACGTTCTGAGCGTTGTTGCTTGGGTGGGAGCCATCACAGCTATCTTTGCAGCCATTGTGGCTTGTACTCAAACAGACATTAAACGTGTTTTAGCGTTTTCTACTATATCACAAATCGCATTCATGATCGCCGCCCTTGGTTTGTCAAAAATGGACGAGCACGGAGGGGTGGGATATGTAGGTTCGATGTTCCATCTGTTCACACATGCATTCTTCAAGGCGCTATTGTTCTTGGGTGCAGGTTCAGTGATTCATGCCGTTCATAGCAACGAGATGAAAGACATGGGTGGACTTGGAAGATATATGCGTATCACTCAGGTTACATTCCTTGTGGCTTGTTTGGCAATTGCCGGAATTTGGCCTTTCGCAGGATTCTGGAGTAAAGATGAAATCCTGGTAGCGGCTTACGAAAATAATATGCCGATCTATTTCATCCTCTCGTTTGCAGCAACATTGACAGCATTCTATATGTTCCGACTATATTTCCGTATTTTCCATTACAACGATGGATCGCAATACTCGTCGGATCAGAAACCTCACGAGTCACCAGCTAGCATGACTGTTCCTCTTATAGTTTTAGGAATATTATCTGCCTTTGCCGGACTTGTGTTCTTCTTCGGAAAACCATTTGCCAGACTTATTGCTCCTGACGGAATAGGGTTCGATATGCACCTTAACTGGACAGTAGCTAGCATCAGTACCATACTGTCGTTAATTGGTATTGGTATCGCAGTGGTGATGTATATGAAGAAAAACGACTTACCTGATAAGGTGTCTAATGCTTTTGGTAAGTTCTATGTGTGGACTAGCAATAAATTCTACTTCGACGAACTTTGGTTATTCGTAACCAAGAAGGTCATCTTCAATTGCATCTCTCGTCCGGTAGCATGGTTCGATAGAACATTTGTTGACGGGTTTATGGATTCACTTGCATTTGTTACTCAAGCAGCTTCTGACAAAATCAAAGGTTTTCAATCAGGAAGATTGCAACAATATGCAGCTGTATATTTACTTGGAGCCTTAATCCTTGTAGTAGGATTCTGTGGATGGGTAGTTAGCTTTATTTTGAAATAAGACTTAGTAAAAAAGATATATTACGATGAATTTTCTTTCATTATTCGTTCTGATTCCGGTATTGATGCTCTTGGCATTCATACCATGCCGCAACATCAAACAGGTGCGAGCAGTAGGAGTTGTGGGAGCCGTAGCCGAAATGGCAGTGGCATTATTCACTTTGTTCAAATTCTATGCCGCACGTACTGCAGGAGAAACTGCCGACTTCTTGTTCTATACGAGCGACACATGGTTTAGAGCAGCGAACATAAATATCGACTATGCTATCGGAGTAGATGGTATTTCGGTGCTGATGTTGATGCTTACAGCAGTGATTGTGCTAACAGGAACATTTGCGTCTTGGAATATGGATCCACTACCTAAAGACTTCTTTATGTGGTTGACATTCCTATCCTTAGGAGTATATGGTTTCTTCATCTCTGTGGATATGTTTACTATGTTCTTCTTCTACGAGATTGCTTTGATTCCGATGTACTTATTGATTGGACTATGGGGATCAGGCAAGAAAGAATACTCAGCGATGAAACTTACCCTGATGTTAATGGGAGGATCAGCATTCCTATTTGTAGGTCTGCTTGGTATCTACTTCAACTCATCAGAAACAGGGCATTACACATTCAATATGCTGACTATTGCAGCAAACAATGTGATTCCTATTGCTCATCAAATGTGGATTTTCCCTCTGACTTTCGTCGGTTTTGGTGTGCTAGGAGCACTATTCCCATTCCATACTTGGTCGCCTGATGGTCACGCCTCTGCACCAACAGCAGTGTCGATGCTTCATGCCGGAGTGTTGATGAAGCTTGGAGGCTATGGGTGTTTCCGTATCGCTATGCGCCTTCTTCCTGAAGCCGCGAACGAGCTTTCGTGGATTTTCATTATCCTAACAGGTATTAGTGTGATCTATGGTGCGATGGGAGCAATTGCGCAAAAAGACTTGAAATACATCAATGCTTATTCATCGGTTAGTCACTGTGGATTGGTATTGTTTGCCATATTAATGATGAACCAAACAGCGATGACAGGTGCGGTGATGCAAATGCTTTCGCACGGTTTGATGACTGCATTGTTCTTTGCTTTGATCGGGATGATCTACGGACGTACACATACACGTGACATTAGAGAAATGGGAGGTCTGATGAAGATTATGCCATTCTTGAGTGTGGCTTATGTGATTGCCGGTTTGGCTTCCTTAGGGCTTCCGGGACTGAGTGGTTTCGTGGCAGAGATGATGATCTTTGTTGGTTCATTTGCTCATGAAGATACATTCCACCGAGTATTTACAATAATTGCTATATCTTCGATTGTGGCAACAGCTGTATATATTCTACGAGTGGTAGGGAAAATTCTATATGGTCCGGTTGCAAACCAAGAACACCTAAAGCTGACTGATGCTGTATGGCATGAAAAAGTAGCAGTAGTTGGTCTGATCATCTGCGTGGCAGGTATGGGGATGTTCCCGGGATGGATTGTAGGCTTGATAAAGGAAAGCTTAGGCTATATCCACTAAGACGAATAAAAAGAAACGAAATAATATTAAGATATAAAGATGGATTTAAGTAACTATTTGTTGATGAAGCATGAATTATCACTGGTCGTGGTATTTCTATTACTGATCATATATGATATATTTGCTTCTGACAGTGCCAAGAAATATTATTTTCCGGTGGCTTGTACACTATTCTTAGCTCATACCGTAGCTGGTTTCTTTTTCAAAGATACTGGAGAGTCGTTTGCAGGAATGTATGTCACAGGACCAGCCTATTATACGATCAAGAATATTCTGAATATCGGCGTTTTCCTTATCATGTTGCAAGCTAATTCATGGCTGTCTAGGCCTGATGCTATCGCAAAACGAGGAGAGTTCTTCATGTTGACTATTCTTACGCTGATCGGTATGAATCTGATGATTTCATCAGGGCACTTCCTACTATTCTACATCGGTTTAGAAACAGCTTCTCTTCCTATTGCAGCATTAGTGGCATTTAACAAGTATCAAGAAAAGTCAGCAGAGGCTGGTGTGAAATATATCTTCAATGCGATATTTTCTTCAGGGGTAATGTTGTTCGGATTGTCGTTCCTTTACGGAGCCTGTGGAACACTGTATTACACTGATATGAATTTGGCAATGGCATCTTCTCCATTAGTGATTATGGCAATGATATTCATGTTGAGTGGATTATTCTTTAAGATATCTCTTGTACCGTTCCACTTGTGGGCACCAGATACTTATGAGGGAGCACCAACAGCAGTTACCTTATATCTGTCAACGATTTCTAAAGGTGCATCAGTGTTTGCATTGATGTCTATCCTATATCATGTATTCCCTGCTTTGGCCGAAACATGGCAAAGTTTCTTGTGGGTAGTCATCCTAGTGACCATGACCATCGGTAACTTGTTTGCGCTTCGCCAAAAGAACATGAAACGATTCTTGGCATTCTCTTCTATCTCTCAAGCGGGATACATTATGCTGAGTGTGTTCACAGGAACATCCATGGGGATGGCAGCAGCAATATTCTATGTATTCGTTTATGTATTCTCTAATCTAGCAGCTTTCGGGGTAATTATTGCCATCGAAAATCAGACTGGAAAAGTGAATATGAATGATTATAATGGTCTGTATAGAACCAATCCAAAATTGGCATTAGCTATGATGATGGCAATGTTCTCTTTGGGAGGTATTCCATTTACCGCTGGTTTCTTCAGTAAAATGTTTGTGTTCATGGCAGCCGCAGAACCAATGACTACAAGTAACATTGTATTGGTGGTGCTAGCATTCCTTAACACGATTATATCACTATTCTACTATTTGTTAGTGGTGAAGGCAATGTTTATCACTCCAAACAAAAATCCGATAGAAAAGCTCTCAACCGACAACTATTTGAAGGCTTCGCTTGTTATTTCTATGATAGGTATCGGTTTTGTTGGAATCATCAGCTGGTTTTACCAATATATAGACGCAGCTAGCTTTGGAATGCTGAACTGAAAATAGCATCAAGACATAAAATAAATCCGATAGAGATCTAATAAGGATAGATTTTCTATCGGATTTTTTATAATTTTGTAAATTAAGCATTAATAATAAGAATTTTAAGACTCACATGAATTTATTTGTTTTACTTCAAGCTGCAGCTCCTGCAGTGGACGTGGTAGAGGCAGTAGTGAATGAAACTATGCCAGAAGAAAGCTACTTTAGTTTGATCCTAAAAGGAGGATGGATATTACTTCCAATATTTTTACTGTCGCTTTTGTCAATCTATGTGATTATCAATAAATGGTTTGTGATCTCCAAATTGGGAAAAAACGATCAAATCTGGCTTTCTAGAGTCTTAGAGTTGATTCACGACAAGAAGATCGACAAAGCCATGATGATCTGTGTAGAGCGTCCTAATGCTACAGCAAAGGTCGTAGCGGCAGGTCTCAAAGAAATAGATAACACCACAGAAGATGTTCAAGAATCGATGGAGGTGGAAGCAAGACAGCAACTCAGTGCATTAGACTTTCAGATGAATTGGTTGGCAGTAACAGCTTCTATTGCACCCATGTTAGGGTTCTTAGGAACAATTTTTGGGGTTATCAAAATATTCTATGACATTGCTCGTACTAACGATCTGGCTATTGGAACTATTTCTACTGGATTATATCAGAAAATGATCTGTTCCGGGGCAGGGCTTTTGGTTGGTATCATTGCCTTTGCGGGTTATCATCTTTTGAACGGACGTATAGACCGAATTGTTGTGGAGCTAGACAAAGCCTCTAATGAAGTGCTAAAAGCAATCAAAAGCGTAAAGAAAGGCGTAAAAGACCTGTGAAATTTTGATGATGAATCTTGGAATGGTATTAAACCTATTCATCATCTAATATAAGCTTTAGAAATGAAGATAGAACGAAAAAGAAATAGATACGTAGAGGTTTATACAGCATCGCTGAACGATATAATGTTCTTCTTGTTGCTGTTTTTCCTGATCATATCCACAATGGTTACGCCTGCCGCTATTCGGGTATTGTTGCCTAATGCATCTGCATCCGAACAAGTGGTGACCAAAAAGAATATACACTTAGTGGTGACCAGTCAATTGGAATATTTTATTGATGATCAAAAAATAACAAAAGAAGAAATTGAGCCAGCCCTGATAGCAAGAGTCTCGGCTGCAAGAGAGACCAATGAAGAGATTAATGTACTACTTCAAGCAGATCAAACACTCAGTCTGCAAAACGTGGTAGATGTAATTGATATAGGAAACAGACTCCAAATTAAAATGGTTTTATTCACACAAAAACCAAAGTAAATTACTGATTTTCTTAAAGAATAGTAAATGAAATCACATTGCACAAAAAAGATTAAGATTTTGTGCAACGTTTTATGCGATATTGCATCTTATTAGTAGATGCATAGTTTTAACTATGACAGAGCAACAAATTATAGACGGTTGTAAGGCCCAGAAGCGTAATGCTCAGCAAGCCCTATACGAGAAGCATGCCCGTACAATGTACGGCATATGCTTGCGGTATAGTGCTGATGGAGATGCCGCTAAGGATTTGTTGCAGGAAGGATTTATGAAGATCTTTGCCAGAATCTCCACATTTGAGAGTAAAGGTTCCTTTGAAGGATGGATGAAAAGAATCTTTGTAAATATGGCTCTGGAGGTGATAAGGAAGAATAAAACGACAAACTTTAAAACAGAACAAATAGAGAACCTAACCGATGAAGACATCGCAACTGCAGGAGAAAATACAGACGATATGAGTTTGATACCTGTTGACGAGCTTCTCAAAATGGTGAAAGATTTACCCGAAGGATATTCAACAATATTTAATCTGTATGCAATAGAAGACTATTCTCATAAAGAGATAGCTGCTATGCTAAATATTAGCGAGGGTACATCTCGCTCACAGTATGTGAGAGCGAGGCAAGTGTTACAGAAGAAGGTAAATGATTATTTAAAAAGCAACATGTAATAATGATGGCGCTGCAAGACGATAAAATAAAAGATCTCTTCAGTTCAAAATTATCAAATTTTGAACCGGAAGTTCCTACCTCTATTTGGGCGGGAATAGATCAAGCTTTGTCGCAGTTGCCACCAGCTCAAGCTCCAGATGCCTCAGCTTCTCAGGTAGGAGGAGGCACAGCCGCTAAATCAGGATTGGCGCTTAAGGCTACTCTAGCAACAGTAGGCATAGCAGCTTCTGTGGCTGTAGGTGTCGTCCTTTACAATCAAAGCGATGATGTTGCATTGGAAACGGTGCCAGAGGTTGCTGAGATAATTGTTGAAGAAGAAACAACAGACGACACATTGCTTGCTCAACATGACGAGTCAAATACAGATACTTTTAATGCTATTCCACTATTCACTCAGTCTAGAAGGATGGCGGCAACACCACAGCCAGAAGCAGAAGAGCATGCAGAGGCTGCTAAGGTTTTGGGTGAGGTAGATATAGAAGAAAAGCAAGCAGAGGTTATTGAAGAAGTTGCTGAAACAGAAGAAATAGCAGATATAGAAGATGTAGAAGAAATTGAGGCTCTATCGGTACCTAAATTCCTAAAAGAAGATGTAGCTATTTCCATAAGAAGTAATGTGGGAGCGTTATCCAGTACAATGAACGAAAAAGGTGGAGGGCTTCTATTCTCAAAGAATGACAGGAGTTCAGCCTTTAGCGAGTATCTCAAAGATGAAGATAAAGACTATAAATTGTCTCACAATCAGCCTGTTTCTGTAGGAGTTACGGCTTCTAAATATGTGACAGAAAGACTTTCGATAGAAGCTGGGCTGATGTTTACTTATTTGTCATCAAAAATTACATCAAATAGTTCTATCAATATAGAAGAAAAACAAACCTTTGGTTATCTAGGAGTTCCGATTTATATTAATTATGAATTTTATAGATTAAAGAAAGCTAAATTTTATCTATCTTTGGGTGCAATGATGCAGAAAGACATCTTTGGCAGATACACAAGCACTTTTGCCCTTGGAGAAGGGTTGGTGGGTGTGAATGCGCAAGGTGTTGATGCTATCTATTCAGAATCAAGACACTTGAAGAAGAATATTAGTCAATCTAATTGGCAGTTTTCTACGCATATGAATATCGGTGTAGCATATCCGATTTATCGACGGATGTACTTCTACTCACAACTTGGAGGAGCATATTACTTCGATGCCAATAACGAGTATAGGACGATATTCTCAGACCGTAAGTTCCAGTTAGACCTGAATTTAGGCATTAGATTTGATTTTTAAAATACATAACTCATTATGAAAAAAAACTTGTTAACATCAATCGTGGCTTTCGGAACCATGATTTTAGCATTCTCATCTTGTTTGGGAGATAGTCACAACACGATGGAGACTGGAGACACCATAGGGTATATTAAGAGTATTTCAGACGCAGGAGGAATCACTGCTGCTACTACAATAGGATATGGAGCAGCTACCTCTCCTGAGATTAGAAATTCAGGGATTTTCAACCCGGGGCGATTCTATGAAATGGGGTTTAAGATAGACAGCAAATTAGGGTCAACAAATGGTATTGCAAATGTAAGCGATGTGAGATTTGTAAATCTCTATCAAGATCCTATTCCTGATCCGATGAAAGACAAACGTGAGCCTTCATATTATCCATCTAAACCTTCATTTGTAGGGGAAAAAGATGTTGAGATATATCCTACAATAATTGGCAACCCACTTTATCATCCACTAAATGCAGTTTTTGACGATTACTTTGTTTTTCAGTATAGTTGTAAACTTGATAAAAAAACAGAGCTTAGCGAAATAAAAACTGACTACCCGGGAATGGTGGAAATCTTGGCTTATTATGATGAGGATAACCAAAAACAAGGGACTTCATCTACTGAAGGTGCGACACCAGCATTAGAAAAAGAACAAATCAGAATCAATCTGGTAATTAAAAGAACAGTTGAAGGAGAACGCAATCCTAAGCCGGAGTGGGAAACTTATGTAGGCTTGGGTGTGATAAATCTTTCTGAAATCAGAAGGAAGTTTGAAGAAAGGGGTATCAAGCCTGAAACCGAGAATACTACTGCATTGGGTTATCTTCAATTCCAATATACAGGAGAGGATAGAAATGACTCTAAGAAAACAGAAATCAGAACGATTGGAAGCTTCACCGAAGGAGGAACCGGAGCTATTGTTATGGCCCTTTCCAACAAATAATAAAACGTTACACATATAAATATCCAAGGAGGTGTGGCTTAAAGTTGAGCTTGCACCTTCTTTGTGTTTTGAGATTATAAGAATGAAGATAGAAGAATTTTTAGATATAGATATTCCCTCATATTTTTGGACACGTATCATCATCACTGGCGTGGTGTTGATCTTGAATCCATCTTTCAAGTATTTGTTTAAGCGCTTACTCTTCCATGTTGGTATCATGGAATCTAAGACCGAGCTTCGCATAAATCAAATCACTCGATTGGTTAATATGATTATTAATCTATTTGTACTCGTCACTTTGGCCATCATTTGGGGGGTAGATCCTGGACGAGTGCTCGTCGTGTTCTCTTCAGTCTTTGCAGTCATTGGAGTTGCTCTATTTGCTCAATGGTCTATTCTGAGCAATGTGACAGCAGGTATCGTAATCTTTTTCTCCATGCCTTTCAGGTTAGGAGATCAGATCGAAATCATAGACAAAGATCATCCTATAAAGGCCACTGTGGAAAATGTATTGACCTTTACGATTCATCTGCGTACCGAAGAAGGTGATTTAGTGGTGATGTCTAATACGCAATTTTTGCAAAAAGTATTCTCTATAAAGAGTGTAAACAATTAAAACATCTAGCCAGAGTAGATTGTCGAAGAAGGGAAAAATTAATTATATTTGTAGAGAACAAACATAAAAAAGCATGTCTATAAACAAAGTAATATTAGTAGGGAATGTGGGCAGAGACCCGGATGTCAAATATTTTGACAATGGAAGCGCTGTTGCAAACTTCACTATTGCAACCACAGAAAGAGGCTATACGGCAGCCAATGGTACTCAAATTCCCGATCGCACAGAATGGCACAACATTGTGTGTTGGAGAGGATTGGCAAAAGTTGCCGAACAGTTTATCAGAAAAGGGACTCAGGTGTATGTTGAGGGTAAAATACGCACTCGAAACTATGATGATGCAAATGGTATCAAGAGATATGTTTCGGAAATTTATGTCGATAACCTAGAGCTTTTAGGTAGACGTAGAGACGGAGATGGAGAGCAAGCTCAAACTCCATATACAGCAAATAACCCTGTACAATCATCTCAGTCATCTGCTCCTATACAAGACAATTTTACAGAGGAAGACGATCTTCCATTCTGATGAGATAGAAGAGATTTGTCATTTAGCAATGAGCACTAAGCAATTTTTATTGCACGTTGTCATTGTTGAAATATGACTAATGAAATAGAAAATAAAGAGTAAAGGCTAAAGGGATATTTATTACCTTTAGCCTTTAGTGTTTAAGAACGAACAAAAGAAACCAACACATATTTTTCAGATGCAGCCCGAAAACAAGGACTACGAATACAATATAGGTATTGCCCTCAGTGGAGGAGGAGCTAAAGGCTTCGCTCATTTGGGCATTCTACAAGCATTGAACGACAACGGAATTTATCCTGAAATCATTTCAGGAACAAGTGCCGGGGCATTTGCAGGTGTGTTATATGCAGATGGACATAAGCCTAAAGACATTATTTCTTTTTTTAAGGAGAAAAAGTTTCAAGAGTTTGCCGAGTTTGGTATTCCACAAGCAGGATTTTTCAAGAGTACTCGTTTGCGCTCTTTTCTGAAAGTGCACCTTAAAGCGAAGAATTTTGATGATCTCGAAGTCGCTCTGAAAGTAGTGGCAACAGACATTGAAGATGGCGTATATAAGGTGTTTTCGCAAGGAGATTTAGTTGCAGCAGTAGTTGCATCTTGCTCGGTGCCCATTGTGTTCTCGCCTGTGGAGATTGCGGGGCACTATTATGTGGATGGAGGCTTGCTCAAGAACTTTCCCGTTTCTCCTATCAGAGACAAATGTCGTGTGGTGTTTGGGGTCAATGTTAGCCCTATCCGCAAGTCAGGATATAAAAACTCCTTAAAATATGTGGCTGAGCGATCGTTTCACTATATGTCCTCTTCCAATACTTTTCAGGATCGCAAATTATGCGATTTCCTGATAGAATCGCCGAACTTTTCGGAGTATTCGATGTTCGATCTTGAACATGTTGATCAAATTTATGAGGCTGGCTATAAATTAGCAACTGAGTATTTGCAAAATGAAGAAAAGAAAATAACTACACTACTGAAATAAGTGATCAAGAAACAAACTACTATGATGTCAAAAATAATAATTTACCAAGTGCTTCCTCGTCTGTTCGGCAACACAAACGACACACGAAAGAAGAATGGTACGCTGAAAGAAAATGGAGTGGGAAAATTTTCCGACTTCGATGAAAAGGCTCTTACTGAGATAAAAAATATGGGATTCACTCATATTTGGTATACAGGAGTGCTGGAGCATGCCACACAAACAGATTACTCTAAGCAAGGAATAAAGAAAGATCATCCAGATGTGGTGAAGGGAATCGCAGGTTCACCTTATGCCATCAAAGATTATTATGATATTTGCCCTGATTTTGCCGATAAAGTCGCTAATCGCATCGATGAATTCGAGGAGTTAATAAAGCGCACACATGAAGCAGGGATGAAAGTTATCATAGACTTTGTGCCCAATCATGTGGCACGACAATATGCTTCGGACAGAAGACCTGAAGGAGTGAAAGATTTTGGAGAGGAAGACAATCAAAATGTGAGTTTCGCTCCATCAAATAATTTCTATTATTGTCCCAATCAAAGGCTAGAACTAGGTTTTGTAGATGTATATAGAAAGGGAGGATATTTAGAATCTCCTGCTAAGGTGACAGGGAATGATTGTTTCTCGAACAAACCATCTGTTAATGATTGGTATGAGACTGTAAAATTAAATTATGGTGTAGATTACCAAAATTGGCGAGCTCAGCACTTCGACCCTATTCCTAACACATGGACCAAGATGGAGCAAATCCTACTCTATTGGGTAGATAAAGGAGTGGATGCTTTCCGATGCGATATGATGGAGATGGTGCCTGTGGAATTTTGGGCATGGCTGATCCCTCGCATTAAGGAAAAGGATAGAAACATCCTATTCATCGGAGAAGCATATGATAATGGATTGTATGGAAATTACATATTCAACGGTAAATTCGACTATTTATACGATAAGGTAGACCTATATGATACTATTAGAGATATTATCTGTGGTCATCGACCAACATCGGATATCACATTCAGTTGGCAACGAGTGGAACATGTGCAAAAGCATATGCTCAATTTCTTAGAAAACCACGACGAACAGCGTATCGCTTCCGATTTCTTCGCTGGAAACGCAGAAAAGGCGATTCCTGCTATGCATGTGCTCTCCTTTATGAATACGAATCCTTTGATGGTCTATTTTGGTCAGGAGCTCGGTGAAAAGGGCATGGATGAAGAAGGGTTCAGTGGCAGAGATGGACGAACCACAATTTTCGACTATTGGTCAGTAGATTCTGTGATGAAATGGCGAAGTGGTGGAAAATATGATGGTAAAGGATTATCTAAAGAGCAAAAGAACTTACGGAAGCAATATGTAGCAACACTGAAACTAGCTGGAACAGAAGAATGTATCACGCAGGGACAGTTTTATGACCTGATGTATGCAAATTACGAAAATATAGACTTCGATTCCACAAAACAGTATTGCTTCTTGCGTTGTTATAACAACAGCCTACTTTTAGTGGTCTCTAATTTTAGCGATCAAAAGGTGGATGTGAAGGTAAATATCCCTCAAGAAGCTTTTGAATATCTAAATGTAGATTCTAAAAAGATTAAGACAGCTAAAGACTTATTAAAGAATAAGAAAGTCAATTTAGCCGACTTTGATGGTAATGTAATGCCTGTTTCTGTCGATGCATACGATAGTATTGTCGTTAAGTTTACTCAAAAATAGCAAAACGTTGCTAGTATGAACTAAGTGGGGACTGGAGAGCATTATTTACCTTTATTGGAAAACGATATTTTTCTTGATGCATATTGTGTGGAAAATTATTTAAAAGATATTAACTTAGTTTGTCCACAACCAGCATAAAAGCTTCATCGTGTAGAGGTGAGGGCGGTAATTATAAAATGATGAATAAATAAGATATTAATCAGTACATTATTTAACTAAAAATAAACATGAGTTATTTCAATTATAAAAGGAGAAAAACGTCGGTGACTAATATCGGAAATCTCCCGTTGGGTGGGGATAATCCGATACGTGTGCAGTCTATGACAAATACTAATACAAACGACACGGAGGCCAGTGTGGAGCAGATCATCAAGATTGTAGATGCAGGAGGCGCTTATGTTCGTTTGACAGCTCAAGGCGTTAGAGAGGCTGAAAATCTAAAGAACATCCACGAGGCTGTAAGAACAAAAGGGTATAACGTACCTCTGATTGCTGACATTCACTTCAATCCTCGTGCAGCAGAAGCTGCAGCGAAGCATGTGGAAAAAGTGCGAATCAATCCGGGAAACTTTGTTGACAGAGTGAAAACCTTCGCTGTTTTCGACTATACGGATGAAGAATATGCACAAGAAATAGAAAAAATAAGGCAAAAACTGATTCCCCTTATTGCTATCTGCAAGGAAAATAAAACTGCTATCCGTATTGGGGTCAACCATGGTTCGCTTTCCGACAGAATAATGAGCCGATATGGTGATACTCCCGAAGGAATGGTGGAATCGTGTATGGAATTTCTTCACGTATTCATCGAGAATGACTTTAAAGACATTGTTATATCGATGAAAACGTCGAATACGATAGTAATGACCCAAAGCGTACGCATGTTGATCGAACGTATGAACAAGGAGGGGCTAAGTTTTCCTCTACATCTAGGCGTTACTGAAGCTGGTGACGGTGAAGATGGGCGCATCAAGTCTGCTGTTGGTATAGGAACTCTATTGTCCGATGGAATCGGAGATACAATCAGAGTATCTTTGAGTGAAGATCCGGAGTTTGAAATACCTGTAGCTAAGAAACTTGTAAGCTATATCAGTGAGAGGGTCAATCATCCCGAAATAAAGGCAGAATTAAACAAAGAGTTCGATCTGCTTTCTGTAGACAAGAGAAACACTTATTCAGTAGAGAATATTGGAGGAGATAATCTGCCGATTGTTATTTCTGATCGTACAAAAGGAAACTTTGAGTTTGATGTTCACTTTATGCCTGATTACATTTATGTGGGAGAGTCGTTGCCCGAAAAGGCACCACGATCTATTCCTATTATTGTCGATGTAAAGGGATATAATGACGAATCTAAGACTTATCCATTGTTTAGAGTAGAAGATCTGAAAAGGATTGATTCTGTCGATGCAAAGGTGAAATTTGTAGAATTATCTTATCCCGAACTTTCAAAAGAAGTGTTGTCTGTTTTGGTGAAAGACAAATCAATCGTTATTCTTTTGAAAACTGATCATATCAATGGAGTAGGCGAGCAACGAGCATTTATCCACACTTTACTCAATAATCATTGTGATACACCCGTGGTGTTAACTCGAAGTTATCACGAAAATCAGGACGAGGACATTCAAATAAAAGCTGCAGCCGATTTTGGGGCAGTTCTGCTCGATGGTTTTGGTAATGGTGTGATGCTTAAAAATGAAGGAAACATCATGCAGAAGAGCCTAGACAAGTATATGTTTGGCATTTTGCAGGCTTCACGTATGCGTACAAGTAAGACCGAATATATTTCTTGTCCTAGCTGTGGGCGCACGCTTTTTGATCTGCAAACGACTGTTGCTAGCATTAAAAAGGAAACATCGCATTTGACACACCTGAAAATTGGTATCATGGGTTGTATCGTCAACGGACCAGGTGAAATGGCTGATGCTGATTATGGCTATGTAGGTGCTGAGAAAGGCAAAGTTTCGCTCTACAAGAAGAAAGAGTGTGTGGAAAAGAATATTCCTACAGAGGAGGCTGTTGGCAAACTGATCGAGCTGATTAGAGCACATGGCGACTGGGTGGAGCCGGAAGCGGAGTAAACGACAATTTTATTACACATTACAATAAAAATATAATAAACATGAAAAGTGATCCTAAAGAATGTCTCTATTGTCAAAATAATGACACGTTGCATAGTTTGATGATTGAGATAGCAGAGTTGAGTGTTTCAAGAGTTTTCTTATTCAAAGAACAAACTTATCGTGGGCGTTGCCTTGTAGCATATAAAGATCATGTAAACGATCTATTTGAGCTTTCTGATGCAGATAGAAATGCCTTTATGGCAGATGTGGCTCGAGTGACCAGAGCGATGGATAGAGCATTTAAACCAGAAAAGATCAACTATGGTGCTTATTCTGATAAGTTGTCTCACCTACACTTTCATCTAGCGCCAAAGTACGTTGATGGACCTGATTATGGAGGGGTGTTTCAAATGAATCCAGGAAAAGTATATCTTTCGGATGACGAATATCAAAAATTGATTGATGCTGTGAAGGCAAATCTTTGATTCTGCTCAGTAGCTGAAAGCTGATAAAGGCTCTTTCATTCTTGTAGATGAGAGAGCCTTTTTTATTTGATGTACTATGGGCTTTCTGTAATTTTTTATTTAAATTTATAATAGAATCTATACGCTTATATTTTTTTAATCAAGAGTTTTTACTCAGAAAATAACATTGTATGATGTCAAAAGTTAAGATACTCCCTATTTTGATTGTTATAAGCTTTGTCTTTAGTTCATCGCGTTTAAGAGCAAATGAGGCACCTTCTTCTTTCAAGATAGGTTTAGATAGTTTGATTATCGATTCGCTTGTTTCTGTTAGAGCAGAAGCAATGGCGGATAGTTTGCAGTTGCGTAGCATCTACGATATGGAATATTCATTGAAGGGTAATTATCCTAATCGAAAACAATTAATAGATAATTCTAAAGGAATTTTAGGAGGGATGTTGATGGCTACGGGTGTAATGATGATGTTGCCGGAGGATATGACCAACTGGAATGAAGCAAAGGGGAAAAATATTTTTGAACGATGGTTCAATAATGTGAAGCAAGGGCCTGTTGTGGATAAAGATGGCTTTGTGGTTAATTGGATTTTGCATCCCTATTCAGGGGCTGTGTATTATATGGCTGCTCGTTCTGCTGGCTACAACGCTTGGAGATCATTGCTTTACGTGTCTTTTGTTTCCACTTTTATATGGGAGTTTGGGCTTGAGGCTTTCGCTGAGCGACCATCCATTCAAGACTTGTTGTCTACACCTTTGATTGGGGGCTTGATGGGGGAAGGCTTTTATCTAGCAAAAAGAGATATTGTGGCAAGAGACTATAGGGTGCTAAATTGTAGAATAATAGGGAAGCTTCTTGTCTTCTTGATGGATCCGGTTACCGAGGTCATGGCATTAGTATTTCATACAGATAGGCATGAACCCAATATGGAGAAATGGCAAGTCAATTTCCCAATCACCAATCTGATGGGGCAAAAAACATTCCTCTCTTTCAGAATGACTTTTTGAGTAACTAAAAAATAGAAGCTATTGTATATTACTTTTATTGTTCGCTCAGCATCACTCTTTTCAGATCTCCAATGGAAGTGTGCATAGTATCCACCAATGCTAAAAAAGCCTCAGCTGTTTTATTTTCATCAGCAAAAACTTTTTTGGTTCCTATAGGGACACAGTCTATAATAAAACTTCTATCAACTTTATGCCCAAATCCGATGGTGCTCCACTCTGTAATCCAATCCTTGGCAGAGCAAGTGATATGTAATGTACCGTCTTTTATAGTTACTCTCATGGTGTAAAATACATGATAAGCAACAGGAATTGTATCCTTTGCAGTATATGAAAAAAAGGAAAAGGAGACGCTTTCTACCTCCAAAATGCCGTCAATTTTATTATCAATTTTCAGCTCTGAATTGTGATCGCTGTAAACTTCTGCAATATAGTCTTTTGCTTTTTCATATAAATCATCTTTTGAGCCTTTTATTCCTTTTAATATGGCTGAAACTACAACTCTATTGCTATCAAGCTCGTACATTTTATTTTCTTGATATACTGTCAATTTCTCGGCAATTTCTCTGCTTTGCGAGAATGCAAGAAGTGGACTTAAGATCAAAAATAGGAGTAATGCTTTTTTCAAAATGTTTTATTCTTTATAATAAATATGCTTCACACGTGGAGAGATAGAGGTCAAAATCTCATACGGTATAGTGTCGATCTTCTTAGCAAGATCAACAACAGACATTTCCTCTCCAAAAATTAGGACAGAGTCGCCTTCCTTTACATCTATACCTGTGATGTCAATCATGCTCAAGTCCATGCAGATATTGCCCACAAAGGGAGCCTCATGACCATTGACGATCACCGAACATGTCCCATTGCCAAAGCGTTTGCTTAGCCCATCAGCATAACCGATACGAATGGTGGCGATAGTGGTGTCTTTTGTGATCACGCCTTTACGTCCATAGCCCACAGTTTCACCTGCTTTTATTTGCTTTATTTGCAGTACTGTTGTTTTTAACGTATGTACATTTTTCAATCCATCCAATCCACTGGCACTCACTCCATATAGTCCAATGCCTAAGCGAACCATGTCCATTTGGTGTTCAGGGAAGCGTTCGATTCCGGCAGAATTGAGGATATGCTTCATTACTGGATAATGCAGTTTGGTTTCTATCTGTGAAGACATCCTCTTGAAAGTAGCTATCTGATCTGTTGTAAAATCATCAAAATCCCAACTTTCGCTTGCTGCTAAATGAGAAAATATGGAGGCAACACGTAAGCCTGATTGATTATTAATAATCTCAGTCAATCTTGGTATGTCTTCCTCTGTGAAACCAAGGCGATGCATGCCGGTATCTAGCTTGATGTGAATGGGGTAGTTGTTTATTCCTCGTTTTTTTGCTTCTTTGATAAAAGCTTCCAGAATTCTAAAATTGTAAACCTCCGGTTCTAAGTCGTTAGCCGAAAGTTCGTCAAAGCCACCCACTTCAGAGTTGAGAACGATGATAGGAATTCTTATCCCATCTTTTCGGATATTGACACCCTCTTCTGCTACAGCCACGGCAAGGTAGTCTGCTTTGTGATATTGTAAGGTTTTAGCTATTTCAGACGAACCTGAGCCATAAGCATTAGCCTTTAGCATACAGATCATTTTTGTTTCAGGCTTTAGTTTCGATCTGTAAAAGTTGAAGTTATGAACGATGGCATCTAGATTTACATTTAGAACAGTCTCGTGAGTTTTATCCTCTAAAAGTTTATTGATATCCTCGAAAGAAAAGTCGCGTGCTCCTTTTAGTAGGATACACATATCAGAGAACGATTTACAGAGTCCGGATTCAATAAAATCATCTGTGGTAGGGTAGAAATGGGCATCTATTTCCTTAAAGAGATCTTTGTTTTCAGAAAGCTCCTTGCCTATTCCTATCAACATGTCTATTTTTTTGTTGTTCAGAAGATTGGCTGCTAAATAGTATAAATCTCTGGCAGGGATTCCTGACTGAGGAATATCAGATAGGATAATCGCTTTCCTTTGTGACTGATTTGTGGCCCTTTGAGCCAAGAAGTCTAAGGCTATAGTTAGGGAATTGATATCCGAGTTGTACGAGTCATTGATAATGGTGCAATTATTTTTACCGTTGCGCACATCCAATCGCATCGCCACGGGTTCCAATTTTTTCATTTTTTCGTTGACCTCACTAAGTGGAACATGTAAGAAAACGCACGTAGCTAACACTTGAATAGCATTCTCCACAGAAGCCGAATCTGTGAATGGTATTTCCATTTGCGAAGGCATACCTAGAACAGAATAGTGAATAAGGGTGCTTTGTTCTCCGGTTTCTATTTTCAGGATGTGTACAGGACTATCGTCGTTCCCCTTTCGAGACCACGTTAAGCGTTTGTGCGAAAGGCAAGCAATTTCCATGCATTCGTCCAAAAGCTTATTCTCTTCTTCGCAGATGATAACATCGCAGTGGATGAAAAGATCAAGCTTCTCAAGACATTTCTCTTTCATAGATTTAAAGCCCTCTTGATGAGCTTGTCCCAGATTGGTAAATATTCCAATAGTGGGGTTGATCACATGCTCCAATTTCGACATTTCTTCCACCTGTGATATTCCGGCTTCAAAGATGCCTAGAGTTGTTTTCTCGTTCATTTGCCATACAGATAGGGGAACTCCTATCTGCGAATTGTAGCTTCGTGGCGAATGTGTAATATTAAATCTATCATAAAGAACTTGGTATAGCCATTCTTTGACGATTGTTTTTCCATTACTTCCTGTTATCCCTATCACAGGGATGTCAAATTTTTTGCGATGCTGTGCTGTTATTTTTTGCAGAGCCGCTAGTGTATCGGCCACTTTTAAGAAATTAGCATTTTGAAGGTTTGTCCATTCGGGTAACATTTTGCTTACTACAAAATTTCTTACACCTTGTTCATACAAGTCTTTCACAAACTTGTGTCCATCATTATTTTTAGTCACCAAGGCGAAGAATAAAGATTCTTCGGGGGTGGAGATCAATCGGCTATCAGTCAGCAAGATGCTAATGGATGCAGCATCGCTGAAGATTTGCTGTTTGATATTTAGTATTTTGGCTATTTCTTGGATAGAATATTTCATCACTAATGTTCGTTATTTTACTGTAATTTGCTTATCAAGTTTTACTCTTACTAGTTAAGCAAATAAAAGGATATTTTGATGCAAACTCCCTCTGCTTTAACAAAGTTTGCTTTAAAAAATGTATATATTTTGAGTGTCTACAGATTGATCTCTGATCAACCCGTTCTGAAAGTCTTAGCCATCCTTTAACAGTTGATTGTTGTTCTACTTTTTTGCCTTCGTTTTTAGAAGGAAAGACAAAAGAGCTATAAAATTATTCAAATAAAAATGAATAATGCAAAGAGGGAAAGGAATAAAATAAATTTTAGAATACATTGAGATAGTATTCAGACTCTCTATTCGAAACTTTGTTTCCAAAAAAACAGCTAAAAGAATCTACTCTCGAACTCTGATAATGAAAGTTAAGTAGGTCTAATGACAGAAAAAATACTTAATTTTGATTTTCCTTTATGGAAGAAGTTTTTAACTAAAAAAAGAATGCTATTAGGAATGAAGACAGCCCTTTTAATATCAACGTATAATTGGCCAGAAGCACTAAATTTGGTACTAAAGAGTGTGCAAGCTCAAACCGTGATGCCTGATGAAATTTTGATCGCCGATGATGGTTCTCGCGAAGACACGAAGCAGGTGATAGATAGTTTCCGAGATAAGATATCTTCTCCAATAAAACATATTTGGCACGAAGATGAGGGATTTAGACGAAGTCGGATTTTAAATAAAGCAATATCTGAGACGATAGCCGATTATATAATTCAAACCGATGGAGACTGTTTGATTCATCCTAGATTTGTTGAAGATCATATTTTGAAGGCGAAACCAAATACATACTTGTTTGGTTCGAGAGTTAATCTTTTGGAGGAAGGAGTGAAAGAGCTTTTTGAAAAAGAGGTGACGCAGTTTGGAGTGTTTTCTAAATTGATAAAAAACAGGACGAGGAACATTCATTGTAGTGTGCTTGCAAATTTATACAATCCCCAAAAGGCATTGTCGAAAAAACTGAGAGGGTGTAATATGTCGTACTGGAAATCAGACTTTATTGCTGTCAATGGCTATGACAACTCATATGAAGGCTGGGGTAGAGAGGACTCCGATCTGGCTACAAGGCTTACCAATAGTGGTCTTTATTCTCAACGCATGAGATATACGGCTATTGTTTATCATATCTGGCACAGAGAGGCATCTAAAGAGCGATTGGGGTTAAATGATGAAATCTTCAATAAAGTAATTGCTGAAAAAAACACTCGCTGCGAGAGTGGAATCAACGAGTATTTATAAATTGCTTATCTTTTGTTGTTGTTTTAGTGATTTCGATAATGAAGCACCAGATAGCATCAAGACAAAAAAGCTCCAATATTGAGGTTTTACGATAGAGGTGAAGAGGTATTTGGTGGTTAGAAAGGATAGTAGTATGAAGTAGGGTAGTGTGCCATAATGCTTCTTGATTACATATAATAAAGAAATTTTCAATTCTTTCTTAATGAGCAATGATTTCGTAGTGCTGGTGCTAGCTCCATGCACATGAATGTATTTGGCCATTGGTACAAGATATGCATACTTATGTTTTTTAAGTAGCCTTTTGCATAAGTCTGTTTCTTCGTAATAGAGGAAGATGTTTGTGTCGAACCCTCCAGCCTCATAAAAATCAGTTGTTCTCAAAAACATAAAAGCACCAGAGACGAACTCAGCTTTAGTTAGTTCTGAATATAGCTTATGCCTTTTAGGATATCTTTGTTTATCTATCAGCTCTAAAAAATCTCGCCCTAAAATTTCTCTTGTTAGTGACGCAAAGTGGTCTATAGAAATTAAGAATTCTCCATCTTCCTTATAGGCTTGTGCAGTGGCAACGCCTATTGTAGGATTCTTTTCTACCTCTTGCATCAGAATGCTAAAGCAGTCATTGCATAGGGTAGTGTCATTATTTATAAATGCCAAATATTTGGCATTTGCAAATTGCACTCCCTGCATATTTCCTCCTCCAAATCCGGAGTTTCTCTTGCTTCTGAAAAGTGTTAAGTCTGGAAAGTCTGAGTGGTTGCAAAATTCCTGTAGCTCCAAAAAGTCATCTTTTTCAGAACAGTTATCAATAACTATTATTTGGTAAGAAATATCTTTAGTAGTATGTTTTATAATAGATTGAATGCAATTGATGCTATACTTGCTTGAATTGAAGTTTATTAAAATAACTGCAACATCGAATGTTTTTTTAATCATAATAGTAAAATAATCTTATCTGCTTAGATTGCAATATGATTTGTTAGTGTTAAGTATGTCGGATGTTTTTATATGTCAGCCTTCTTTT
>CALKIV010000113.1 GCA_937995835.1 uncultured Dysgonomonas sp. | reverse complement strand
GCGTTTGTCTCTCGAATGCGGATGCAAAAGTAGAGAACTTTTATTTACTACGCAAATAATAAATGGCCTTATTTTTAAAATATTTCACGCATCCCATTTAAACAGGTATAAACATGCGCATTACGTCACAATATTTTTTCCTTTTATTTCCTCATCCAAGAATTACCATTCCCTCATTCTTCAGTTCTATGAAGATATAGCCCTATACTCGACTCCCACCCGTTAGTCTGTTTTTTGTTCTGAAAACAATTCTTTTTTTTAAAACTTATGTCTACAATTACAACTGATACTACATCCCCACATTAGATAATAGTTATAAACATCGAAAGCCACAGTAATGTGACTTTCGATGTTTATAGATAAAATACCAGATAAGTATTATTTCAACTGACTCTCTGGAGCCAAGTTTTCTCTTTCCGTAAATTTAAAGAAGTCATAGGTTTTGGTCTTCAACTCTGAAGCAGCTTTCTCGTCGCAAACAATAATACCTGCAGGATGGAGCTGAAGTGCAGTTATAGGCCAATGTATAGATACTCCTCCCTCCACTGCATTTTGTAGCGCAAAGCCTTTCGTTTCTCCATTGAGCAAGATAAGAACCTCCTTGGAATCTAAGATTGTCCCTATGCCAACAGTCAGCGCCGTAGTAGGCACTTTAGACAAGTCATGTTCAAAGAACCGAGAGTTAGCCTCAATCGTTGATCGTGTCAACTCCACTTTTCTTGTACGCGAAGCTAAAGAGGAGCCCGGCTCATTGAATGCTAGATGCCCATTAAGACCTGTTCCTCCGAGAAATAAATCTATCCCCCCTAAAGTCTTTATTGCTTCTTCATAAGCCAAACACTCTGCCTCTACATCTTCTGCTTGACCATTAAGGATATGAATATTCTTTTTGTCAATATCTATATGATTGAAGAGATATTCATACATAAAATGATGATAGCTCTGAGGATGATTTTCTGCCAAACCTACATATTCATCCATGTTAAAAGTCACTACATGCTTGAAAGATACCCTCCCCGCTTTGTTGTGCTCTATCAATGCACGATATACTCCAATGGGAGTGGAACCTGTAGGTAATCCTAAAATGAAAGGTTTGGAAGCCGTGGGAGCAGCTTTGTTTATCTTAGTGATAACGTAATTAGCTACCCATTGCGACACGTTCTCGTATGATTCTTGTATAATTACTCTCATTTTGTTTCAATTATGTTTTTCAAATTTAATGTATAGTTTCGATGTGACAAATAATTACAGGGGATGATATTGAACAAAAGCCTCAATTGCCTCATAACTAGCCAATCCCAATTGATGATACAATTCTGCTGTAGCTTTATTTCGCTCTTCAGAACGTTGCCAAAACAAACGCTCATCACTACCTAAGAAAGGAGCACTTTCCATTTGAGATTGATGCTTAAGAATAGAATTTCGTTTTGCTCTCAACTCTTCAGGAGAGATAGGCACAGCCATTTCTATATGATCAATTTCCCATTCTGCCCATGCACCTCTATACATCCAGATTCTACAATCTTTCAACCACTCTTGCCCTTTCAACTCATCAATAGCCGCCAAGATAGCGTCAAGACAAACCTTATGAGTTCCGTGGGGGTCTGCCAAGTCGCCAGCGACGAAAATCTGATTTGGCTTCACTGTTTCTAAATACTCTTTGATTATTTCTACATCTTTTTCTGAAATGGGATTTTTCTTCACTCTACCTGTTTCATAAAAAGGAAGATCTAAAAAGCTTACCTGATTGGTATCTACTCCAACATAACGACAAGCTGTCAGCGCTTCTTGACGTCTGATATAACCTTTGAAGAAAAGAACATCGGGAGTATCTACATCTCCATCTTTTTTATCATGAAGAAGAAATTTCAGAATTTCTTGGTAACGCTTCTCTTCTTTTTTGTTTTCCGAATCATATCGCTTGCGAACATCTTCCATAAAAGAGACATAACGGATTACTTCCTCATCTCCCACAGCAATGTTTCCCGAAGTCTGATATGCCACATGCACATTATGCTTCTGATCGACTAATCGCTTAAAGGTGCCTCCCATAGAGATAACATCATCATCGGGATGCGGACTAAATATAACCACATTCTTTGGATATGGATTAGCTCGCTCGGGACGATTAGAATCATCCGCATTAGGTTTACCACCCGGCCAACCTGTGATGGTATGTTGCAGATCATTAAATATCTTAATATTTACATCATAAGCAGAGCCATACAACGTGAGCAGCCCTTCAAGTCCATTGTCTCGATAGTCCTTATTCGTTAACTTCAGAATAGGCTTTTCTAATTTTTGACATAGCCAAACGATAGCACGACGGATCATCTTATTATTCCAATCACAGTCGATCACCAACCATGGATAATGTATTCTTGTCAAAGAGTAGGCTGCATTCAAGTCTGTATAAACTTTTGCATTGGGATGCGTTTGAAGACACGAAGCCGGTATGGCACCTGAAATATCGCCCTCCACCACATCTTTTAAACTTTCTGCTTTATCCTCACCCCAGGCAATCAAAACAACCTGTCTCGCTTTCATTATAGTGTCGACCCCCATCGTCAGGGCACTAGGAGGTACAGTATCCATAATCTCGAACGTATTTAAAGCCTCTTTCTTAGATTGAATATCCAGAACCACCAGCCTTGTTCGCGAGCCTAGACTAGATCCTGCTATATTGACCCCAATATTGCCTGCACGACCTAAACCAAGGAGAAGATAATCTATACCTCCTACTTTTTGGATTTCAGCTTCATATTCGTTGCAATGATTGATTACTTCTTCTTTAGGAACGGAACCATCGAGAGAATAAACATTCTCTGGCTTGATATCAATATGATCTAAAAAATATTCCTTCAGGAGTTTAAAATTACTATTTGCACCTTCGGTGAGAGGATAAAATTCATAAACTGTAAAGATTATGACATTCTGGAAACTTAAGCCTTCTTCCTTATGCATTCTTACCAACTCTTGATAAATAGACAATGGAGAGTTGCCTCCGGGAAGACCTAACACAAAGTTTTGTTTACTTTCTTGTTTCGCTCGTATTTGCTTGGCAATACTTACAGCCACCTCTAAAGAGGCATCAACTGAAGATTCATAAATCAAAGTGTGAACTTTTTCATAACGAGCAAGCGCCGAATACTCAAATTCATTATCGGGTCGATAATACCGTAATGGCACTCTGTCTAGCACGATCTGAGAACTAAGGTCTAATCTCATAATATTAAATATATTTATTAAATAGCAAATATATAAAAAAGATATTTAATAAACCATCAAGTAAGCAAGTATATAAAGAAGATAAGATTTTTTAACACGAAAACATCAAAACAAAAAACCACAATGAGAAATTATCTCACTGTGGCAAATCATATATTTGTCAAATAAAAAGAATAAACTCAAAAACTTTCTGAGTTTAACCCCATATCTTTACAGGATTTTACGGTGCTACAGGCAACAAGAAATCTAAACTTAACAAAAGAACGAAACAGGCAATTCTTTGTTTTTTGCCTCTTTTTTCTTCTTTAAATAGATATAAGTTGCTACTCCAGCCGCTGCTGCGACCAAAAAACTTGCTGCAATCACCTTCTTATTCATATCCTTTAGCTTTTAGAGTTCCTCTTTCTGTGAGTCCCTCCCAAATGTACAAAAAATCAGAATTAATTACTAGCGGAAATGTGAGAAAACTAAAGTTATTTACACATCTCCCTAGATTTATCTCCTAGGTAACCTCCATGGTGACGTTTAGCATATTCCACAGGAGAAAACTTGATTTTCTTCATAGTGCCAACAACTAATATATCACCTATAACCGTCATAATGGTGGTTGAGGTGGTAGGAGTAAGCCCTAGAGTACAGACCTCCTTAGGATTTCCTGTAGTGATACACACATCTGCGGTTTTAGCAAGTTCACTACTCTCATCGCTTGTGATAACAATAAACTTGATACCGGGAACCAGATTGGAAGCTAAAGAATACAGCTCTACAATTTCTCTTGTTTTTCCCGAATTGGATATCGCCAACACAATATCATTCTCCTGAAGAATGCCCAAATCTCCATGCTGAGCCTCACTCGGATGAAGAAATACTGCAGGCGTTCCTGTTGAGCTAAACGTTGTAGCCATATTTTGTGCCACCTGTCCAGCTTTTCCCATACCACTAGTCACTAACTTTCCATGCCTCTTATGCACCTGTTGCACGATCAGGCTTATTGCCTCTTCGTAAGCATCAGTAACAGGGATATTCATTACTGCAGCACTTTCGTGCTCCAAGAGAGCACGTATTTCTTCTTTATTCATTACGGCAAGTATCTAAACTCCTTAATTCGTCTTGAATTTATATTCTATCTTCGCTAACTCTTTATTTGCTTCCACTATTTTAGCTTTCAAAGATTCTTTATAAGCTAATAGCTTCTGATGCACTTGCTCGTCTCCCGTAGCAATCATCTGCAATGCCAAGATTGCGGCATTTTGCGCAGCATCTATCCCCACTGTTGCTACTGGTATACCCGGAGGCATCTGCACTATAGCCAATAAAGCATCCATACCATCCAACTTAGCACTGATAGGCACACCTATCACAGGCAAAGCTGTCATAGAGGCTATAACACCTGGCAGATGCGCCGCCATTCCAGCAGCAGCAATGATCACTTTGATGCCTCGATCTTTAGCTCCTTTTGCAAATTCTTCTACTTTTTCCGGCGTACGGTGAGCAGACAGTGCATTTATCTCGAAAGGGATTTCCATTTGATTCAGAAAATCCGCTGCTTTTCCCATGATGGGTAGATCCGAAGTGCTACCCATTATGATACTTATGATTGGCTTCATTTATTTTCCGATAAGTTTTTTATATTCATCTGCAGACATCAATGCATCTACTTCGCTAACATCACTTGGTTTTATTTTGATCATCCATCCTTTTCCATAAGGATCTTCATTCACCAATTCTGGAGCGTCCTCTAATTCCGGATTAACCTCCAAAATTTCACCTCCAATGGGGATAAACAAGTCTGACACTGTTTTCACAGCTTCTACTGTACCAAAAACCTCATCCTTTGCGAAGGTATCACCCTCAGTTGTTATGTCGACATAAACAATTTCGCCAAGTTCGCCTTGAGCAAAATCTGTAATACCAACAAATACAACATCACCTTCTACACGCACCCACTCGTGCTCTTTTGAATACTTCAATTCTGCTGGAAACTTCATGATCTTTATATTTTTAATTTAATGATAATTATTCTTGTCCTAAAATGGCTAAAACGTAAAACGCCCTCCTATATATATGGTTAAATAAGATACCACAAGTCCTACTAAAAAGCCTAAATACACTTGCATCGGAGTATGTCTTTTCAATACCAAACGAGACACTCCTAATGCCCCTGCTAAGATAATCAAAATCATAAACAATAAATAAGGGTTAAGCCCTTTTATGTTATAACAGACCGAAAACACGGTTCCGATCAAAGCCCCCATGCCTAGCATATGGGCACTTATCTTGTAATATATATTAATTGCTCCAGTTATTAACATCAAAACAATAGGCACTAGCAGTATAGCTAAAAACCATGTATAGAGTCCTGCTTTATAAAAATAGAAGAACAAAACAAAATAAGACACAAGGGTAACCACCAAAGGCAAGCCTCGCTCTTCTTTTTTACTCATGGCATAGTCGCTCAAATATCCTGATCGCTTAAACACAACAATGCAAGCAACGGGAATCAAACACGAAAAGACGAGTACCGGATAGATAAATCGTCCGAACTGCCTAGCAAAAATATACTGAAAGTCAGTGTAAACAAATAACAAGGCAATGCCATAAGTCATAATAAACACTGGGTGCAAAAGACCTGACAATACAAGGGCTAGCTTTTCCCCTATTGCTCTTTTACTTTTTGGAACAACTACTTCTGATTTACTTCCTATCATCTATTTTATATTTCTTTTCTCAATCGGGCAATGGGCACATTCAACTGCTCCCTATATTTAGCTATCGTTCGTCGAGCGATCACATAGCCTTTTTCTTTTAACCTTTCGGCTAACTTTTCATCTGTTAGCGGTTTACGTTTATCCTCATTTTTTATGCATTCCTTCAAAATAGCCTTAACCTCTCGAGAAGAAATCTCCTCTCCAGCATCGGTTTGCATCGATTCTGAAAAGAAATACTTCAAAGGATATATACCAAAACTGGTTTGAACGTACTTACTATTACTTACTCTTGATATGGTAGAAATATCATAACCTGTAATATCTGCCACATCTTTCAAAATCATAGGGCTCAGGTCTGATTCCTCTCCTGTCAGAAAAAAATCGTACTGCAGGTCAACAATTGCCTGCATGGTACGCTGTAAAGTCTCCTGACGCTGACGAACAGCATCAATAAACCAACGAGCAGCATCTAGCTTTTGACGCACAAACTGAACTGCACTTTTAGAGTCGCTACTCATTCCATCTTTATTCTCGCTATACCCTTGTAAGAGATTAGAATACTCACGACTAATTCTGATTGGAGGAATATTGCGATTATTGAGACTGAGAGTCAGCTCGCCATTTTGAGATTCGATCAAAAAATCGGGAACGATGGTGCTCAGAACAAGCGACATAACATCGCCCCAATTGCTACCAGGCTTCGGATTCAATGTCGTGATCTCACGAATAACTTCTTTAAGCACCTCTTCGTCAATGCTCAAGCTCTTGATTATTTTTTCGTAATGTCGCTTAGAAAATTCATTGAAATAGTTTTCAAGCACATCAATAGCCAGAAGAACTGTTCTGCTTTTTTCTTTACGCTCAAGCTGCAACAGTAAGCACTCTTGCAACGAACGAGCAGCTATCCCAGCCGGTTCAAATTTCTGAACCGCGGCAAGCACCTTCTCTAACTCAGCAACTGAAACATCAATATTTTGCTGAAAAATGAGATCGTCCGATATAGCACTTAATGTTCTATCCAGATAACCACTTTCATCGATGTTGCCAATAATGTATTCTGCTATTTTAGCATCATCATCTTTCAGATCTGTCTCTCTTATTTGAGCGATTAGGAATTCATGCATTGAAGATGCAACAGAGAAGGGAATTTCACCTTTCTGAGTTTCTTTTCCTGTTTTCAGAAACTGATAATCAGGAATTTCATCCTCACTCATATAGTCGCCAAGTGCCAAATCTTCTTGTGAGATATCGGTGTCGTCAAACTCCTCTGACACACCGACATCGTCACCATCAAATCCTTCTTCGAGAGCCGGATTATCTTCCAGTTCTTGCTTAATCCTCTCCTCGAACTCAAGAGTAGGCAACTCTGTCAACTTAATGACCTGCATTTGCATAGGCGAGAGCTTCTGCTGCTGCTTCAGTTCAAAATGTTGTTTTAGAGCCATCTTATTATCTTCTTTAGTTTAAGAAAAAGACTTTTGTCTTTATTTTTTAAGTTCAGCCTTCAGCGATCTTGGCACGTAGAACGTTTCGTTCTTGTCCATATATACTGTTACTGAATTTAGTTTCACTTCTTTATCGTTCAATTTTGCAACAGAAGCAAAAGCCGGAATCACAAGCTCGTTTGTCCCATCTTTCACAGTTAAAACTGGAAAATCTTGAGAAACATCGATACTGTAATCCATACCTGCAAATACATCTGTATGTTTAGCGAAAATCTCATCAGTAATGTCGTCTAAAGGACGTGTCAATCCAACAACATCACATAGATATTTGTTCAGCTCTACATTCGTATTCATCCCCATTGGCACATCGCCTGCCGGATGATAGACTGCCAAAAGAACATCTTCGCCTGTATGCCCCCCAGTGGTGAAACCAAAAGGTAGTCTAGCATTCATCAACTGGTTGACATAAGATTCGAAATTTACGCTATTCCCGATTTTAGTATAATCGTCCTCCAGCTTACTTCTCAAGTCTACCAATTGTTTGAACTCATCATCTTGAAGTTCTAGTCCTGTATTTTCTTTTATGATATTCTTATAATCTTCTGTCTTGGCTTGCAACAGCAAAGTGTGCAATTGTCTACCTGAAACTTTATATCCTGAAATAGTTCCAAAATAATCATCCAGACCTCTACGAGTATAGTTCTTAAATCCTTTAACACCGATAGTGAACCCACTGTTGCCATGATCTGAGAGCACCACAACTGTTGTATTACCATCTTTTTCGGCAAAATCGATGGCTGCTTGTACAGCTCTGTCGAAAGCCAAATATTCAGTAATAATTCCCACTGCATCATTGGAGTGAGCCGCCCAGTCTACCTGACTACCTTCTACCATCAGGAAAAATCCATTTTCATTTTTAGACAATCTATCGATAGCTGTTCTTGTCATTTCCTCTAAAGATGGATACTTGCTCTCATCTCTGTCAATATCTAAAGGCATAGCCCCTTCTGTAAATAGTGCCCATACATTCTTGCTGGCATCATATTCTTTGAATGCAGCAAGATCATCAGTAATAATTTGTGTTCCTCTAGACTCTAGATAAGTTCTCATAGGATCGGAAAGTTCTTTTACACCACCAGCAATCACAACATCAATATCGTTATTTGCAATTTGTGAAGCTAGATATTTGTAATTTCCACGATCGTAATAGTGAGACGAACAATCTGCAGGGGTGGCATGCGTAAATTCAACGGTAGCAACCAAACCTGTAGATTTTTTCAGGTCATACTTAGCCGCTTCTAAAACTGTGGTCAGAGGTTGATAGCTCCTAGCAGGATCCACAGGATGTATGTCATGCACAGAGTCTACAGCCGGATAAATTGCCACATTTCCTGCTTGCGACAGATAACCGGTCATATAGCAAGAGGTTGTAGGAGCAGAGTCACCTATTGGCGCATTAGAGTTGTAGGTTTTCACTGTGCCACATAGATATGGGTCAATAGCTAACCTATCGGCCCCCAGCTTATTATATATCTGATACCAACGAGCAGCCGAGACCACACCTATTGATGTTCCATCGGGGATCATCAAAATCACATTTTTAGTTGGTTTTACAGGTGTTCTATATTGTCCTTGCTTAGGCTCGGTACAGTTAAAGAGTAATAATGATATTGAAAATAAAAATATTATTTTTTTCATATTGGGTGTATATTTAAAAAGGTTTTTCTAATTCTTTCGTCCTTCTAACAATCCAAGTGAACCCTGACTTGTTACATAATAACATCTGTTTCCATTTACTGGGACTACGGTTCCGATATTAGTGTTTCCTATTTTATGCGCCCATTGCAGTTCTCCTGTCTTAGCATGCAGAGCGAATATTAATCCATTTTTGGTACTGCCAAAAACAGTACCTCCTTTTTCAACGAGCATAGCTGCACCTGTATCTCGTCCATATCCTACATTGGTAGACCACAATCGCACGGGCTCATTGCCTAAAGCAGAAAAACAGACTACACTGTCTTGTGCTGTTTTAGCATAAATGCGTTGGTTGTCCTCTGAAATTCCGATGGATTCGGTCATCTTCCACTCATTTGTTGACCAAAGACTATCGCCCGTACTAACACTTATTGCATTTAAATCTCCCTTGGGAGTAGTGAAAAACACCTTCCCATCGGCAGCTACTGGGCACACCCCTCCCGGAGCAACTCTTCTTCCTTTCTCGGCATTAGACCACTCCCACATCAGGGTGCCATCATGCCTGTTGAGAGCATACATCTTACCATCCCATGCCCCAAAGATAACTAAATCATTAAAAACATAGGGCTTAGATTCTATATAATCACCAATACCGGTAAATTGCCACTTTATATTTCCACTGTTTACATCTATGGCTCTGAACTCTCCATCACTTGCCCCAATATAAACCAAATTTCCTGAAATAGTAGCTGATCCTAAAACAGCGGCACCTGTTGTTTGTTGCCAAAGTAGGTTTCCGTTATTGACATCCAATCCATAGATCGTTTTATCTGTTGAACCAAAAACAACAACTTTATCATTTGCTGCAGGTGTGCCCACAATACGTCCTCCTGTTTCGTATTGCCAAACTTCATTGTCTCGATTTCCTTCATAAGCATAAAATATGCCTTTATCATCGCCAAAAAAGAGTTTGCTACCATTGAAGGCAGGAGAAGAATAAACAGACTGATAGATATTCATGCTCCAAATATAATTCACCTTAGAATATTTGTCGTTTACTTTATAACTCGGACGTCTAAATTTATGAGTATCTTTTGTATAGTATGGAATATTAAAAGAGAAATCTCCCCAAGCCGTGGGTCTCAACTCAGCCGATACTTTTTGCTCTGCCACCGAAATAGACTTATCACTTACAGTATAAATATTATATGAACTCAGACCATCATAACCTTCTTTTAATATACTTTTATTGATAAAAGCGGGGATACCCTCATAGTTGGTTTTCATATTTCTACGATAATTTCCACTGAGTATTACCTTCGTATTATAAAGACGCAGAATATCAGTCACCTCATAAGGATTATCCATATCATTCAAGGTCAGAGGAAAGTGAGTAGCCACAATGATTGGTTTTCTTGGAGTTTTGGCCAATTCTCTACCCACCCAAAACACATCGTCCACACCGATATGCGCATCCATATTGTGCACAATAGGCCCTGTGGCTAGTCCAATAAAACGATATCCTTCAAAATCGAAATCGAATCGCTCTGATCCAAACACCTCGGCGAAAGCTGTTGCTCCGGAAGCACTGGTCTTAGTTTCATTGAAGCCAGAAACTGCATAGTATTTCATTTGAAGTCTATCCAGCTCATTTTTTGCTGCAACTAGAGATTCACGGTCACCCAACTGAGTAAGATTACCTAACACCAATACAAACTCGACATCTACGGTAGTATTGATATGATTTACAACCTCTCTCAAATCCTCTAACGGTTGGGGATGAATCGGGCTAACATATAAATCACTGATAACAGCAAATTTGAAATCTGCTGCATGAGTGTTAATAGCCAGCAAAAGACAAGCTATAAGTGTAATAATATTCTTCATATTGTATTTTAAGTTCATGTTTTCAATTATAGTGTTGACGAATTTAACATTATAGTATTAAATGAACAACAAATTGTTAAGATTTTCCAATGACAGATCACCCTTACTCTCCTTCTCTGAAAGCGTTAATCGCCTTCTTCACAGAGCCATGAAGCAATAACAATTCTTTTGCTTCATCATACTCCAAGCCTAACTCCTCTACTAGCATCCGTGTGCCACGATCTACTAGCTTGGCATTGGAGAGTTGCATATTAACCATTCTATTGCCTTTTACCCTACCCAACTGAATCATGGTGCTGGTGGTAATCATATTTAAAATCATTTTTTGCCCTGTTCCTGACTTCATTCTAGAGCTACCTGTAACATATTCTGGTCCTACAATTATCTCGATTGCAATATCTGCAACTTCGCTCATTGGAGAATCAGGGTTGCTACTGATAGAAGCTGTCAACAAGCCGTTGCCCTTTGCTTGCTCCAAGCCTCCAACCACATAGGGGGTGCTACCAGAAGCAGCGATACCTACAACAGTATCTTTATCTGTTGGGTTATATTTTAGAATATCTTGCCAAGCCCGCTCCTTGCTATCCTCTGCACCTTCTACCGGATTACGAAGTGCTGTGTCGCCCCCGGCAATGATTCCTATAACATGCGTTGGAGCCATGCCAAAAGTAGGAGGCACCTCCGATGCATCCAACACTCCTAGACGTCCACTGGTTCCTGCCCCAATATAGAACAATCGCCCACCTGCCTGCATACGAGGCACAAGCAGTTCAACGAGCTTTTCTATCGATGGAATAGCCTTTTCAACTGCTAAGGCTACTTTCTTATCTTCAGTGTTTATATCCGTCAGCAATTCGCTCACCGACTTATTTTCTAATCCTTGGTATAAAGACTCTTCTTCTGTTATTTTTACAAAAGTCATTTTCCTTGATGATATGTTATCAACCCTTCCATCGGTGATTGAACAATAGTGCCTAAGTGAATATCCAAACTCTTTGCCAGATCCTTAAGTATGTCTTGAAAATAAAAAGCGATAGAACCTGAGAGATGCGTCACCGTATTCCTGTATGGATATTGCATCACATTTTTAACATAAAAGGCTTTGAAAGAATTGTAAACTAAATTATAAATACTTGGATCATCTATTTTTTTCAAAATGAAAGGAGCAAAGCTTGCTAAAAACTTATTGGGTATGGGTTGCTTATATACTCGATCCAGAATTTCGGCAATGCTCAAATCAAATTCAGTCAACAATTCTTCTTTCAATCCAAAAGTCAGTTGATTTTTCAAACAAGCACTTAAAAATAGGCGTCCGAGCACAGCTCCACTACCTTCATCTCCTAAAACATAACCTAAAGGGGAAACATTGTTTATGATATTAGTGCCATCATAATAGCACGAGTTGGATCCAGTACCCAAGATGCAAGCAATTCCCTCTTCCGTGCCACAAAGCCCTCTTGCCACAGCAAGCAGATCGCTATTAATTTCTATATAAGCCTTAGGAAAATGTGCTCCAATAGCACGCTTGATCATTTCATTCTTATCTACAAAGGCACAGCCAGCCCCATAGAAGTAAACATCTGTCACTTCATTGCCTCCAAGTTCAGCAACCAAAGTTCGCTTCATCTCATTAGAGATTTCCTCTTCTGTCCTTATAAATGGATTAAGCCCATTGGTTACAGTCTTTTTTATTTCAGATTGCGTATCAATCAGGCGCCAGTCTACTTTCGATGACCCACCATCAGCTAATAATATCATTTTTTCTCTTTTTAGTAAAAGTTAGAAAACAAAGTCCCACAAATGTAATCAGCGCATTCAGTATCAATCTATCATGACTGAATTCATACCCATCGAACCACGCTTTGGAGTTCAGATCAATTATCAAACACAACAGCGGAGAAAGGATTGCCACTACGGGCACAAACCTATCTCGAACCGTTCTTTTGGTAAAGATACCAAATATAAACATACCCAAAATAGGGCCATAGGAATAACTTGCCAAGATGTAAACTGCATTAATCACGGAAGTATTATTCAATGCGTTGATAACAAGAATTACAACAGCCATAATTAGAGCCATAGCAACGTGCACTCGTTTGCGAATACGTGTGAGTTTTGATCATTCTGATTTTTTTGCCCTAAAATATCCACAGTAAAGGAAGTGGTCAGCGCTGTTAGCGCAGAGCCGGCTGCTGCATAAGCTGCCGAGATAAGACCAACAATAAACAACACGCCTACAACAATAGGGAAACCTTCATGAAACGCAATGGCAGCGAACAGTTTATCTTTCGTTTCTGGAATATCATATTTGGCTGCATACATATACAACAGTACTCCTAAAACCAGAAAAAGAAAAATGACAAAGATTTGCAAAATCCCACTGGTAATCATGTTTTTTTGAGAATCCTTAGGACTCTTACAGCTCAACACTTTTTGCATAAAATCTTGATCGAGCCCTGTGGTGGCAATCACCAAAAACACCCCTGCAAGGAATTGCTTCCAGAAGAATTTTCCATCTTTAATATCATCAAAGAAAAACGTTTTAGACATTTCACTCTCCTTGATGCTAGTCACCATTTCAGAGAAACTATACCCCAGACCAATAGAGATATAATAAATACATAAACCCGCAGAGACAATCAAGCAGAAGGTTTTAAACGAATCTGTCCAGATCAACGTCTTTACACCTCCTTGATAGGTATAGAGCCAGACCAAAAACACAGTTATCACGACATTGACCACAAAGGGAATATTCAATGGATCGAAAACCAAGAGTTGCAAAACAATGCAAACCACAAAGAGCCTGACAGAGGCTCCCAGCATCTTGGAAATGAAGAAAAACCAAGCTCCTGTTTTGTAAGAACTTATTCCAAATCGCTCCGATAGATATTCATATATAGAAGTAAGATTCTTTTTATAGAAAAGAGGGATCAACACGAAAGCAATAATAAATTGACCAACAGCAAAGCCCAAGACCATCTGCAAATAAGAAAAGCCGGCATCTGCTACCATCCCCGGAACAGAAACAAAGGTGACCCCTGATATGGCGGCGCCAATCATAGCGAAGGCCACTACATACCATGAAGATTTTCTATTTCCTGTAAAAAAACTTTGATTGTCTGCACTCCTACTTGAAAGATAAGAGATACCAAACAGCACAGAGAAATAGCTAATGATGGTGATAATAACTATTGTTGCTGTCATAACTATCTTTTTTATTTATTCTTCGTACAGTAAATATGGCTTGCGTTGAATTTTAAACTTATCAACATCCGATTGCCACATTTGCCTGATTTCATCGGCAGACTTTCCCTCTATGATCATTGTCCTCACATAGTCAACACCAACAAGAAGTTCGAAAAATGAAGTAAAGAACTTATCCCCCATCTTCAAATTATTGTAGGCATCAATAATGTATTCCAAATTGATCCCCTGAGAGTAAATTTCATCGTTTTCCATCGTTCTCAAATCCACTCCATAGCAAAGCTTATTTAATAATGGAGGATTCTTCGCCCCGGCAATGCTCCGTGGAGTGAAAGAGAAGGAGTAGCCCTTCATATTAGGATGTCCATAAACCTCAAAAGGGTATTCCGTTCCTCGCCCTAAACTCAGAGGCGTACCCTCAAATAAACAAGTAGAAGGGTAGAGATAGATTGCCTTCATGCTCTTTAAATTCGGAGATGGAAAAATCGGTAACTCATACATGGTTTGATGCGTGTAATTTTTATTTTTCACCACTGTCAGCTTGCACTGCCTGCCTTGTGGAAGCCATTTTTCTCCATTGATCATCAAAGCCAATTCGCCCAATGTCATTCCATGCACAATAGGGATAGGCAGATAACCAACACCGGACTTATATTTCATATTCAAAATAGGACCATCCACATAATGTCCATTGGGATTGGGACGATCGAGCACAATCATTTGTTTGCCATGCTCTGCACAAGCATCCATCAGCCGTGCCATCGTTATGTAGTAAGTATAAAATCGCAGACCAACGTCTTGTATATCTATAATGAGCACATCAAACAGATTCATCGCTTTGGCAGATGGCTTCTTACTTTTCCCATCATAAAGCGAGCTGATAGCAACTCCTGTTTTCTCGTCTACAGCACTATTGACTGATTCTCCTGCATCTGCTCCACCTCTGAAACCATGCTCTGGAGAAAAAATTGTAGTTACCTGAATACCATCTTTCAGCAGAACATCTAAAAGGTGTTCATCCCCTACCATACCCGTATGGTTAGACATTACAGCCACTCTTTTACCTTCCAACAAGGGATAGTATTCATCTTTAGACATGGCTCCTACTTGTACCTGTTTTACCTCCTCAGACAACAAATCAATTTGTGTTGTTGCCATCCCTTTTTCTTCTCCCCCTACACAGCCCTTAGGTTTACAGCTAGTAGAGACCAATAATAATACAGCAAAAAGAACGCACTTTCTAAGATTACTCATTCACTTCCTCCTTTACTGTAAATAACTAACTGCATGGTTCTTGACAGCTTGCAGTTTCATTCCTTCTTCATCACCAGTATCTTCTACATCTTCGAGCATACTAATAAGACGACGGATTCTATAATCATCATTTGTTTTTTGATGTAAATCAATGCTTTCAGAAAGATATATGTAGTATAAATTCACACTTAGAGGATTTAAGTCGATGGCTCTCTCTAGCATATCCAAGGATTCATCATGAACTCCGTGCATGTTGAGTATAGCAGCATAAAGGGTGTAAACATCTGCGTTTTGACTATCCAACTGCCATGCTTGATTTGCCCTACGCATCGCTGTTTCCCAATCTTCTGCCTCAATATACTTCCACCCGAGTTCGATATAATCCAAACTTGCCAATTTCCGATTGGGCTCTATTTGGTCACTCTCTTGCAAAAAAGATTCATCAGCCTGCTCTTCTTCCGCAGTCTTTTGCCATCCACCATATTCAGGAGTACTGCCATACATTGGGAGTAAATCGATCTGTACAGACAGGGTTTGTCCATCTTCATCATTTACTGGCTGGTTTTCATCTGCCAAAACAGGAAGTGCAAGACCAAAGCTCAGTAAGAAAATAATACAACTCTTCATTTTCATCTGACTAAAAAATTAATTTGACTAGGTATCTAACCTATAAAAGTATAACTAATTTTAAAAGAATGCATTATGACTCTACTGATTTTTTTCATTATATTCTCTTTCACCGTTTTAAACACACTCTATCGCATATTTACTTCCATGGAGTATACAAAAAAGATAAGTCAACATTAAAAAATGAAGAAACAAAGATTTTTTAGAGGAAAACAATTATGCTTTGTTCTCTTTTTTATTTTTAGAATTGCTTAACTCAGGCTGTTAATCGCAAACAAACTAGGCAAGAAAATATTTGTTACAGCTATAATAAACATTCGATTATAGAACTATTTTAGTATATTTGTAGTCCTAAAAAATCAGGAATATATTATATGCTGATTTCCATAGTGATGAAATACAATTTTAATATAATTATTTAAATAAACAGTCATGATCACAATCGACAAATTTAACTTTTCTGGAAAGAAAGTATTTGTGCGTGTTGACTTCAATGTGCCATTGGATGCAAACTTCAATATCACTGACGACACACGTATCGTAGCAGCAATGCCTACCCTCAAAAAAATTATAGCAGATGGAGGAAGCCCTATCATCGCTTCTCACTTGGGACGTCCAAAAGGAGTTGAGGATAAATATTCTTTAAAACACATCTTGGCTCATGTATCTAAGCTATTGGGAGTAGATGTGCAATTTGCTAATGACTGTGTAGGTGAAGAAGCTGGTGCTAAAGCTGCGGCTCTGCAACCAGGTGAAGCGCTTTTACTTGAAAACCTACGTTTCTATGCCGAGGAAGAAGGAAAGCCTCGTGGACTGAAAGAAGATGCAACAGATGACGAAAAAGCTGCTGCTAAAAAAGCTGTGAAAGAAAGCCAAAAAGAATTTACTAAAACATTAGCTTCTTATGCTGATGTATATGTAAACGATGCATTTGGTACTGCTCACCGTGCTCATGCTTCTACAGCTCTTATCGCTGACCTATTTACTGCAGAAAACAAAATGTTCGGATACCTACTACAAAAAGAAGTAGACTCGGTAGAAAGAATTATGAAAGCTCCTACTGCGCCATTTACTGCGATTATTGGTGGTGCAAAAGTTTCTTCTAAAATTGAGGTGATCGAAAACCTTCTTGACAAAGTAGACAACCTTATCATCGGTGGTGGTATGGCATTTACTTTCATCAAAGCTCAAGGTGGAAAAATCGGAAATTCACTTGTAGAAGATGACAAACTAGAGCTTGCTCTTGAAATCATCGCTAAAGCGAAGAAAAACAACGTGAACCTAGTGATTGCCAGCGATGCTGTTTGTGGTGATGCTTTCTCTGCTGATGCTAATGTGCAAACTGTGGAAGCTGACCAAATCCCTGACGGATGGATGGGATTGGATATAGGTCCTAAGGGAGAAAAAGAATTCACTGATGTGATTCTAAAATCTAAAACTATTCTTTGGAATGGCCCTGCAGGAGTATTCGAATTCGACAAATTTGCTCATGGATCAAAAGTTGTAACTGAAGCTATTGCTGAAGCTACTCAAAAAAATGGTGCTTTCTCTCTTGTGGGAGGTGGCGACTCTGTGGCTTGTGTCAACAAATTTGGCATGGCTGAAAAAGTATCTTACGTTTCGACTGGTGGTGGTGCTCTCCTTGAATTCATTGAAGGAAAAGTGCTTCCAGGTGTAAAAGCTATCAGAGGCTTTTAAGCTTTAGC
>CALKIV010000112.1 GCA_937995835.1 uncultured Dysgonomonas sp. | reverse complement strand
GAGTTTATTGATATACCTGAGCAAGCTTTCTGCATCTTCAAAGAAGAGTTGTACTGGATGCCTCGTTCATTAGACTATACCAAGCAACACAGCCAGCACTTCAATTACAATCTAGCCATGGAGGGCTCAACGTGGATGCTCAAGGCAACTAAGTTCAAATTCTTTGACTACATCTTAGAGAATGATAATATTTGGCCAACGAGCTCGTTTAAACTCTCGTTTTCTCTAACGGCTACCCCTCGCATGGTAGCTGATTTAATTATTGCCAACTTAAAATTGAAATATCCTCAATACCCTTGGCAAGTGGGTGACTGCATAGACAGCGAACCTGTGACCCTCGACTTCAATCATGACTACTGTTTTGACGTCTTGCCTAAAGTGGTAGATGGTTTCGACACCGAGTGGGAGTTAGACAAATTTACGCTACACTTTAGAAAAGTGGAACGCTTGGACGATAACGGCAAAAAGGTTTCTTTCAAACTCTCATACGGCTACAATAATGGCATCTTGGGAGGCTTGCGACGCATACAATACGACAATAAGAAGATCATCAATCGGGTATATGTGGATGGTGGCGAGCGAAACATCGACCGATCGACCTATGCTCGCGATCGGAACGAAAGTGGTAGCGATACGCTATTATTGCCTAAAAGCAAACGCATAACACATGAAGGTATAGAGTATACGACAGATGCTTCTGGCTCTTACCTTGAACGTGTAAACCCTTTGGCTGGAGAAGAGGACAGCTTAGATATCAAAAAACATTATCCTAAGTGTGTAGGTACGGTGTCAGACGTGGAAATGATAGACGACAAACAAGGCTTTTATAATATCATTGATAACAGCATCCCTGAAGATTTAGACTATTCGAAATTGATCATTGCAGGCGAAACCATGACCGTGATCTTTCAGACGGGGCAATTGGCAGGTAAAGAATTTGATGCAAAGTATAAACATGACACGCGCAAATTTGAACTTGTACCCATCGAGCAAAACGGGCTGATCTACCCACAGGGCAACATCATTCCTGCTGTGGGAGACAAATATGCAGTCTTTCATATGCGTATGCCTGAGCAATACATCACCAATGCTGAAAATGAAGCTTTGCAAGATGTTGTAAAATATTTGTGGGAAAACGAGCAAGCGCAATACTCCTATCGTTGGAAATTGGATGGTATATATGCTAATCGCAATTGGGGCGAGATCAGAGGATATCTCAATATCGGCTATTTTGTGGAGTTTTCAGACCCTCAATTCTTGCCCGATCCTGTGGATGTGCGCATCGTGGCCGTTAAAGAAAAAGTGAACGACCCTAAAAGTCCAGAGATCACCATTGCCAATAATGTCAGCAGTAAAACTTTTGGCGCTATCATCAATGAGATACCGACGCTAGAAGAAACGGTCAACAGAAAAGACAAAGAGGTAGTAAGCTATGTGAAACGAGGTTTTAAACAATCTCAGGAAACGATGCAGAAACTTATCGACTCTATGCTTGATTTTGATGGGGCAATTAAACCCATAGCTGTGCAAACGATGATGATGCTCATTGGTGATGAAAGTCTTCAATTTAGGTATGTAGATAAGCGTATCAGCCCTCAGCAAAAGCCTAGTGGCATTCACTACAATGCTACAGATAAGCGTTTAGTTTGTCCTGTTGGCATCATGCAACACATGACGCTAGGCATCAACTCGCTATCAGTTAGTCATAAGGACAGTGAGTATAAGTTTTGGGATTGCAAAGCCTATCAGTCGGATGT
>CALKIV010000111.1 GCA_937995835.1 uncultured Dysgonomonas sp. | reverse complement strand
CGCAATGTCACTTTCCATTTATCTTTATCGCATTGGCTAATATCATTTGGCTGAATAGTTGGATATTGTTCCAAATCAGGTATTCGCCATGCAGAAGCTCCATTGGCAATATAACCGTCTGTCAGCAATATGACTGGTGTCATATGCTCCATAGCCAGTTTACCTGCCCAATATGCCATATCAAAACAGTTTGTAGGGCTTGTGGCAGCCAATACAACAATCGGACTTTCACCACTTCTGCCATATAAAGCCATATTTAGATCTGTTTGTTCTGTCTTAGTAGGAAGCCCTGTGGATGGTCCTCCACGTTGCACATCTATCACCACTAATGGCAACTCAGACATCACTGCAAGTCCAATAGCTTCACTCTTCAAAGCTAATCCAGGCCCTGAAGTGGAAGTTACAGCCAGTTTTCCTGCAAAGCTTGCCCCGATAGACATAGCTACTGCAGCTATCTCGTCTTCTGCTTGCACAGCCTTCACATTCAAGGCTTTTAGAGCTGTTAACTCTTGAAGTATATCTGTTGCTGGAGTAATAGGATATGATCCTAAAAATAAAGATTTGCCAGAACGTTCAGCGGCTGCTATCAAACCATAAGACGTAGCTTGATTTCCATTTACATCTATATAGTGTCCAGGCTGAACATCCACGGTTTCCACCTTATAAGTTGACACACTCAAATGTTGATTGGCTCCATAATTATAGCCATCACTCAACACCTTTGTATTTGCATTTACTAAAGCTTCTTTTTTACTAAATCTCTTCTCGATCAAGCCATCAACCACGTCTAATGACTGATTGAACAGCCAACAAACGATCCCTAATGCAAACATGTTTTTGCATCGCAACTTGGTCTTCATATCCACATCCCAATCTGCTAAACTTTCTTTTGTCAGACTAGTAATGGGAGCCGAAATAACCGGTTGAGTCAGCAAACCTAATTCTTTAAAAGCATCATCCGTTGTATACAATGCTTTTTCTAAATCTTTTGGAGCAAATGAATCACTATCAATGATTATTATACTATCTTTTTTCAGATTTGTGGCACATACTTTCAGGGCAGCAGCATTCATTGCCACCAACACATCGGCCCTATTTCCAGCACTATGAATGTCTGCGCCTAGCTTCATTTGAAAGCCAGAAACACCTGACAAGGTACCTATCGGAGCTCTAATTTCTGAGGGGAAATCGGGAAACGTAGCAATCTGATTGCCAAATATCGCCACCAAATTAGAAAATATAGAACCTGTGAGTTGCATTCCATCTCCAGAGTCTCCAGAGAAGCGAATCACAACTTCTTTTACATCCTTCACTTTGACTTCGCTTTGCATCGCTTTATGATATTATTTTATTATTCTAAATCCAAGAAGAGTAAAGCTAACAATTATTTTATATAAAAAGAAAGACAGATCAGCTAAACTTTATTGTTCGAAAAAGAATGACAATCTGTCACTTGATATAATATTCACCTTCTCACTTTTTTATTAGGATTCATCTTGAGAAAGCAAGACTTATATCTCGATATATTTTTGTATTTTTGCAGATTAAACAATAATTGTGATATGCCAGTAAAAATACCTAGCAGTTTGCCTGCAATAGAGATCCTCAAGAAAGAGAACATCTTTGTTATGAGCGACCTAAGAGCCAATGAACAAGACATTCGCCCTCTTAGGGTATTGATATTGAATTTGATGCCCATCAAGATCACAACTGAAACGGATTTCATTAGACTACTGTCTAACAATCCCTTGCAAGTGGAGATGGAATTCTTGAAACTTGAAACTCATACCTCTAAAAACACTTCGGAAGAGCATCTTTCGATGTTCTATAAAAATTTTGAGCAGATAAAAGAGGACTACTATGATGGCATGATTATTACTGGTGCACCTGTGGAGATGCTACGCTTTGAGGAAGTCAACTATTGGGATGAAGTGACCACTATTTTCGATTGGGCACGACACCATGTTACTTCTACCTTATATATATGTTGGGCATCTCAAGCTGCCTTGTATCATTTCTATGGGGTAGAAAAAGAGACACTCGATCA
>CALKIV010000110.1 GCA_937995835.1 uncultured Dysgonomonas sp. | reverse complement strand
AATAAAAAAGTCTGCTACAGAAATGTGGCAGACTTTTTTATATGTAGGTTGAAATGCTTTTCTTTTGAGTACTCTTGCTTATTTATTCTTTAAATCCCACTTAATGAAATAAGCTCCATTTAGTATTCTAGTTCTGATGTCTTCTCCATTTTGATACTTAGGGCATACTCTGTCGGCTATGATGCTGTAATCATTATGTCGTTTGGCAATGCGAATCATTGCCGGATAAATTTTGCCCTCGACAGGAAATTCTAAGAGCATTTCATCAAGGATGGCCAGGTCATTTTTAAGTTTTGCTTGTCCTATTTCCTCTATTGTTAGGTCTGAAAGTAGATTTTCGCCATCAACTACTGGAGCTCCATCTTCCTTAGGTTCTTTAAAAAAATCACGATTCCCTAAATTAAAAGCACCTCTGATGCCAACATTCGGATATGCGCGAGTTCCATGTTGTGTGGCACTAGTCCAGTCATTTGAGAACCCGGGCCATGTGACATTTCCATTTGGAAATACCCCTGAAACTCCAGAATTAATTAGTGCGGCAGCTTCTGCATATCTACCTAATTGATTAAGCGCTTCTGCTAACATGAAATGTAGCTCTGTTGCCCTGTAAATATATATAAGTACATCATCTTCGTAAGCATTGGCACGTGCTTGCGATGGGCTAGGACGAAACTTGTTGATCACCCATTGATCGGCACTTGTCTTGCGAAACGATATGCCTTCTCTCGCATCCTTGTCTTTTATCCCTAGATTGTTAAAGTCAGGATCGGAGAAACGTGCTCTCCCAGCTTCTGAAGGTGCAAGTAAATATTGGTTAGGTCGTTCTGTGCCGAAGTGCTTCAATAGACTATTTATTTGATTGTATTCATAATTATATTGAATGATGGAAATAGCCTCAATACGCAAAGGATCTTTTCCTTTGGTATCCCATATTCTGGCAAATTTTCCGGCTAATGCTGTGCTCCTCAGCCAATCGATATTGTTACCATCGAGATTTGTATGTGCAAACTTTTCATTCAGTTTCGTTAAGATTATATCGACAACTTTTTGATAATCTTCATCCCACAAACAAATTTCAGCATAAAGTGGAATGTAATCTGGTGTCATGTAATCCCAATATCTAAATTCGCTGTCTCCTGTGCTTGTTTCTGGATCAACCCACTCCTTCCAAGAAATGGATAGTTTGCCATCTATGCCCTCTATACCACTTTCAAGTAACAGTCTGCAAGAGGTAACAATTTCGTCCAATTTTTTGAGTGGAAGTTTGGATAGATCTTTCTTTTCGGTCATGGGATCATCGAACCAAACAGCTTCCCCGTATATTTTGCCCAGAGTAAGGTATATCCAAGCTTTTACTCGCAGTGTGGAACTGATCAATGCTTTGAAATGCGTTTCATCAATGGACGAATGATGTGTTTTTTTGTATTCGAACATTTTGTAGATATAGTCGTTACAAGCAATGATAACATCATAATAGGGGGCTGGATCGGCATATGAATTACCAGAGAGATCATCATTATAAAAATATAGGTTAGTCAATTCGCTTGGCGTATTGATTGTTGGCTCTAATAGCTCACCACGTGTGTCAGTGAGATATATGATCTTATCACCAATAGCTTGTAGCTTAGTTGTAATTCCTATATACCCGGAATACATTTCACTGTCGGTGGAGATATAATCTTTATTATCAAGTATATCATCTGTTTCGACTTGGAAAAAATCTTCACAAGATGTAAACATGAAGATTGTGCTCAGCACTAATATGCATTTTAATATATTTTTTCTCATATTCTTAGAATTTCAAATTAACACCAAATTTAACTCTGCGCGGGCTCATTAGTTTTGCATAGTCGAAACCTTGTATTGCATCATTGTACGAATAGGCAAATTCTGGGTCTAGTCCAAGATATTTGGTAACAGTAAATAAATTTTCACCAGTAATATATATTGTTCCTGAACGGAAGAGGTTTAGTACCTTACGGTTGAAGTCGTAACTGAAAGTAATATTCTTCATGCGTAGATATGAAGCATCTTCGATCCATCTGTCAGAGAAGTCGTTATTCCCAATAGGATCTCCCCATTCTGCGCGTGGCATATCAGTAACTTGTCCTTCAAGTTTCCATCTGTTGATGGTAGCAATACTTTGATTGTCGAAAGAAGAGAGCGATTCAAGGTTTCTTCTTACAGCATTATATGCTTTATTCCCTTTGGAATACGTGAACTCTGCCGAAAGAGAGAAGTGTTTATACCGAAAACTGGTGAAAAAGCCTCCAAAGAATTTTGCTTCTGCACTACCTAACGAAACTCTGTCTTTTTCGTCAATGACATGGTCGCCATTTTGATCCACAAAGTGAATGTCTCCAGCCGTAAAAGTGCTCCCTTTATCGTTACGTAAATTTGTATTTTGGGCTTCCTGCTGAGTGGAGAATACGCCTTTGGTTTCGTAGCCATAGAACTCATAAGGACTTCTTCCTTTTTTGGTGATGAGTTGTGCTCCATCAGCATATTTGTGAATCAACTCTTCTTCTCCACCTAATGACTTGATCTTGTTTCTGTTTTTGGCAATATTACCCCCAATGACCCATTCGAAGTCTGGTGTTCTGATGATAGAGGCTTGTATGGCTAGTTCAACTCCTTGGTTAGATAGTTTTCCTAGATTATCATAATATAACCCTGTACCATAAACAGAAGATTGTGGAGTGGCAAAGATGGCATCAGATGTTTGGTTATTATAGTAGTCGAAACTCAACTCTATTCTGTTAAACAAGAAACTCATGTCTAGTCCAAGATTAAGGAGTGCATTTTGTTCTTGTTTCAATTTTGTATTGGGAACGTTCATTCTTACGATGCCTGCTACCTTTTGGTATGGTGAACTTTGATAATAATGCTTGCCAAAGTTCGATGAGAATCTACTATTGCCAGTGATGCTATATTCTGCTCTCACATTCAGTCGATTTACAAAGGTTGAGTTTGATAAAGGCATTAGACTTTTGCCAAACCATGTGAGCCCCAAGGAAGGGTAGATATAAAATCTATCAGCATCTACTCCTGTGGAAGATGCACCATCAACAGACATATTGAGAGAGGCTTTAAGCATATCGCTGTAAGTATAGTCGCCATGAGCATAGAAATTCATCCAGTTCCATTTACTGATATAACCAGAAAAATTTCGTCCTAATTTGTTGACATTATTGAGTGTCTGATAAAAATCGTTGGCCGTATTGTATCCTACTCCTGCATCGTATTCGTATTCTGAAATGATGGATTGAAGACCACCTAAGACATTTATTTTATGTTTATTGTCTAAAACGGTGTGATATTGTCCATTGATGTTATAAAAGAAGTTGACAACCTTTCCTACTCCATTCTTTACGGTGTTTTCAGCCTCTCCAAAGGGAGTGAATAGAGGGATGATGGTTTTGTCAGTCTTGCCCGGAACGAATAGTTTTTCGTTGTTGTAATTGTAATACAAGCCCACTTTTCCACTTAGAGATAAGTTTTGAAGAACTTTGTAAGTAATTCCTGCTAAAGCATTGACATCATACTGACGATTGGTGACATCTACGCTATTGATGACAGCCAATGGATTGCTGACGGCAAAATTCATATTGTTGCTGATGCCATAATAGAAGTCAGCGTATTCGTTTAGAGTTTGTCCTTGTGTATCTTTTTTCCATGGACTAAGGAGTGGAGATTTGGCATAGGCTGTCAAAATAGGGTTTGTTTGATTCACCATGCCTTGCTCTTGGTATTCTCCATTGATGTAGGATAAGCCAACAGAAGCGATTAGCTCCACTTGTTTGCTAACTAGTATATTGGTGTTTAGTTGGGTATGATAGCGTTGGAAAGAGGTTTCTTTGAGCAATCCATCTTCTAATAAATAGCCCAGCGACAGATCATATTTGGCAATAGCATCTCCCCCTTCTATTCTGAATAGATTGTCGGTGGTGAAAGCATTCTGATAAATCTCTTTTTGCCAATCGGTATTGTTGTTGTACAGATAGTTATACTTATTGTCAGGATTGTTAAGGAAAGGAAACTCATTGAATAGCTCTCCCATATTATTGTAATAAGTCATACCTATATCAGACAGGTAAGAGGTATATTCTTTTCCTGCTAAGAGGGGTACACGCTTTTTGTTCCAGCTCATCCCATATTGTCCATAGAAGCTAATCTTAGTTTCTAGATCATCAGATGCAGCTCCATCTGTTTCGATCAGGATAACACCATTAGCACCCAAAGAGCCATAAAGAGCTGCTTCTGCACCTTTTAGTACGGTGATATTTTGTATATCTCCAATATTATAGGTTTGGAAAATATTACGTGTATAGCCATTGATCAGGGAAGATTCTTTGCTGTCTGGCAAGTGTGGCATTCCATTGATCACGATAAGTGGAGCATTGTCTGCCGTCAGTGATCTGATTCCTCTCAAATTCATGTATGTTCCTTCTCCAGGCATACCTCCCATGCGCGTTGTCTTTAGTCCTGCAATCTGGCCAGATAGAGCCCTGTCGATCATAATACTACCTGGATTGAAATCTTTCTTTGTTATATTAGTTGCTGCAGTGTGGGCTATGCGTTCGTTTTCGATGCGCTGGGGTAGTACAGCTGATTCGTTGTATTTATACTGATTTTCAGACACCATAATAATCGTGAGATCAGTGTTGTCCTTGATGACTCTATTGACAGGAAAATAGCCGGGAGCCCAAATGGATAGAGAAGACGCATCAGACTTTAGCTCTAAGGTAAATGTTCCATCTTCTGTTGTTTTAATCTCATCACTTCCTTGTGCTGCAATGATTGCGTCTTTAATTGGTTTGTTGAAAGACGAAAGCACCTTTCCTCTGATTGTACGGTTGGATTGTCCGTAGCTTGCAATAGAGCATAAACAGAGTAATAAGCTTATAAATATTTTATTAATAATTTTCATATCAGTTCATTAAATGATTAATAACAGTTGGCTGTTGGTTTCAAGCACCAGTGATGGAAAACAGGATCAGAAGTATTGGTTGCAGATCCAAATTTTCCTTGAAACGTCAGCTCTATTTCTTTGGGAGCTCCTGTCACTTCTATGACTCCTACTTTTCCTCCATCACGATCATAGTTTGCTCGTTTGCTGTCTGTTGCCTTACTGGTGTCAAATCCTTCTGGATAACCTTGTCCACCACGGTCGAAATGGAAAGTAGTGGCTCCTAAGGCGACTTTATTGGCTAATGGTTTTCCATTGAACGAAATGGTGAAGGTTTCGGCATTGTTTTTCTTCTGCATGAAACCTAAACATAAGTCATATTCTCCCGGGGGTATCTTGTACGAGTCAGCTGTATAGCTTTTCCCCCCTTTACCTTCTTCGTAGTGGAAGGGGATAAACTTGAGCGAGTAGTCCACTGATGTTTTATCAACAAGTGAGTATATTAATACTCTATTCTCGATTAGAGGGAAGCCTCCGGCTGGCCAACCTGACCACGCAGCTACTTTTGTTTCACACTTGTTATAGGTCAAATTTTCAGTCTGATAATATTTTTCTTTATCTTCTTGAGTCAAAAACTCATACCACTTAAAGTGATCCTTAACTCTGTATATTAATACATTGGTTGGGATCTTCATCCAGTCAATATGATAGGCAACGCCATTGCTCATCTCTATGGGATTGTCTAGATCTACTTTCTGAACAGTTGTTCTCCATTGCTTATCGAAGACTGATTTGAGGTCAATGTTGTTTTCAAAATCATTTTTGGTATATTGTTCTTTAAAGAAAGCTGATTGAAATACCCAGTTTGCAATGATGGAATCAGCTCGTTGCATTCCCCAATCTTTGAGATTCTGTTTTGCTGTGCTTATTGCTTCATTGACCACCTTGTTGGAGGGGATTAATAGAGTAGCAGTAAGGGCAGGAGAATTCAGATCAAAGCCTTTAGCATTAAAATATGGATTCGTGATAATAAAAACTGAATCGTAAATAGTGCTCCCAGTATTGTCTACATCGATTGGAGTACTGGCATTTTTATCAAAAACTTTTTCATTTCTAGAGAGAATCATTTCTCTAAATATAGAGTAGTTGTCTCCTAAACTTTCGATGGTCTCATATAACGATTTTGGTGATTGAGCGAAAGAATTCAATACATAGATATATCCATCAGTTGTTTTTATAATTTTCTTGACCTCAGCATTGTTAAAGTAATAGGTTGTGCCTTTGTTGGTTACTTGAGTTGAAATGTTTAGATATTTCTTGTTTTGCATCAATACTCTTTCGCCATTAATTAAGTTGGCTGGAGAAATAGCAATGGCTGCAACATGATTTTCAGCGAGATAAGTGCTAGTCATATCCTCCGAATGTGAAATGTTTTCGTTTTCCACTACGAGTAGGGTTACATGATCATTTGCCTCTATTTGTTCTAGCACCTTAGTATCCTTAAAAAGAGCATACATAGAGCTCAATGATGCTTCTGATTCAATATACTGTTTTGTAGAGCTAGAAACAGAGATAATATTGTCATTATTGATTATTTCTTCCTGCTCTTTGTAATGTGAATCCCAAGTATCTGTGCACGATATGAGTAATATCAAGGCAGTGATTATAGCAGATAAATATTTTATATTATTCATAATAACTTGTTTTATTAGATAGGTTCAAACATTAAATAGTCGATATAGATACGGAAATTTTCATTTGTTTGCGCTGCTGGATCTAGGATCACTATCTTAAATTCATGTGATGAGGTTTCAGTAAATTCAACTTCATCAAATAACACATATTGGTAATTCCCTAAGGTTTTCGAAGGTACAGTTGTGTATGGTTTGGCATCAATGCTGTTCTTATTGTCGAATGAGAAACGCATCAGGCCTCCATTACTCCCTCCATTAGATAATCTCATGAAATCTTGAGAACCGGCAAATCCGAAGTGTAATGTAACTTTATATTTCCCTTTGATGATGGCAGGAGTTTCCATTGCAATGCTGCCTGTATAGCCTAAATTGAGAATAAGCATATCTCCATATTTAGAGTCTTTCCATGCATTACCAGCTTTTGCCGTAAAGTAGTCAAGTTCGTTATATGACTTAAGGCTTGCAGGTTTCATCAGGTGTACATCATAACAAGGAAGACTTAGCACCCTTGTTCTATATTCGTTTGAAGCATCTACTGTTTGGTATTTTTGATCTTTTCCATTTGCTTCTATATAACTGGCGACATCTGGATAACTACATACGTCAAAAAGGACAGGTAGTGGCTCTGGATGCCAAATAGGAAGATAGTTGTCTATCTGATGCATCATGCCATTTTTAGCTACAATGTCAGACTCTTCTTTTAGGAAAGATGTTTTGGAGCCGTTATAGTTGATGAAGTACTGTCCATCAATCAATGATACTTGTAGCAGTTCGTTGCGAGCTTTCGTATTCCATATCTTAGTTTTGTCTGCAGGGGAATCGAAAGTGATCATGGCTTCATAGTCATATGAGCCCTGAATGATGTGATAGGCTATATACTTGAATAAAGCATTTTTAGGGTCTTTGTAATTATTATCTGCCCCTATTTTGTTTGTGAGATCTTCGATACTCATAATTCCATCTTTCTTGAATGCCTCATCGGAAGTGGCTAGTAAGGTGTATTTTCGCTTCACAATCCTTTTTCTCCCATTGTCAGCTGTTATAGTATCGGCAATAACACTCAAACTGTCTTTCCAGCTTGTGAGCTCTAAGGCTTTCAGCATGATGGTATGTGGTGTTTTGGATTCGCTAATGCGTTGCTGTAGACTTTCCGTCAAAGGGCTGAGTACGGCATCTAGTGTATATACAAAACCATTGGATGCTCTAGGAGGATAAGCAGCTATTTTTGCTTCCTGATTGATGTAAATATTATTGTATCCTCCTTCGGTAAAGGTGAAAAATAGATAGTCGTCAGAAAGAGTTGGTTTTTCTAGTCTACCTCCTTCTGTGAATGTTTCCTTGGGAATAGAGTCTGCAATGATATGAAATTGAGCCAAGTTGCGGGCATAGTCATAACCAAGCTCTTCGATAGAGGTGACTCCCTTCTTGACATAAAAATCTTTTACGGCCTCGTTGTGAGGAACAAAAGCTGTGAAGTCTTGATTAGCAAAATTGATAGCATTGAACAAATCGGCATATTTCAGAACCGAAACCCATTCAGAGTAGTCATCTGGATGAGACTCAAGGTGTGTTGAAATCGGATTTACATTATACACCTGATAGGTGTCGTTCTTATGTGGATCTTCGCAAGCAAAGAAAATGCATAAGATGATGCTTAATAAATATATTTTTGTAAGATGTTTCATAATATACAGCGATTAATTAGTTGTCACTTTATAATAAGGGTTCTGCTCTAATAGTTTGTTCGAGAATATTTCGTCTACATGAATAGGTAGATACCAAGCATTTTCATTTTTCAGCACAGAGCGTAGCCAGTTAGGGCTTTTCTCGGTGTTGTTTTCCTCTATTATTCTTATAAAGTCTTCTTTGTATTTATATTCTTTTGCCTTTCCGAATCGGAGTAGGTCATACCATCTTTTGCCTTCAGATGCGAACTCCATATCCCTTTCATTCAATAGAATAAGTAGCATGTCTAGCTCTGTAGCTTCGGTCAGTGATACCGTTTTCAGGCTCAGGTTTGAACGCACTCTAACCTGATTGATAATACCTAGAGCTTCTGTCCAAGAGCTTTCTCCTTTTAGAATAAGTGCTTCGGCTTTTAGCAACATGATGTCGGCCATTCGGTAAATGATGAAATTGGCATCTTGATTGGTTCTGGTAGCAGTGAAATCTTGATAACCTGTGCCCATATATTTCCATACAAAAGCAACATCATATTGAAGATAATCTGCTGAGGAATTCGCAAATGTTCCATAATAGCTGCGAATCGCATTTGTAGCTCCTACTTCTACAGTTTCGGCAATTAGACGTTCAAGCATAGGACCTCTGAATCTGTATTTTGACTCCAATGCTAGATTTAAAAATTTGGATGGGCTGTTTTTATCTTCTTGATAATTTGAGTAATCCCAATTTAGTTCAAAAATAGACTCATTACTGTTTCCCGGATTGAAAATCTCGAACCACTTTGTTGGGTCTGAAATGAATACAGGTCTGATGGGGGCAGTTGCCTTTATCAATAGGTCAGCATAGTGTATGCACTCATCATAGTCCTCGTTCCACAGGGCGACATCAGCCATTAGGGCATATAGACTCCATTTGGTCGATCTACCTTTGTTTTGCCATGCTATTTCGTATGACTCTTTGGCTGCATCGGTGTCTAGTGCTATTTTAATGTCCTCCTTTATCTGTGCAATGATGTCTTTATCTGTTGACTTGGCTATGTTGTATGGTGTAGAATCATCCACATAGGGAGTCAAGATTAGTGGCACTTCTTTGAAGTTTCTTAGCAAAAAGAAGTAAGATAAGGCACGCATGAAATAGGCCTCTGTTTTATGAGAGTTCATTGCCCCTTCACTATACGTGGGGTCGTTGCCTTTTGCCACATCTGCAAACTTGATCACAGAATTGGCCATATTGATGACTTGATAGAATGATTCCCACTTAACCAGTTTGTTTTCGGCAGTGAGGTCAAAACTATATAGTTTGAATTTTTGCGTATCAAAAGTGCCTAAACCGAGTGAGGCTCCTCGAAGTTCGCCCCAATCGATGAGGTAGGGGGTGCATTCGCGTAAGTAGTAGTAGCCTGAAGAAATAACTGATTCTACGTCTTCTTTCGACTTCCAATACTCCTTTGAGGGTTGTTCGTTGTCTGGCAATATATCTAACCAATTGTTGCAATTGACGAAGGATAATCCCAGTAAAAGTATTATAAGATATTTAATTTTTTTCATGCTTCAGATTTTAAAAATTCAAATTGAAACCACAGGTAAACTTGATGGATACGGGTGTTGTTGCACTGTCCTTCGTTAGTTTTTTAGGATCGCTAGGTTGCCCAATTTCCGGATTTTGTCCGGTGTAGTTGGTGAAGGTTAGTAGATTGTATCCGGTGATAAACATGCTTAGTGCATTGATACCCCATTTTTGTATTACATTTTTAGGAACATTGTAAGTCAGCGAAACACTTTTCAGCCTCAGGTATGATGCATCTTCAACAAAGCGATCGGAGCCCAAGTAATTGTATCCTGCCTTGTAAAGGGCGCGTGGAATATCAGTCATATCCCCTTCGTTTCTCCAACGTCTAAGTGTAGCCGTGCTTTGATTCTTTTCGCCATACATCGATTCATTGTTCATGCGGGTTTCATTGATCACCTTGTGCCCAAAACGGCCATGAAATGTAGCTGAAAGATTCCAGTCTCTCCACATAAGTGCAAGGTCGGCTCCTCCTGTCAATACTGGCATAGCATTTCCTAAATATACAATGTCATATTCATTGATTACCCCATCGTTGTTGATATCCTCATAGATGGCATCTCCCGGAGCTACCTGAAATGTACCATTCTTCATGATGATAGGTTTGCCATTGATGTCATTCATGATGGCTCCATTTTTATCTCTGGCATAGGTGGCATCTGTGTTTTGATAAACGCCTTTGTAGCGATAACCATAAAATGAGCCGATGGATCGTCCTTCTTCTATACGAATAGCATAATTTTTATTATCGAAGGTGTAATTTTCTTGTCGCATATTCGAAGGCAATTTGGTTACCTCGTTGATGTTTCTACTGAAGTTTATACCTCCACTGACTCTAAGTCTGTTTTTTTTGTTTTCGTAAAAAGTGGCATTTGCACGAAACTCCCAACCTTTGTTGGTCATCTCGCCAGAGTTGAAGTATTTGATATCGGAATATCCTGTGCTGGAAGGTATGCTATAATCTTTTTGCAAAAGGTCTTTGGTATATTTTTGATACCAATCGAAAGTGAAAGATAATCTGCCATTAAAGAAAGCCATATCTGTACCCACATTATATTCGGTGGTTGTTTCCCATTTTAGATTTTCGAGCTGAATACGACTAGGATGCAAGGCAGGCATTCCCATATAATTGCCCAATGAAGAGAAAGCCCCTAAATATGGTGCTGAGCCTTTAGCCGCCCTTCCTGATTGGCCTACTGCAAAGCGAAACTTCGCTTCCTCCAGCCAGTCGTATTTGGCCAAAAATGGCTCATACTGAGAGTTCCACGAAAGACCTAAAACAGGAAAAAGAGCTGTGCGATTAGATCCTCCCATGCTGGAATTTCCCTCTAGGTTGAGTGTTGCTAAAGCAACATATCTGTCGAGGAGGGTATAACTTAGCAGTCCTGTTCCTTGGTAAGTCCTCGTCTCTGATTTTCCTGAGCCTATGGAGGCTACTACACTACCAATTGTGGGGTCAGAAAGCCCTGAAGAGGCGTTGCCAGAGGTTTTGCTGGAGTAATTTTCACTTTGAGCTTGGGTAGTCATGAATTTTCCTGTAAGAATTAAATTATGCTTTTTGTCCCAATTCTTTCTATACATTAATTTGTTTTCAGTGATCATGGTCAAGTTGTCAGAAGAATTATCTACACTCTGATTAGCATATTCACTTGTCCACACTACTCCTGTAGCTACTTGAGGCAAAAATTGACGATTGTTTGTTGTCTTTATCTTCATGGAAAAATAGGCGTCATAAGTCAATTCTGGAAGAATCTTGTAATTGATTTTAAAATG
>CALKIV010000109.1 GCA_937995835.1 uncultured Dysgonomonas sp. | reverse complement strand
ATGAAAACAATCATAGAATCACCTCTATATGATCTAGAACCAAATTTTGCTTCTATGTGGGAAAGTGCAGGAGAATGGGGTAAAGAGTCTATTTTTGAGATCAATTATACAGACAATGGAGCTACTAGAGGATGGGGAGATGATGGTAAAAAGCCCGGAGGAAGCGTATTCCCTACAATGATCGGAATTAATGGTTTCAATGATAATAGTGGTATTCCATCTGTTTATTCTGCAGGTTGGGGATTCATGCCAATGGAAAAACATCTGTATGATTTGTACGAAGATGCAGATCAACGCAAAAATGGAGGTATCTTATCTTTCGACTATTATGTAGATAATATAAATCCGAAAGCGACATACGACGATAGCCGTTGGGACAATACCGGATATTTTAACAAAAAATATCTGCCTCGCAAGGGTGAAAACTCGTTGGCTCTAGGATCTACAGACCTGAACTATCGTAACAATCATCGTATTTATCGCTTGGCTGATACTTATTTGATAGCTGCTGAACTTATTCTCCGTACCGGAGGAGATCAAGGTACTGCTGAAACTTATCTAAACAAGGTTCGTGGCCGCGCTTATCAATATACAGGAACGTATCAAAAATCTGCAACATTGGATAATATCTTAGCCGAAAGACGTTTAGAGTTTTCAGGTGAAGGACATCGCTTCTTTGACCTACTTCGTTTCGGAAAAGCCACTGACATATCAAAAGAAATGCAAATTGGCTGGAAAGAATTAGAAGGAGGGAAGCGTGAACGTATTTATGGAACATTCAAGTACACTTCAGACAAGCGTTATTTCCCAATTCCTAAATCAGAAATAGATAGATCTTTAGGAGCATTAACTCAAAATGAAGGGTATTGATACTGAAGGATAACAAATAGTACACCAAGGTATAGTATAAGATTCCTTGATTATTATAAGTCAAGGAATCTTTTTTTATTAAAAGACTTACAATTCTTTTATATTTTAATTTCAAAAAATGTTTAGACCAATAAGATTAATTGCTGTTTTGCTGATAGTTGCTACATTTGTAGCTAAAGGGCAAAACAACAGTGTGCCAATATATTTGGATGACACTAAGCCTGTGGATGAGCGCATCGAAGATGCATTGTCTCGGATGACTGTGGAAGAAAAAATAGCTATGCTACATGCTCAGTCCAAATTTAGTTCTGCAGGGGTTCCCCGTTTAGGGATTCCTGAATTTTGGGCAACAGATGGACCTCATGGGGTTCGTGCCGAAGTAATGTGGGACGAATGGGATCAAGCAGGGTGGACCAGTGATTCGTGTATCGCATTTCCTGCTCTGACAGCTCTAGCATCGACATGGGACAAGGACTTGTCTCTCCTCTATGGTAGATCTATCGGAGAAGAAGCTAGATACCGAAAAAAAGATATATTATTAGGTCCCGGAGTGAACATCTACCGTACGCCTCTCAACGGACGTAATTTCGAATATATGGGTGAGGATCCTTTCTTAGCTTCTAAAATGGTTGTTCCTTATATCATAGGAGTTCAAGAAAATGGAGTTGCAGCTTGTGTAAAACACTTTGCGTTGAATAATCAAGAAACCAATCGTCACTCTACGAATGTGCATGTTGATGACAGAGCGCTGTATGAAATTTATTTACCGGCTTTCAAAGCTGCTGTTCAGGAAGCAAAAACATGGTCAATCATGGGTTCATACAATTTATATAAAGGTGAACATGGATGTCATAATCAATACCTATTGAATGACATTTTGCGTGATGAGTGGAATTTCGACGGAGTTGTTGTTTCTGACTGGGGAGGAGTGAACGATACCTATCAAGCGATTTATAATGGCTTGGATATGGAGTTCGGTTCGTGGACCAATGGTTTGACTTTAGGTCTTAGCAATGCATATGCAAGTTATTATTTAGCCAAACCTTATTTAGACTTGATCCAAGAGGGAAAGGTGGGCACAAAAGAATTGGACGAGAAAGTCCGTCGCATACTACGCTTAGCCTATCGCACAACGATGAACAAGAATAAGCCTTATGGTTCGTTGGCATCTCCAGCACATAGCATGGCTGCTAAAAAAATCGGTGAAGATGGAATCGTTTTATTGCAAAACAAAAATAATGTCTTGCCTATTGATTTATCAACAACAAAAAAGATCGCTGTTATTGGAGAAAATGCCATCAAGATGATGACTGTTGGAGGTGGAAGTTCTTCATTAAAAGCTAAATATGAGATATCTCCTTTGGACGGCATCAAGAGTCGCATCGGCTCAGAGGCTGAGGTCGTTTATGCTCGTGGTTACGTGGGAGATATAGGAGGAGAATATAATAAAGTAGTTGTAAAACAAGACTTGAGCGAAAGTCGTTCAGCCAAAGAATTGCTAGACGAAGCCGTATCGGCAGCAAAAGAAGCTGATTATGTGATTTTTATAGGAGGACTAAACAAGAGCGATTTTCAAGATAATGAAGGAATAGACCGTAAATCATACGGACTTCCATATCAGCAAGATCAGCTAATAAGAGAGCTGGCAAAAGCAAATAAGAACTTCATTTTTGTCAATATCTCCGGTAATGCCGTGGCTATGCCGTGGGTGCAAGATGTACCTGCAATCCTTCAAGCCTGGTATTTAGGCTCTGAGGCTGGTAATGCCTTGGCTTCTGTATTGTTTGGCGATACAAATCCAAGCGGCAAATTGCCATTCTCGTTTACTGAGAAACTTGACGATCTAGGTTCTCATAAATTGGGAGAATATCCCGGACGAGCAGAAGATTTGGCAAAAGCTAAAACAGTAAAAGATACAGTAAACCAAACATATCACGAAAGTATATTTGTTGGTTACAGATGGATAGACAAAGAAAAGATTAAGCCCATATTTAGTTTTGGACACGGGTTGAGCTATACAACATTCAAATATGGAAAAGTGGTAGCTGACAAAAATGAAATGACCACTAAAGATCAAATAACATTTACCGTTGATGTTACAAACACCGGGGAAAGAGAAGGTTCGGAAATTGTTCAACTCTATATCAGCGACCTGAAGTCTTATCTTCCTCGTCCGATAAAAGAGCTTAAAGGCTTCGAAAAGGTGAAACTTCAACCGGGAGAAACAACCTCAGTGTCTTTCACCGTAGATAAAGAAGCGCTTAGTTTCTTCGATGCAGACAAGCATGAGTGGGTTGCAGAGAGTGGTGATTTTGAGGCTGTTATTGGTGCATCATCTACTGATATAAAAGGAAAGGTAAAATTCAAACTTAAATAAAAAATGTCATGAAGAAAATATTTATTTTAGGTTTAGCTATGATAACGATGTTTGGTTGTCAACAAAATAAACAATCGACTGATGTCGAGATGGATCGTTTTGTAAACGAACTGATGTCTAAAATGACCTTAGAAGAGAAAATAGGTCAGCTCAATTTGCCTAGTTCGGGCGATATAACCACAGGACAGGCAAAAAGCAGCAACATAGCAGAAAAAATTAAAGCAGGTCAGATTGGAGGTCTTTTCAACATCAAAGGAGTGGAAAAGATAAAAGAGGTGCAACGCATAGCAGTGGAAGAAAGCCGTTTGCAGATCCCTTTGATATTTGCCATGGATGTGATTCACGGGTACGAAACCGTATTTCCTATACCATTGGGCTTGGCAGCAACTTGGGATAGAGAGGCTGTGGAGCAAGCAGCTCGCATTTCGGCTGTAGAAGCCAGTGCCGATGGTATTTGCTGGACTTTCAGCCCTATGGTGGATGTGTCTCGTGATCCACGTTGGGGACGTATGTCCGAAGGATTTGGAGAAGACACCTATTTGGGAGGTGAGTTTGCCAAAGCAATGGTTTATGGTTATCAGGGACGAGGACAGGATGCTTATAAAGCCAATAACCAGATTATGGCTTGTGTAAAACACTATGCATTGTATGGTGCTTCTGAAGCCGGAAGAGATTATAATACTACTGATATGAGCCGTATCCGTATGTTTAACGAGTATATGTATCCTTACCAAGCTGCAGTAGATGCAGGGGTAGGGAGTGTCATGGCTTCGTTCAACGAAGTGGACGGTGTGCCTGCCACTGCTAACAAATGGTTGATGACAGATGTGTTGAGAGACCAATGGGGTTTTGATGGGTTTGTCGTCACTGACTATACAGGAATCATTGAGATGGTAGATCATGGTATCGGAGATTTCGAGACTGCATCTATCCGAGCATTAGATGCAGGTATTGATATGGATATGGTTAGCGAAGGTTTTTTATTAAACTTACAAAAAGGAATTAAAGAAGGAAAAATAAGTGAAGCACAGGTTGATCTGGCTTGTCGTCGTATTCTCGAAGCAAAATATAAGTTAGGATTGTTTGCCGATCCATATAAATATTGTGACGTTGAACGTGCAAAGTCAGATATATATACTGATGAACATAAGGCGGTTGCTCGCGAAATAGCAAGTAAAAGTTTTGTGCTATTGAAGAACGATAAAAATACACTTCCTCTGAATAAGAAAGGAACAGTTGCTGTGGTTGGTCCATTAGCAAATACCAGATCCAATATGCCTGGTACGTGGAGTGTTGCTGTCGATCTTGATGCTTCTAAAACATTGCTTGAGGGAATCAAAGAAGTGGCAGGCGACAAGGTACGTGTTACCTATGCCAAAGGTAGCCATCTGGCTAGCGATGCCACTTATGAAAAGAATGCTACCATGTTTGGAAAAACACTGGGCAGAGAAGAAGAAAAGCGCAGCGATGCTCAAATGTTGAGTGAAGCTCTTTCTGTTGCCCGCAATGCCGATGTCATTGTTGCTGCTTTAGGAGAGTCAGCAGAAATGAGTGGGGAGGCAAGTAGCCGTACAGAATTAAATATTCCGGATGTTCAGCAAACGTTGTTGAAAGAATTGTTGAAAACAGGTAAGCCGGTAGTTTTAGTATTGTTTAATGGTCGTGCTCTTACTTTGCAATGGGAGGCAGACCATGTGCCAGCGATACTTGATGTGTGGTTTGGTGGAACGGAAGCAGGTTTGGCAATTGCCGATGTGCTATTCGGAGATGTGAGTCCTAGTGGAAAACTGCCTGTAACATTTCCTCAAAATGTAGGTCAGATTCCGTTGTTCTACAATCACAAGAATACAGGTCGCCCAT
>CALKIV010000108.1 GCA_937995835.1 uncultured Dysgonomonas sp. | reverse complement strand
GAGGTTCCTGGCGGATTTGAACCGCCGTAAACGGTTTTGCAGACCGGTGCCTAACCACTCGGCCAAGGAACCCTGCTATTTTTAACAGGGGCAAAGATAATGCAAGTTATTAGATTTTAAAAGGATTACGAGGATTACTTTTTACACATTTTTATAATCCTTTTGTTATTAAGGATATAAAGGAATTATTATTTACTATCTTTTCGTTTACTTCGCCCTATTGATCGCCTTTTCTATCACTTTTCTAGTATTCTAATCTACTTCTAATCTACATCCAAAAGGGATCTAATGATGGATAAATATTTTTGTGCAAAATACATTGTCGAAAATATATGAAGAAGTTATTTTTTTTGCTCATGTTTATCGCCTTTTCGATCTCTACAAAGAGACTATTGGCTGAAAGCCTAATGCTTACACCTGAAGAAATAGAGGCCATATTTCTCAAACAAAACTTGATGCTAGTGGCGCAACAGATGAATGTAAGCATCGCTGATGCCGAAATAGCGCAAGCCAAATTGTGGGACAATCCTACACTGTCAATCAGTGACGTAAACCTCTGGAGCTCAAATTCACAACGAGAGGGAGAATCTGAGGTTATCCCACCTATTTTCGGTTCTTTTACAAAGAATACACAATTTTCCATTGAGCTGAGTCAGCTCATACAGACTGCAAACAAAAGAGGAAAACTGGTGTCGAGAGAAAAGGTGTCGAAGGAAATTGCAATCCAAGAGTTCGAGATCGTTCTTAGAGGGTTGAAAACGGAGCTCCGAAAGACGATCAGCGAAATCATTTATCTGCAAAACTACCTGAAGGTACTAGACACACAGGAAGAGACACTCAATCAAATTGTTAGCGCATACACCAAACAGGTGGCACAAGGAAACATTTCCAAGTCGGAGTTGCTGAGATTGCAATCGTCCTTGCTGGAGATCGAGAATGAGAGCCAAGAGACTCACACTGACCTCAATGAACAGCTAAAGGTGCTGAAGTCGCTCTTATCGGCTGAACCTCTGTCTGAAATACAAATCATTGATACTGAAAAAAAAATATTAGATCCCGAAAAAATTGCTTTGGCAAGTCTATTAGAAAAATCGGCTAACAATAGGGTAGATATCAAATTGAGCAAACTACAAACACAATATTTTGACAAATCGCTGGCTTACGAAAAGTCACAACGCATCCCTGACATCACATTTAGTGCCAACTACGACCGTCGTGGAGGAGTTTGGAGAGACTTCATTGGCTTTGGGGTAAGCATTGATCTTCCTTTTCTTAACAGAAATCAGGGAGGTATCAAATCGGCTAAACTTAGCTACGAGCAGAGCCAATATAATGAGAAGCAACAGATTAATCAAGCCCAACATGAGGTGGTGGAAGCATACAACAACTATCGCCAAGCCTATCGTTTTTATCAAAAAACATCTAAAAACAATTTGTTGTCTGAGCTGGATAATATGTTGAACACTTATGCCAAAAACCTTCTAAATAGGAATATCAACATGTTGGAATACATAGACTTTATGGAAGCCTATAAGGACAACAAAAACACGGTGTTGACAGGAAGAAAAAAAGTGCAATTGCAGTTTGAAGAATTACAATATATCGTTGGAACAGAAATAAATAACACATTATGAAATATCAGAATATAATCTTACTGGTGTCCCTAGGGCTTTCGTTTTTTGCTTGTGGCGAAGGGGATAAAAAAGGACAGCAGGAACCACAAATCAAGGACGCTTTCTTAGACAAGGTAAAAACGGTGGAGGCTCAATACAGCAATCAAGATCAAGAACTTACGCTAGCGGGCAAGGTGGAATGCGACCCCGAAAGAATGATCAACTACAGTTCCTTCATTAATGGCATCATCGATCGTACCTACTTTTCGCTGGGCGATAAGGTACAAAAGGGACAAGCCATGCTAGACATCCGAAGCACCGAATTGAGTGCCCTACAGTCAGAAAAAACTACTTTGGAGACAGAGGAAAGACTGGCCGAACGCGAACTGCGAACCGCACAAAGCATGTTTGATGATGGTATGGTTTCTGAACGCGACTTGATGGAAGCTGAAGGAAAGCTAAGACAAGCTCAATCGGCGCTGAAGAAAGTGAAAACAGATATTTCGGTCTATGGGGTGCAAAAAGCTGATGGCACATTTTCGGTCAAGGCTCCTATCTCGGGGTATGTGATCAAGAAAGAAACGTCATCAGGCACCAGTGTATCAGAGGGAAGTGAGCCTATTTTCACTATTGCCGATCTGAGTACAATTTGGATTCTAGTCAACGTATATGCTGGAAATTTGCAGTTTGTACACGAAGGCATGGAAGTAGAGATCACCTCTTTATCATACCCTGGCGAGGTATTCGAAGGTACAATCAGCGCTATTCCTCAGGTGTTTGATTCGGAAGAAAAGGTACTGAAGGCTCGCATTGTAATGCCGAACAAGGACTTGAAATTCAAGCCTGAAATGTCGGTATTGGTGAAGTTGAAAAATAATAAGCAAGCCAAATGTATCACCATCCCCACCGACGCGTTAATCTTCGATGACAATCGCTACTATGTGGTGGTGGAAGAAGCCACTGGGAACTTTGCTCGCAAGCAAGTTTTTCTGCAAGGGCACAACAGCACCTCGTCTTACATTTCATCGGGGTTAGAGGCTGGCGAAAAGATCGTAATAAAGAATCAGTTGTTAATTTTTTCGGGTCTAAAAGGGAACTAAGATTATGCACAAATTTGTAGAAAACATTATAGCTTTCGCACTTCGAAATCACGTATTTGTCCTCTTCCTGACAGCCATTATGTTTGTGGCAGGGGTAGTGTGCTACATCAATACGCCCATCGAAGCCTATCCCGATGTGACCAATACACGGGTACGCATCATCACCCAATGGCAAGGACGAAGCGCCGAGGAGGTAGAGAAATTTATCACCCTACCCATTATGCGCGAAATGAATACCATCCCTCGCAAAACGGATGTACGCTCTACCTCGCTTTTTGGTTTATCTGTGGTTACAGTGCTCTTTGAGGATGGTGTAGATGATTTTTTTGCTCAACAATATTCGTCCAACCGAATGCAAGATCTCGACTTGCCCGAGGGGGCTGAGGCTTCTATCGAACCACCATCTGGTGCCACTGGCGAAATATTTCGCTATGTTTTGAAGAGCGATTTGCCCATCCGTGAGGTGACTGCTATCAACGAGTGGGTAGTGGAACGCGAACTACTCTCGGTGCCTGGTGTGGCAAGCATCAATAGCTTTGGAGGTGAAGAAAAAATATATGAAATAAGGGTCAATCCCGTTGAACTATTGAACTATGGTCTTTCGCCCTTGGATGTCTACGAGGCTGTCTCTAACAGCAACGTAAATGTGGGTGGAGACATCATTCAGAAAGGCACACAAGCCTTTGTGGTGCGTGGTATTGGCTTGCTAGAGAGCATCGAAGATATTGAAAACACCTTGATCGAAACACGTGGTGGAACGCCCATCCGTGTGAAGCAGGTGGCAACAGTGAATATATCGTCAAAACCCCGACTAGGACAAGTAGGGCTAGACGACAAAGATGATGTAGTGCAGGGAATTGTGGTGATGCTACGTGGGCAAAACCCTGGCGAGGTAATAGAACATGTAAAAGAAAAGATCACTGAACTCAACGAACGTATCCTCCCTCCCGAAGTGGAGATCGTCCCTTTTTTAGATCGAACCACCTTGGTGGATACGACGGTTCATACAGTGGTCAAAAACCTAGCCGAGGGCATATTGTTGGTTTCTCTTGTCGTTTTTATTTTCCTTTTTAATTGGAGAACAACACTCATCGTAGCCACTGTGATTCCTCTTGCATTTCTCTTTGCCATCATCATGTTGCGCATTCAGGGTTTGCCTGCCAATCTCATATCCATGGGGGCGCTAGACTTTGGACTCTTACTAGAGGGCACACTGGTGATCGTGGAAATCATATTTGTCAGCATGGAAAAACGAAGCCAAGAGCTAGGCGATCGCTTTACCAATACCATCAAAGATGGCTTGATCAAGAAGAGTGCAGGCAAAGTGGCATCAGGCATTTTCTTTGCGCAGATCATCCTCGTGGTGGCTCTCTTCCCCATCTTCTCGTTTCAGAAGGTGGAGGGTAAAATGTTCTCTCCCCTAGCCTTCACCTTGGGATACGCACTGTTGGGTTCGTTGATTTTGTCACTCACCTATGTGCCTGTGATGTGCAAAGTGCTAATGAAAAAACCTGTAAAAGAAAAGACGAATGTAGTCAGCCGATTCTTTATCAGTCATCTATATACTGTTTTTGAGTTTAGTTCCCGTCATCGCAAAGGGACTATCATCACCTTTGGAATAGTCCTTTTGCTTTGTGTTTCACGTTTTATGTTTTGGGGAACTGAATTTATTCCTAATATGAATGAAGGCGCCATCTACATTCGTGCCACCTTGCCCAATAGTGTCAATCTGGACGAATCGGTGCATATCACACAGGAGATGAAGGCGAAGCTTCGCAAGTTTGACGAAGTAAAATTTGTGCTCTCGCAAACAGGTCGCCCCAATGATGGAACGGATGCCACAGGTTTCTTCAATATCGAATTTCATGCCGAACTTAAACCTGAGAAAGAGTGGAAAAGGAGCATCGCCAAAGATGATCTGATCCAACAGATACAAGACTCTTTAGACATCTATCCTGGCATCATCTTTGGATTTAGTCAACCCATCCAAGACAACGTGGAAGAGTATGTGGCAGGGGTCAAAAGTTCGCTTGTGATCAAGACCTACGGCAACGATCTACAGCAATTGGAAAGCATTGCCGACTCCATTGCCCTAGCCATCAAGGATGTGAGAGGGATAGAAGATGTTAACGTATTTCGAAGCATTGGGTTACCTGAATTGCAAATCAAGCTAGAAGAGTCACGCATGGCTCGCTATGGGGTGTCGATGGCTGATGCTCAAGCCGTGATAGAAATGGCAATCGGAGGAAAGGCTGCAACGAAATTCTATGAGGGCGAACGTATCTTTGATGTACAACTTCGTTTTCAGAAAGAACATCGTGACAATGAGGATAAAATCGGTAACATTCTGATCCCCACGATGGATGGGAAATATGTACCTCTGAAGGAGATTGCAGATATAAGTTTTATCACGGGGCCTACCTTTGTTTATCGCGATGGCAGTAGCCGTTATGTGGGAGTCGGTTTTAGCATTCGCAACAGAGATCTGGGTTCCACCATCGAAGAAGCACAACAGAAAGTATCTAGCCGTGTGCAACTTTTACCCGAAAACAAAGTGGTGTGGGCTGGCGAATTTGAAAGCCAACAACGTGCCACGGGGCAGCTAGCAGTCATCGTGCCTGCTGTCATTCTATTGATTCTCTTTATTTTATATATGAATTTTGGAACCGTAAAAGATACGCTCATCGCAGCCAGTGCCATGCCTTATGCCTTCATCGGAGGATTTATATCTCTGTGGGCTACCAACACCGTGTTTGGTATTTCGGCAGGTATAGCCTTCATTATCCTCTTTGGAGTGGTGTCTATTGATAGTATTTTGCTCATCACGCTGATGAAGTCTAAGATGCAACGATCACACAATCTGCGTTTGGCAATCAACGAAGCCGTATCCGAGCGTATTCGTCCGGTATTAATGATTGCTTTGATGGGCTCTATGGGACTTCTTCCCGCAGCATTATCCAATGGTATGGGTTCTGAAATACAGAAGCCACTTGCCATCATGATAGTGGGAGGAATCTTACTCAGCATGATTATGTCTTTTACCGTATTGCCTCAGGTTTTTTATTTTGCATATAGACGCGACAAGCGTTGGAAGGATAAATAAATGAACCCTTTTCTGATTTGCAAACTAATTTATTACATTTACCTAAAGGAGTGTAAACTAAAAGAGCAGAGATGAATTTATTATTAGTAGAAGACAATCGTCGTATCAGCGAATTTATGGTCAAAGGACTAGAAGAAAGTGGCTTTACCATCACCCTTGTGGAAAATGGCACCGATGCCCGTACCATGATTTCGCAACACGAGTGGGACTTGATTCTCCTAGATATCATGCTCCCCGACATCGACGGCATCGAACTTCTACAATATACCCGATTCAAAAAAATAAACACTCCCATACTCGTAGTTAGTGCCTTGGGTGAGCCGGACGACAAGGTGAAAGCTCTAGACTATGGGGCTGACGATTATCTTTCCAAGCCCTTTCACTTCAAGGAGTTGGTGGCACGAATTAATGCGCTGACCCGAAGATTTAAATCGAACAATCAGATTCAGGAAAATGTGCTCCGTTGCGACGATCTGACGCTGGATGTTGATCAACACATCGTTACACGTAGTGGTATTGAGCTCAAACTCACCCTGCAAGAGTTTAAGCTTCTGCGTCTGATGATGGAAAACAAAAACAGGGTACTAGCTCGTACAGAGATTCTAAATACTGTGTGGGGAATAGATTATGATTCTAACACCAACGTGGTGGATGTTTATATTTCTTACCTGAGAAATAAGGTGGACACCAACTTTGACAACAAGCTCATACAGACCGTAAAAGGTAGAGGATATCTGATCAGAACCCAAGAAGATTAAAGAAAGATGAAAATTCAGGTCAGACAAAGCTTATATAGTTCTATTGCCTTTGGCGTAGTATTTATCATTATTGCCTCGCTAATTTATTTTTTTTATGCTCATAATTCACAAAAAGCAATCAACCGAAATCTTGAAAAAACGGCATATATCACTGCCTTATTCTATTTAGAGGAAGACGAGTTAAATGCCAAAGAATTTGAAACCGTACGAAAGCAATTTGATGACATTGTTGCTGGTACAGCCTATCAGGTTTACAATCAAGAAGGAAAAATTGTTTGGGGAAACCAAGAAGAGGAGGTCTCCCCTACCCTGTTAAAAAAAATAGAACATGAACGTCGATTAAGTTTCCATTCCGAAACTAATTTTTGCCATGGAATCTTTTATGAAGACAATCAAGGGGATTTTATTATTGTTGCCAAAGAACGAAAAGAGGTGCTAAATGAGCAGTTAATACCTCTCCTTTGGATCCTCTTTTCAGCCTTGCTTTTGGGACTTATTGCTGTCATTTTGCTTAGCCGATGGTTGGCACATATTGCCTATCGTCCGTTTTCGTCAGTGATAGAACAAGTGAAAAACATTGCACCCAACAACCCCATCAAACAAATTGATTCACCCAATACGGGTGATGAATTACAAGAGCTAACAGATACATTTAATCATTTGTTAGAACAAATTTCAGAAACATTTGTCATTCAAAAAAACTTTGTGAGTTATGTATCACATGAATTCAAGACTCCTTTAGCCTCTATTTTAGGTAATTTGGAAGTTTTTTCATTGAAAGATCGAAGTCCAAAGGAATACGAAGAATTATCTACAAAACTAATCAGCCAAATCCATCAGCTGGAAGGCATCTTAAACACATTGATTGTAATATCTGATCTGAGAAAAGATACCGAACTCAACAATCAGTTCAGAATAGATGAATTGATTTGGGAAATCATTGAAAAGATAACAGCTAACTATGCTAATAGCAAAGTGAATGTGCAGATAAAGATTGCCCCTGAAGACGAAATTTTGTTGATGGTAAACAAAGATCGAACCCAACTATTGATGGCTCTCTTCAACATCATCGAGAACGCAGTTAAATACTCTAGAGGTGAAACTACTTCAATCACCATTGCCAAGATCCGAGGTAAGCTTTCGATCTCTATCCAAGACCAAGGTATAGGTATTCCCCCGGAAGCACTGAAAGACCTAAGCAAGCCTTTTTATAGAGCTAACAATGCAAATTCAATACTAGGGAGTGGCATCGGACTTTCCATAGCTTTACGCATCTTAGAGAAAAACAACATCGACTATAAGATTTATTCTCAAGAGGGGGAAGGAACGATGATTACGATTAATCTATGATTTAGTCTAATTCTAATAAAAAAGACTTCACTATTTAGCGAAGTCTTTCAAGATCTTTTAAAGGGGATCAACCTTATTTCAATTTCCACTTAGGGAAAACTGACAGTTGTCAGATAATAGGAATTATCTAACAACAATCAAAGAGTGTGATTAATATCTACGATTGTTGTATCCACCACCTCTGTTACCACCGAAAGAACGATCTTGTCTTGGCTCACGAGGTTTAGCTTCAGATACAGCGATTTTTCTTCCATCAAATTCTGCTTCGTTCAATTCTGCAATAGCTTTGTTTGCAGCTTCTTCATCAGCCATTTCAACGAATCCGTATCCTTTAGATCTTCCTGTTTGACGATCTGTGATTACTTTAGCTGAAGACACTTCACCGTATTCTTGGAAAAGTTCTAATAAGTCTGCATCAGTTACATTGAAGCTTAGACTTGCAATAAAAATGTTCATTTGTAATAAAAATAAATTGTTAATAAATCAGATGAGCTACATTATCACAAAACACACTCAACTTAAATCTATTAGTTTGAAGAGAATAATGGATATGTCATAAAACCCAAATGCTGAAGACAAAGGTAAACATAAATTACTCAATCACACTATGAAATCACACTATTTTGTAACTTTTACTTCTATGGCGTTCATTCCCCTAGGTCCACGCTCGAGTTTGAAGGTAACAATATTGTCTTCTTTGACCTCTGTTTCCACATTACTACGGTGGAAAAAGTACTTATTAACACTATCTAAGTCCTTGATAAATCCAAATCCTTTTGTTTCATCATAGAACTCTACTCGTCCCTTAAAGTCAACAATTTCATCTGATTCCGTTTTCTTTGGTACAGATATTTCAATATCTTCCAATTCAACAGGTTCTGGTGCTGTTTCTGGTGGAGTATCGGTAATTACACCATTCTCGTCCACATAAGCGATCATATCCTCAAATGAATTGACTGGATTATTCTTTCTTTCTTCTTTTCTTAATTGCTTCTCTTTCTTCTTCTCTTGTTTTCTTTTTGCTACTTCTCTTTTGTTGAATGAATTTGATTTTGCCATTTAGTCTTTTTATATTTATTTTCTTTTTAAATTTAGTTTGCAACAACAGGTAGTGTTATACCTGTTAGTTTTTGAATATCTCGGAGCATTGCGCGTTCATCTTGTGCACAAAAAGTCAGCGCTGTTCCATTATTTCCGGCTCTTCCGGTTCTTCCTATTCGATGAACATAGGTTTCTGCTACATCTGGCAGATCATAGTTGATCACCAATTCTAGTTGATCAATATCAATTCCTCTAGCTGCAATATCTGTTGCAATGAGTACTCTTATTTCATTCGATTTGAAATTGGAGAGGGCACGTTGTCTTGCATTTTGAGATTTATTTCCATGAATAGCTGCACTTTGAATTCCGGCCTTACCAAGAATTCGAGCAATGCGATCTGCTCCATGTTTTGTTCTCGAAAAAACAAGAATAGATTTACGTGGATCGTTTTTCAAAAGGTTGATCAATAGATCTTTCTTCTCTTGTTTTTCTACAAAATATACATACTGCTCGATAGTATCTACCACTGACGACACAGGTGCTACTTCCACTCTAACCGGTTTATGAAGTATCGATCGAGAAAGCTTTGCAATAGAGGAAGGCATCGTTGCTGAGAAAAACAACGTCTGCTTCTTCTTCGGCAATTTTGGTAATAATCTCCTGATATCATGAATAAAACCCATATCTAGCATTCGGTCGGCTTCATCGAGCACAAAATGATGAATATGATTGAGGTTTATTATTCCTTGACTCATCAAGTCGAGCAAACGTCCAGGAGTGGCTACCAATATATCTACACCTTGTCTAAGCTGATTTACTTGAGCATTTTGTTTCACTCCTCCGAAGATCACACAATGCGATATATCTGTATATTTAGTATAGTCGGCAAGGTTTTCATTGATCTGAATCGCTAATTCGCGAGTAGGCGTCAATATCAAAGCCTTGATTTCTTTCTTTTTGCTATTGATTCTGCTTGCACAGAGTTGTTGTATGATAGGAAGAGAAAAAGCAGCCGTTTTACCTGTTCCTGTTTGAGCCAATCCTAAAATGTCACAATTTTCTAATGCTGGCGTTATTGCTTGTTGTTGTATTTCCGTTGGAGTTGTATACCCTTTTTCGTTCAAAGCCTGCAATAGAGGCTCTATTATTTGTAATTCTTTAAATGTCATTTAATAATATTGAATCACTACATTCTCTGTAGCAATTATTTTGTTAGTCTAATTTTTAACAGATAGTGAGGGGAAGAACCAACCAATTGGGGAGAAACCAACACAAAATGTTTTACAAGACAAAGATAGTTAAAATAATTGGTTTTTATATTATATTCGAGATAAGCATCATTTATATATGCATAATGCATTATATATCAAAGATGTTAGGAAGGAGTTGTAATCAAATTGTTTGACAACATTTTCAAATATTAAATCAATCATGATTTTTTCCTTCATGATCAATTCTTACCTTTGCACGCTGTAATTTTCAGAAAAGTAATAAATTGATATTTGATGAAAAATTTGAAAAGTTTAAAAGGAATATTGTTTGCCATTATCTCTTCAGGAACATTTGGATTAATTCCTTTATTTTCGATCCCCTTGATAGGAGGAGGTATGAACGAAGCCTCTGTATTGTTTTTTCGTTTCTTGTTTTCTAGCTTAATGATGGCTGTGATCTGCTTAGTCAGGAAAGAGAATCTCCGAATAAGTCTCAAACAGTTATCCAGTATATCTATTTTAGGTGTTTTATATGCCGCTACTGCGCTGTTTTTGATATATTCTTACCATTATATGCCTAGTGGAATAGCTACTACGATTCACTTCATGTACCCCATTGCTGTTAGTTTTATTATGGTGGTATTCTTCAAAGAGAAGCGTTCTGCATCATTGTTCTTAGCTGCGATACTGTCAGTTATAGGAGTTGTGTTTATGTGCTGGACTGATAGTGGAGAGATACAATTTATGGGACTCGTGGCAGCATCTATTACAGTTGTTACCTACTCGTCATACATTGTTGGAGTAAATCAGTCAAAAGTGGGGCGATTGTCTGCCGAAGTATTAACCTTTTATGTTGTACTTGCAGGTGCTGTTATTTTCTTTATTTTCGCTTTATTGACAGGAGATTTGAAACCTATTCCTGACTTTAAATCCTTTGAGCGTTTATTGCTACTAGCTTTTCTTTGTACCGTGGTGTCAGACTTTACATTGGTTATTGCTATCAAGTTGGTAGGTTCTACAACTTCATCTATTCTAGGATCAATGGAACCTGTTGTAGCTGTCTTTGTAGGCATCATCTACTTCTCTGAAGGCTTCAGTATCTTTAGTCTAGTGGGGCTAGTTCTCATTATTGCTTCGGTGATTATGGTAGTCATGACAAGTGCTAAGAAGGATGAAATAAAAGATTCCAGTAAATATTTATAAACAGAAATAGTTCATTCTCAAAATAAAAAAATCCTGAAGTAAAAACCTTCAGGATTTTTTTATTAAATATATGCTGTTATATATTACTTTTTCTTGATCAATCTCACAAGCTCACCAATCCATAACACCAAAGAAGTGGAGCCAAAAATGATTAGCCAATCACGCACTTGAAGAGGTACTGTACGGAATACATCTCCTCCAAATTCAACAATCAACACTTGTCCTATAAGGATTACGATTGCCACAGCGATAAATCCTTTACTTTCATTCATGTGAGCAAAGGCAGATTTCCCTGTTTCAAAAGCTTTAGCATTAAACATATTCCAGAACTGCAACAACACAAAGAATGTGAAGAAGAAAGAAAGCGAGTAAGCCGTTCTATCTCCAGACACATGACTAAAAACAGTGTCCAAGATCTCTGGTTGTGCAAAAGCATACATCATTAACAACAAAATGGCGACAAAGCTCAATCCAATGGATAAAATCAGGCTTCGCATTGCCGGATTAATGATAAACTCTCTGTTTTTGCGAGGTTTTTCTTTCATCACTTTGTGATCAGGTGGAAGTGATGCCAATGCTCCTGCAGCAAAAGTATCCATAATCAAGTTGATCCAAAGCATTTGCGTCACAGTCAATGGAAGCTCTGCTCCAAAGATTGAGCCTAAGAAAACGAGGATCAATGCAGTCACATTTATCGTCAATTGGAACAAGATGAATCGCTGTATATTTTGGTACAACGAACGCCCCCACATCACAGCAGTAGCAATACTGTTAAATGAATCATCGAGCAATGTAATATCACTAGCTTCTTTTGCCACTGATGTACCTGTACCCATTGACAATCCCACATTAGCATGGTTTAGCGCTGGTGCATCATTAGTTCCATCACCAGTAACAGCAACCACTGCTTCATTCTTTTGCAATAGTTGCACCAAACGTTGCTTATCTGTAGGACGTGCACGGCACATTATTTTCAGTTTAGCTACTATCTTTTCTGCCTCTTCATCAGAAAGGGCTTCAAAATCAGGTCCTGTGATAATATTTTCATCAGTATCTGTATCTTTCCAAATTCCGATCTGACGTCCAATCTCACGGGCAGTTCCCATGGTGTCTCCTGTTACTATTTTAACATCTATACCTGCTTCTAGACATTCTGCTACTGCAGCTGGAACATCTTCACGAACAGGGTCAGCAATGGCAACAACACCTATAAAAGTCAATTTTTCCTCGACTAGTTGTTTTATGTCCTTTGCAATATCAACCTCATTCACCTCTTTGTAAGCGAAGCCTAGAGTTCTCATGGCTTGATTTTGATATTTGATTAACAGTTCTTCAATCTGAGTCTTTTCTTCACTAAGATCTTTTTCGGTTTCACCAACTAATATCTTATTACATTTAGCTAAGACGATCTCTGGAGCACCTTTTACATACAAATAATATTTACCACTTACTTGGCTTTTGATTAATGTAGCCATGTATTTGCGCTCAGTAGAGAATGTAAGTTGGTTGACAATATTCGCGTTTTCTCTTATATCAAGATAATTGATTCCCTTATCATTAAGCCAAAGCAACAAAGCCGCCTCAGTAGGATTTCCCAAAGTTTTCACTTTAGCTGGATCTGAAAAATCTAAATAAGCAGTGGAATTGATAGAAATACTTTCTTTCACCAATACGCCATTAGCCTCATCATTAAGATCTTGATTTGTCAATACCGAGAAAGAAGTCTCTCCGACCTGCATCTGATTTTGTGTCAATGTACCGGTCTTGTCTGTACAGATTATTGTCGTAGCACCCATAGTTTCGCAAGCATGCATTTTGCGTACCAAGTTGTTCGTTTTTAACATACGACGCATACTCAAAGCTAAGCTAAGAGTCACACTCATTGGCAATCCTTCCGGTACAGCCACCACAATCAAAGTAACAGCTACCATAAAATATTGTAGGACATGACGAGCTGTTTCCATATCCACCCACGAGTCGGGATTGATAGGGTTTACACCCAAGATCCAACCCAGAGCAGCAATAACAACAACTGTTAAGAAACCAAAGAAAAACCATTTCAACCAGCCCCCTTCGTCAACGCTTTTAGGAACTTCTTTTTCTTTTCCTGCAAGTTCAAATCCATCATAAACGATAGGTAACCAAATTTTAACAAGGCCAACTAATGCTCCAGCAATAACTGCAAAAAGCAAACCTAATTGCCCCCATGTATATGAAACCCTACCCCCAAAAATATCTTTAACAAATAGAACAATAAAAGTAAGAGCAGCAAGTACAAGACCAACCACACCAATAAATTTGGCTAGGTCATCAAGTTGTTTGTTTAGTGGAGTTTCTTCTCCGCTCATTTCTGTTGATTTTTCGGCTACTTTTCCATATTCAGTTGCATCACCAACAGTTTTCACCACAAACACACCATGACCATCCATTACTTTAGTACCTCTCATCACCCAATTTGATGGATAAGTGGCGTCAGCCTCAAAGTTGTCAGGATTCACTGTTTTATCAATAATAGGTTCCCCTGTTAATGTAGACTCATCAATCTGTAAAGATATAGACTCTACCAGTTCCCCATCAGCCGGAACTTCATCTCCCGTATCTAGCAATACCACATCCCCCACTACGATTTGTCGTTTAGAGATTTCAGCAACATTGCCATTACGAATAACCTTTACTAGAGTATCATCATTCACTTGATTTAGGACATCAAACTTTTTGTTGGCATCCATCTCGAACCAAAATGCAACACCAGTAGCCAACAAGATGGCACAAAATATTCCAATAGTTTCGGCATAATGCGTTTCTCCAGTCGACAGGTGTTCAAAGACTGCAATTCCTAAAGACAGAAAAGCTGCAATCAATAGTATACGTATAATCGGATCTTCAAATTTTTCTAAAAAGAGCTTCCACAAAGATTCTTTTGGAGGAGGCGTAAGGATGTTCTCTCCATATTTTTGTCGGCTCTCAAGTACTTGTTGATCGTTGAGACCAACTAAATGTTTTTTTTGTTCCATTTTTTACTCTAAGATTAGTTTTAATTCATTGAGGTTTCGTAAATACAGCTTGAGTTGGTATAAATTACACCAATAGCATTGAAAACAAGCTCCTCTTCTTTGATCATTTTAGCTATATCATCGGTCTGTATATTTGTGTTGATTAATGATTTTTGAAAATACAAATCAATAGTTGCCTTATAATCAGCCTTTACGTTGTCGCCAACAAACAACACATTGTTTTTGTTAATATTTACTTTTTCGTTTAATTTCAGTGAAAATTGAGAAGAAGGCTTGAATGATCCTATCTCATCAGAGAAGATGAAGAAAGAAAAATAGTGATATAAACTCAGTTTATTGAATACTTTTCCAAGTGTATGACCTTCAATAAATTTCGTATTACTAAATAAGTTCAAAACTTTACCTTGGTTTTATAATGTTCAAGCATATGAGGCATACATCATTTAGTTTTTTTGGGGGACTGTACCCAATAGACTACTCATTTTCTAATTAGTCTTGTCTCTTTACATCCTCTAAATTAGGCATACCTTCTTTGTACAAAGTTCGTAAAGAATTTTGAGATACATCTTCTCTGTTGATAATTTCTTTCCTGAATATTCGTTAAATCTATCAAAAAGTGCCATTCTATCTCATATCAGAAGTTGATCTATTTCTAGCTATAACTTTTATATTGTTAAACTAATCTAGCAGTTCGGCTAATTTTCCTCTATTTGTGAGTGTGAACCACAAATAGAAGGACATATTCGCTATTATTGAACTTAACACAAAACCACTATTACTGATCGTAAAAAGCCATATTAATGGAGGTTATTTCATTCAATTTTCTTATGTTTGAAAGAGAAAGATTAAATACCATATAAAACACCTTAAATAAAGGATAAATACTTTTTTAGAACATGTAGCGAAATTATTTAAAAAAATTAACCATAAATTTTTGTAGCCATGAAGACTTACCAAACACAAGAAATCAAGAATATTGCTATCCTTGGTAGTTCGGGAAGTGGCAAAACCACTCTTGCCGAAGCCATGCTCTTTGAAGCAGGCATTATTAATCGTAGAGGAAAAGTGAAAGAAGGAAACACTGTTTCGGACTATTTTCCCGTAGAAAAGGAATATGGATATTCTGTTTTTTCTAGTGTCTTTTCTCTCGAATGGATGAATAGGAAGCTAAACTTCATTGATTGTCCGGGTGCTGATGATTTTGTTGGGAACATCGTAACATCGCTAAATGTAACTGACACGGCACTCATGGTACTCAATGCACAATATGGAATAGAGGTTGGCACCGTTAATCAGCTCAGATATACACGGAAGCTGCAAAAGCCTGTCATATTCATCGTCAATCAATTAGATCATCCCAAAGCTGATTTTGAGAATGTTGTTGCGCAACTAAAGGCCGACTATGGCGAAAAAGCTGTTCTGATTCAATATCCTCTCAATACTGGAGAAGAATTTAATGCAGTCATTGATGTTCTGAAATTTAAGATGTTCCGATGGAAACCTGAAGGTGGTGTTCCTGAGGTGTTAGATATTCCAGCCGAAGAAATGGAAAAAGCTAAAGAGCTACAAAAAAAATTAATAGAAGCGGCTGCCGAAAACGAAGAGTCCTTGATGGAAAAATACTTTGAACAAGGCACACTCAGTGAAGAGGACATGCGTATGGGAATACGCTGGGGGCTCGTTTACAGAGACCTCTACCCTATTTTCTGTGTTTCTGCTGAAAAAGATATGTGTGTACGTCGGACTATGGAATTTCTTGGAAATGTGGTACCTTATGTTCGTGACCTTCCAGCCCTAAAAAATTCAGACGGAGTGGAAGTTAAACCAGATTCGGAAGCTCCTACAAGTTTATTCTTTTTCAAAACGACCATTGAGTCACACGTGGGAGAAGTCTCCTACTTCAAAGTGATGAGTGGAAAAATACACGAAGGCGATGATCTGACCAATGCCGACCGAGGTTCAAAAGAGCGTATGGGTCAAATATTTGCTCCTGCTGGACAAAAACGTACCAAAGTAGACGAAATGGTAGCTGGAGACATCGGAGCAACAGTTAAAATGAAGGATGTTCGTACAGGAAACACACTTAATGCAAAAGATATAGACAACAAGTTTAACTTTATAAAATATCCTGATCCTAAGTTTCGTCGTGCCGTGAAAGCTGAAAATGAAAAAGATGCTGAAAAGCTTTCTGTCGCATTACAACGCATGAGGGAAGAAGATCCTACATGGGTCATTGAAAATTCAAAAGAGCTGAAGCAAATGATTGTTTCGGGGCAAGGAGAGTTTCATCTCAAGACATTAAAGTGGAGAATAGAAAATAACGATAAAATACAGATATCTTTTTCAGAACCTAAAATACCCTATCGTGAAACAATAACAAAAACCTCTTACGCAAGCTACCGTCATAAAAAACAATCTGGAGGAGCCGGACAATTTGGAGAAGTTTACTTAATTGTAGAACCTTATACAAAAGGTGTACCTGTTCCCGAAACTTATAAAATAAATGGACAGGATATCAAGGTGCAAGTACGAGACACACAAGAATATGATCTAGAATGGGGTGGCAAATTGGTTTTCATCAATAGTATTGTAGGGGGAGCGATAGATGCACGCTTCCTTCCCGCTATTGCTAAGGGAATTATGTCTCGCCTAGAGCAAGGCCCTCTGACCGGTTCTTACGCTCGCGATGTGCGTGTTATCGTTTACGATGGCAAGATGCACCCTGTTGATTCTAATGAAATTTCGTTCATGTTAGCTGGTCGCCATGCCTTTAGCGAAGCTTTTAGAAATGCCGGCCCGAAAATTTTAGAACCGGTATGCGATGTTACCGTATTTGTTCCTGCCGATAAGATGGGTGATGTAATGAGCGATTTACAAGGTCGTCGAGGAATAATTATGGGAATGGAATCGGACACTGGAATAGAGATTTTGAATGCCAAAGTTCCGCTGAAAGAGATGGCAGATTATTCTATCTCGCTCAGCTCTCTGACAGGTGGAAGAGCCTCTTTTATTACCAAATTTGCCAAATATGAACTTGTTCCTTCTGATGTTCAAGAGAAGCTTCTGAAAGAATATCTCGCTACACAAAAAGATGAAGAATAATCTGACCTTTTATTTATAATAACAAAAAACACTCCTGAAATTTAGGAGTGTTTTTTTATGTTTATTCTTCACCGGGCTTCATGATTGCTCCGATCTTTTTTCGTCCACTGACCTTTATCATAATTGGTTGCTCGAAACGCACATGACGAATTGTATCTGATTCGTAGATTGCAGGCTGACTGTTCAAGTAGTCTTCATCAAAAACACCTCCGTCTAACGCTTCTAAATTTATAGAGAAGTAACCAACACCAAAGGATGTTAGATTTTGGAAAAAATGTGTTCCTTGACTTGGCTCTATCATATAATTTTTGAGCCCTATTTCCACCAATACTCTAGCATTACTGATTTGAGGCCAACGTACAGGAATCCCCAACCAGTGATCGCTACTTCCCCATCGTCCGGGACCAACTAGCACATAATTTTCGTCTTTCTCCAAAAAATTATGATTTAGCTTTTCTATTTCTTCGGCCAAATCAATATTTCCACTCGGACTAAAGTCTTTCGTCTTGACATAAATAATATCATGAATGTCTTTAGAAATGCCATGTCCTAATGCATTGTTTGTATAAAGAATTGTGTCTTCAATTTTTATTTTTGCAAGTGTAGAGTCTGACAAATCTTTACTTTGCACAATAGGACGGATCTGCAAGAGATAAAAGTCGCCTTTTCCCTTCTTATCTAAATCAATTGCAAATTCAATCTCCACTCCCCTACCCATTTCTTGCTCACCTATTTTCAATACTTTTTTCAATATTTCTGCAAGTGGATAGGTCTCATGCTGTAAAACGTTGGCAAATGATATTATCTTTCGTCCTCCTTCATAATAACCATCAAAGATCATCTGTTCCATAGGATTATAGGTAGACGAAATATAGCGTATCGAATCATCTTTTTCTGCTTCTTTGGTAGACAATTTCAATAAATTGAATCCATCATCTTTAGTCACATCCTGATTGTTTGACAGATTGAGAGCATAAAAGAAACGCTGTGTGTCGCGTAAAGCAAAGTCAATGCTACTAAGCTGAACTATATTCTGTGGATGGGAGGGTGAAAAACGTAAACTTGTCCCTCCTTCTACTATATGCTTTCCAAAGCCTAAAACGATATTGGCGATTCCTTCCTCAGGTTTTTCATTCCCCACAGGATAGAAGTTAAGAGATCGCGCAACACCTGAAATTGTAGGATAGAAACGATCACCATATTGTGTTCCAACAGCTTCTTGAAGCACTATTGCCATTTTTTCTTGATCAATCAGGTTATGTGTTGCAGCCATATATGTCTTACTATCCTGAAAGAAAACAGAGGCATACACCCCTTTTATGGCATCATACACTTGCCTTTTCTGTATATCACTATTTTCCTGAAAAGGAATAATATAGGTAGAATATACCCCCGCAAACGGTTGATATTGTGAATCTTCTAACAAACTGGAAGATCTTACAGCGATAGGTTTCTTGATCACATTGCAAAAAGCAATAATATCATCTTCTAGTCTCTCGGGCAATGATGACTTTAAAAAGGCATCTATTATTTCTTCATCATTAGCATCTGACAAAGCAATGGGATACAGATCATTTAGCTCCATAAACTCGTCAAACAAATCTGTACAAAGCACTAAGGTTTTAGGTGTTCTGATCAATGTGTCAGCAAATTCATTTAGCTCAATATGTTCCTTTACAATATTATCCATGAAGGCAATACTTCTCCCTTTGCCTCCAATAGATCCATCACCAATGCGAACGAAATTAGAATACTCATCAAATCTATCTTTGAGAAAAATAGCAACGACCCCTGAATTCTTCATCTGTCTGTATTTGATAATCATATCATAGATCATCTGTCTAGCATCCTGATCGTTATCAAAATAGGACATATCAATTTTTTTGAGCCATTCTGCAACGGGGAACATCGCTCGGGAGTAGAAAAACCTAGAAAAGTGGTTATTCTCCATGTGATAATATAAAGAGTCGGTCGGAATTTGAAACACTTTTTCTTGCAAGTCTTTCAAGTTCTTTATTCGTACCACTTCAGTATTCGTCTTAGGATCAATGATGACAAAATCTCCAAAGCCAAAATTATTGACGATCTGCTTCCTTAAATCGCGAGGAAAAGTTTTAGAGTTTTTATCTATAAACACACAGTTTAATGCTTCTGCATATTTGCTATTACTCACTTCCGAGGATGTGAAAATAACTGGAGCAAATCGGTCTTCTGACTTTATCCATTTGCCTAGTTCATAACCTGCTAACTTTTCTTTTACCCCACCTTTCATGTAACTCATATCGGTGATTACACCAAGCATATTATTTTTATACTTAGAATAAATCTCTACAGCTTCTTCATAGGTTCTAGCTAACATAATTTTAGGACGTCCACGCATACGAAGCATTTGTTCATGCTCGTTCAATGCCTCTTTAGAAAACTCTTTAGACTCCTTCAATACGATTCTGAACAAAGTAGCCAATGCAGATGAATAGAATCTAATAGAGTCTTCTACCAACAAAATAACCTGAACGCCTACACTCTCCACGTCATGTTCCACATTCATTGCATCTTCAATCAGTTTGATGATAGCAAGTAAAAGTTCTGAGTTTCCTAGCCAACTAAAAATAAAATCAATAGAAGATAAATCTTCTGTCATAAATCGTTTAGTCACCTCTCTGGAAAAAGGACTCAATACCACAAATGGAATATCAACATACTTCTCTTTGATTCTGTTTGCTAAAGCAAACATCTTCGGATTGTCCATATTAGGCATCTGAATAATCAAATCATAGTGATTTTCTTCCAGTTCCTTCAATGCATCCTTGTCAGTAGTCACCAACGTGAACCGGGGCGGATAGCGAAGATTCAGAGAAGTATATTCATTGAATATTTGCTCGTCTATTCGTCCATCTTCTTCCAAGATGAATGCATCATATCGTGTTGCAATCAGCAAAACATTATAGATCCTCTTTGTCATTAAACTGGCAAAAGAGGTGTCTTTGAATCTAAAATCTTTTATATCTAATCTTCTTTCCATTGTGAACAAATATAATGAATAAAGCCAGACGAAATTAACTCATCTGGCTTCAAATATAGAATTTTTTAATCTCTTTTTTTATCGTATCCGTTCTGTAGAGCGTACCAACTTCTCATCTTTATTTATTCCTCTCTTCGCTAAGAATAAAAAGACTAATGCTAATATTGGTAAAAACAACCCATAATCAACCATCTGTATCTTTTGAATAACATTTTCAAAGTATGAAACCAAGTATACAGCAGCTGTTACAAAATAAAATAGCACTACACCCACAGTGATCGAAACCATTTTCATTTGCTTTTTTCTATTCTTGTAAAAAAAGATAGTAGCAAAAGCCAGAATAGCACTAAGCAGAGCCATTGACACAATTCCCCATGTAGGCTTCACTATCTCACTCTCTAGGCTTGAAATACCACAAGAATATAGAGTCAATCCCTCTGTCAATACTAAGATAGGGCTAAAAGCAGTAACAGCCATTAAAATGGCTGCTAACAACAAATATATTGATTGAATTCTTTGGATCATTCTTCGTCAAACTTATCTTTTTCCTTTGCAGGATTTCTAAAATACAGTTTTCCTTCTTCGTATTCTTGAGCTGCAATAAGAGATGCTTTGGGCAATCTTTCGTAGTAGCGAGAAATCTCAATTTGCTCTCTATTTTCGAAAACTTCTTCCAAGTTATCTGTATATGATGCAAATTCCTGTAACTTTTGATCCAAATCTGTTTTCATTTCCACCGAGATTTGATTTGCTCGCTTCGAAATGATGCGCACTGTTTCATATACATTACCTGTATCAGCACAAAGAGAAATCATATCTCTAGTTACAGTAGTTGTATCTGCATTTGATTTTCTATATTCCATTTCTGTATAATATATAATTTAGTAGTTTATTCTCTGTCCTTTTTAATTGTTCAATTCTTGCACTTCTTCTTCCAGTTCATCTTCGCTTTGTCCTAAAGCTTTCAATGCCTTCTTGTAATATTTTGTGCTTTCTCGCACATATTTACCTTCTGGATACATATTCATGTAGTTGAAATGTTCGTCCATCACATTTCTATATCTCACAGGTTTCTTTTCGTCGTAACTGAGTTCTGCTTCATCAAATTTAGAACGAACAATCAATATCTGAAACTCTTCTCCAAAAGGAGGAAAGTTATAATTTTTCAATGCTTCTTTAGCAGTAACTACACAAGATTCGTAGTTATTACCCATAAAGTAGCCTAAATTGTAATAAAGTCTTGCCGAATTTAACTCTTTCTGTGCCAGTCGAGATTGCATTTCTAGCATTAGGCCTTCTGCCTCCTTTGCTTTATCGCTTTGAGGATAATATTCTAGAAAGCTTTGAAACCCTTCAAGTGATCTAACAGTGCTACTTTGATCTAATCGAATATCTGCTGAGTCAAGAAACATGCCATAAGCAGCGTTAAATTTTGCAGCTTCGGCATAGTCTCCTTTAGGAAACTTGTTGAAGTATCTTGTATATCTTGATGATGCTGAGATATAATCTTTATCATAAAAATAAGCTTGAGCCAACAAGAAAAGAATTTCTTGCTCTTTTGCTCTACCAGCAAATGAAGTCTGAATTTCTTCTAACAACGTTGTTGTACGACCATATTTTTTTTCATCAAAATACTTTTTTGCATAAGTATATTTTAACTCGGGATCTGTACTTTTCAGCACTTTGTTATACTCTCCACAGGCAGCTAAAAGCAGTGTTAGAAGAGCGATAATCAGAAACTTTATTTTCATTCTATTATTTTTATCCGTGCAAATTTAAACAATCCTTTTTTCATTTAAAAATAAAGTTTCTTAAATGCAAGTATTATATCTAAAAAAGATTCAATATTACTTAAATAGTGAGATTGCTTTTTTAATTCCCTGCACCAGTTGATCAACTTCATCTTTGGTGTTATAGAAAGCAAAAGAAGCACGTACAGTACCCTCAATCCCCATGACATGCATCAATGGCTCAGCACAATGATGGCCTGTACGGACAGCAATTCCCATTTTATCGAGCATCATCCCCATATCATAGTGATGAATCCCTTCTACTAAAAAAGAAATTACAGAACATTTCTTTTTGGCAGTCCCATAAATTTTCAGACCTTCTATGGCTGTCAATTTTTCAGTACAGTAATTCAGCAATTCAGTTTCATACTCTTCTATTTTTTCCAATCCAATAGATTGAATATACTCAATTGCTTTGCCAAAAGCAATTACATCAATATAATTTGGTGTTCCGGCTTCAAACTTGAAAGGCAATTCATTGAATGTCGTACCCTCAAAAGAAACACGTTCAATCATCTCTCCCCCACCTTGGTATGGAGGCATTTCGTTTAATAAATCTTCTTTTCCATAGAGCACTCCTACACCCGTTGGTCCATACATTTTGTGTGCAGAAAAGACTAAAAAATCACAATCTAATTTTTGCACATCTATCACTGTGTGTTGCACAGCTTGTGCTGCATCTAGTAAAACGGGAATATTTGCTTGATGAGCAATCTCAATAATCTCTTCTATAGGATTAACTGTCCCTAATACATTAGAAGTATGAGTGATCGAGATTAGTTTCGTTTTAGGTGAAATCATCTTTTTCAACTCATCAAGTTGTAATTCTCCTTCAGCAGAGATAGGCACTACTCTTAATTTCACCCCACATATTTCTTCTTGTAATTGCCATGGCACAATATTCGCATGATGTTCCATTGCAGAGATGATAATTTCATCGCCAGGCTTACAATATCGCTTGCAAAAGCTATGAGCCACTAAATTCATAGACTCCGTTGTTCCTTTGGTAAAAACAACCTCACGAACACTCTTCGCATTAATGAAATCAGCTACAATTCGTCTTGCCTCTTCAGCTTGATTTGTAGCTTCTTGACTTAAATAATGCACTCCTCTATGCACATTTGCATTTATTGTAGAATATGCAGTGCAGATAGCGTCTATCACACATTGAGGCTTCTGTGTTGTTGCTCCATTGTCAAGATAAACAAGGGGCTTATTATAGATCTTGGTAGAAAGAATTGGAAAATCTTTTCTAATCTCATCAATGTTCATATCTCAATTATTATAAATGGCAAAGAAGCTACTTAAAGTAAAAGAACTTTTAGAGTAGCTTCATACTGCTTATGTTTATTTTCTATTTCTTATTTGCACACGGCACAATTTCCACATCTTGCTTTTTCTCCTCTAAAACGACGTGCAACAAGCTCTGTCAATTTTTCTTTCAAGGCATCTAAGCGAACATGATCTAAAACCTGCGCTGTAAAGGCTTGCATCAAGATCAATCTAGCCTCTGTTTCTGGTATACCACGCGAACGTAAATATAGCAAAGCTTCTTCATCCAGTTGTCCAGTAGTCAAACCATGAGAACACTTCACATCATCAGCATAAATTTCTAATTGTGGTTTAGAATACATCTTAGCTTTAGGCGATGAGCACAAGTTATTGTTTGACTGATATGCCAATGTTTTTTGTGCATCTTTCTCTACACGTATACGACCACAGAAAGATCCGATAGATTCATCTTGAAGCACATATTTGAACAATTGTGTACTTGTACAATTAGGAACTAAATGATCCATGAACACAAAATTGTCTACATATTGCTTATTTTCACTGATCACCATTCCACATACATATGCCTCGGCATGCTCTCCAAGTAGATCGACATAGTAATTATTTCTAGTCTTTCCACAAGTTAATGTTATATTGTTAAATAACACGTTGGATGATTTTGCCTGATGGATGTGAGTTGATGTTAAGCAGATCACTTTTTCAGAATTTTCTTCCAAATTATAATAATCTACCATCGCATTTTCTCCAGCAAAAACCTCATTCACCTGAGTTACCAAGAAGTTTTGATCGTCTACTGTATGGTCGCAAGCCAATAGCTTCACTTGTGAATTCTCTTCAGCTATAACCAATACTCTTCTATTTACCAAATAGTTAAGATCACTTTTTAGTATATTTATCAATTGAATAGGCTTTTCCACCACGGTATTCTTAGGCACATAGATAACAAATCCATCTTGTGCAAACATCGTGTTGAATGCTATAATTCCTTCACCTTCGACCTTTGCTACCTGCCCATAATATTTTTCACAAATAGCTGCATGGCTAAGAGCAAAATCTTTAAGGCTACCAACAAAAACACCCTTCGGATATTCTATTTCCGGAAGGAATTCCTTATGAGCCAAGTCATTCAGATTATAATACAGGTTAGTTGATAAATTTGGCGTTTGACAGCCAAAAGCGAAATAAGGATTTCCTTTTACAGGAACTCTATTTAAGTTCAATCCATAATCCGGAGTAAATGCCTCTGGAATATTGATATATTTATAATCTTCGTGATTTGAAGCAGGAAAACCTTGTTTTTCAAAAGCTGCTAAAGCCTTATCTCGCACAGCATTCAATACTGGAGCTGAGTTAGAGTCTATGGCTTTTCGATAGCTATTGAATATGTCTATATATTGTTTTTCTAGCATCATTCAAAATCTTTAATTATCCAATCGTATCCTTTTTCTTCAAGCTCTAAAGCTAATTCTGCGCCTGCACTTTTCACGATTCTACCATTGTATAATACATGCACATAATCAGGTTTAATATACTCTAACAGACGTTGATAGTGAGTAATAACGATAGTTGCATTATCTTTTGTATGAAGCTTGTTAACACCCTCAGCTACGATGCGTAGGGCATCAATATCTAGCCCAGAATCAGTCTCATCCAAAATAGCTAATTTTGGATCAAGCATTGCCATCTGAAATATTTCGTTTCTTTTCTTTTCTCCACCTGAAAAGCCTTCGTTCACAGAGCGTCCTGCCAAATCTTTAGCCAAACCGACCATCTCTCTTTTTTCAGCCATCAACTTCAAAAATTCAGATGCGCCCATTGGATCTTGTCCTCTAGATTTACGGATAGAGTTTAACGCTGCACGCATAAAGTTTGTCATACTAACTCCTGGTATTTCAACAGGATACTGAAAACTTAGAAACAAACCTAAAGCAGCTCTTTCTTCAGGATCAAGTTCTAATACATCCTCACCCTCGAAGAGCACCGATCCTTGAGTTACCTCAAAGTTTGGATGTCCTACAAGTACAGAAGCTAAAGTACTTTTTCCAGCACCATTAGGTCCCATTATGGCATGTATTTCGCCTTTGTTGATCTCCAAATCCAATCCTTTTAGGATTTCTTTCCCTTCTACATTAGCATGTAGATCTTTTATCTTTAATATATTTGACATTCTTCGTTTATTTATTGAATTTTTAATTCCAGACTACACAAAAATAATAATTTAAATACAAAGATAACCATTTATCAACGGCTATTAGTTATTTATTTAATCTATAACAACCGGAATTTATAATTATCCTTCTATTATTAAAATAATGCTGAGTTTTATCCTTAACTTTAAACTTAAGTCTTTATCAAATAATTTTGAAATATGGGAAAAGATCTAACAGCAGAACAGCTTTTGAAAAGGATAAAACTTATAGTAATATTTTTTATCGGAGCCCTTATTGTATCAGGCATCACTGCCTTTCCATTAACTATTGAATTAGAACTTTTACATGATTTCATCAACAAAAATCCAAACCTTATACAGCCAGATGGGACACTAGCTACATGGCTACTATTTGTGTATGAGGGAGTAAATAGCACAGCAGAAGCCTATCCATTTTTAGCATATGGAACCGATTGGTTAGCCTTTGCTCACATCATTATTGCTATCGTTTTTGTAGGAGTATATTATAGACCCATACGCAACATTTGGATTGTTTACTGGGCGATGATAGCATGTGTTTTAGTTATACCTCTTGCCTTTATTTGTGGTTCTATTCGAGGAATTCCTTTCTATTGGCAATTAATAGATTGTTCATTTGGCGTATTTGGGCTCATCCCTCTATATTTTCTTTTAAAATATATCAAGCAATTAAAAGATAAAATAGGTTGGACTATTACACCCCAATATTAAATACGATCAGAAATCTAATTCAACAATTATTGGACAATGGTCTGAGAATTTTAATTCAGGAAGAATAGATGCACCCAAAAGTTTATCCTTCAACGGAGCCGAAACCATGTGGTAGTCAATTCTCCAGCCTAGATTCTTAGGTTTAGCACCAGCTCTATAACTCCACCATGAGTATTGATCAGGTCTTTGATCAAACACTCTGAATGAATCTATCATTCCACTAGCTACAAAATCATCAAACCATGCTCTTTCATCTGGCAAGAAACCAGAAGACTTTGTATGCTTTTGAGGATTATTGATATCAATTGGTTTATGACAAATATTATAATCTCCAGAAATAACAACATTTTTTCGTTCTTCTCGCAAACGTCTAACATAGGCCTCAAAATGAACTAAAAAATCCATTTTAAAATCTTGACGAATATCTCCGGTCGTTCCGGAAGGAATGTAGACTGAAACTACTGTAAGGTCACCGAAATCAGCACGTAAAACTCGTCCTTCTTGATCATAAAGCGGCACTCCCATACCAATCTCTATATTGTCAGCTGGCTGCTTAGAAAACAAAGCTACCCCACTGTAGCCCTTCTTTTCCGCAGAATGAATATACGACTGATATCCCATACTTTGCATCGTAATCAGATCAATTTGTTCTTCCTGAGCTTTTGTCTCTTGTAAACATAAAATATCAGGAGATTCAACTTCAAGCCAATCATAAAGGCCTTTACTCACAGCTGCTCTAATTCCGTTTACATTATAAGAAATAATTTTCATACTAATCTAAGTTAACTCCTTGGTTCTCGGCCGATTTTACTTTTTTAAATAAATCCGAAGCAAAAACGAAGTCATTGAAATCCTTATTCGAAGAATTCATTACATCAGCACTAGTCCCTTCCCATTCAAGCTCCCCCTCCTTAATAAAGTTGATCTTATCACCGATATTCATCACTGAATTCATATCATGAGTATTGATGACAGTCGTCATTTTGAACTCTGTAGTAATATCATGTATCAAATCATCTATCACAAGCGAAGTTTGAGGATCAAGTCCAGAGTTAGGCTCATCACAAAACAAGTATTTTGGGTTGAGGGCAATGGCACGAGCAATAGCTGCACGTTTCATCATCCCCCCACTAATTTCCGATGGGTATAAGTGAGGTGCATGACTTAAATTCACCCTATCAAGGCAAAACTCTACTCGCTTCTCTCTTTCTTTCTTGGACATTGTAGAAAACATTTCTAGAGGAAAATGTACATTTTCAAAAACAGTCATAGAGTCAAACAAAGCAGAACCTTGGAAAATCATTCCCATCTCTTGCCTTAGTGCATTTACTTCCTTAGCTCTCATTTTGGTCAAATCTCGACCATTATACAAAATTTCACCTGAAGTAGGACGCATCAGCCCTACTATATTTTTGAGTAATACAGTCTTACCTGATCCACTTTGACCAATGATAAGATTTGTCTTACCTGCTTCAAATAATATATTTATTCCTTTTAGAACCATTCGTTCTCCAAAGGTCTTTTTCAGATCTTTTATTTCTATCATCCCATCAAAAGTTGAGTTACCAATAAGTCTGCTATCAGGATAAGTACACTACTCATCACTACGGCATTTGTACTTGCCTTCCCTACATCCAAAGAACCACCTTTGGCATAATAGCCATAATAAGATGCAATTGAAGATATAATAAAGCCGAAGACAACAGTTTTAAGGATAGCACACCAAACATAATAAGGCTTGAAAAAAGACTGTATACCAAACTCATATGTATCGGCAGGCATGATTCCTCCTATAGTACAGACTGCATAACCACCAATAATTCCAAAAAACATACTAAAAACAACCAGTACTGGTACAAAAGCCATCAACGAAGTTATTTTAGGCAAAATTAAATGGTTCGCTGAATTAACCCCCATGATTTCCAGAGCATCTATTTGCTCTGTCACCCTCATTGTTCCTATTTCAGAGGAGATATTCGAGCCCACCTTACCTGCTAATATTAAAGCCATAATAGTAGAGGAGAATTCGAGAATAATGATCTCTCTAGACACATATCCCACTGTAAAACGAGGCATAATAGGAGAGTCAATATTCAGTTTTATCTGAACAACAATAACAGCACCAATAAAAAAGGAAATAATTATAACAATCCATATTGAGTCAATGCCCAGCTTGTGCATCTCTTCAAAAAATTGTCTAAAAAAAACATTAAGTTTGCGAGGCTTCCTAAATACCTTTCGCAATAATAAAGCATATTCCCCTATTTTTTGGAAAGAAGATAATACAACCATTTAAGTCTTATTTATGAATTCAATTCATCATTAATGCACATCACTATTCATCATAAGAAAATCTAATAAGGAATGAATCTTGTGCAGTTTTTATATCAGAGACAAAGATACAATTTTAAATGAATATATATTAATCTTCAAATAAATCATCAGTGTTATCAAAACTTAAAACACTTCAATTCTTTCATGTTAAAGAATGTTTTCACTCTGTAACAGTCTCCAAGACTGTATTGCCTTTGCTCTCTATATTCCTATATTCAAACACAAAAAAAGCTCATTAGTTTTACACTAATGA
>CALKIV010000107.1 GCA_937995835.1 uncultured Dysgonomonas sp. | reverse complement strand
CTCGCAAAATTACGATTTATATATTAATTTACAAAGAAAGTAATGAACTATTATTGGTTTTCTCCGATCAAAAAGATAGAGTTCAAGAGGTTGGTTCGATTTACTGATTTCTAAACTTTTTATTTTTTTAGCCAATATCCTCTATAATGGTCACCATATTTTTTCTCTGCTGATTTGTTATAGCACTCCAAATCTGTTATAAATCCTTCCTTGAATGAGTTGCCACGCATGCGTACGCATTCATAATTAGAGAAACGAGTGGGTGACTCGTCGAAGGTTATAAACGTTGGAAATTTGTAATAGCTGTATACTTCATTGGTGGTGTATATGGTTTGGTTCTCAAAGTCGGAAGAGTAAATACTTTCCTGTAGATTTTGTCCTTTGATGGCTCGTCTGAACTCGTGATACGGATAGGGTTTTATTAGAGCAGATAGGGCAGGACGTACATAAGATGTTTTTATTTTGCCATTTGATACTATTTTTTGGCAATAATATATAGTACGAGAAGCAAGTCCAATATTTATTATCAAAAAGGAAGAGAGGAACAATGCTCCTAAGGTTTTGTACTTTTTCTTGTTCTTGAAAAGTGACAAACAAAAATACATAAACATAACAAGGGTAGAGCCCATGATGAACCGAATATCGAACCCTTTGGAGGCTGCCAAAAGAAGAATGAGGATGGAGCAAACAATAAGTATGCTCTCTAGAGGCTGATGTTTGTCCTTTTTTTTAACTCTTTTGCTAAAAAAGATAATGAATGATATCAAAGATATGATAAATAGTATGATAGATAGGTAGAATTTTAGGTTTCCTATATCTGTAACAAATCTTAGTTCTTCAAGTCGTCGTTTATTTAAATCCCATATTCTCCAAGGCATCAGTTCTATGTATTTGTTTTGCATGATGGCTATCTCTTGGGGTACTTTCCAGTCGAATGAGAAAAGGTCTATTTGATAGACTGGATATACCAGATATCCCGAGATGATTACATTACGTACTAGCCACAAACCAACAAGAAGTAGCCCCCAGGTGAAGAGTGTTGCTAAAGCTGCTTTGTTGATGGTTGGGTTGTAGTATTGCCATAATGACCAAAAACAAAAGAGCACAAAAGGTGCTGCCGAGAGTTTGAAGGTGAGCAAGAAAGCTGGTAGCACAAAAAAGAGAATAGGCTTCTTTTTACTGCCCTCAGGATTTAGTAGAATAGAAGATAGTAAATAGATTGTTGTCAGATCATTAATCAAATCGGTGGAGGTGCTCGCCGTAGGTCTCCAGATTAAAAAGATATACATGAAAAATGTGGCAAGCAGGACAATGTATTTTATGTCGAATCTGCTCTGAATTGTTTTTACTACGATCCAGATATATAGTAGGAAAAATAATGAAAGATTGAGTGCCCAAATGGGCTGTTCCAACAGATGGTGGTTGAACGAGAAGATGGCACTGAGTAGTATGTAGTTGGAATTGAAACCGAAGCGATCTTCTAGATTTGCCAATCCAGGGATGGCTGCAAAATGTTCGGCCCACAAAACAGATTGATAATGATAAAATTCGGGATCGTAAGAGTAGTCTATCCATGCGCTGCTGGCAATGAATAGCAGCATGCAGAGGGGGATCAATATTTTCCACCAAAGCGATAAGGTTTTGACTCCTTGTATGGTTCGTAGAATAAATTCTCCTATCCTTTTGCGTTGGGTAAAGCAATAAGTGACTGATATACTCATGCTGAGTGCTAAAAAAACGGCACCAGAGGGCATGAATAACGACCAAAGTTGCAATGGTACCAATATGGATGCGATGCCTATCAGATATCTGTCTAGAAAGTTGTACGATTCACCTTTTAATTTTCCTAGGTGCGAGACAAGCCTGAGACTCATATCTCCCCATGTGGTTAGGACGAATGTGATGAGTAGGATAGAAAATAATAATATCAGCATTTATTTTCAGTAAATTAGAGGCATAGAAGTTCTTTTTTCGAGGAGAGCTTCAAAAGTACGAATATAAATAAGTTTTTGGATAAATTAAATTTTTCTATCGGTCGGCATTTGCTTTTTGTTAAATTTGTTGAAAAAATAATACCTTTGAGGTCAATAATCTAAAGTCAGTGAGCTTATATTCTTGTGTGGAATGCAGCATGGCAAGACAATACTGTTGGTGAAAAATAAATTGTTGAAAAAAGTTTACGATGAAAAAAGTTTTAATGAATGCCAAATATAGATATATCATCCTAGTGTTAGGTGTTGTAATATCTTTGGTGATAAGATTTATTCTATTTGATTATAAGGGGATTGACTATAGAATGTGCTTGTCTCCGTGGATGGATATAATAAGAGATAATGGAGGGATATTTTCTTTAAAAGAGGCATTCTATAATTACACTCCCCTTTACATGTACTTATTGACATTTATGGCAAACTTCGACATCTCTAACTTGTATGCTGTAAAAATAATATCTGTTGTGTTCGATTTTATTCTGGCGTATTATGTTAGTCAAATAGTATTCTTGTATTCTAAAGATGAAGGGAAGCGATTGCTGTCTTTTATTGTTGTTCTATTATTGCCTACAGTCTTATTAAATTCATCTTTTTTAGGGCAGTGTGATTCTATTTATGCAAGCTTTGTAGTGGCTAGTATCTACTATCTTTTTAGGGATAAAAAAATCTTATCTGTCATTTTACTTGGACTAGCTTTGTCCGTAAAACTACAGGCTGGATTTATTCTTCCATTCTATTTCGTTTATATGTTACGTGGTCATATCAAATGGTACTATTTTTTATTGCTTCCTGTTGTATATTTTATTACAATAATTCCAGTATGGATAGTTGGAAGAGATTTGATGGATCTGTTAACTATATATTTGGTTCAAGCAGATACTTATAAAAGCTTAGTGACATTCTTTCCTAATATGTATATATGGATTCATTCATTATTCACCACAACGAATAAGCTGTATGGAGTATTAATGGCTTCAATATTAGTGCTTGCTGTTGGGTATGAATTGAGAAAAGATAAATATTTATTTGATTTGGAAGTTTGGTTGAAATTGATTCTTTTGTCAGTAGTCGTACTCCCATTCATTTTACCTGGAATTTTGGCTCGATATCTATATCTAGGTGATGTTTTTTCAGTAATTTATATTTTTCTCAACTATAAAAAAATACTAGTGATGATAAGTACAGTATTTATATCTCTATATGCTTATAGCTTTGGAATTTATCGATTCGCTTTGTCACATGATTATCCTATGCGTTATTTTTCTTATTTTCAAGTTGTTTCTTGGAATCAAGTTACTTTTCTATATTTCGTTCTGATAATCTATTTAATTTATGATCTAATCAAGACGTTACAGCAAAAACAAAGTGAGAATAAAAATGGAAAAAATGGTGTGGAGCTTAATTTAAATAAAACAGATTAAATTCTTTCTTAATTAGATATTTACTACTTTTGTAGGCAAGTTCTAAAAAACGATAACAGAAGTATAGT
>CALKIV010000106.1 GCA_937995835.1 uncultured Dysgonomonas sp. | reverse complement strand
GATGTGTAAACTTGTACACAATGGGTCAATTAGATGTGTAAACTTGTACACAATGGGTCAATTAGATGTGTAAACTTGTACACGATGGGTCAATTAGATGTGTAAACTTGTACACAATGGGTCAATTAGATGTGTAAACTTGTACACAATGCCAATTAGATGTGTAAACTTGTACACAGTACTTTTCGAGGTCTCAGGCACTTCTTTCTGCATTTTAACACTTTTAGATGTGTAAACTTGTACACCATTATCATAAACTAATCATAAATACATAAATAGCAATGACACCCAATAAAACACAATACTTTTCTTTTTCTTCCCAAACTAATAAGGCGTTTTTCGTTTCTGTATATTCTATTTTCCTAAAATATTAATGACGAAAAACATCATTAATTAATAGGTTTTTTTAGCCATCACGAAGACATTGCCTAGGATTTTGTTCCGTCATTTTAACGGCCGTTTATCTGACAAGTCAAGTTACTTATATTTTGAAGCAAAAGAAATGTAAGAAAACTCAACCAATAAATCTGTATAAGGTTATATTTGCTGTTTTATCTTTTCTTACTAAATATTGAGCTCATGAAAATAGGATATATGCGTGTTTCTAAAAGTGATGGAAATCAGAATTTAAATTTACAAGAAGATGCTTTACTTGCAGAAGGTGTGGAAAAAGAAAGAATCTACCAGGATCTAGCTTCAGGAAGAAAAGATCATCGCCCAGGATTAGAAGCTTGCTTAAAAGCTTTGCAACCTGGGAATACTTTAGTGATTTGGAAGTTAGACCGACTAGGACGAGATCTGAAACACTTAATAAATCTTGTAGACGAATTAAATGGGAAAAATATTGGTCTTAAAGTTTTAACAGGTGCGGGTGCTCAAATTGATACTTCTACGGCTAATGGACGACTAGTATTTAGCATATTTGCAGCTTTGGCCGAATTCGAAAGAGAGCTTATCCGAGAAAGGACACAGGCAGGACTTGCAGCCGCTAGGGCTAGAGGACGCAAAGGGGGTAGACCAAGGAAGATGAACAGAGCAACCTTGATAATGGCTAAAAAAGCCTTAGAAGACCGCAATGCAACTGTGCAAGAAATCGCCCAAAAATTAAATATGACCACTACGACAATTTATATGTACCTCAATGGCGATGGTTCTTTCAAAGAACCTGGATACAAATTGATAAACAAATGAAGTTTTTTAACTTCTCTAAGGCGTAGAACGTGTACGAATATTCGTACATTGCAGACAAGAGAATTTTAATATTTTACAATTATGATAATTATAAGTCCAACTGATTTAAGAAATCAACAGAAAAAATACCTGGAACTCGCCGAAACTCAAAAAGTAGTGGTGAAACGAGGTGACAAACTAATTCATTTAGTTGTTCATGATAGGGTAATAAGTGATGAGGATTTAAAACGAGGGATCAATGGAGAAGAACTAATGAATCTTGTAAGAAAAGATGTAAAAGAAATCTTTAATCGTCAAAAATGAAGATCATATTTGCCCCTGAAGTTAGCATCTATTTAAAGGAAATAACAGAAATTTTATATGAAAAAGAATACTTTGGATTTGAAGAAGATGCAATTGATTATATTGAAACTATCATAGTAGATATCCTAGAAACTTTACCCCATAGAGTTCGAAAGATGGCTCCAACTTATTTTTCCCGTTACGGGAAAGAAATGTCGTATTCAGTTTTTAAAAAGAATGACAATACGCAATGGTATGTATTTTATAACCTCGAGGATGATATCTTTTATATTCGTTACATTGGTAACAATCATACTTGTGCAAAATACATTGAGTAAGTTTTTCTTCTTTAAAAATTCCAGAGCCAACGTCCAACGATCTCGGGTAAACCATAACAGTTTTCTTTCTTTTACTGCATTTACTTTAGAAAAATTCAAACCTTGCATGTTTTCGGTTTTTCGTCGTAACGCAGTGAAGAAAGAAAAAGCAAGAGGAAACGGGGCAAAGCCCAGTTTTTTCTCTTGCTCTGCGAGGCTAACGGCTGTAATACAGCCGTTTAAAATAATATACAAATCTATTAGGCAATTGTATATACAATTGTTATATAATTAATATATTTGTAATCAAATGATTAATAGTATATAAAGCAATTGTTTTCACAATGAATAGTAAACAAACAACCGTAACGATCAATCAATCGACCAGTAAAAAACTAGAGCGTTTGGCAGTTACGAATAACATCTCCAAAAAAGATTTTATAGACCAAGCACTCAACTATTTTGAGAAGTATGGCATCAATCCCACCCAAGATGAAACCCCAGTAAAGGAGATGGACAGAATCCGAAAACGCCAAGATCAGGTTGTTGCTTTTTTGAAGACCCAAGAGAAAAATATACTTGAACCTTCTCTCTTAGGCATTGCTAAAGCTGACGAAAGTATGAGAGTGCGGCTCAATGAATTTAAGTTGTTATTGGATAGTTTGACAAGTAAAGAATTGACTAATAAACAAACCCAAGCATTAGGTGAATACATCAAAAATGTCGGTAACCAAGTTATAACAGCTAGCAAAGATTACAATGCTAGTCTTGCCCGAATACTGGAGAACCATATTAAGCTACAGAATAACTATCAGCAAAAGGTAGAGCAATCTCTAGTTGCTATTGCTCAATACTTGGATAAAAAGGGGAAAGAAGGTTTATTGGATAAAGTATCTAGTCTTTTGAAATAATGCACATCAAAGTTCAAGGAGGTGGCGGAGGAAATTATGCCAATGCAAGTTCTAGCTATGGAGTTGTTAGCTATTTACGGCATGAGGATAAAGAACAATTGAAGAAAGACCAAAAGGTAGAACCATTTTTCTCATACAATAAAGAATATGTAGCACCTAGTGAAGTCGTTGAGTTATTAGACCAGAATAAGGCTAAACTAAGCAAGACTGATGCTAAGTTCTTTGTGTTGACCATTAGTCCCAGTCAAGATGAAGTATTGGCAATGGGATCTACTCCAGCAGAGCAATCGGAAAAGTTCAAAGAGTACATTAATAAAGAAATAATGAAACACTATGCAGCTGGTTTTGGAAAGAATTTAGAAGCCAAAGACCTGCTTTATTTTGCTAAAATACATCATGCTCGAGGAGATAAGACTGATGAACAAATGCACGCTCATATTATTGTTAGTCGGAAAGACTTATCTAACAGAATCAAATTAAGTCCTCAAACCAATCACCGAGACACTAAGAAAGGTGTTGTAAAGGGCGGTTTTGACCGAACGAGCTTTTTCCAGAATGCTGAGATCTCATTTGATAAGCTTTTTGGTTACAATCGAAGTCTAGAGGATACCTTTGAGTATAAAAACACGATGAAGAATGGTAGTATGGAGCAGCGAGTGGCTGCAGAACTGGAAGTACATCGAGGTGTTTTGAAATCGGAGAGTAAGATGGCGGAAAACATTTTAGTAAATCAGACTCAAGTCCAAAATGTTACTGTTAATAAAAAAGTTGTGAAAGAGGAAGTGAAGGCTGTTAAGAGGGGTAGAGGGAAAGCTATGGGGATGTAGAATTAAAAAAGGGTTAGAATCTAAAAATTAAACCTAACCCAAGTCAATAACTTACACAGTTTATGAGATAGTCCCTTTTTTAAATTGTAGAATATCTTTTCTTAATGTCTCCCAGAGATATACATGTTAATGTAGGAGGCCCTCCCCCTTGTAATTCTCCTTGTTCATATGATAACTCCCAGTATCGTCCATCACTCTCATCTTGGTAAAGAATATACCAGCCACTATTATCAATTGTTATTTTTGTTAAATAACCTGAAATGAGATCGTTGATTCTTCTTGAAACTTCGTCTTCCTCTAAGTGATTATTCACCAGAATCCACTTCCCTTGAATTTTTATTTCTTGTTTGTTAATCATTTTTTTACTATATAAATCTTTGAATTTGATGGTATGGGTTGATTGGGTATTGTAAATTCTCTAGCTCCTCCTAAAGTTTTACCTTTTCCGACAAACATCCCTGGATAATTTAGTTCTCTGTTAATGGGAGAACTTATTCCTGTTGATGGTGTGTTTAATTCTATGACCTTAGAAAATCTTTGGGAATTTATATTAATTGCAAAATCTAGGACAGTGCCTGATTTATTAATGCCACAATCTTTTATATCATTTATTTAAATCGAACTTTATACCTTCTTCAATTTCCATTGGGTGTTTTATGTAACAATGATAATTAATATAATTATCCGTTTTATTCACCATTACAAGAGTTGCTAAAAGTATGGTTTTTTTATTCTTTGAGTGCAATACTGTAAGATCAACCCATGAAATATCATTATAAGATAAATATATAATCTCAGCTAATTCTTCGAAACTGCACATTGATTTTCTAAATAAATTTATTTTTTTATTCTCATTTAAATTTCCTGTCGGATTTTCTTCTGTTATTTTATCAATAATAAAACGTAAATTACTTGACACCTCATTTATTGTTAATTTTTTTACTATATAAAATAAACTATCCAATGTCACTCTCAAGTCATTTGATATTTTTTCTTTAATATTCATTTTATGGTATATATGGTTTGCTGTGTTTAAGAATCATTGCCTTTTGTTGAGGAGAAAACATATATTCTTGAACTATATTATTACCTCCTAATGTATGTAAGCCTGTGGGGTATGTAAGATCATTAAAGTGATACATCTGATTTAAAGTAGATCTTGGTATCACTACTTTAATCACCTGTCCTCCATTTTTCACGTATGTTTTAGCCATTCCAAGATCATCTGTCATAAATAATGCTCCCTTATCTCCTTCGGAACCAGTTGTACCTCTATATAAAGTAACATTATCTCCATCAGGGTCCAATTGCATATTATAAGTCGTCGGTTTTTGTAGCTTTAAAGCGCTATTCAATTGCCAATTATCATACATTCCTCTCCCAAATCCATATGAAAAACCAATACCAAATCCATACATTCCACCTTTCCACGTTCCTTCTATAGCTCCATCGAGGTCTCCTGTAGTGGCATAGCCCATACCACCTCCAACAACAACTCCTGATCCTGCTCCTGTAGTTCCATGAATCAACCCCTTTCTTAATGCATCATACCCAACATTTTGGAACATTCTTTCAGCATACGGTGCTATCTTCCCACCAAGCCAGCTACCTCCATATGCTGCAGCTCCTCCAACTATCGCAGATATGCCTACTTGATCCCATTGAATGGATTTATTAGTTGCATATTGATGGATTGCTGAATTTGCTCCAGAAGTGAAAGCTCCACCTGCAAATATTCCGGCAGGATTTCCTGTAGCAAGAAGTAGACCTCCTCCCACTCCTGCACCAAAATAACCTAATCCTTCTGCATTGAATTTGAATCCATTAAAAGCCCAATTTACAGTGCCACCGACTAGAGCACCAATTAGAAATTGCCAAGCCTCTCCACTCGTGTCTCTATACTTCAATGGGTTATTCAGTGCATAGCTATATCTATTAAAATTTTGACTAAAGTCAGGCATTTGCACATACGGATCGGGCGATATGAAACGACCAACTATAGGATCATACAACCGTGCATTCATATTGATAAGCCCAAATCCTGTGAGATGTTCATGCCCTGTAAAGCCTCTCCCTAGACGTAAAGTCGGCTCCTCAAATGGGATATAGGGTTTTAAAGTTCTTGAATTACGCAACCATCCTGATGGGCTAAAACTATTTTCTTCAACAATATTTCCTGTTTCATCCACAAGATGTGTTATACTACCTAAATAATCTCTACATATAAAAAGCAAATTTTCTTTTCCTGTTCCTGAGTCCTTTTCATATACAGCTGGCGCTGAATATGCATCTCCATTTAGATATAATCTGTCTATACGTTTTGTAGGATATATATCCAGTTCAAAATTTCCTATTAGATAGTAACGCTCATATTTTATACCCCCTCCAGCATCTTTTACTATCATATGTTTTTTGTTACCCTCCACATCATATGTATATGATATGGAGCCATTCTTATTAGAAATGATTGAAGGACGATGAAGGCTGTTGTATTGGATATTATCTTCTTTTATATAATCGCTCTCATCCGCAAAGAATTGGGATGGAGCATATGGAGAAGATTCATCATAAGTAAAGCTACCAATATCATCTATTGTACTAATATTACCTTTACTATCATACGTCATAGCATAGTGGTAATAAGAGTCATCATGGTATGTTAGTCTATTTAACTCATCATATTCAAAATTTTCGAAAGTATTTCTTACTCCATCTTTTCGACTTAACAAATTCATCGTTTTATGATCAAACTTGTAATCAAATTTCACAAGGAGTTTGAATCCTTCTCGCAACTTGTTGAAAATAAGCATACTGCTTGCTACGCAGAAAGTGTAACCCCATGATTTCACCCACCTCATTTCAGCAGCATTCTGCTTTAGGTTTCTTAGTCTAATGATAATTCGAAGATAGCGAAAATATTTGGTATGGGAATTGGTGGGAGGAGATTAAATTTTCTTTATCACTCTACAGGGATTACCTATCGCCAAAACATTATCTCCAATATCTTTAAAGACAACGGAACCTGCCGCAACAACACTCCATTTCCCAATTTTAATACCAGGTATAATAACAGAACCTGCTCCTATTAATGCTCCTTCGCCAACTTGAACATTACCACATAAATTACAGCCGGGAGCTATATGAACAAAGTCGCCTATAATGCAATCGTGGTCTATGGTGGCTCCAGTATTTACAATCGTATGTTTGCCAATAGACGCTGAGGATTGAATAATAGCACCTTGCATCACTACAGTGCCTTCCCCTATTTTAACAGTGTCGGAGATTATACTTTTCGTTGATATGGCTTTTGTATAGCTAGTAGAAGATCCTAGCTTATCCACAATCTTTTTTCGAACAGTATTATTACCAATACTTATAATTGTTGGATTTTTTAGCCTATCATGTATTACAGGAATATCTACTAGTTTCGTTAAAGACTTATCATCATCGTAAACAGAGCTTACAGTTATATTATTTTCTTTCAGAATATCAATAATAACTTTAGCATGCCCTCCTGCACCATATAAACCAACTGAACCGTTATTCATTTCCTTCAAATTTTTCCATTGTAGCACTCGTGGCAGAAGATATGCCCTCTGACTTAAATATTTTAGAGACAGTCATCCAAAAAATCTTAATATCTAAAGATAAAGATATGTTATCTACATACCAAACATCATATTCAAATTTCTGTTTCCAAAATATAGCATTCCTTCCATTTACTTGCGCCCATCCAGTTATGCCAGGACGTACTTCATGACGTCTTTTCTGTGTTGCATCATATAAAGGTAGATATTCGACAAGCAGTGGACGAGGGCCTATGAGGGACATATCGCCTTTTATAACATTTAAGAGTTGCGGTATTTCATCAAGAGAGGTTCTTCTCACAAATTTTCCAATAGCGGTAAGCCTGTCTGAATCGGGAAGTAAACTACCTGATTGGTCTTTCTTGTCATTCATCGTTTTAAATTTAATGACTTTGAAAATTCGTTCGTCTTTGCCTGGTCTAGCTTGAAAGAAAAAAGGTTTCCCGCTATTGGCTATAGCTAAAAAGATAGTAATGAAAATAAATAATGGACTCAATAGGACGAAACCTAGGAGAGATAGAATGAAATCTAAGAAACGTTTGAGGTAGTTTTTATACATTGATTGCTATATTATATTTCTGATTACCTCTAAATAATCTTTTGCTAGTTTTTCTCTATCAAAATGTTTTTTTGCATAGTTATAACCATTAAGCCCCTCTTGCTTCAGGCGCTGAGGATTATTAATATACTCTCTAATCTTATCTACCATATCCTGAGGATTTTCTGGCTGAACAAATATTCCTGCTTGTGCCGTTTCTAACAATTCTCTAGAAACTCCATCGATTGCCATCAAGATAGGCACTTTGCACGACATATAATCAAATGTTTTGTTTGAATATATCGTTTTGAATGTTTCCACATTTTTCAAAACAGATACTCCCATTTGCGAAGCATAGATATATTTGAATACTTCAGCTTTAGGTACGGGATCTCTAAAAATAACATTCGTACAGCCCATCTCCTCTTTCAACTGAATGAGACGTTTTTTTTCCATCCCTTGACCTATCATCTGAAATACGACATTAGTATCTTCTAATAATTTTGCTGCATCCAAAACTTGCTCCAAGTGATTGGCAACACCATGTGCGCCAACGTAGGTAATCACGAATTTATCTTCTAGTCCTTTGTCTCGTCGAAACTGTTCCAGTTCAAAGTTCTTTTCCAATTCTTCTGATAGCGAAAAGTCTGCTGCATTGGGTATAAAAACAACTTTCTCGCTAGGGACGTTTTTATTTTCAATCAATTTTGTTCTAAAAGCTGGTGTAAGCACATTAATCTTTTTAGCCCTCTTGTATATGAATTTTTCGAAAGAGTAGGCTAGTTTTATTAAAAAACCACTTTTAAGCACTCCAGTGTCTATCGCTGATTCAGGCCAAAGGTCTCTAATTTCGAAGAGAAACGGAACACGTTTTACTTTAGACAATAGATAGGCTGTTATGCCAACAAAAAGGGGTGGCGAAGTAACGATGATGACATCGAATTTGTCTTTTGTTTTAAATAATCCTGTGTAGATTGAGGAGAAAACAAATGAAAAATATGCCCACATTCTGCCAATGAAGTTTGCATTATATAGCTCAGATACATGAGAACGCCAAATAGTGACCTTTCCTTGTTCTTTTTTCGCAGTGAATTTTCCTTTATATTCAGGTCTTTTTTCACTTCCTCCATAATGCATCATTCCGGCAAGAACAGTCACTTCGTGACCTTCTTCAATCCATGTTTTTGTCATTTCATTAAAGCGAGACCCCCCTGAATCGTCCTCTTCGAGGAAGTACTGATGTATCAGCAGGATATTCATTTTTTATAAATTTATATCTGATAGGCTTGTATAAATGCTCGCAAACTGCTTATCCCACGATAATGGGCTTACATCTGTCGTTTTCATATTTTGCCTAAAATGAGAAAAATCACTTAGCATTTGGTTTATCTTAATATCTAGGTTTACGGAGGATTTACCATCATCGTTTAATATGAGTCCAGCATTAAACTCCTTCACTGTTCTTGCCATGACTGGATTACACCCTGATATGATCGGAATTCTTCTAACTATCAACTGATAGAGTCTGTTAGGCTCACAGTAGAAATTATTGGGACTATCGTTCGCATATAAAACAATAGAGAAAAGAGCATTGTCTACAAACTGTTGAACTTCATTCTGGCTTACAAAGGTTGCATAAATAAGTTGTTCTTTTATATAAGAGTTCACAATTTTGTCAAACTCGGGAGAAACATCTCCCATTATTATAATTTTAAACTTGGTTGTATATTTTGAGTAGACCTCAATTAAACTTTGGAAATTACGTTTTTTGCTGGCAATACCCATCCATAATATATAGGGCATACCATTCAACCACGTTAGCAATTCGTCTTTCAATGGTTGATATGGATTATTAATGAATGTATCATCTGGAAAGTTATTCAGAATGAAGAATTTTTTTTCATCCTGGTTCAACTTTTCTTTCAAGTATTGTCTTCGTTCCTCATTCGTATAAATGACTAAATCAATGTTTTCCAGCAGAAAATTAAGGATTCTAGCTGTAACTTTATTATGTAAAAGTCCATTGTGAGGAAGTTCATGTAGATCCCATATTAACAAGGGTGAGAAAACCTTTATTTTTTTTAGCATACAAAAAACAATCAAATTGAGATACTGCTGTACATCATGAAATAAGATTGCATCTGCTTTACTTTTATAAATTCTGAAGAAGACGTTAATTAAGTATTCAGGGACTTTTATCCAGTATCCTTTTCTTTGGGAATAGAATTTGCGAGACTTCAAACATGTTGATTGGATATCAATATCTGAATCTGTCTTTCGACAGCTATTTGAGTCTTCTAAAGCCAATATGGCAGACTTGATCTGATAGTTAGACAAGGTATTTACCCACTTCAAAAGACGTCCATCGCTTTCTATTCTCTTTGTTTTTATTACATGTAATATTTCCATTATATTTCAGAAAAAATAATATTATTTTTCACCTCTATTTTGTTTATTGTTTTCTTAATATTACTTACTAAACCTGAATATTGCGTATCAGTCATATGTGCAGAGTAGTATAACTGCTGCTCTAATTCTTCTTTATTATAAAACAGACCGCATCCTTCAAATTCTTTAAAATGCCCATGACAAGGCGCAATAAAAGGCTTATTATGAGATAATGCATCCGTTAATATACCACTCGCCCTGAACGAATCTTCTTTTTTGTAAGGAAAAATGATGAAATCTGAAGAATCAAACAATAGTTCGTATTCAGACCTTGTTAGGTTATTCCTCTGGCTTATTTGCAGAGTATATTTACAATCTAAATTAAGAAAAAGGTTACTTCCAATCACTAATTCTATTTTTAGATTACTGTTTTTTACAAGTGAATCTAATACAGATATCAATTTATATATAAATCCTGTATCAATCGCATTTTTTGCCTGTCTTCCAACAATCGTATATCTTATAATATTTTCATTTTTTTTCAAGTTGTTCGTACTCGAATATATCTTATTAATGGGGTGTTTAATAAATAATACATTTTTAGCATCTACTATGTTGGTTAACATTTGATATGCAAACTCTGTTAATACTATATATTGAATTTTTTTATACGCCCTAGTTGTTAATTTAAAGAGATTCTTTTTGATTTTATTTGAATAAATCGTGTAGGTGTTGTAATGGCTGAATGCGATTATTTTTTTATTATATGTCAAAAGGAATATCTTTGAGAATATCAAGAAAAGAAAAAACAGTGTATTATCAAATGAAAGGAATATTATTTTATCATTTTTTTTAGAGTTAGATATTATTATGGAAAATATATACACATATCTACGGATAAACTCTGGCAAATTCCGATGTTTATAGTTAATACAAAAGGAATCTTCTATTTCTATTCCATTATTTTTAAGTCCTAAACAATAGCTAGAGCTTCCACAAAAATATATATTGTTTTTTTTATTCAAATAAGATAATATTTTAGTGTTAAAAGACAAGTGATTTTCTTTTTCATAGAATGGCTCTATAACTAAAATAGATTTTTTCATAAAATACAATTCTAATTTATTCTAACATGATTTTTTTATAAATAAAGTAGGAAAATCCTAGAAGAATGCCAAACAATATTTGAAGTTTGCTACTAAATATAATGATAAATAAAATGGGTAAAGTCATAAATATCGAAATAGCAATAGGGTCTTGATTTTTCTTTGCCTTAAGATATACAATACCTTTGTAACAATATTTTAGTAATGAAAAAAATAGAACAGCAGACATAACAATACCAAATTTAAGTAACGAGTATAATATAATACCATGTGGTCTGTAAAATTTTCCTTCTATAATCCATGAATAATTAAAGGCTCCTCCTTTAGTTAAATCCATAGTAAAAGGCATTATTTCTGCCTGAAAATATCCACCCAAACCTTTTCCAAAAAAGAAATAATAGGGATTATTCATGGACTCTAACACTATGTTTACTAACGAAATATATCTAACATTGGAAGAATCTGCTCCTTCATCCGTAGGAATAAACGTAGTAAGTTTCCACATAAAATAATTTAAGAAGTTCGGATTTATTAAATCTACAATTTGATAGGCTATCAAAAATATTAATGGGATAGCAATTAGTAATTGAAACTTTTTTTGATAAATTAGATAAATCACAATTGCGAATCCGAGTATAAATATACGCCCTCTAGCAGCAACTATTAACAGATACATTATTAGGATAATTAAACCTACAATACCGATTATCTTGTCTTTTCGAGAGGAACTATTATTCTGAATAGTTAATAAATAGAAAATAAAAATAGTTGCAATCAAATATGATTCTGTACCAGATGTAAAATTGAATAGTACTTGAGTCTGAAGTAATAAATATGACGACACAAATGATATCAGTATTTGCGTCATAAATATGAGTGCAAATATTTTAAAATAACGATTATAGTCTGCCAAATTTTTCATGAGATAAAAAATGGTGAAAAATCCTATAAATATATTTATGAAAAATCCGGCATCGGATATTGCCATCCTTAATGTTTCATTTCCTGCTGTATTAAAAATCAAGCTAAAACAGAATCCTAATATTGATATCACCAATACTGACAAAAGAAGAAACAGAAAGTTATTTCTTCTAAAGAGTTCGAAAACAAAGCGTATCTCTCTTAAAAACATTATTGCCCCTAGCATAATACTCCAATATACAATTACAGTTGCTCCTCCGAGTTTCGCCATGTAAATCCCGCCTAAAGGCATCAAATCAAGTCCTTCAACATACATGTTTACAAAAGAGAAGTCACTGAAAGCCAAAACGTTTAGAAAAAAAAACTTCAACCCATTTTCTAAATTAACCGCCGCAACAGATATCCCAAACAGAAAGATTAATATTGATAGGCTACTTAGTCCTGTCTTATTTATAAAATAAGCAAGAATTACATAAACTATAATACCTATATATTCATACCACTTCATTGCAAATAGGAGGAAAGTAGGCTTGATAAAATATTACTTGCTTGATTATTTTTACTTTTCACTTCATTAAAAGAATCTGCATACATTAAATAAAAAAAATCCCTGTCTTCAATAAACGAATCAAGAAAAGATAATATTGTCAAAACATCATCTATTTCTAAACAAAAATTTTCCAATCCCAAAGACAATAATTCATTCTTTATTTTTGGTTGATAATTTAGTCCTATAATCGGAATTCCATGTAAAACAGATAAAATAAGAAAATGCAACCGCATTCCAATACATAAGTCCATTGACTTTATATCTTCAACGAATCTTTCAGTATCACTACTATACGGATGGACATGTAATCTGGGATTTGTCAAATCAGCCTTCAATTTGAAATTGAAGTCCTCATCGTTTCCTCCTTTTCCTTTTTGAAAAGCGAATAAATGTATATGTAAACGAGTATCCTTGTTCAGCATTTCTTGAATTACATTTTTGCAATTTTCATAAAAAACATCAGCCTTCGATTTTTCATTCGAAATATATCCGTAATACTGAAAAAGTGACATGCCAATATTATACGTTTCACTCTTTATTTTAGGGATAAATGATTGCAGATATGCCAAGTCATTACCTAGACTAACCTTGCTACTCTCTTTTGTATAAGATAAAGCCTTTTCGTATGATTTCCTTTCTCTAAGGTTTATTTCATCAGAATAATTAAGGATTTTACCCAAACAAAACTTTCCTAAAGATGTTTTTACATTGCCTATTCCAACACCTAGATGAAGAATTGGTCGTTTAAAAAATATAACATTAATTAGTAAAACAATGTATTTTACCAATAGAGATTTATACTTAGTATTATCTGTTTCGAATAAACTTGTACCACCGCCAAAAATAACCAAATCATTATTTTTTACTGTTCTTATATATAAAGAAATATTTTTCAAGAATTTGAATCTTTGCGATGAGGCAGCTATAGGATTTATAAGATAATCTATATTTTCATCTAATTCTAATTCATCATATAACTGGGGTACAATAATCTGTATCTTAACATTTTCATATTGGAGTAAAGCATCTAGCAATAACGACAATAATAAGTCATCACCTACATTCTTTGAACCATAATAGCCCCATAAGAAAATTTTTTTTAAATTAACCATAATCTATGATTTACGAACTATTCTTTTTGATTTAATATATAAATACCCCCATGCAAAAAATCTAGATAATACAATGGCAAATGCCATTCCTTTTAAATTAAAGACATTTACGAAAATAATCCCTAATATTAATATGATTAAAAATTGACTAATCTTTAATATAAAGATATTCTTAGGCGCTTCAGTATAAAAATAACTCTCTAACGGAGTAAAAAAAATGCCACCAATGTAAACTATTGATAAAATTTGAAAAATAGGTATTGATGGTATATATTTATGCCCAAAAATTAAAGTAATAATATATGGACTTAAGAAATATACGACAATAATGGACAAAATGAGATATATAAAATATTTTTTTTGATAAAAAAATATTTTATCCAAATAGGCCAAACTATTCTTTGAAATTTCTTTCATCAGCACTTTCATTATTGAGCCTGTGAATAATGGGAAAACAAAGGCTAAAGAATTAGCCGCAGAATATATTGCAACCTTTTCTATTCCTAAAGAATATTCTATAAGAATATTATCAATCCTCATTATTAATATTACTAAGAGATTGGACAAACCAATTGGAATAACTAACTTATTCAGAACTTTTCCCCAATCTTTATTTTGCTCTCCTATTTGAATGTATTTTTTTGAATAAAGGAGTCCAATTATAAATAATACTATGGAATATGTTATAAATAATAAGACATAATCGTTATATGTAAATTGTTGTTTTTGTATATAATATATTACAAAAAAGAAAGCTAAAAGGAAAATGGCTTTTAATAAAGAGTAAAGAGTATTTAATATATTATACTTAATCCATTTCCCAACTGTTTGATAATAGGTTGTAAAATAAGTATATACGCCTAATAGAAGTGGTGCTAAAAGTATAAATATTTTTTCTGTTGTAGAAAATGAGTATAAATAATTCGTTATGACTAAAAAGATAATGATTATTGGAAACCCAAGAAATAGAAGATATTTAAAATACTGTCTATTTACAAAAAAGATTTTATAGAGAGGATTGAAATCCACACCTTGTTTTTGCGTCTCTTTATTATAAAAGATAACCATTCCATTCTGAAACCCAAATTGCAAAAACACTATTAATATAGCATTTAGAGATAAAAGCAAACTTATTCTACCATATGTTTCATAAGAAAAGTATCTAGCAAGTATTACATTTGTAAAAAAACCGATCCCAGCTGCCAAAAAATTAAACAAAGTGATTATAATGACAGTTTTTTTCATTACACTGTCTCCATTATATTACTTCTACTATTCTCTCGCACGCCTTACCATCTCCATAAGGGTTGTGAGTTTCAGACATTTTATTATACAATTCTTTATTTGTTAGAAGCTCGTTTACATTCTCTACGATAGCCTCCTTGTTAGTCCCAACAAGCTTCACAGTCTCAGCCTCTACTGCTTCGGGGCGCTCTGTTGTGTTTCTCATTACCAACACTGGTTTCCCAAGAGAAGGTGCTTCTTCTTGTATTCCTCCACTGTCTGTCAAAATCAAGTGGGAGTGCTGTAATAAATATATGAACGGAAGATAATTGAGTGGAGATATGAGATATATGTTTTTCACATCAGCCAGCAGTTCGTATACGGGCTTCTGAACATTTGGGTTTAAGTGTACAGGATAAACGATATCGATATCAGGATGTTCAGTTGCAATTTCTTTCAAGGCACTACATATATTCAAAAATCCATCTCCAAAATTTTCTCGTCTATGTCCTGTAACTAGTAAAACCTTTTTATCTTTCTTTAATTCATATCCTTTTTCTTTTATTTCAGTCTGAATTTTATTTTGAAGATTTGAATCTGTTTTAATCATATCTAAGCCCATCAGTAGAGCATCTATTACAGTATTTCCTGTTACAAAAATTTTCTCAGGATTGATTTTTTCTTCTAATAGATTCTTTTTCGACGCCTCGGTTGGAGCGAAATGATAATCCGAGATTCTATCTGTCAGTTGTCTATTCATTTCTTCTGGCCAAGGAGAATATAGGTTGAAAGTCCTCAGTCCAGCTTCCACATGAGCAATCTTGATTTGCTGATAGAAAGCGGCAATACTGGCAGCCATGGCAGTTGTAGTATCTCCATGTACAAATACAATCTCAGGTTGAAAGTCTTTCAGTACATCTCTTAGGCCTAAAAGCACCTTGGATGTGATATCATATAAATCTTGACCAGGTGCCATGATGTTCAAGTCATAATCTGCTTTTATCTTGAATATGTCAAGTACTTGGTCTAACATCTGACGATGTTGCCCTGTTACACACACTTTTATGTCAAATTTCTCAGGGTACTTTTGAAATTCTTTCACTAAAGGAGCCATTTTTATGGCTTCAGGTCTAGTCCCAAAAACTAATAATATTTTTCTCATCTTATTTCAAGAGTTTCTTTTTTATGCCACAGAAGTCAAATTCTTGTTTGTTTTGGATTGATTCTATGTTATAGAATGGTTTATGAGCTACTAACCAAGCTATAATGTCTGCTTTATGATATGCATCATCTGGATTGCTCAAGTTAAAAGTTTTATGTGTTTCAATATTTGGCTCAACTACCAATATGTCTGCATTTGCCTCACTTAATATTCTAGAAGTAATATACATTGCGGGAGATTCTCTCAAGTCATCAATATTAGGTTTGAAGGCAAGTCCCATACATGCTACCACTGGTTTACGTTTATGTTTCAGTATAAAGTCTTCGCATTCATTTATTACGATATTTGCACACCAGTCGGCTTTATAATCATTGGTCTCCCGGGATCTTTTTATAATTTGAGCTTGTTCAGGAAAATCTGATACAATGAACCAAGGATCAACCGCAATGCAGTGTCCTCCAACTCCACATCCTGGTTGTAAAATATTTACACGTGGATGTTTATTGGCCAAGTCTATAAGTTCCCAAACATTTATTCCCGCTTTTGAACAAATCATAGATAGCTCATTAGCAAATGCTATTTGAACATCTCGAGACGAATTTTCAGTAAGTTTACACATTTCGGCAGTTCTTGCATTTGTAGGATAGAGTTTTCCTTTTACAAACTTTGAATAGAACTCAATCGCCTTTTGTGTAGATAGTTCATTAATCCCACCAATAATTCTATCATTATGTTCTAGTTCATAAATAATGTTTCCAGGTAAAACTCTTTCTGGACAATAGGCTATATGTACTTTGTTTTCCAGCTCTGGTCTTTCATCAAAAATCATTTTTGAAATTTTCTCCGTTGTCATAACTGGAGAGGTTGATTCTATCACAAATAAATCTCCCTCTTTGAGCAGAGGAGTTATATTTCTTGTAGCAGATTCTACATATGATATATCTGCTCGATGATTTTGTTTAAAAGGAGTAGGAACGACTATAAAATAGGCATCCGCAACTTCAGCCTCAGTAGAAGCTACTAATTTACCAGATTCAACACTTGCTTTTACGATATTAGCTAATCCTTCTTCGACTATATGAATTTGTCCTTGATTTATAGTTTCAACAACCTTTTCATTTATATCTACGCCTAGAACATTTAGTCCTTTAGATGCAGCAAAAGCTGCTGTTGGGAGCCCAATATAGCCTAACCCAATGAATACTGCATCTATTTCTTTCTCACTTCTTCCCATACCCATATTCTTTTCCATACCCATATTTATAGCTGTTTCTCAATTCAGTATCATTAAGAACTACATATAAGTTTTTCAATTTATTTTCTGCTAATTGCATATTTATAAAGTTAATCGCAGCTTTTGGAGTTTTGTTTTCCCTCACTACATAGAGGTTTAAGTCAACATACTCAGATATAAGATAAGAATCGGAAACCAACCCTACTGGAGCTGAGTCGATGATTACATAATCGTATTCCTTCTGCGCTTCTTCTATCAAACTCTTTAAACGAGGGTTCATCAATAACTCGTTCGGATTTGGAGGAATTGCACCTGCTATAAAAGCCTTGAAATGAGGCACATCTTTGTATGGAGTAAGGATAAAGTCATTTTTATTCGAACTTTCATCCGCAAGATAGTCACTAAGTCCTTTTTTACTGATTATATTGTCCGGCTCTAGATACTCATGCAACTTCGGATTGCGTATGTCTCCACCTATTATTAAGACTTTCTTTCCTGTATATGCAAAGCTAAGTGCAAGGTTTACGCTGACAAAAGATTTTCCTTCATTGGCAATAGTCGAAGTTATCATTATCGTTAAACCTTCTTTCTTGGAAACGAATTTTATGTTATTCCTAAGGGAACGGAACATTTCAGAAATAGCATTTTGTTGATTGTTGACTACAACAAACTCTCCGCTTACATTTGTACCTACCTCGCCTATAATAGATACATCTGACAAACGTTCAAATTCGTCTCTGTTGCTAATCTTAGTTTTAAATAGATTCTTTATGTATATAATAATGATTGGAGTAAGGACACCTAAGATAATAAAAGCTAATAATATTATTTTCGACTTTGGTGCCACAGGCAGAATCCTATCTCTTGCCGAGACCACGATTCTAGCTTTGTCCGCAGTAGCTGCAATCGAGAGATTGGTTTCTTCTCTTTTTTGCATTAAGAAGAGAAAAAGGTTTTCCTTTATCTTTTGCTCTCTCACTTTTTCTATCAAACCTTTCTCCTGCTTGGGGACAGATCGTATGCGAGATTGCGTAACATATCCTCTCTGTCTCAATTCATCCTTACTGACCTGATAGGTCTCTCTTACATTGATCAACGAATTGGCTATCCCCTCTCTCATATTGTCGAGTTCTGCCAACACTCTTACCCTTGCTGGATTTTTCTCTCCTGTGCCTTTTATCAGTTGATTCGATGCCAATAATTTGTTGTTATATTCGGAAATAATCTGAGACAGACCAATATCGGAAATACCCATATTGGGAATTATATTGGTATTGTTAGCCGGATTGTTTATGAAATTTTGGATAAGAGCCAAAACATTCAATTGGGTTTCGATATCAAGCAACTTAACTTCGTTTTCTCCTGTTTGGGAGACAAAAAGTTGAGCTTCGGAACTTAGATCTGTTATTCTGTGCTGTTGCTTATATTCAACAACACCTTCTTCAGCATCACTAAGTTCTACTGAAATTTCTTTTAACCTCTCGTTAATAAATACAGATGTATTGTATGCTATCTCATTATTGATTCTCTGGTTTAAGTCATTGTACTGACGTACCAACTCGTTGAGTATATCAATTCCTTTTTGTGTGTTGTTAACTAAAATAGATAAACTCAACACCGAAGATTTTTGGCTTGCACTCATTACAGCCAACTTAGATGTCAGATTAGAAGTAGTTTCTGAAAGGCTGTTTACTATAATATAATATTTTTCACCTTCCTCAATGTTTTTACCAGATAGACTAATCTTTAACGAAATAGAGTCATCTATCTTTATAGTTGCAGGTAAATTTCTTTCGGAAAAATCAACATCAAACTTATTATTATCTTTGAGATAAGTGCCACTGATTCTATATTCATTTTCATTCTTTTGAATATAAAATTCTGCTTTTCCTCTATAGTTTTCTATATCGGTGGCTACACTCACAACAAAAGGACTTTCTTTATATATTTCTGTATCTCTAAAAAAATGATTTCTGTGATATGACACATTGACTCCGAGAGACTTGACAACCATCTCCATCAAGTCGGGAGAGCCTAGTACAATGATTTCATTTTCTATATTGTTGGTAGTACTTAGGAGTCCTAAAGCCTCCAGATCCATCATTTCAGCTGACGAACCTTTACTTCCTTTATCTTCATTCAGAAGAACAGAAAGAGAAGGCTTGTATTGTCTTTGGCTTACTAACACAACTCCAACTGCTATTATTAGCATCAGAAGAATGGATGCCACAAACCACTTCCAATGCTTTAGATAGTCGTAAAGAATTTCAATTAAGACTGTTGAATTATCTATATGGTTGTTTGTGTTTTGTTTATCTATTTTTTCCATAATACGATTAACGAGTAATGATAGCTATTACAGAAATAATGACAGACAAAGCAGAAAGTCCAATGGTTTCTAAAGTTCCAAAGCTTGAGCTATTTCCTCTTGCTTTGTTAGCATGAACATACAATTTGTCATTTTGCTGCAAATAGAATAAGTCTTTATTCAGGGCGATACTTCTATCACGAAGATTGATTTGGTGAAAAGCAAGTTCTCCATTTTCTTGCACCCTTACTAACAGTAGATTATCTCTTTTACCATATATTGTCATATCTCCTGCAGCGGCGAGTGCGTCTAAGATTGTCATTTGTCCGTTGTCCACTTTATAGAGTCCCGGGTTCTTAACTTCTCCCAAAATTGCTACTTCAAAGTTGAGTTGACGAATATTCACTATAGGTTTAGTAGCAATATATTGAGGATAAATAGCATTTGCTATATGCTCCTGCGCCTCTTTGATGGTCATGCCGGATAGTTGAAGTTCTCCCAAAACAGGAAAATTAATTAACCCGTCTTTATCAACTAAATAGTTTTGAAGTGTGCCTGTTGTTGCAGTACTAGAACTTATTCTCGTTTGTTGTGTCAAATCAGAATTCGTAGGCATAAGAGGCAGATTGAAGTCCTCAGCAGCTCCCTTAACCTCGGAGCTGACAATAATGCTAAGTATATCATTAGGTAAGATTTTAGACTCATGTATACCTTTTGTAAGAGCCAACGAGTCTGCACCATATAGATGAGCATTATCTAAATAATATAAATTTTTATGACTATTGCATGAAAATAGGCTAGCTATAGCAATCAATAAAAAAGATGTTTTGACACTCAATTGGTGTGTAAATAGAAAATACATATAATGCACAGTAAATCTATGATTCGTTAAAAATATCTGTAAAGATAACCATTGTGATTGACAATGCAAGGTCTAATGTTGTGATTTTTTTAAGGATAAAAGCTTTAGAAAGTTCTATTTCAATTATCTTTGGAAAATGAAAATATTTATTTCACTAACGTTATTTTTATCATTCGCTCTTTTTTCTTCGGCACAGACCTATATAAAGGGGAATATGCTCTATTGGGCGGTTGGAATTACGAATGCCTCTGTAGAGACTAAAGTATTTAACAAATGGACATTTAACTCAGATATAGTATATTCTCCCTGGAAGAGTATCCAAGGAAATCACTTCGAATTTGTTCAAATAATACCAGAAGCTAGATTTTATCCCAAAGGTGCTTTTAATGGTGTTTATTTTGGAGCTTATGCCTCTTTTATAGCTTTTGATATGACTAAATGGAATTATTGGAATAAGGGGCTACATCAAATCGGAAGAGGCTTTGCCTTGGGGGGCTCTCTGGGCTATGAGCATAAAATAAATTCAAGGCTACTAATGGATGTCTACTTGGGAGCAGGCTGGCACAATAGTCAATATAGAGGTTATAGGACACGTACAGGAGAGCAGAATGGAAGTGCGGAATGGCTGCCTTATAAGGTGGGAATAACTATCGGATACAGACTATAAAGCTATACTGAAGTGTGGGTGTCAAAGATTGAAAATTCGGAGTTTTTACTTATAAATTCCGGTACCAATTCTTTCATTGTGCGTACCACAAGTTCTGCTTCGTTGTCCTTTGCCGCTTCAATCATTATTCCTATTTTAGAATCTACCTCGCCAGAATCGTACTGCCTAACTTTAGCTACTTTTATTTTATGATGTGAAGTCTCTTCCGTTAACTCCTTGTCATTTAGCAATTCCTCATAGAGTTTCTCTCCAGGTCTAAGCCCTGAAAATTCTATTTTTATATCTATCTTAGGTCTAAGGCCTGCTAGCTCAATCATTCTTGCTGCAAGGTTATATATCTTGACCGGCTCACCCATGTCAAATACATAAATATATCCCGATTTTCCGATAACGGAAGCCTCTAATACTAAACGACAGGCCTCTGGGATGGTCATAAAATATCGAGTGATATCTTTATGGGTAACAGTAATTGGGCCGCCTTTTGCAATCTGTTCCTTAAATAGTGGTATAACCGACCCATTGCTTCCTAAAACATTTCCAAAACGAGTCGTTACAAATTTGGTCTTCGACTTTTTCTGTAATTCCACATCTAAAGCACGTGCTTGAACATATATCTCGGCTATCCTCTTGCTTGCCCCCATCACATTAGTAGGATTGACCGCCTTGTCTGTAGATACCATGATAAACATTTCCACATCGTGCTCAATAGCTAAGTCTACCATGTGTTTAGTGCCTCTTACATTTGTAGTTATTGCCTCACAGGGTTCCATTTCCATCAGTGGAACATGCTTATAGGCAGCAGCATGATAAACGACATCTGGCTTGTAGTCTTCAAAAACTTTAGACAGTTTAATTCGCCTTCTTACATCGCCAACTACAAGTTTGTAATTTAGACTTGTTTTACTAAGTTCTAGGTCTAACGAGTATAATGGCGTCTCAGCCTGATCCAAGCAAATCACTTGCTTAGGTTTGAAGAAAGACAGCTGTCTCACAATTTCACTCCCAATCGAACCAGCTGCGCCAGAAACTAATATGACTTTTCCATTAATATTTTCTGCTATAAAGTCTTTACTTATCTCTATCTCTTTACGCCCTAGTAGATCTTCGATTTGTATTGGACGTATGTTATGGGATGCTTCATCCAAATCGGTGAGGTTTTCTACATTCAAGTTTTGCATAACGTAGAATTTGACACCTATTTTGAGAAGTCTCTCTGCAATTTCTCGTCTATCTCTTAGGCTCTGAGTACTTAATAAGAGTATGTTTTTAACCTTGTGCTTTTCGATTTGTCTTTTGTTTTGCCTTACTATCAGCTTGTTGGTATTGCGTCTGAGAGTCGAAGGATTTTCATCATCAATAAAACCTTTTACTTTGTATAGGCTCTGTGGTGCATCAAAAATCTGGGACATAGATACCGTTTCTTCATTTATCCCCCATAAAAACACTTCAACATTTTTGCCACTATATCTTCTTTGAAAATATCGATAGGTATATATTACAAATGTTCTAAAGAAAAACAGACCCAGTAGAGAGAAAAGGAGAAACGAAGTGCAATATGTAATGGAGATGCTTCCGGATGGCGCTGCAAAGAAATATAGGTAGGCGAAAACTCCGGCACAAGATAATATGAGAGCAAAAAACACTCTTTGGAATTCGTGTATGGTCGAGTATCGGATAATTCCTACATAGGTACGTAATGTCAAAAAGAAAAACGATGTAATTCCAACAGTCGAAAATAAATACTCAGATAGTGTAGGATGTTGTATTCCGGGAATAAACGCATATATCTTCAGGCTTATGAAAGAGGATACTAACGTGGCCGCAATAACGATTGACAAGTCTATCATCAGAACGAACCATCTACTTAGTATTCTGTTTTCCAGAAATTTTCTATAAATCCTCTTTGCAAATTTAAGCTTTCGCATTTTATGTAGCAATTAGTGTAGCTTTGCTCTAATGACAGAGCAAACTTTTAGCAAGTTCTCTTGTGTCAATATGCTCCCTGATGGAAGACATAGTCCTTGGGCGAATAGTTTTTCTGAGGTGCCATCTCCATAAAAAGGGCACTCCTCAAAAACAGGTTGCAGGTGCATCGGCTTCCACAAAGGTCGCGATTCTATATTCTCACCTTCCAATGCCAAGCGTAGCTCTTCGTAACCTATCTTTGCTTTCGAGGGGTCAAGCAAGATTGTAGTCAGCCAATAGTTTGAATAAAAATCGCTGTTTGGCTCTGTCAAAAAAGATAGCCCCTCAATATCATTCAACTGTTCTCTGTAAAACTGATTATTGGCTCTGCGTTGGTTCACTCTTGATGGTAGCACTTCCATCTGTCCTCGTCCAATTCCGGCTACTATATTACTCATTCTATAGTTGTAGCCTATGTGACTGTGTTGGTAGTAAGGTGCATTGTCTCTGGCTTGAGTTGCTAAAAATCTAGATTTTTTTATAAAGTCTGAATTTTTAGAGACTAGTGCTCCACCACCTGAGGTCGTTATTATTTTATTTCCATTAAATGACAAGACTCCTAACTCGCCTATTGTACCACACTTACGCCCTTTGTATGTAGAGCCTAAAGCCTCTGCTGCATCTTCAAGAATGGGAATGTCGTATTTGTCAGCGATGGCACAAATTTCGTCCATTTTGGCAGGCATACCGTAAAGGTGAACGGGAATAATAGCCTTTGGCTTTTTTCCTTTTGACAAGCGATCTTTGATAGCTTCCTCTAGAAATTTGGGAGACATATTCCATGTGTCTTTTTCGCTATCTACAAATATCGGAGTCGCCCCTTGATAGATAATAGGGTTAGCCGAAGCAGAAAAAGTGAAACTTTGACAAATAACCTCGTCACCAGCCTTTACCCCAAGAAGAATTAAACCTAAATGTATAGCAGCTGTTCCTGCACTTAGAGCAGACACTTCTGTGTTTTCCCCTAGATAATTAGCTAAATCTTTTTCGAATCCATCCACATTGGGTCCCATAGGTACTACCCAATTTGTGTCAAAAGCCTCTTGGATATACTTTTGCTCTTGTCCTCCCATATGTGCTAGGGAAAGCCAAATACGCTTACTCATCTTTATGCTGTTTATATTCAGTAATAGTTACTAGCTACTTTTTTGTGAAAAATTGAAGACTATGAATCATTTTCAACATTTTCACAAAAATAGACATAATTAATGCTTAAACAAGAGGCTTTATGACAAAAAACTGTTTTGTTAACATGTTTCATTATTAAGATCCTGAAAACGATATCGTTTATTTACAGTCTGTGCCTTTTTGCATTTAGTGCGACCTTTTTCTTAGAATTAGGAATTGAAGACCGTTTGTCCAAATATTTTGACATAAGGCTGACCGTTGTCACACAGTCATTATTATTGACTTCAATGCCTTTGAAAGATTCATTGAACACATTTGCCGAAAACTCCTTTCCCAATCTCGAACCATTCAGAATTGCTTTATTTTCCAAATCAATAAAACTCACTCCATAGATTCTTCCTTCATCGTTTTGACGAAATACACAAGCAATATTATGTTGTAGTAAAGCTTGTTGGCATGAGCTTAGGCTATCGGCTTGTTTCATCGCATCTGTAATAATGGGTTTGAGCTTGTCCTTGATTTTTTTCTTTTCAATAGCACTTTTTGACTTCTGAAAGTGTTTCTCTAACGTTGGCAGATTGATGGACTTACCAAATAAGGATGACTTAAAAGGAGTGCCTATCTTTTCTTTTTTCATCGTTGTTGGATTTTCTGTCATCGCTGAATAAATTAGTCCATGATACGACTTGCCATTCCTCAAACCTTTAACTTCTTCTACTGATACATTAAATAGTTCAAGCAGCGTTCGATATTCTCCCAAAGATTGGAAGTCGTAATTGTTCAAGATAGATTTAGTGATATTATTAATCTGCTGTTTTACATCACCTGCACGATAGTCCAATGGTTTGGTTCGTAAACTGTAGCTTTGTTTTTGCTCTTGTTTTGTTGCAGGATATAAGTTGAAGTCTTGCTCCAGTTGCCTGCATATCTTCATGGAACGCATATTCTCAAAATTATGATCAATCTTTTTCCCATTTTCATCTACCCTGATTGACACAATATGCAAATGCACTCTCTGAATATCGGTATGCTTAAATACTACATAAGGTTGATCCTCATATCCCATCTCCTTCATATACTGATCTGCTATTTCTCTATACTCTGCGTCTGAAAGTTGGTCTTTGGGACTGGGATTAATCGACACATGAAAGATCGGTTTTTCTGTCTTTTGATTAGCGACTAGATAGAGTTCAAATGACTTAATAGTCGTTTGCATAGAGAAAGAACCATCTGCTTTTTCGTAGACATTATGAGACGAGAGCAGCTTGGCTTCTTCCTTATCTATCTTCTTTTTATTGTAGAGCAGTGTCCCAAAAAGAGAGTTATTGGAACTTATTTTTGCAACCATTTCTTCTCCAGAGCTTGGGTTTGTAAATCAATTTCTTTGTAAAGCTGTATCATTTCTATCGTAACTTTTTCCAACTTAAAGAGATATGCTAAGGCTTTTCTTTCGCCCAACTGCTCTTTTAAGAGTTTAATTAACTGATTGTAATTATTTCCAATTCCTTTAATCTGTCCCCGAAACTGTGAGAGTTTGATGATATAATCTCCTAGTGATTTATCTATTTCGATTGTTTTAAATGGAGTATTCAATACCTTGTCTTTGATAAAATGTCCACGATATTTAAAACCAGAGAGGTCAAAAAGCGTTTCAAACTTGGCATTTTCTGTTTCATTCAAACGAATATCCTGACGATAAATGGCAGGATCAGCTTTAGGCTTTCTGCCTAACTTCGACTTTCGTCCTCTATTTTTATTCTCTTTTTCCATTTTAGAAAAAATATTTAAGTTTTAAGCTCTATAAAAACTTACCTTTTGGACGGCGACTTGGGAGCTGTCCATCCCCCGAATCGTCAGATGAGTGGGCGAGTTATTCTGAGTGGCTGAAATCATTTTCAGTGGCACAGAATACAACTCGCCTTAGACTAGTGTCTAAGAAAATCCACTGAGAAGTGGATTCTTTAAAGAGCCGAGTTGAGTAAAGTATAACAATCAATCGGCTTCGTTCGGGTCTTCTCTAAGATCCGTATTTGTCTTGAAGTGAATGGGAAGTTTCGAATGAGCTTCTTTGTATTCTTTTTGCAAGTCTATAAAAAGCTTTTGATGAGTTTTGATATGCTGTATCAGAATAGTGTCCACTAGCGAGGAGAGTGTGGTGTAATGTTCACCCTTAAAGATTAAGGCAATATTACTCAATACCTCGTGCACTTCTCTGCTGATGTAAGCGACTTCACGCTTTCGGATACGTTTGTCACGACAGAATAATTCGATGTACTTTTCTTTAGCAGTCTTTTTATGTTTCATAATCAAAGGAATAAATAGGTGAATATTCGTGTTGTTGTCAGCCCTAAGTAAGAAACAAGTCTCCAGACATTGACTAATAACCTATTGTACAGGGTGATTAGTCATCAGTCTGCGTTATCTTTCTCTTTTTAGTATATGGGGACATTGATTTATTTGCTTGATTCTGCTAACTCGAAAACTCTGCTGAATTCTTTTTTGACTAAAAAACGAGTCTCTAAACTGAATGCTGATTTAATGTTTGATTGATTGAGCAATTAACTGACAATATCATTGAGAGGATGATTTTATTGTCAATTATACTTATGCTTAAATAGTTGGATAAATATATACTTGATTGATAAGTAAATCAATCAATCCATTGCTTTGTCATAGGAACATATGCCAAATCGACGCCACAAGCTACCACACAGTCTGATAGCCATTGTGTTGTCAATCTTTATCCCTTTATTTGAGAAAACGATAAAAACCAACTGATATGGATTTGAAAATAATTGAAGTAAAAACACTGAATCTTATAAAAGAGCGAATAGGGCTCTTGCTTGAAAGGAGTAGAAAGATAGCTCGCTATCGTAATAGAGAAGACTGGTTGGACAATCAGGATGTTTGCCAATTATTGAATATTTCCTTACGAAGTCTTCAAAGTTACCGGAACAGAGGATTGATTGCTTATTCCATGATTGGACATAAGTGCTACTACAAACGAAGTGATCTTGACAAGCTGATCGAAAAATCCAAGGTAGACAATATAAATCACGCAAAATAAAAGGATATGGAGTCAAACGATTTTCTGCGCACAAACTCGGAAGAGATAAAAGAATTGTTGGTAGCTATTGACGAAGTAGCCGAGAATCTAGAGATGGGTGTCGAACTACTCTCTTCTCCATCTGTTACTCACGAGCGTTATTTGAATAATCATCAGGTCTGTGAGATGTTACACCTAAGTCAGCGTACTTTGCAAGATTACAGAGATAAGGGTAGAATTGCTTTTTACAAGCTGGAAGGGAAAATACTCTATAAGTTATCGGATGTCGAAAAAATGTTGGAGGATAACTACTATAAAGCATGGGAGCAAGACCAGTACAAATAGACTAAGCTCACTCCCACACAACAAACCTATAACTTCTTTTTTTCTTCTGATAACTATTCCTCTACGGGAAGCTGAAAAAATAAGACAAACTTTTCTGACAAGAAATCCGATAGGACTGGAGTTTGGAGTTTTATTCGCTTCCTGTGATTTTGTGAAAAGAAGAAAAAACAGTTAATCCAATTTCGATTTCATGAAATGAGATTCTACGTTAGCCATATCTCGCAAAATTGAGTCATCCAACACTTTAGCGTAATGCTGAGTCATTGCTGTACTCGAATGTCCTAATATTTTAGCTACATTTTCTATAGAAACTTTATTGGCTAAAAAAACAACCGTAGCCGCCGTGTGGCGCGCTACGTGCGTTGTCAGCTTCTTTGTAATTCCGCATAAATCAGCCAGTTCTCTCAGATATCCGTTCATGCGCTGATTGCTAGATACAGGAAATATCCGATTGCGTGCCAAGCATTCCGGATGGTCTGTATATTTGTCAATAAGCTTTTCTGCAATGCTCAATACCGGGATATTACACATGTTATTTGTCTTCTGACGTGGCTTGCGAATCCATAAAGCCCCACTGTTGTCTCGTATTAAATGTTCGGGAGCTAGTTCATGTACATCGGTGAAGGCTAATGCAGTAAAACAGCAGAATATAAATACATCACGCACCGTTTCAAGCCTTGATATTGACAGATCTTTGGTCATCAAGGTTTCCAACTCCTCTTGTGTTAAGAAATCAATATGAGTTTTCTCTATTTTAAATTTGTAGCCTAAAAATGGGTCTTGTTTGAGTGTGCCGTTTACAACAGCTAAGCCCGTTACTTTCTTAATGTTTTTCAATCGATTGACAGCCGAATTGTGGCTATTGTTTCGATGAACTTTTAAGTATGCTTCAAATTTGCGAATAAAGTTTAGGTCAACTTCTCGCAATGGGATATCTGATAAGCGATATTCCCTTTTCAAAAAATCTTGAAGAAAGACTGCCGTAGATTCATATCGCATAACGGTTTTCTCTGCATAGTCTTTGCCTATCAAGGCTCTCATTTCTTTGGTATGTTCGTCGAAAGCTTCTAGCAAAGTTTTCTTTTCCTGATCGTTTCCTTGGTATTTGTTTCGAATGGTTTCTACCGTTACAGCTTTTCCACTCATCTCCAATTCTCGGTGGATAGTCAGAATTCTGGTTTTTATAGACTCAATGTATAAGTTTAACTCATCCGCCGCTCTGCCTTTACCTTTCGAGCGTTCCTTAGCCTGATTCCATTGTTCGACGGGAATACTTCTGCGTATTAAAATATCGGCACATCTTTTATTTGCCGTGATGCGCACACAAATCGGAGCTTCCCCGTTCTTTAATAATTTTCCTTTCCTCAGAAAGAATAAAATACTGAATGATTGTCTTTTCATTGTCATACAATTTTAATGATACAAAGTTACTAACTCATCATTAAACTATATCTACGCAATATGCAGTGAATCAATGAATAAAATCATAATAGTGGGGCTTTTTATTGGCAGATGTGAAGTCCCACGAATAGGCCACTGACTAGATGCTTCAAAACGCCCTTTTTTGCACCCTTACTAAAAAGAAAAACTCCTAATTTCTATTGAAAATCAGGAGTTTACTTCTTTTTTCTTATCTTCTTCGTTGTCTCACAAGGTCTTTCTCCCTCAGTGAGAGTTTTAGAGGCTATTGGAATCATTCTTTCCGTTCTATTACCAGATGAATCATAGATATACTTAATAGTATTATCATAGTATACATTCTTCTTAGTACGCATATTTTCTGTACTTTGTACAGTTCCTATTGATGCCTTAGAATATTGTTGTTGACCATATACTTTCTTTGTGTAAAATAAAAGGCATATAAAGGGGATAATAAAACAAATATTTTTCATAAGTTCAATATTTAGATGATTACAATGATAGGATACTTGAATGGGGTCTTTTTATTAGTATAAAATTTATCTACCTCGTTGTTTTCTTCCCTGTGTTCAATTTTAAGTTTATTCATTGCTACTCAGATTTTATCAATTAATAAAAGATGTTATTTGAGGAGGGATAAAAATCAGATTTGGTTAATTGTTTAAATGGAAAATACTTAGTTTAAAGTTTTAAAGCAAGATAATTAAATTTTGTTTATATGCTTTGAATAAAAGTATGTTATTAAATAGTTTCTATTTTTATTTCCACATCTCAAACTTGGAAATGTACAGATTCGTACAACTCGGAATCCTGTATCAATAATTAAGACCTTTCGTAGTAAATGCAGAACTAAATTAAAAAGTGTGGTATCTGTGTATGTCTTCAGTATAGCTTTACCACTTTAATGAAAGAGCTATCTTATTGATATATACTAAGATGTATGCTTAAATAGGTGGCGCACTTTAGTTTGAAGATGTGCACCTCCTTATAAACCTTTTATGACCATATGTGCATATTATATTATGTAGATATGATAATATGGTATTATTTGCATATATTTGAGGTTAAATAGGCTTATAAACCAATTAAACCATATTTATGGCAACAATAATATCCATAGTCAACCACAAAGGAGGAGTTGGAAAAACTACAACTTCTATGAATTTGAGTTATGCTTTAGCGCAACTTAAGCAAAAGAAAGTCTTGGTAATGGACTTAGATGCACAGGCTAATCTTAGTACTTCTTTAGGATTCATTCCAGCAAATCATACTACTTTATATGATATTTTACCTAATGAGGGAGATCTCCCAATTTATCCAGTTCATGAAAATTTGGATATAGTTTTGTCCTCATTAGATCTTGCAGCATCAGAAATGAATATGATAAATGAGATTGGGCGAGAGAAAATTTTAGCGAATTTGATTGAACCAATTGAGCGTAAATATGATTATATTATCATTGATTGCCCTCCTTCTCTAGGATTACTTACAATAAATGCTTTATCTACTAGTGATCAAGTTGTAATAGTAGTAGAATCGGAGTTTCTTGCTCTAGAAGGGCAGATGCGATTGCCATATACAATAGATATTATCAAAAAGAAATTAAATAAAAAGCTTGAAATTTTAGGAGTACTACAAACTAAATATGATAGTAGATTGAGCCTGACAAAACGAGTAGAGGAGTCTTTGAAAGAAATTTATGGAGAGAAACTGTTTGAAACGCGCATTCGCAAAAATGTAGCATTGGCAGAAGCACCTTCAGAACGGAAAACAATTTTTGAATATGACCCCAGTAGCAATGGAGCTCAGGATTATTTAGCATTGGCGGAGGAAGTAATAACAAGAACAGAAACAAGATAAGTTATGGCAAAGAAAGAAAGAACAAGTTTTACAAGTATGCTTGGAGGAAATGAATTGGTTTCACCTAAAGCTCAAAAAGCAGAAGAAGTAAAGGGAGAAATGACTCGTCTGACTCTTAATATACCTATTTCTTTAAAACAACGTATGATGAGTTATATTGCAAGTACAATGAGTACAAATTTGAGTGATCTGACAAAAGATGCGATAGTTAAACATTTGGATAAACTAGAAAAGAAATAAACTATTCATATATTTGTATTGCAGAGTGAAGAGGACAAAGAGGCAACGTGAGGACGACCTTGAGAAGCAATAACTCTGTCGATGGCTACGCCTAGAAAAAGGGGAATATTAATCTTAGTATTCCCCTTCGTATTTATATCCAGTTATGTGCTAATGTTTACATATAAAAATATCATTATATGTGATTATGTGTATGCAAATAGTGATTGAATAATTTTATTGATGGTGAGAAATTACATGATTGTTACTGATATAGCTAATCAGATAAATATATTCATCTTTTTGCTCACCTTGGTATAAATTGAAGAATACACTCCATTGGGTGTTTCTGCTTTTTAGGAAGATAGAGTATGGCATTTTTTTGCATATTGCCAAAATATGGAGGTGCAATCTTGACTCGTTTGTGTGACAAGGTTGTAATTATCTCCTGAATGAGATTTTTATACATCATGTATGAAACCTCTCTTAAATATTCTCTAACTTCAGGTGTGAATATAACTTTTAAATCTTCTTTCACTCCAAATATTAATTCTTCAGCAGTTATGGTTTTTACCAAATTCTCATCAGGTGCTAAAGATATTCTTTATTCACAATTGTGTCATATAGGTAAAATAAATGAGACAGGATGCTGTTCGGTCTTTTCACTATTTTTATTATTGATGTCTTAACACTCGCGCATGTTAATATTATCATGTGTAAATATGTGAATGTAATCATATGACATTATGATCACATGTGTTCTATATTATTATTACATCATATCGTAGTAGTACAATATAATGTAGTATATTTGTATTTGGAAATCTATAAAATTAGAATCATGAATATTAATGATTTATGGATAATTCAAGAAATAGAATAGCCAAAGAATTGAGAAATTTTAGAGTTTCGCAAGGCTTATCTATATATGCAGCAGCAAAGCAAGCCAATATTCGATTTGAAGTTTTACAAGCCATCGAAAGTGCAAATAATTATACCATTGATTCTCTTTTGAAATATTTAGACACGTTTGATTTATCACTCTCTATTCAAAATGAAGAAATGTTCTCAAGCGAAAAATAAATAACATGAAAGACAAAAAAGAATTAACTAGAATTCCCAAATCAATATCCAACAATCACAAGATTATGCAACGTACATTTGGTTGCTTATCTGCTATTGTCACAGATATTATGATTTTTTTAGGTGATAGACAATTTGGTGACATTTTTGGTAATATTGAATTTACCTTAGATGACTTTTGTGCCAAAATGGGAGCGAACAGGGCAAATCTTCAACGCAAATTATCGGATGAGGAGAAACTAGAAATATTTGGTAAGAGTGGTGCTCCTGTTTATCAAAATGCCACAGGGGAGCAAACAATAGAGAATTATTTTGAATCTGCTCTTTGGATTGCAACAGAACGAAACCTAATGATGGAAAGTAGCAACGGAAAGGGGGGTAATACCTTTGTGGGAGTTCAGATCATAAATAAGTTTGACATTGGCGCAGATTTCTCAAGTAAGAAAAAAGCAAAAAAGAGTTATTTAGTTTCTTTCAGTAATACGATAAAAGATTTATTGTTTACAAATTACAATCTAATAGAGTTAAAAGATTATCGTTTGATTCCATATGAGCGTGGCTATAGAGACTTTTATCTATTCTTGGCACGAATCATCGTAATTGTCCGTTATAAGCAAGACAAACAAGGAGAAGCGCCTTGCTTTGTATTATCAGTAGATGAACTGGCTAACATCTTTGGATTGCAAGAGTATGCAGAAGCCCGTGAAAAGAAAAGAGCAGTGACAAGGATATTGTCCAATATTCAAAAAACGGTCCAATACACCAACTTTAGCTATCAATATGTCAAGAATGGGCAAAAGTATGCATACCATGTCCTCTTTGATTTTAAGCAAGAGACATTAGACTATTTTGATGAAAAACTAAAAGCAACATTCTTCCAATCTCTCTTAAATGCTTTTGAACAAGAGTTTAGTGCATCTTATTTTTCTCATTTATCCATGTATGACAGAATCAAAGCAATGAAGGATCTTCATTTAACTCTCGCGAATAATGAGCAAGATTCAAGGAAGATTTTTATTGATTGGATGTATGATACTGATTCATTGGAAAAGAGGTTAGATACCTTTAATAAAGTATTTCTAAAGGTATGGGGAGTCCCATATTCAGAGGAACTTAATATTGATTTGCTATAATTTGAAATTAAGCCAGTATTATTATCAGATTTAAGACTTAAAAAATCAATTAGATGTGTAAACTTGTACACAATATACGAAAAGTTGTATTTTTAGATGTGTAAACTTGTACACAATGGGTCAATTAGATGTGTAAACTTGTACACAATGGGTCAATTAGATGTGTAAACTTGTACACGATGGGTCAATTAGATGTGTAAACTTGTACACAATGGGTCAATTAGATGTGTAAACTTGTACACAATGGGTCAATTAGATGTGTAAACTTGTACACAATG
>CALKIV010000105.1 GCA_937995835.1 uncultured Dysgonomonas sp. | reverse complement strand
CACTTAAGCAAATATCATATAAACTGGTAAACTTTATGATGAAGTTTTACAATTTTCACCTTTTTCCCTGAATTAAATTCTTCTTTTATACACAACTCTGATATTTGATCTACAATCAAATTGAGTTCCTCCTTTATTTGAACCATCTCTTCATCAGAAACAAAACCCAAAAATCTTAGATGCTTAATCTCTTTACAGCACGATTCGAACATATCATCCGAAAAGATATATGTTGTGTTTTTTGATTCAAAATATTCTTGAATTTGCAATTGCCTTTGCCGAATTTCTTTAGGAATACTCTTCGACAGAATATAGAGATGCTCAAACGGCGTATATTCTTTGCTTAACCAATTGTAATAATGCATTCGAGACAAGAGCTCATGCTTGAAAATAAAGTTATATGGCAATGTATTGATAGCCTTATAACTATGATAAGAAATAAAGTTCTTCTCACTAAGAATTTGCCAAATAGATTCACAATAGTTGTCTCTTTGTCTAGGAGAATTAGTTATGAGATCTACTTTTAACCCAATATTATCCTTATTAATACCCTTAAAGATACGTTCTAAAGGAAGATTCAATACCTCATGTATTTTTACTACCTCTTCAAAATTGAACTTAACCTCTCCTCGTAGTCTTCTATATGCAGCTTCTCTGTGTATATTAAGAGTGTCACAGACTATGTTTACTAATGAAGACTTTTCAGGCAGATTCTCAGTCATTAAATCAATCAATTCCTTATTGATCTGTCTATCGTTATTCATATCAAATCTATGAATTATTTATACTAAAACGGGGCTTAAAGATAATAATTGTTTAGGAAAAGTTATCTTTTCAACTATTTTTTTTCTAAAAACACACATTTTTTTCTGTAAAATAATAAAGTCCTTCGATCTGATATTCAGCATTTCAGATCAAAGGAACTCTAATTAGTGCTTATATATTTTCAATTGTTCAATCTGTTAATCTGCTACAGACCTGACGTTCGGATTTACCATAATATAACATGGTTTTACATTTAGGGTAATAGTACTGCTGAGCACTGTGTGACAATCATCTGTCGTTTGCAAGCGATAATAATATACGCCTGATTTGCTATGCGATGGCATCAGCGTAGCAGCTGTTCCATTAGCTACATCTGTCCATGTCGTTTGATCAGTAGACATTTGCCACTGATAGCTATAGCTTCCTTTTCCACCTGTCACCACACAACTCATAGCAGATGCTTTTGCACTTGTGCAAATTTCTTGATCTGCACTCACTGCTCCAGCAACTAATGGAGGGTTGACCGTTATGGCCAATTCTCCTGTTATGGCTTCACCACAATATTCCGGTGTAACAGTTACCCTATATATTCCACTATCTTCTACTGTCGCAGAAGACAATCTTGGGTTCTGATCATAGGAGACAAACTCGTAGACTCCCTCGCTAATTTTCTTTTCCCACAAGTAAAATGTTTGCCCTAGTGTAATACAATTAAGTCTAATTTCATCTCCCGTACAATATACACCTGTTGGAGGAATAGAATATATAATACTTTGTGTTTTCAAGTCAGCCAAAGTAATCTCTTGAGTGGTTGAGTTTCCGCAAGCATCTGTAATTCTCACAATGTAGGTTTCACCAGCAGCACCATGATGAAAGACCAATCTTTCGCCCTCAGCTCCTGAAGCTGTCAAACCAGTTGAAGTTTCATCTTCATTCAACAACTCAAAGCTATATGGCGATTTACCGCCTTGAGCCGTAAACATAATATGGCCTAAAACTTCTCCCGGATCAGTGCACACATATCCTGCTGTAACAGTAGGGTTTAGCATCGGCTTAGATTTTTCGAAGCGAATGGTATCCCTTCTGATATAATAACTTCTATAAGATGAACTTATCACTGTTCCGATAATATATTCGCCATCAGCAACAATCTGCAATTCCTCATTATATCTTTTGAAACCTGTATCATATCCTCCTTCAGGACCACTAATTATTTTGAAATTAGTATATGATGAGTTGGCAACGCCCTTCAATTTAACAAAGCCCCCAGTCTGAGTATCTAGTTTGATGCGCCCCCCCATACATTCATTTTCTTCTACAACATACTTAACATCTTTAGCATCAAAACCAGTCTTAAGATATGCTGTCACAGTCAGACTTGTACCACAATCATCCTCTGCGGTTATAGTATAATTTCCCTCAGGCATTTCTATAGCAGACGAAGAACTACCGGTATCAGAATTCCCAAAAGAGAAATAATTTGAACTTGATGTAGATTTTATGGTTTTTCCCTTATGTCTATATTTATCAGGAGCCTCCGTCACTGTGAATCTCGTTCCTACCGGGAATGTTGCATTTCCTTGAACTTGCAAATACCCATAATATTCATTACTTAAATCAGCATAAGATGTTGTTGATGTATAACTTGATAAGGTCAATGATGTAGGCCTTGGCGAACTCACATTTATAATTCTACTTGCTGTATGTGGCGTTCCATCTTCCTTGATATGATTTGGATATGTCCCTATCAATTGATACTGTCCATATTCCCAAGTGAACTGAACCCAACTGGTAGAAGTAAAAGTATAGTCTAGATAATGTTCATATTGCCCCGTTACAGTGTTCATCTTATTGACAACCATATTTACAGGAGGACAATTAAAGGTATACGACCCATTTGTTAGAGGATAAAGCGAAAAACTGAAATTATCGCAATGATAGGTATATGGGGATGAATACAAATATAAAGACGGAGAAAAGGTTTGCTGCATATAAGTACCTGAATTTCTTTTCAAATTCGTTATTCCCTTAGAATCTGTGATTAAAATATCATATCTTTTTCCATAAAGGGCTTTATCCACAGATACAGAAACGGGAGGCTTGTCATAGTCTTGAGAAAACACTTCCTCACCGTCCGTTGAGTTTGTTATCTTGACAGATATAGGGTAACTCCAGAATCCATCTTGATCTTGATAGTTAGTTGTGGAAAAGCTATATTGATCACAGACTATATCAAGATAGCTAGTAGAAAAATAAGGATAATTAAGCTTCGCTGTAGATATAACTTGCATAGTAGCATCACATCCTTTAACCCTTGCAAAAACCTTGAGCGATTTCTTTTCATAATAGTCATCATATCCACCTGAAACAGTAAAATCCATAGTAGAGCTATTCCATAATTGCCAATCAGTTTCTACCGGAGTTTTATCTTCTGCCACTAAAGCAATCTCATACAACTTTTCTTGATAATAACCATAATGGTCAGGATAAGTCTCTGAGTTTATCGATAAATATGTACGTTGAATTTTGTTAGTGCTTGCTTCAAAGCTATTTGGACGTTTAAAATATGAAGAACCAGAATTGATAGCAGGAATACCAACAATTTCTTGAATAGAAAAGGGCACAGTAGCCTTACTACAATTATCATAAATATCTATCTGATATTCACCTATAGGATATAGTTCAGAAAGGCTATATTGAGTGTTACCCGAAACAGTAGCCCCCTTTATAGGAAATATTTCACCCTTAGCAACACCATCTGGCGCCTTAGAGAGATGGAATGTCAAGTCTCCAAAACCTGTTCCACTCTTCACATTAAAAGCAATCATTCCTGTAGGACATGCAGCATAAGATTTACGAGTCTTAGCCAAATTTATCTCTGCCATCAGAGGTTTATAATTTCCTCCAACAACTACATTAGATGATTCTGTAACCACCCCAACCTCAAGCTCTTCTATACAAAATGTACGTACACTGATGACATAAGTACCTGCAGCAACAGATCTTAGTATATTATTCTTTGTAAACTGAAGATTTGTCCCCTCAGTTCCATCAACGGGTCTGAGTGCATATTCAGTCATCTCCACCTCTATTTCAGACAAGTCACCCTCCAGTATCACTTCTATAACACCATTTGCCATACAAGTAGACTCCGTGACTTTCGTTTTGATCACAAAATCTCTTTTACATTTAGGACCTGATTGTGCTCCTAAGTTGATGGAAGACATCAAAATGAGACATAGTAGCCCCCAATAGTATATTGCTTGTTTCATCTATCTTTTTGTTTTACCATGTTTTCCACTAATTCAGCCTCCATAGTATAGTTAACTTCTGTTTGCCCAAAATTATATTTCGCGAACGTCACGATTAGCTTGTTACCCTCCACCTTAATCAGATAAGGAAACAACTCTTTTTCTATAAATAAGTAATCGCTGCGAAACTCTTCCATCTTTGTCAATGTCTGCTCAGACTTCTCCATCGCAGGTTGTAACTTCATCGTCTCGTCCAATCTATACTTTTGTCCATCAGCCATCACACACTCTTGTAGTTCTCCATTCATAAAATCAAGAGCAATGAATATATTAGCTAGATGCATATTCTGAATATCTATAGACTCTTTATCTGTTATCACCTTATGCTCTACAACTCCCTTGGTGTCATAGTTAGTAATGGTTAGTTCGGCTTTTTCAAGCATATAGATACCATCTGGAATTTGTGATTCTTGTCCGTAGACGCCAACTAGGCACAAGCAAAATATTGCTAGTGAAAAAATCTTTTTCATAAGTGTTTGGTTCTTTATTTAACTTTCAAGACAATATTCATAAAAGTCTTTTCGGATTGGACAAAGCCTGTTTTTAGCTTATATGTCAATATGCCATCCGCATTGATCTTGACATTATCGAAAACACTATCATCAAAATAGGTGACAAAATAATAAAGATCACCTTTGGCATATACAGGAAGCTTAGCCGTATTATCACTCACTGCAATATTAGTAGTAGAAAGTCCAAATTGCTTGCTATAAGAATCATAAAGATTTACAGTGAACGTTCCACCTGCAAACGAAGGATCATTTTCGTCTGTTGGCAAAACGGTAGATGGCATATAGAAGAAAGAATCTTCTGCAGAGAATAGTTTCATCCACTTGCTGCCATTATTGTAGTAAAAACCAGGAGTCACATCTCCATCTTTTGCTGTGTTATATACAGTCATACCTTGCGTATGGGCACTCATTGGAGCAAATGAAGTGGTATGCTTTAAAGCTACTCGAGGTAATAAAAGTCCCCCTTTTGTTTCCCCTTCTTGTTGCAAATCGAGTAAAGCATCGCTATTTGGTGGCAACTTAGACCCTATTGTGACTTGTGCTAATGTTTGTTGAGTAAATAAAAAAAACACTCCTAAAATTAATATACATCTGAAAGTTAGCTTTATAACCATTTGTTTATTAATACAATACATGATAGATAATGTGTATGTTAATATATTTAGACTTAATTCATTTTTGTCTTCTACGATAAGCTTTTAGATAGCATTCTACCTGTATTTCATCATTAAAACACAATTGCCATCCGATAAAGATATACTTATCAATAATTAATAAAATATTTTCAACTTCAAAGTAGAAGTCCGTTCCTAAAGTTTTGTGTAAATTTTTCTATTGTAAACTTTACTACTTCAGTTTACTCTCACTTTTAGTTTCACAAAGTAAACAATTGTCTTTAAAATAAAAGCATCTTAAAATGAATCACATATAGATTTAGAAAACCAATTTCAGTTTTTCACTCAACACAAAACATGAAAATCGGAACTTTTGCAAAAGTGTGTCGATTAAAGAATTGTCGTAAAAAAAAATATTCAAAAAATGATTATAAAATAGCATCCACACATTTTAAGTTTATTTGTTTTTTATTATTCAAGCAAATAAAGCGTTCAACATGCTTAACCTCTATAACATTTTATGCCCTACCCTACAATAGAGACATTTACGATTATCACAGTATTCCTTCTTCAACTGAATCACGGCTTGTGAATTGGCTGCCGATTTCATGGGTACTCCTTGGCGCAAAAAAAGTTTGGTGATCATGTTCTTTTCAGCATTAATTTGTTCTAAAAAAAAGATGGCTCGCTCACATAGATCTTCTTCACCAACATGTTTGCCATAGGCAAAGAGGATGGGCACTACAGTATTAATCAAGATAACATCTAGCGAACTGTCTCCCACAAATTTACTTTTCTTTATAGATTCTTTCCCAAAAGTAAAATGCGTTTGCCAATACTCTGAAGCATTGACATGAAATAAAAGACGAAGGATTCCTACATCCTTTTTCTCCACCACTTTAGAAAATAGTCCTTGTGAATTATGAAGCAATGCTGCTAATTGGGCAATTCTCATCTGTGGAAAAGCCGTTGGACGAGTTCTCATATTCTTGAAAATATGCTTCTCTAATGGACATAATTCATACTTGTGCCTCAAAAAATCATATTCACTTTGCAAAAGCTGATGATAGCTATCTTGTATTTTTTCGTCGACCAAAAAGCCTGCCTGTCCAAGCAAGAGCGCCTCTATCTGGACAATACTATCACTGTGTTTTTGTATATATCGCAATGGTAGACTGAGTGCCAATCGCTCAAATGCATCAGCATTTAAACCAAAACCAAAGTTGCGTGAGAGTAAAACATAAAACACATCTTCCCACGAGCCTTCGAAATCTTTAACATGACGTTCAATATCATTTGCCTTACGCTCCACACGCTCCATCAGCAAACTTGACATCCACGATGACAAATGAAAGCGATCCATCGTTTGTAAATAGTTAGCACATGGGAGGTCTATATTAGCATGTAGCAACAGGTCATAATTCTCATCGATATGCTTAGGGTAGCACAACTCACACTGAGGAATAAAACGTCCCTCCTTATCTTTCACAACACAGTCTGCATGCTTCACAACATGCAACACTACAGATTTATAAGCATCATTTTCCTGATGTTTATGTCTCAACCAGTCAGAAGAAGAAGTATGTATCTCTACATTTCCAGCCCAATATTCTTCACCAATTCTAAGTTTAGCATTGAAAAAATCTGGACCCGCATTTGTATTCGACATTCCGGGGTCTATGACCTCAATAAGTAGACCATCAGTCGTAGTCAAAGCTTTGTCAAACAGTTTAAACTTCCAAACATAATGCAGAATCTCTTCCATAGTAGATAGTATAAAGGAACGAAGGCGTTAAAATTTATCCTTAAAGGTAAAGAAAATCACATATCAGTTATAAAAATAACCCCTAAAAGATAATAAATCTTTTAGGGGCTATAAACATCAGATATTAATTTGGATTCTCATCCATTTTTATTTTTCATTCTGCTAGAGGGTCGAATGTACCCGGAGCATTGGTTTGTTGGTCATGCCAACCAATGGTTTGCAACAGAGTTGCATTGGCTCTTTGTGCATTTTCCTTAAGACCTATAAAATAGAATTTAGGTTCAAAGGTTATCATTCGCTCATCTGTTGGATCAACAGCCCTATCTTTACGTTTCAATTTTGTTGTGTAAAAATCAAGAAGCTCAGTACTCGGTTTATCGCTCTTAGAGATATCCCATACAGTTGGACGATCCGCTTTAAGAGGATCTTTTTCTGGTTTAGGATCTCCAATATAGCCAGGTACTTCATCTGCAACTCGTAATTCCAGTCCAGTACGTTTGGTCCCATTAAGAGGTTTAACTCCTAAATAAGCGCATGTATTACGATTAAAGCCTGTTAAGGTCCACGTATTAGGTTGTCCTGCAACTACTCCTGTACCACCATCCCAAAGCATCCAACGATGCATATCATCATAACGTTTTCCTTCGTATGCTAACTCAATTTGACGTTCATATAAAATTGCTTCAAAAAGTTTTGCACGGTCTGCTGCTATATCTGTTGGCAGACCATAATTATCCTCTTCCTTATAACCTACACGTTTACGAATTTTCTTCAAAGCATCTAACGCTTCAGCATACTGACCAGCACCACAAGCAGACTCTGCAAAATTTAACAATACCTCAGCAAATCTGATTTCCATGTAAGGAGCTGCACTTGCCCCAAAAGGATTCGTCGTCTCATTGTCATATTTATAAAGTGGACTATTTAGATCAGCATCATCAGTACGCTTACGTACATATATGCCCTTATAGTTGTCCCCTAAACCATCAGCACCATATCCTGAGTTATTTACTTTTTCTAAGTTTTCTTTATTATTATACCAAGCGTAGTTCCACAATTGGTAATTATCACCTGAATAAGGAAAAGAGATAATATTAGAACTGGTTGGATTTCCTGAAAAAGCCCATTTCACACCGGTAAATGCAAATGTACGATAGAAGCGAGGGTCACGATTTAACATAAATAATTCTGGATCATACTTATGCGTTGACACCTCTGGTTTTTTACCATCAGCCATAGGAAATAAATCTACCATTGTAGCAGTAGGCACCTTCCCCCCGCTACCTTTCGTATTAGTTGGACGGATAGATTGCTCCCAGTTATTATTCTTATAAGGATTGGTAGCACCACCTTGATTTCGTATATTGTTATGAAGTGTTACAAGAACAGCCTCAGGATTACCATAACCTTTTGCAAACATACTAGCCCACCCTGCAGCATTAATGCCAGGCTCATCAATATTTGCTAAACCAAAATGAGCATCCTCTAATACCTTAACAGCTTTTTTATTAGATTCATAAGCATCTTTCCAACGTTGAACATTATCTGCTCTATTAAAAACAGGACTAGCATAGAGCAGGAGAGCACGTCCTTGTAAGGCCAATGCTGCTCCAGAAGTCACCCTACCAAAGTTATCTACATCCCATTTAGCAGGCAATGCCTCTGCTGCTAACTTTAGGTCATTAACAATAAACTCAATACATTCTTTTGCAGTAGAACGAGGTACAACTAAACTTAAACCATCATCATCTCCAACGATTACGTTTTGAAATTTATCTACAATTGGCACACCTCCATAAGCTCTCACTAAACGAAGATAGCTCCAAGCTCTGAAGAAGTACGCTTGTCCTAAGATATCGCCTTTTTTATCCAGATCTATAGAGCCTTTCGTTACCCCTTCAATCAGATCATTACAGTTACGGATACGTCCATACGGATTTCTTGAAGTTTTTCGTTCGTTATAAAACAAATCTAAAACATTAGTATTATCCACAACCACCCCAGGATCAATAAAATCTGTAAACCCTCCATATTCCTCTGTACTTTTAGAATATATATCGGCAGATCCTGTGCTTGGGAATTGATAATCTACTCCTGTTGCACCAGATGGCATTAAGAGTGTATAAAGATTATCTGCACGCTTCATCGCCCCTGCATAGTCGTTGTAAACAAATTCAGTAGTACGATCATAATTTTCTTTATCTCTCAAGAACTGGTCACTACACCCTGTCAGCAAAGAAACTGCTGCAAACAGACCTAGCCCCAATCCAAATATATTGTTTTTTCTCATCATTTATTGTTTTAGAATGACACATTAAGTCCCAAAGTAAATCTTCTCAAGTTAGGATAACTTCCATAAGCGCCAGCAAGCGGATCGATAAAGTTATCAGGGTATGGATTATATAAGCTCAACAAGTTTTGTCCTGTAAGATTTAAACGACAACTCTCCAAACCTACTCTATTAACTAGTTTTTTAGGAATAGAATATGCTAATGTCAGATTACGCCACGTTACTCGAGTACCACTGACTTTCCAGAAAGTAGACTGGTCTCCATTTATTGAGTACTGCAAGTTCGGATATCTAGCATCATGATTTGCCTCTGCAACGACATTCCCATTGACATCTATTACATCTTGATACACATACATGTCATCAGCCCAGAAAGAAGGCATATTTATGAATTCTAAAGCACCTGCATCTGAAGCAGTAGAAGTCATACTAGAGATACTTCTAGCATACTTAGGAACAAAATCATAACCACCCCAGCTCGCTGAAATTTGAGTACTTAGCGAGATTCCTTTCCATTCTGCTCTTAAATTCATAGTTAAACCATAAGGATTGCTACGATGAGAAATCTTAATCAAGTCATTTTCATCAACAATACCATCTGCTGCTGCCCAAGTTCCATCTGCATTTTGCTTTCCTCTAACATCTTTATAAATCAACATTCCAGGCTTTACATCTCCTTTTTTCATCCCTCTATAAGTCTCAATATTATATTTATCAAAGTATTCTTCAATATCTTGATAACTGCGGAACATTCCTATACACTCATATCCCCATGATCCGGTATCACTACGCTGCCCTGGATGCACTTTATCTAAAGGAATTTGATTCTCCCAGAATTGTTTTAATACCTTATTGTCACTATAACCTGTATTTACTCCCACCGAATACTTAAAATCTTTTCCTATTTTGTCAGCCCATTTAAGTGAAAGCTCCACCCCGTAGTTATCCATCGATGCAAAATTTTCAGCTGCTGCAGGTGCGCCCACAGTACTTGGTAATTGACTACCTGTACGCACTGCAAAAATCTCACGGTTCCACTCATAGTATCCATCTATACCTGCACTAAGTCTATTTCTCAACATACTAAAGTCTATCCCGAAGTTTGACTTATAACTTTTGTCCCAATGCGCATCACGGTTTATATCTTCTTCAGGTAAACCAATATGTGGACCAGAAGGTTTACTGATATCAGGCCCAAAAATAGGTCCTTTATCCTTATCCAATGTATAAGTTCTCAACCAAGCCCACGCCTTAGTATTGTCTCTACCTAGAAGCCCAAATGATCCACGAAGCTTTAGGTGATCAATGAATTTAATATTTTCACGGAACCAACTTTCTTCCGAAGCTACCCATCCTAGAGAAAGAGAAGGGAAAGTGCCCCAATAGTTTTCAGGAGCAAATTTTGTAGAGGCATCAGATCTAACCAAGAACTCAACAAGATATTTATTTAGATATGCATAATTTAGACGTCCAATATATGATAGTTTACCTGACTCCGAACGTCCAAAACTTGTACTTTGTTCTCCACTTCCTGTATTAGATTGACCATTAGTAAAATCATAAGGATCATTCACTGAACCAATAAGGTCTTCACTTTCGGATTCAGACCTCTCTATAGAAAACAATCCGCTAACACTATGATCTCCAAAAGTACGTGCATAATTAACTGAGAAGTTCATTTGATAAGCATCACTACGGCTCATCGTGCGACGTAAAGCATTCCCCTTTGTCACATTGCGCACTTCAAAGTTCTCCTCACCTAATAAACTATTACCATTTATATCTTCATCGAGATATAAATGTCCTCCACTTCCTCCACGATTGAGCATTCTATAAAGTACATGCTTAGATCCTCTCTCATTATTTTTAGTAGAACCTATACTTTTTGAATACGAAAACTTCATGCTCAGGCCTTTTGTCCATTCGTTCCAGCCAAAATCATATTCTATAGCAGAATTTATGACCATATTTTGATTCATATTTTCTGTCTTATTACCTGCATTTTGTATCAGATCAAAGTGAAAATCCTGAGACTCATTAATTGACTTATTCGTAGGTCCAAAAGCTGAAACAGGACGTCCATCAACATATTCAGGAATGTATCGTGGACGTGTTAAAAGATTGTTATAATCCGATTCATCGCTAGAGCCTCCAATTTTATTATATGCTTTAGTCTGTTTCCCATAATCACCCGACACTTGCAATGTAGCTTTCACCCATTTGCTAATTTTCACATCTACTCCTGCACGATAGTTCCAACGCTCGTAATCCAAATTTCCTAAGTTCCCCTCTTGAGTATTATAAGCAATACCCGCAAAATAGTTTACATTATCTGTTCCTCCACCTACATTCACACTATGCTTTTGTGTTAATGCAGCATCCCACTCACGATCTAAAATATCATAATTTAGACCTCTCATTATGTCTAACTCATCAGCCTGAAACAGTTCTTTTTGCAAATCTTCATCCACCTCACCTATTTTACTAGCTGCACGAACACCATTCCATAGTCTTCCATAATCATATGAGTTCAGCATCTTAGGACGTGAAATTTCATCTGCAAAACCAAAACTTCCACTATAAGAAATTTTTGGTTTCCCGATTGTTCCTCGTTTGGTTGTCACAAGTATCACCCCATTCGCAGAACTTGCCCCATAAACAGCGGCAGCACCATCTTTCAATACCGACACACTTTCCACCATCGTTGGATCTAGATTGTTAAAAGCATCACCACTCGATATAAAGCCATCGATTACATACAAAGGACTTGTATCAGGAACAAAACCTGATACTGTTGATAGAGAAGTTGTTGACTTTGATTGTCGAATATTCAATCTAGCGCTAGAGCCTGGACGCCCTTCTCCTCCACTAACACTCAACCCTGTCACTAGACCTCGAAGTGAAGAGGATAAATCTGTTCCTGATAAATCAGTAATATCATTAACATCAATAGTAGAGATGGCACCAGTCAAGTGAGCTTTCTTTTGCACACCATAACCTACCACAACTGTTTCTTCCAACATCAAAGCATCTTCCTGAAGAATTATTTGGGTCTTTGAGAAATCAGAGATCACCTGAGATGCATATCCCAAATAAGAAATTTCGACTTTCCCTTTTGCTGGCACTGTTAGAGAAAACTTACCATCTAGGTCAGTGATTGTTCCTGTACCTGTACCAACAACTTTGATAGAAGCCCCAATGATTGGCTCTTCTTGGTTATCAATAACTACACCACTAAAAGTCTGTGAGTTCTGGGCTTGAGCAGAAAGAACGATCATAAAGGTCATTAACATGCTCAAGCAAAAACTAAATATTTTTTGTTTCATTTTCATCCTTTTTTTATTCTAGATATTATTCTTCAAGGTTTTTTTCTACTACTGGTACTGGTAGCCAGCGTGGATCACCCGTTAGTGCTCCAATTTGGTCTGCCCCTTTTACCGTAAAGTCGCCATTGGCAGGATCTTTAAATTGAGGATCAGCATCAATATGTGTTTTCGTTATATCATATTTAGTCTCTTCGCCAGGAGTACTTCCTTTATACCAATAAGTATTTTGCTTGAACGTACGTGCAGGATTTCGATCACCCATCAAGAATCTTCTAGTAACCTCACCTTTACCACAATCCACAAAAATTGTGTTTTCTATAGTCACATAATTTGCTGATCTTTTAAATCCATTAGAGTTAAATATCTGTTTAGCGTATGCTATTTGCCAAAAAGTACAGTTTTGAATATTAAATCCTGCAGTAGTCCAATCAGCTATAGGTCTGTGATCAAGTTTATCAAATTGCACATTACCATACTTGATCCAAGTATCTTCTTTTTGCGTTTTATTATAGAATGTAGAATACATCATTCGAGTATCTTTTATCACTCCTGTTCCGAAATTTATGAAGCTATCATTAGATGATAAATTTTGCTGAATAACACAGTCACGGAAAATAAACTCAAACAATCCATATTTTTTACCATTATCAAAAAGTATTGGTTTTTTTAGATCAGTTATGTTACACGACACAAGTTGAGAGGACTCCTTGATAGCAATCCAGCCATTAGGAAGTAGCGCCTCCGTATTTTGAGTAGCATTGTAAGTAATAAAGCCCTTACCAGAATAATCAGTCATATCCATATTGATCCACTTAAGTTTAAAGCCTGCACCATCACTGATAAATGAAGAGTTACCTGTAACTTTTAGCTTAGCCCTATTGATTTTATCACCACGGATCGTTAAAGCAGTTAATTTAAGAGCAATGTCAGCACTCATCGTGTACTCTCCACCTGATTCAAGATCATATGCAATTTCTCTTACGGGCTCCTCACCTTCCTCAGACAGGTCAGCTAAATTAGGAATAGGATTTTCTTGAAAAAACACACCTAAATCAGTACCACTTGGAATCAATTTATACATTGGAACTAATGTTGTAAAAGTTCGCTCAGAAGCCTCAGTAGCTGTTGTATTATTATTCTCTTTATTGCCTAGCGCCAAAACAACAACTTTATATTTGGTATCTTCAGCTCTATCCCGTTCTACCGTACAACCATCAATTATTTCCTTTTCAGTGCCTATAGCTACAGGATTATTAGGATCATCCACATTATAAAGTGTAAATTCATACCCTCCTGCACCATAAACTACTGGCCATTCAATTTTGAATCTTTCCTCTCCACTAGCGGACGTTGTATACTTAACAACTAATCCTTTTTGAAGATCTGGTGATTCCAACTGGGTGTCCCTTACCCCCGAATTGAATGTTTCGTCATCATGATAGCCAATGGCACATGACGCAAAAAGAAGCACCAATGCAATAATCATCAGGCTACTTCCTTTTCTTAAAGAATGAAGCAATTCTTTCTTCATAGACTTTTTCCTTTTTTAATTTAATGAATAAAAATTTATATTACTACGTATATATTCAAGCAATTAGAGATCATTTTGATCAATATCACTATCGTTTTTCTATGCTCATCAAGAGGGTTAATCCTTTAACTAATTACAGTCTGTGCTGTCCTATCCTGTTTGCGATTCAAAACTAGATAAAAAATCAAAATAAAACAGAAAAAAACGATATGTTGGATAACATATTTTAAATTTTCATAAAAATTAAAAGACTCATTGGAGGCCACCAAATAGAATGGATAAATACATAAATAACTAACAAACAATACATTAACAAACAATAATGATCTATTAGTTTAAATTAATAATATAACAAACAGTATATTAACACAATAAATATACTACACAAAAGAAACAATATTCAAAACAAGACAAAAATAATAGAAAACAAACTCCAACTGTTAAAAATGTTAACTTACTCTAATTAATGAGACGCCAAAGTCATATCCAATCTCATTTTGGATGAGAATTAAATCGAAAGAAAGTGAATAATATTAGATAGAAGGAACCACCTAGGAGAGGTCTTTTTCTTAAGAAAAAGTACACTATTGTATTAAAATTTGCTTATGAACGAAATAGGAAGAAAATAAAAATGCAAATATACGTTAATCAAGCCCAGTTATTCCCATTTTACTCATCAAGAAGCAGGCATTCATATTCTGCGCAACACCTTCACGAATTTTATAACTAAATGTCAAATCATTGCCCGTAATATCAGCCTCAAATCGAAAATTTTTGATTTGAGCAGGATATTCTTTTTCCAAATTCCCCAAGATCAAATCGTGCGTTGCAATAATACCACAGCCTTTGTCAGCCACTAATTGACGCATAAGTGCAATAGAGCCTTTTTGTTTATCTTCGGAATTTGTTCCTTTAAGAATTTCATCAAGAATGATGAACAACAGCTCACCACTCTCCAGACGATCAATAATCATCTTCAAGCGTTTAAGCTCTGCAAAGAAGTACGATTCATTGTCAGTCAGCGAATCGGAAGTTCTCAGATTCGTTACCAAGTGGAAAGGATAAAACGTCAAGGACTGGGCAAACACAGGAGCCCCCACGCAAGCTAATACTAAATTCAACCCAACAGTTCTCAAGTATGTGCTTTTTCCTGCCATATTTGCACCTGTAACGACCAAAAAATAAGGATGTTTAGCAATCTCCACATCATTAGTTACACAGACTTCACGTTTGATCATTGGATGACCTAACTCTTTTGCTTCAAATACAAAATTATCTGCTACCTCTGGATAATTATACTCAGGATGATTATAAGCAAAAATAGCCAGTGAAACGTAACTATCAAATTGCCCCAAAGCATCAAACCACTGATCGATATTTTCTTTATTTTCTGCCAACCATTTCTCCACTTTGATAGCATAAATAATATGCCATGACAATAAAGGATTAAGCACAAAGAGACCTGCTATATTTTGTGATTGTGCTAGATTATTTGCACAAACCTGTAGTTTTTTAATTGCCCTAGAAGCTGTGATTTGAGTTCTTATTTTATTTTGTAGGTCAATTAATTCAGGAGAATGAAACTCTCCTTTTTCTATGACTTGAAATAGCTCCGAATAAGTCTCCAAACTTTTCATACGTTTCTCAAAGACATTCATTTTTGCCACAATCCACTTCATGGGAAGCAAACCTAAAAGCAACAATAAAGTATAGACTACCCCACCCAATGCGCTAGGGAGACCTAAGATATTGCTAATCACCAGATAGAATAGAATAATAAAAGGAGGGATAATCGGCATAAACCTCCAAAGGCTTTTGCTCAATGGCTTAGAGTCTGCGAAACGAGAAACAAAACTCTTAATGTCAAGATGTTCCGTTTGTGAAATCTGCCCACAAACCCTGAACATATCCAAGAAATCCTTCTTCTCCGACAACTCTTTAACGATCGTTTGATCAATTATTATTTTCTCTTTTTTGTCATTAGGATTGAGAAATTTTTCCACCAAATCTTCTTTACCATACCCAGTAACAGTTCTGTTAATCGACTGAAAAAAGGAGTGTTCACCAAACAGATCCAAATCTATGCTGAAACTATGCGACCCATTTGCTTTTTCAGGAGCTCCATCGAATGCAGAAAAATCATATTCGATACCTTTTAATTCATTTTCAGCGTTTTCGATCAAAAGTTCACAATATCTTTTTTTATAAAAGAGCTTGCTATGATACTTCATCAATACTAAAAAGATCACGACAGCCACCAGAATCGAGATCAAAATTTGAGCAATATCAAACCAAAAATAATAGACGGCAAAAGCACAAAGCACCACAACAGCCAATCGCACACTCCCAATCTGAAAAATTTGCGACTTCAGCTTTTTCAATTTCTTGTGCTCCGATTCTATAAGTGTATTATATGATTCAATTACTTCTTTCAATTCCATAACAGTTAGTCGATTCTAAAAAAATTATAAAAAAACAACGCCAAACTCAAAACAATTCATGTAAAACATCCAACGATTTCAATTTGGGAAAATCATTGAGGTGCAATCTATAATACTCTAGTACTCTATCAATAATATTAATCCGATCACGACGATTGAACAAGAATTTATGCATATTTTCGAAATTGATCCGATCCAGACGAGCTAAATGCGAACTCTCTTCCTTGTTAACATAATTATTATGCAAGGGTTGCCGAGTAACAAATTCTCCGGCTTGCATATCAAACAAACTATCTCGCCGATAATTTTGAAGATTAGGATAGAAACCAAAAAAATAAGACAAGCGAATCATAAACACTAAATGATAGTTAGCAATACTCTTATCCGTCATTTCTAGAATTTGAACAGCTTGCTCCAAAAAACTATATAGATGTTTATTTTCTTGTGCTTCAACAAGTACCCTCGAAAGGAATTCGGAAATAAAAAACACCATCGAAGTTTTTCCGATATCGCTCATGGTATCAAACTGATGAAACAACACCTGAGCCTCCCGAATACGCTGAATATTGCGTGACGGCTTATGTTCCACCTCTAACTGTAAGAGCGCCAAAGGCGAAAACAATGATCGTTGCACTTTGCTTGTCTTGCTTTTGCTCTTTGAAACCATATAAGTAACTCGCCCAAACTCTTTCGTAAATATTTGAGATAGAATATACTTATCGTTATAATTTATGGTATTTATGACCAATCCATCAGTCTTATAATACATGGCAATCAAGAGCTTTTAACGTCCTTCAAAAAGTGTAAAAATACGAATACTAATTTTAAAAGCACCCAAACTTACAAAAGAAATGCTTACCTTCGAACCGTCAAAGGTATTGCACACGAATAGGTATCAGATAAAGAAAAAATAAATCATTAGAGAACTTAGTATTATGGCTTTTAAAAATGTAAAGAATATTCTTTTTGATTTTGGAGGGGTTATCGTTAGCCTCGAACTACAAAATGCACTCAAAAGATTTAAAGAGATAGGTTTTGAAAACATCGATGAATATCTAAACGAATTTCGTCAAAAAGGAATCTTTCTTGATTACGAAACCGGACATATTGATAGAGAGAATTTCAAAAAAGAGTTTCAACGTATTGGAAACAATAAGGCTACGATGGAAGAGATAGACTCTGCATGGCTTGCCTTCTTAACTGGAATTCCAGCATATAAATATCAATTGCTAAGAGACCTAAGTAAAAAATACAATCTTTATTTACTCAGCAACACGAACCCCTCGGTGATGGGTTGGGCAATGAGTGACAAATTTTCGCCAGAAGGTAAACCAATCAGCGACTTCTTTGATAAATGCTTCCTATCGTATGAGATGGGCACAGCCAAACCAGACAAGAAAATATTCGACCTGATCAGCAATGCCGGCATCAAACCCGAAGAGACTCTATTTTTGGATGATGGACAAAAGAACATAGATATGGCTAAAGAACTTGGCTTTCAAGTATATTTAGCAAATCAAGACGAAGATTTAAAGAAATTTTTCGACGAACAGGTAGATTAATCACAGCAAATTATCCAACTATGGAAATTCTTGATCAAAATATTACCAAAATAGAAAAACCAATAGCAGCGACTCTTGGTTTTTTCGATGGAGTACACTTGGGACATCGTTTTTTGCTCAATCAACTAAAAGACATTGCTCGATCCAGGAACCTTCCTTCTGCTGTCATAACATTCACTAGACACCCTAGAAGGACACTAAACGAAGATTTTCAGCCTGCTTTGCTTTCAAGCTACGATGAACGACTACAACTCTTGGGCGAAACAGGAATAGACTACTGCATCCCTATTGAGTTTACAAAAGAAATCTCTCAGCTTTCGGCTCACGATTTCATGAAGAATATTCTCAAAGACAAATTTAACGTCAGCGTACTACTCATTGGCTACGACCACCGTTTTGGGCTTGGCCGTGTAGATGGATTTGCTGAATACATTGAGTTTGGAAGAGAAATGGGCATGACTGTAGTGCAAGGTAGCGAGCTAGATTCGGGAGACTATGTCAGCTCGTCTCACATTAGAGAATTATTGCAAACAGGAGAAGTAGAAAAAGCAGCCAAATATCTGACTCACAACTACAGCCTATCAGGCAAGGTAGTTGATGGTCAAAAAATAGGACATACCATCGGTTATCCAACTGCTAATATTGCAATAGACAATCCGGCAAAAATAATTCCAACAGATGGCGTATATGCCGCTTACACCTATTTAGATGGCAAAAAACATAAGTCCATGTTATATGTAGGTCGACGTCCAACCTTGTTCTTAGGCAGCAACGAGAAAACCATTGAGGTCAATATCTTAGACTTCAATGAAAACATCTACGGCAAAGATATTAAAGTAGAGTTTTTACGTTTCATCAGACGTGACGCTAAGTTTTCGAATATCGAAATTCTGAAACGACAACTGATGATGGACGAAGAACGCATCCGCAAATATCTTGCATCTTTAGATTAAAACAAACAGAATCATAGCAGAGCTAGCACCTTCTGAAACTTTTCAGAGTGCTAGCTTTTTTATTCCTCAAATCCAAATACAGCTTACTCTAGAGCCGGTTTTTTAACTTGAAAAAGTTTGAAGATTAATTTATTTGATTAAATTTGTTATTGCATTAGAGTTATTTTAAAGTTTTTGTCAAATTTCTCTTTCCAAGCCTTTCCTCTTGTTAATAGTAAATTATACTTTCTCTTATAAATCTTCTACTGCATTGTATTTTTATTAATCATTTTTTATTTTTTTACATGAATATTTTTATTGCAGGGTTGAGCTATAGCATCAACGATCAAGATTTGAGAGAGTTATTTTCGGAGTATGGCGAACCAAGTTCAGCAAAAGTTATTATGGACAGAGCTACTGGTCGTTCCAAAGGATTTGGTTTTGTAGAGCTAGACGATGAAGAGGCTGCTCAGAAAGCAATTAGTGAGCTTGACGGAGCTGAATATGACGGAAGAAAAATAGCAGTTTCTGAGGCACGCCCTAGAACAGAGGGTGATCGTCCACGTAGACCAAACAACAACTTCAGAAGCAACAACAGAGGACGCGAGTTCAGAAGAGAAGAATAAGAAAGCGAAGAGCTATTCTAAAGAAAGAAATATAAGGAGCTGATTTTCAAACAAAAGTCAGCTCCTTTCTTTATCAATATATTCCTCATCACACAAATATAACCAAAACGTAACAGAGCGTTAACCGCTTAAAAATGGATTTTATCTACTTTCGATCTCAGATTAAAGACAGAAAAAATCCTATTATCGAATAGGGCAAAATAAATTAAATTTTAAATATAAATGATGAAAAAATTTAACTACAGCCTTTTGGTTATCCTTTGCGTATTATTCTTTAGCAACAATACGCTTTATGCACAATCTTTAGATGTGAAGGTGGGTGAAGAAACCTTGAAAGTAACTCCTTCAGCACGTTTGTTTCTTGATGGTGCAGCCTTCATTCAAGACGAATCAGATCTTAGCAATGGAGTAAAAATTCCTGATGTTCGCTTAGGATTTGCTGCAGACTATGGCAAATGGTCTGGCAAAGTAGACATAGGTTTTGGCAATGGGAAAGTATCAGCCAAAGACGTTTTCTTACAATATAATCTGAATAAAACATCGTACCTGAGAGCAGGAAACTACAAAGAACCTTTCGGTATGGATCGTATGGAAAGCTCTACTAGAATCAAGTTTATGACCAACAACGCCACCTCTAATACCTTTGCTCCCGGACGTAGAATCGGAGTATCGTATGTGGGTTGGAGCAATATGCTTTGGTTTTCAGGAGGTTTCTTCGGAGATGGCGGAGCAATGTCTAACAGCAAAGATGGTGACCATGGTTATTCAGCCACCAGCAGATTAGTATTCAATCCTTTGAAAAAAACTGGTGCAATCTTTCATCTAGGACTTGCCGGTACAATGCGCAAAGCTGATGCCAACGGACGCGAGGAAATAGATGGTATTTTAAAGGACAATACTCGCAAGATCGGTTATTCAGGACCTCTATTGAGCAATATCGAGAACATCAAGCCACTATCAGCCAGTATATCAGATGCCAATTATGAGGCTAAATATGCCGTAGAATTAGTAGCAGCACATGGTCCTGTATCCTTACAATCAGAATATTTTCACACGAATGTAAGACGTTATAACAACGCAGCCACTTATCAGGCAAAAGGAGCATACGCACAAGTAGGCTTCTTAGCCATGGGAGGAAACTATGCGTATTCTTCATCTAGCGCATTACTTGGTAGACCTTCTCCCAAATCCCTAGAGTTAGTTGGCCGTTTCAACTATACTGACCTCGACGACAAGGCAAGCAACATCTATGGAGGTACTATGAGAGACTGGTCTATAGCAGCCAACTACTACCTAAACAAGTATATTATGTTTAGAGTAAATTACTCATACATCAATCTTGGAGACTATAATCCTGCTCTAGCCGGCGAGAATGTACATGCAGTACAAGGACGTATACAGGTGGTATTCTAAGACAACAAGACACTCATATAATATTATACTAGACTATCCACGTTAGTGTGGATAGTCTAGTATTCGTTTTTAGCACATTACATTTCTTTACCTATAAAAAATTGATCTCGTGATCACAGATCTAAGCAAACCGTCTTCGGTCATTTCACCTTCAATCCAATTCCCTTTATCATCGAATTTAGTATACTTAAATTCTGTGGTATAGGTTTGATCACCTTGAGTGACCACCATCTTCGCTAGATTATGATCCTTGGGATCATAAAATTTAACCTGACTTGATCTCAATTGTCCATTTTCGTAGGCCTCGGTTTTCACTTCTCTATTATCTTGATAATAAGTAACAAATTTAGACCCAGTACGCATATCCTTTGTTGACATGGAGGTCATCGACTGCTCATCATAATCATATCTGATATAGGTTGTATCTGCCTTACCTATAGAAGTTTGATTTTCAAAGACAGCACCATTATCATCGCGCTCCACACACTTTAGTACGAGAATACTCTTCTCTCCTTCAGCATATCTTTGCAAAACACGCTTCTGCAACTCTTTGCCCTCATATTCGTAAGTAGTCTTACTTTCCATAGAAATAAATGCAGCATATACAGAAAGCTTCTTTTCATACACCAGTCCATTTTCATCAAACTTACTGATTTCTGTTCTGCTAAATCGCTTGTTGACCACGGGTTTATTATCCACAAAGTCTACCAAATACGCCTTCACCGAAACCCTTTCCACATCTCCTTGCATCCCTTCATAGGGAGTTGTATAATAAAAACGTTCTTGAGCACCGACTGCTACCGCAAACAGGAAAGCCAATATAAGTGTAGTTGTTGTTTTCATAATTCAATAGTTTAAAGGTTAAGTACTAATTGAACTATATACAATATAATCATTTTTGATGAGAAAAGCGACTAAAGAAACAGATTTTCATCCCTCTTTTGAAGAGAATATGCTAAAATAGCATAACAAAATTGTTAGTAAGTCTTCATAAACTATTAATAACTTGTTAATATCTCTCAATAGGCCGTTGACAACTTCACCTCTACTTGTTAATGAACTCTTGAAAACGAATGATAAACATTTAAAAACTATTCTGGAAAAGTTGATAAACATTTAATATCTTTAAGACTTAAAATCAATCAGAATGGAAGAATACAAATATGGGCTAAATGACAAACCTACGCCCATCGACATGCTATTATATGGTTTACAATGGTTCTCAATCACTATACCCGCCTTGATTATCCTTTCGGGAATAGTAGCAGGCATGCACTACAACAGCGAAGGCATGATGATCATCTACCTACAAAAAGCTTTTTTTATTACAGGTCTTGCACTTATTCTACAAATAAAATTCGGACACCAAATGCCCATCGTCATCGGACCGGCATCCGTCCTCCTGATAGGCCTAATGAGCACACAGAACCTCTCTGCATCAGCTTCGTTTACCACAATAGCTATCGGTGGAGCATTGATCTTCTTACTCTCTTACAGCAAAATTTTCAGCAAAGTACAAAGAGTCTTTACCACACGAGTGGTCATCGTCACCCTAATGCTAGTTGCCATTGGCATGATGCCATTGATTATCAGTTTGTCTAAAGGAACTAATGGAAAAGAATTCTTCAACCTTAGCTTTGTACTGATTCTTACATTGATAATGGTTGTCGCCAATCACTACCTAAAAGGAATTGGCAAATCATTAGTCATTCTCCTAGGCATGATTTTAGGCTCTGTGGCTTACACATTTATGGCAGGTTCTGACCCAATTGGCAGCAGCAGTGAGTACAGCTGGGGACTATTGTTCAGCAATTTTTTCATCACTCCCGAATTTAACATTTCAGCGCTTATCGCTTTCTCATTCTGCTTCTTAGCTCTGCTTATCAACGAATTAGGCTCACTGCAAGCCGTAGGAGCTTTTCTCAAAGTAGATAGAATAGAAGAGCGTTGTCAAAAAGGAGTACGTGTAGGAGGTCTACTAAACACCCTTTCGGGTATGATGGGCATGATAGGCTCTCTCAACTTTTCGATGAGTCCGGGAATTATTGCTGCTACACGCGCTGCCTCAAAGTATCCGTTAATCCTTACAGGAGCATTATTGATTTTATGCGCTGTGATACCACAATCACTATCCATTTTTTCGTATATCCCCACTGTGATTATGGGGAGCAGTATGTTCTATATTATGTGCATACAGCTGGGAGCAGGCTTCCAATTGATGGTATCAAAAAAGGCTGTGATAGATTTTAGCACCATGATCACTATTAGCTTTCCCATCATCGTCAGCATATTTATCTCATTTGCTCCTACGGAGTATAAAGATGCGATTCCCGGCATATTACAACCTGTGTTATCAAATGGCTTTGTAATGGGCATCATCTCTGTGTTGATTCTCGACAATCTACTTTGCAGAGATCAAAAAGCATAAACTATCGAGTGGTCACACCATCTGTTGGCGCCAGCCTGCGTGAGGGATAGCGGCAAGTAGCGCTGAGCTCAATAGAGCGAAGACTACTGCCAAAAGCCCGACCCGAAGGGGCACGCCCAAAAGGAGAGGCAAAATATTTTAATATTTATCTACATAAAGAACATTATTCCAAAGGGTTCAATTCTTTTGGCTTACTTTGTAGATCTTTTTATCATATTTATCGTAAATCTGCTCTACATTATTGCCATGATAAGCCAAAGAGTCTAGAACAAAAAAAGACTCTCCATATTTTGTCACAATATATAGATTGCCCTCTTTGGTAGAATTGATCAACTGCTCCAATTCCCCTTCATGTAGCTCTTCATCACTCCACCATGCTCCATGCCCAATCATCACCTTATAGTCTAATTGGTTTAGATCATAATCTTTTTCGTACACGTATTGATTGCCTTCTTCTTCATTAGGTATGTACAAAAGATCTTTGGCAGATATACCATTTGTATTCTCTAGGAAATCAATGGCTTGTCCCATTTCTTGCATATAAATATTTTCTTTATTGAAGAAAAATTGAATATTGAATGCTGAGAATATAACTGCAAAAGAAAAAGCCAAAACGAATAAGTTGAGGACGTTCTTTTGAGTAAAGAGCTGTGATAGATAGAAGAAAAAAAGTAGCGCTAGCAGTGGATAAAAAAACAGACACATCCTACCTTCAATAGGAAACATGCCCAACGAAGAAACAAAAAGAGTAATAAAAAGACAAGTATAAATTATATTTATATATCGATTCTTGAAATAAAAAATATTAAATGGAAGACCTAAAAGAATGACTAAGCCGACAATGAACGAAAAACGACCAAAATATTGCATTAATTCTCGTAAGAGATATACGAAGTGATATCTTTCCAAATCGGTAATCGGAATGAGTGGATAACTTTTGCCTCCCCAAAATTCCTGCATCAAGCCTGTATCAATAACTGGTTTTAACCAATAAAAATAGTAAATAATGAAGCTAAGCATCACACTAATGCCTGTGATCAATGTTTCTTTTAATAATTTCTTATTTTGGATTTTAAGCGCTTCAACAAAATCAAAAATTAATATGGCACCGATCATAAAGCATACTGGATTGGAGAACCATACCATACCTGCAAACAAGCCCCCAAATGAAATGAGATTTATGGAGCTTTTCTTGCGAAAATAATCTATTACCAGAACTAATACTACCAGCATAGAATCTGTCATATAGGGTTTAAATTCGCCACTAAAGCGTATCATAATCCATAATACAGCACAAAATGCAACTGGCAGGATTGGATATTTTATTTTCAGCAGATGTTTGGCAGTATAAAATACGAGATACAGAGTACAGAGATAGCTGATAAATGAGAAAATTCGCAACGATATCTCAGAGTGTCCAAAGATCAGTGTTATAATTTTAACAATATATAAATAAATAATTGGTGCTGACTGAACATTATCTAATGCTCTGGAGGTTAACTCTGTAATAGATCTTGTAACCAATGAATAGGCTAGCATTGCTTCATCAACCCACAATGCACGATTTACAAGAAGAATATAAGTACAAGCTACAATGGCAAATAGTATAAAAATCGCGCCAAAGATATTGACTAGCTTACGAATAATCCCTTCTTGCTTTGCTGAAGTGTCTGGGATTTTATAATAAAAACTTTTTAATCTATTCATCTTTATCATAACCTACTTCTTCAATAAGTTAATCATCATGCCAGCAGCCTTTTGTGAAGCTCCGGGGCTTCCTAAAATGTTAATAACCTCGTCATACTCAGCTAGCATTTTATTGCGATAGAGTAAATCGAAAAGCAGTCGATCCGTTTCTTCACGAATAGCTTTGATGGAGAAAAATTTCGCAAATAATTCTTGCACGACTGTTTTATCTGCCACCAGATTAACAAGTGATATATATTTGGTGGTCAAAATATTCTTGAATACCCAATAAACAATATGTGGAATGGGGGTCTCGTAGCAAACAACTTGTGGCACACGGAAAAGTGAAGTTTCGAGTGTAGCCGTTCCAGAGGTCACTAAAGCCACCTCGGCATAGGTTAACACCCTGTACGTCTGGTCGAAAACAATTTTACAAGTGCTATCTCCAATGTACTCTTCATAATATTCGGGAGGCACTCCAGGTGCACCGGCAATAACAGGCTGATAATCTGTCAGATGTTTGATAGACTCAAGCATCGAAGGCAAATTATCCTTAATCTCCTGTTTTCGACTTCCTGCCAAGAGCCCAATTATAGGTTTCCCCGTCAACTGATTCTCTTGAATAAAGCGCTCACGAGTGTCATCTTTCATGCGTTCGCGATAGGCTGCCACTGCATCCACTGTTGGATTGCCTACATAATGCACAGCATAGTTATGCTTCTTAAAATAAGGAACTTCGAAAGGTAAGATACAGAACATTTCGTCCACATACTTTTTAAATTGCTTGACGCGATATTCTTTCCAAGCCCAAACTTTTGGCGAAATATAATAGTAAACAGGAATGTTAGTCTTTTTTGAAATATACTTTGCCACCTTCAGATTAAATCCCGGATAATCAATCAAAATAAGAACATCGGGCTGATAGTCAACAATTGCCTGTTGACAAATCTTCATATTCCGAAGAATGGTTCGCAGATTGAGCAACACGGGAATAAAGCCCATGAAAGCCAACTCTCGATAATGCTTGAGCACTGTTGCTCCTTGAGCCTCCATCAGGTCTCCACCAAAACAACGAAACTCTGCATCCTTGTCTTGCTCTTTGAGAGCTGCCATAAGGTTAGAACCATGCAAATCGCCTGATGCCTCACCCGCTACAATAAAATATTTCATGATCTTGTGATAATTATATCAAAACTTCCCAATGTTTCATCTTTTCGATATACTCATGATCGGTCATATCCACCTTTACCGGCACAACAGATACATAGCCTTGACTAAGCATGTGCTCATCCGTTGCGGAGTTCTCCGGTTCGTGATTCTCAAATTCTCCAGTTAGCCAATAGATCGGATAATTTCCTCCATCGGTAGCGTGCTTATACTCTCCCACCCATTTCCCTTTAGTTTGTGTGGCTATTTTAATTCCTTTCAGGTCATCACCTGTTGGCACATTTACATTCAGGCAAGTACCCATCGGAAGCCCCTCTGCCAACACCTTTTCGCTGATCAGCCTAGCCACTTTTTTTGTTGCCGTAAAATCGGCATCAGCACCATGATCGAGCAAAGAGAAACCTACTGAAGGCACTTTGAAAAGACACCCCTCGATGGCAGCACCCATCGTTCCCGAATAAAGAACACTCACAGCCGAATTGGCTCCATGATTGACTCCCGTAGCCACCAAGTCAGGTAGTCTACCTTCGAGAATAACACCGATACCTAGCTTAACGCAGTCTACAGGTGTTCCATTACATATATATATCTTTAAGTCTTCTTCTATTTTATAAGGAAAATAACGCAAAGGCGTGATAGAAGTCAGTGCACTAGAATACCCCGACCGAGGTCCGTCAGGCGCAACAACGACAATCTCCCCTAGCCCCCTAAGTGCTTCTATCAACGAATTTATTCCTTTTGCTTGGTATCCATCATCATTGGTGATGAAAATCAATGGCTTTTTACTCATATATTTTATAATTTTTTCTGAGGAACAAATATACCAAATAAAAGGGGCCAACAAAAATGTTAACCCCTATTACGTATATCTATATTTTCGATCTAATATCTTAGATCAAAAGCACTATTTTTCTAACACATCCAGATCATAATCTGTGATTCTTGTGGCTCTGCCATCCACATAGTCAAAAATCCATTTTGGCCTTTTCAGTACACCTGTAGGTGGCAAAACATTTCTGCTAAAAGACTTAGTACCGCCAATAACATAAAAATATTCGTTCAGATTAGGACTCTCTTCCGTCATCCCCATCACTACATACAATCGGTGAGCCACCACCACATAACCATAAGTGGATTCTCCATGATTAAAGAGCGATGCCCAAGAATTATCTATTCCTTCCACCTCATAACTCAGACCACCTTTCACTTTCGAGAACATTACTTTGGTGATCGGAAAATGAAGCCCTTGAGGTTTCATTCTGATATAGTCGCTTATTTGAGTCAAAGTAGCTTCAATAGCTTTATCTCGCAAACCAAGCTGTGTCAATACGATGTTATTACTCTTAGCACTCTGTGCCGATAGCTGAAAAGAAAACAAAACAGAAAAGGCAAGAAAGAAAATCAGTTTTTTCATACCAAATTAAAAGCTATTAAATTTGAAAGCCCAAATATCAAATAAACATATCATATTTTCAAATATAACGACAACTTAATACTATAGAAAATAGAGAATCTACAATTCTCCAACTCCATCAGAAAGATAAATACAAGAGGAAGCCCTTAATCCATTCCAAATTTTGGCATATAGGAAAGTTAAACAGAAACATATAAACATCTATACATCAATAGAATACTCTAAAAATACTACTAACTATTCTGTTAAACACCGACGCTAATAGTTATCCAAAACATCAAGATCCGAAACACTGATCAGATATACCTGATTGTCTCGATATTCAAAGAACCAGACAGGATATCGTTCCAATGCCATATGCGGAAGGTTGGGCTTGACAAAAGATTTTTGCTCATCAATGGTATAAAATATTCCTTCCAGATTAATGTCACTATACCCTTGCCCAACAACAATAAATAATCGGTTTTGCAAAATAACATAACCATAGGCTACTTCTCCAAACTTAAACAGATCTGTCCATGAGTTATCTACTCCAACGATCTCGAAACATAGGAGATCATCCAGTTGCGAAAAAACAATTTTAGTCACTGGATATTGCAAACCATTCGGTTTTTCTCCCAAAAAGGAGTTAATGTCACGCATCACTAACGTCAATGATTTGCTTGTAATTCCCAACCTTGGCAATGTTACTTTTCCCGTCCCTCCAAATTGGGCAAAAGATTGTGTAGCAGAAAAAAATAAACAGATAAAAAATAGTATCGTTTTGTTCATGTTTGTAGGATATGTAAAACTATCAAAATATTATGCTAAATTAAACAAAAGATTTCATAAAGAAAGTTTCTCTTAGCAAATAAGGTCTAAGTGAGTCTTAATTTACAAGAAAAAAATAAGATACAGCACTAAATTACAAACTTATAATATATCTTTATGAAGTAAACATTTTAAAGATAAACAAATATAAAATCAAACAAACACATGCTACAAAGAGATTATATTATGAAATTGATACAGCAGATGATAGACTCTCTGTTCTTACTGCTAAACAAACAAGACATAGATGAAAATGAAAGAAAATCGCAGCTCAATGATTTTTACAATAATTACGTGAGGGGAACACAAAACTTTTACATAAACACTCCTGTTAAAGACATAATAACCTACATTGAACAGGAATATGGCAAAGAGGAAGTGATATATCGTATAGAAATGCTGACAGAAATTATGTATCAAGATAGCATGTTAGAAGAGGATTTAAACACCAAAAAGAGCAAAATGGAGCAAAATCTAGCTTTACTTAATTACTTGGAGGAAAATAGTAATACATATTCGATGATCAGAGTAGGAAAAATAGATGAGCTGAAGAAATTCTTGAAGGATCTTTAAAGAAATAACATCAAAACTAAATCTTTAGATTAACAGTATATTTATCTATATATCTGCCAAATATCAACAAGGAATATAGAAACGATAAAGAAATCCTCCGATAAGTAACACCGATGCAAAAACGAGGAGTATATGTCGCACCCACATGTTCTTACGTTCTAAGGACGCAAATATATATATCCCTAAATTGCAAAAGAAGGCAAAAAGATAATAGTCAAAATTATAGTTTGTAGTCTCATTGTAGGGTATTCCACTTGGTGATTCACACTTATAAGAGGTAACACAAACCCAAAAGAGAATGACTGCGAATAAATACAATAATCTATTAACCCAAGTCAATACATTCAAAAGTATTTTCACCATATTTGAAGTGTAAATTATATGAAAGCAGCTAAAACAGAAGCTTTATATTAAACCTATAATCAACTATAGACTAGGCCATTTATAGCATCACAAATCTAAAACAAGAGAAGGCCATAATCCTATGGCGATATTTAAAATAGTACACCCAATAGCTACAATCTTATACTCAATAGGTATCTGCATATCTTGAGCTACTCGTTTTTCTCTTGTAAACATTACATTTATCACTCCAAAATAATAGTATATAGCTATTATAGAGTTTATTACTCCAGCAATAACAAGTGTTACTTGACCCACTGAAAGCATCTCACGGAAGAGAAAAAACTTAGCAAAGAAACCACCTAAGATAGGAATTCCGCCTAAAGACATCAAAGCAAGTGCCAACACTCCTGCTATTACTGGCTTGTGAGAAATCAAGCCATAAAAATTAGAAATATCTTCATCTTCGGTATCTTGACAAACAGAAAGAATAACCGAGAAGGCAGCCATACTAGCCAAAGAATAGGCAATAGCATAATATAAAACAGTTGCCGAACCCGCAGGTGCAATTGTCATGAGCATCAGCATGAAACCAGCATGAGAGATACCAGAATATGCCATCATACGCTTAGTATTCTTTTGACGCAAGGCAGTAATATTTCCCACTGTCATAGTCAAAATGGAAAGAATGACAATAATAAGGTTCATCGTTCCTGAGATCAAAGGAGCAAACGCTGAAGCAATAAAGAAGAATGATCCGATAGCTGCCACTTTAACCAAAGTACTCATCAAGGCTGTGGTCAATGTAGGTGAGCCCTGATAGACATCTGGTGCCCAAAAATGGAATGGAAAAATAGCCATCTTAAAGAACATTCCTAAGCTAAGCATAATGAAACCTAGAAGTATCCATGTCGGACTAACAACATTGTTAGTTAAAAGGAGATTAGCAACAATACCAATATCAAACGAAGCTGTAGTTCCATAAACAAGTGCAATACCAAACAGTACAAAACTGGAAGCCACAGCCCCCATCAAGAAATATTTCATACCAGCTTCATTACTACGCAAGCTATCGGGCTTACTGCTAGCCAAGATGTAGGCTGAGATGGATAACACCTCAAGTCCAATAAAAAACATCACCAGATTGCCGAAAGAGATCATGGCAACTGCTCCTGCTAACAGAAATATCTTCAGAGATACATAATCAGTTATTTTTACAATCTTATCTGCATAAAACTTAGGGCTCATTAGCACTATAAAGAAAGCCAAGAGGATAAACAAAGAGGCAAATGCCTTAGAAGATGTACTCTCTGTCAACATCCCATAAGACTCGATGGTCAAAAAGCTGTGCCCTACAGCTAGTTCTGCAATGTTGAGCCCCAGTATGCCGGCCAATGCAAGCAGGCTGAACGGCACTACTATTTTTCTTAGATTGAAAATTTCTAAGACAAGGCAGATAATACCTAAAACTGAGATTGTTATTAATGTACTCATTATAATCGACTAATTTTTTTCTATACTAAATAAACGTTATACTCAAGGAAATCAAATGTTTGCTATTATTTGATCAACAGCTGGCCTCACCAAATCAGCAATCGGACCCGAATTGACTCCAAAATAAATAATGATTGTGATAATATATAAGAGTATAAATCCTTCTTTTACAGACAATTCTCTAAATTCTTCTTTTGGTGCAGCCCCAAGCATTACTTGTTGATACATTCTCAAGAACATATAAGCTCCAAAAATCAAGGATAGACCAATGAAAATAACATACCAGAGGCTGACTCCATAGAGCCCCAACATGATGGTGAACTCACCGATAAAGTTGAACGAAATTGGCATGGAAATAGCTGCGAGCACAAGCAAAAAGAATGCTGCACCAAATTTGGCAGCCTTGTGCATATACCCCCCCATCTCACTGATCTTAGATTTTTCTGTTCTGATTCTGATAATTTCAGCAGCGTAGAACAGTCCAATAATTGCTACACCATGTGCAACAATCAAGATGATACTTCCTTGTATTCCATCGAATGTGAGGGAGTAAGCTCCGGCAGCCACAAACCCAACATGCGACAACGAAGCAAAAGCCAAGAACCGTTTGATATCATCTTGCTGTAGCGCAACAAAAGCGCCATACAAAACTCCTATAATACAAAGGACTAGGACATAAGGACGAAGTTCTAGTGCAGCCTCAGGCACAACAGGTATTTGCCATCTGAGAATGCTGTAAGCACCCATCTTGGACATCAATCCTGCAAGCAACATCGTGCCCACAGCAGGAGCTCTTTTGTAAACATCTGCTTGCCAAGTATGGAATGGAAAAATCGGAATCTTAATAGCAAAAGCGAGAAAGAATCCTAAGAAAACCCATATCTGTTCAGTTAAACTTAGATCGAGTGCATAGAAATCATCAAGCTGGAAGCTTCCGGCCTGTGTATATAGATAGATGATGGAAGCAAGCATAAAGAGCGATCCACCAAAAGTATGCATGAAGAATGTCATCGCAGCTTGGCGTCTATTCTCAATTTCTCCATTCCCCCAAAGGATAACGATGAAGTAAATGGGTATCAAAGACATTTCCCAGAAAATATAATACAATAATGCATTGCTACTCAAGAACGAACCTGCCATAGCAAAAGCCATAAACATGACTAAAGCATAGAATAATCTTTCGCGCTTAAATTCCTGTGAAACAGCTGAAAGCAAAACAACAGGAAGCATTATTGTAGTCAATAAAAGCATAGCTATCGAAAGCCCATCTGCCTTTAGAGAAAACATCACTTGTGGATTGCTGATCCATAGTTGTTCGTATTCTATTCCTGCACCTCCGCCAACTTGAAAGTAGAGTGCGATGGAAAATACAGCCGAGGCCACAGCAAAAAGCAGTGCTGTGATCCGAGCCAACCTGTTACCTGAAAAGTAAGTAACAATGGCACCTACTAATAGTATTAATAATATGAGAGCGATATTCATTTTATTATATATCTTTTTTTATTCTATAATCTATACAAAGAACACAAACAATACGATGGAACAAAATCCAATTACCAAGAAGAAGAGATAGAAGCTTACACTTCCATTTTGCATCTTACTAAATGGTGCAGAGAGCCATACAGCTAGTTGGCCACCGAAGTTTACCACATACCTAACAATGTTGTTAACTATATTACTCAAGAAGCTTGCTAAGGAGTAGGTGGTACGAACAAAGATCAAATCGTATAGTTCATCAACATAAAATTTATTGTATATCAACTTTCTATATCCAGATAGTTGACCATCTTCTGCCGGCACTACTTTTTTCGTTATATACTTATTGTAAGCCACAGCAATACCCACCACTGCTATAAGCACAGACACAGCCATGGTTAGTAATGTGTCGAATGAGCTGGCATGCGACAAGTTAGCCAACTGTGGTAACACTGGATTCAGAAAGCTATTTAGCCAATTATATCCAAAAGGAAGACTAATAACACCACCTACTGCAGCAAGAATAGCTAGAATGATAAGTGGCACAGTCATCGACATTGGCGACTCGTGCAAGTGTTCTTTCTGTTCTTTTGTTCCTCTAAATTCTCCGAAGAAAGTCAGGAACAAGACTCTGAACATGTAAAAGGCAGTCATCAATGATGCCACTGCTGCGAGAATCCAAAGTACTGGCTGTTGTTGATATGCTACCAACATAATTTCATCTTTAGAGAAAAATCCTGAAAAAGGAGGTATTCCTGAAATAGCTAAAGTAGCAATCAAGAAAGTGGCATAAGTGGTTCCCATAAAGGCCTTCAAACCACCCATCTTACGCATATCTTGTTCGCCACTCATACCGTGAATCACAGATCCCGATCCGAGGAACAAGCAAGCCTTGAAGAAAGCATGCGTAATAACATGGAATACAGCTACATGGTAGGCTCCTAAACCAACAGCCAAGAACATCAGTCCAAGCTGAGAGACTGTAGAATATGCTAATACTTTCTTTATATCGTTTTGTTTCAAGCCAATAGTCGCACCTAACAGAGCTGTTAATGCACCAACTACGGCAATAACCATCATCGTATCTGGAGTTTCAGTGAATGCAAAGTTGAGACGCACCACCATAAATATACCGGCTGTAACCATTGTTGCAGCATGGATCAGAGCCGACACTGGAGTTGGTCCTGCCATAGCATCGGGCAACCAAGTATAAAGAGGAATCTGCGCACTCTTGCCCACAGCCCCTAAGAAGAGCATCAGCGTGGCAAAACTAAGCAAGCCAATTTGTGCAAATGAAAGAGTTGATATTTTTCCTTGAAGCTCTACAAAGTCAATCGTATTAAAAAGATAAGCCAAAATGATAAGACCAATAAGGAAACCTAAATCCCCTATTCTATTCATTATAAAGGCTTTTTTGGCAGCATTATTATAGGCATGATTACTAAACCAGAAGCCAATCAGCAAGTAAGAACAAAGCCCTACCCCTTCCCAACCGATGAACATCATCATCAGATTACTACCTGTCACCAACATGATCATAAAGAAGATGAAAAGGTTCATGTAAGCAAAGAATCGGTCAATATGCCTGTCCCCCTTCATGTAGCCCATAGAGTAAACATGAATAAGGAAACCTATACCCGTAACAAACAGCAACCAAATCAAAGAAAGCTGATCGAGACGAAAGCCAAAATCGACGCTAAAAGTCTCCAGCTTGATCCAATAGAATAGATGTGCTTCGATGGGTTGCCCGGTGGTCAGCACCTGCAAAAAGAAATATACAGAGATGACAAAGCTGATCAGCACCATGGTACTTGTAAAACAGCCAGGGATATGCTTGGCAATCTTCTTTCCCAGTGTTAGGCTAAATAAAAATCCTAATAATGGACTTAACAAAAGTGTTAATATCAATATGGTCTCCATCAAAATTATCCTTTTAAGTTGTTTAGTTTATCAATATCCACAGTATTGATATTTCTATATATTGAAACCAAAATCGCCAATCCGATGGCAACCTCGGCCGCTGCTACAGCCATAGAGAACAAGACAAATACTTGTCCACTAACATCATGATGATAAACTGAGAAAACCGTCAACAACAAATTTCCTGCTGCCAACATCAGTTCTATGGACATCAACATGACTATCGTGCTTCGGCGATAAAGCACTCCTAACAAGCCTACCCCAAACAGCAAAGCTGTGAGGATAAGATAATTGTTTATTCCTACTTGTTCTAATATATTTTCTAACATAAGCTTTATATATCTTGTCTCATTACTTATTCCATTACTCGGTGCTCATTCTATTATCATAAAAGCAGTCACGGAGTGTCTTTATAAACCTTCTTTTGTCTTTTCTTTTTTAGAAATCAATACAGCTCCAATCATGGCCGTAATCAACAAAATGGACACAAACTCGAATGGAAGCAAATATTCGTTCATCAACACCTCACCAATGAGCTTGGCTGAAGAGAACTCCACTCCCTGCACTTGGGCTTCACTTATTGCCACCTCACCTCTGATCAGCACGGCAAGCATGACTATCATTGCCAAACCTGCAGAAATAACGGCCGCCACACGGCTCATCACCTTTTTCTTAGGTTCATGATCTTCACTCAAATTCATTAACATGAGTGTGAACAAAACCAAAACCATCACTGCACCCGAATAGACCAAGATTTGAACCAATGCCAAAAATTGTGCATCGATCATCAACATATGTCCGGCAATAGTAAAAAAGCACACAATCATATATACAGCACTCGTCACCGGGTTCTTAGACAGAACAGTCATCACTGCCGACCCTAAAGTCATAGCTGCCAATATGTAAAAAATTATAGTAATCATATATAGTTATGAGTTATAAGTCATTAGTTATTTTGAGACGAAAAAAACGGTTTATATTTTCCACTTTTTGCATCCTTCAACGAGATCACCAGCTTATCTTTTCCATATATAAAGTCTTCACGATTGAGCCTTACAGGCACGTGCTCGCCAAGCTTAGTCAGATAAATGGCATCTTTAGGACAAGCCTCTTCGCACAAGCCACAGAAGATGCATCTCAACATATTGATTTCATAGACCTTAGCATATTTCTCTTCTCTGTATAGATGCTCTTCACCTTTCTTGCGTTCGGCTGCCACCATTGTGATAGCCTCAGCAGGACAAGCCAACGCACAAAGCCCACAAGCAGTACAATGTTCACGTCCTTCTTCGTCTCGCATCAATACGTGTCGTCCACGATATACGGGACTATATTCTCGCTTTTGCTCAGGATATTGTACAGTTATTTTTTTCTTAAAAAAGTGCCTAAGGGTCAACCACATCCCCTTTATGATAGCCACAATATAGATTTTTTCCCAGAAGGTCATCTCTATATTTGTTGCTTCAACTTTTTTACCCGAAAGTGATATATCTTTTATTGACATAACAGCCCTATTTTTATTTAAACATTTGTATTCCAATACCTACCAAGAAAATATTGGCAATAGCTAGAGGGATTAAAAATTTCCATCCTAAATTCATCAACTGATCGTAACGGAAACGTGGTATTGTCCAACGTACCCAAATGTATACGAACATGAAGAAGAAAGTTTTTGCGAACAATGCAATTATTCCCAAGATGTTAGCCACATTGGCCGACCATACAGGATTGTCGAATAGATTTTGAGCGACCCAATCCATACCCGGATAGGCATATCCTCCGAAGAAAAGAACGGAGATCAAGGCTGACGAGAAAAACATGGTCACATATTCTGAAAACATATAGAAGCCCATCTTCATGGACGAATATTCGACGTGATGCCCCACCACAAGCTCCGACTCACACTCTGCGAGGTCGAATGGTGTGCGATTGGCCTCGGCAAACGAACAGATCAGGAAGATGAAAAAGGTCAGAGGTTGGAAAAACACATTCCAACTCAATCCACTGATGCCAAACAGGCTCTCAGTTTGCCCTTCGGTAATATCTACCAAACTAAAGCTACCTACACCCATCAACAAGGCAATAAGCGCCATCCCCATCGGAATCTCGTAAGAAACCATCTGCGCACCGGCACGAATAGCCGACAGCAACGAGTATTTATTATTAGATGCCCAACCACCAATCACAATGCCATACACACCTGTTGCCACAACAGCTACAACATAGATCAAAGCCACATTTATATCTGTGATATAAGGTTTTACGATCAACGTATCGGTAAAGATCAACTCGCGCCCCCACGGAATGACAGCCGTACCTAGCATGGAAACCGTCATGGCGATGCCCGGCCCTATGATATAGAGGAACTTGTTTGGCGTGTTGACAAAGAATTCTTCTTTAGCAAAGAGCTTTGCCCCATCGCACACGGGCTGAAGCAATCCGAAGATACCAGCTCTGTTGGGTCCATATCTATCTTGAATAAACCCTGCGATCTTACGTTCACCATAGGTTGCATACAAAGCCACAAGCATCGTGATGGCAAATACGATGAGAATCATGACTAGTTTTTCTAAATAAAATGCAAGTTCCATATATCAAATTATTTTTCTTCTTTATCTTTTTTGTCCAAAGGCACGTCCACCATGCTTATCTTCTTCTGATCACTTTTTCGTCCTTCCAAGATAAGATCGTCCACCTTCATTTCCACCTTTTTGAGTGGTTCACTATAGTTGTTGACACTCTGCACAGAGTGACCTGTAATTTTTCGAGGTCCTTCTATCGTCCAATCTTTAGGATCTTTATGATCGAAGCGACATTCATTGCAAATGAAATCATCTACTTCCTTATACATATCCTTGCGTGCTGTGACGCGCAACACATCGTCGCCAAACATCCACAACACGGTTTTACCCTTACACTTGGTGCAATTGCGATGTGCATCATAAGGCTTGGCAAACCAAACACGAGATTTGAATCGGAAAGTTTTGTCAGTCAAGGCACCTACAGGGCAAACATCAATCACATTTCCAGAAAAATCGTTGTCGATCACGTTAGAAATATAAGTAGATATCTGAGCATGTTCTCCTCTGCCCACTACCCCATGCACACGTCCATCAGTCAGCTGATCAGCCAATCTGACACAACGATAGCAAAGAATACATCTATTCATGTGCAGCTGTATGTAAGGACCGATATCTTCGGGCTCGAAAGTTCTCTTTTGCTCTACAAATCTAGACTTAAAATCCTTGGTGTTCATTGCCAAATCTTGCAAATCGCACTCGCCTGCTTGATCACAAACAGGACAATCTAATGGGTGATTGATAAGCAAGAACTCTGTGACTGCCTTTCGCGCCTTAACTGCACGCTCGGAAGTACCACTTTTGACCTCCATCCCATCTTGCACAGCCGTTACACATGACGGTTGCAGCTTGGGCATAGGTCGAGGATCACGCTCGCTACCTTTCGACACCTCTACCAAACAGCAACGACACTTCCCCCCACAGTCTTTTAACTTGCCGGGAGAGTAGTAACACATTGTAGGAGGCACACTTGCTCCACCCACCATTCTTGCTGCTTGCAAGATAGTAGTTCCTGGTGCTACCTCTAGTTGATGTCCGTCTATTGTTATTTTCATTTTCTCGATAACTATATTTTAAACCACAAAGGCGTATCTTAATAATTAAATATTCACCATCATTCGGCTACGGATTTTTTCCATAGGCTCGTTGGCAAAATGATCTTTATCTTTGATCAATTCTGGGAAACGTACATGATACTCAAACTCTTCACGGAAATGACGAATGGCTGCTGCCACGGGCCAAGCTGCTGCATCGCCCAATGGACAAATGGTATTTCCCTCTATCATGCTCTGAATACTCCAAAGCAAGTCTATATCTTCTTCTCGCCCCTGTCCGTGCTCAATGCGATTGAGAATTTTTTCCATCCATCCTGTACCTTCACGACATGGTGAACATTGTCCACAGCTTTCGTGAGCAAAGAATCGGCTGATGTTCCATGTGTTACGCACAATACATGTAGTATCATTGTACACAATAAACCCTCCTGAACCGAGTGACGAACCTGTCTCGAAACCTCCATCCGACCACGACTCGTAAGACATCAAACGGTCTTCTCCATTCGCTGTCTTGAATATATATTTTGGTGGAAGAATAGGCACCGACGCCCCTCCGGGTATCAATGCTTTGATAGGACGATCGTCCATCATACCTCCACAATATTTGTCAGAATATAAAAATTCTTCTACCGAAAGACCAAACTCTATTTCATAGACACCCGGATTTTTGATGTGTCCCGATGCCGAAATCAATTTTGTTCCCTTAGAATTGGCAATACCAATCGCCGAATAAGCCTCTGCCCCATGGTTTACGATCCACGAAACGTTGGCAATAGATTCCACATTGTTTACCACTGTTGGCTCACCCCAAAGTCCTTTTACGGCAGGGAAAGGTGGTTTCATACGTGGGTTTCCTCGTTTTCCTTCCAGCGATTCTAGTAAGGCAGTCTCCTCTCCACAGATGTAAGCTCCTGCTCCACAGTGCACATGAAGATCGAGATTGTAGCCCGTACCTAATATATTTTTGCCCAACCATCCATTGGCATACGCCTCTGCAATGGCTTTACGAAGAATCTTATAGATCCACATAAATTCTCCACGGATGTAGATATATGACAACTCTGCGCCCAAAGCATAGCTTGACACAATAGCTCCTTCTATCAGTAGATGAGGAATATGAGACATCAAATATCTATCTTTGAATGTTCCAGGTTCCGACTCATCAGCATTCACCACCAAGTGATGAGGAATGCCAGGCGTTTTGTCAATAAAACTCCATTTCAGCCCCGTTGGAAATCCTGCACCTCCACGTCCTTTCAGCCCCGAGGCTTTTACCATTTCGGTTACCTCATCAGGAGTCAAGGTTTTCAAAGCTTTTTCTACAGAAGTGTAACCACCATTTTTACGGTAAACTTCATAGCTTTGTATGCCTTCTATATCTAATTTTTCAAATAATATTTTCATCTGTCTATATTATCATTAAACCACAGAGTTACGCAGTGTAACATGGAGTATCTATTTTTTATTAAAACAAACTCACTTTTCCTTCTTTGCAATCTTCGATGAGCTTGTCAATCTTTTCTTTAGTCAAATGTTCGTGATAGTTGTCACCCAACTGAAGCATAGGCCCGAAGCCACAAGCCCCCAAACATTCTACTGTGGAAATACGAAACATGCCATCAGGGGTAATTTCTCCTACTTTCACACCTAGCTTGTTGCAAGTATATTCTATCAGCTCATCAGCCTTCATGATGGCACAACACGTTGTACGGCAAAACTCCAGATGGTATTTCCCCACTGGCTTTTGATTATACATCGAATAAAACGTAACCACCTCATAAACCTCAATAGGTGTAATCTCCAAAATTTCGGCTACTTTATCCATCAAGGGTACGCTCAACCAATGGTCGTGAGCATCTTGCACCACATGAAGAACAGGCAAAAGTGCCGATTTCTTTTTATCTGCCGGATATTCGCTAATCAGCTCATTGATTTTAGCCATTAGTTCATCCGTTATATTTATTTCCTGTGTATATTCTTTCTTTTCCATTATCTCAACACTTATGCGTCCAATTCTCCGGCAATCACATTTAAGCTCGAAAGCGTTGCCACGGCATCCGATATAGTCATTCCTTTAATCATTTCAGGATATGCTTGATAAAACACAAAACACGGTCTACGGAAATGCAAACGATATGGAGCACGCGACCCATCTGTGATCAGGTACATCCCAAGCTCACCATTACCACCCTCTACTGAGTGATACACCTCTCTTGTAGGTACTGGATATTCTCCCATCACAATCTTAAAATGATTGATCAATGATTCCATTTCTGTATATACAGCCTCTTTTGGAGGTAAATAATATTCAGGAACATCAGCATGAAAGTTTCCTTCAGGAAGATTATCAAGGGCTTGTCTTATTATCTTCAAGCTCTCCTTCACCTCTTCCACACGTACACAGAAGCGATCGTAAGTATCTCCTGCACGCCCTACCGGTATGCTGAAATCAAAATCTTCATACGAGCTATAAGGGTTCATTTTTCGAACATCATAATCAACACCCGTTGCACGCAAATTAGGGCCAGTGAATCCATAGTTAACTGCCTTTTCGGCATCGATGACTCCCACATTGATCAAACGATCCATGAAAATACGATTGCGAAGGAATGCCAATTGCAGTTCGTCCCAAGCTTTTGGGAAGCCCTCCATAAATTGGTTAATCTTATCCCATGCAGCTTGTGAGAAGTCTCTCTCAAAGCCTCCGATACGTCCCATATTGGTGGTCAAGCGAGCACCACAGATCTCTTCGAACACCTCATAGACCAGCTCTCTGAACTTCATCACATAGAGGAAAGGCGAGTATGCACCAAGGTCTACTCCCATGATACCACAACAGATGATGTGGTCGGCAATACGTGCCAGCTCCATCACAATGACACGCATATATTGTGCTCTCTTAGGCACTTCAACGTTCAGAGCTTTCTCCACAGTCATCCACCATGCCATATTATTGATAGGAGCCGAACAATAGTTCAGACGGTCGGTCAGCGTGGTTATCTGATAAAACGTTCTGTGTTCTGCAATCTTCTCGAAAGCACGATGTATATAGCCAATGGTAGTGTCAGCATCAAGTATGATTTCTCCATTCATCAGCAAGATATTTTGAAAAACACCATGCGTGGACGGGTGGGTAGGACCAAAATTCATGACATGTAGTTCACGATTGTCCCCCTGTGCTTGTTGCTCCTTTATATATTTGGCAAAGCGATGTTCTGAATCTACCGGACTTGTATTTACCATATCCTTTTACTTTGCGTTAAGTTGATCATTATTAGTTGTACGCCCAAAAAAGCGATCGTCTTTGTCTGTTCGTTGCGAATCCTCCAAAGGAAATTCTTTTCGCAATGGGAAAGAAGTCATGGCTTCGTCGTTCAATATTTTTTTCAGATTGGGATGTCCTTTGAATATTATTCCAAAGAAGTCGAAAGTTTCACGTTCCATCCAGTTGGCAGCCTTAAACACTTCGGTCACAGTATCCACTTCTGGTTTAGCACCATCTAGCGACACTTTCACTCTCACTCGGGCGTTGTCTACCCAGTTATGCAAGAGATAGACCACTGTAAACTGTTTTTCTTTTGCATTGTCAGGATAGTGAACTCCACAAAGGTCTGTCAAAAAGTTGAACCTCAGCGTTTCGTCATCTCTCATAAAAAGCAAAAGCTCTTTGATGATAACTGGCTCTGCATTCCACACAAGCATTTCGTCCTCCACACGGAAGTCCGAAACCTTATCTCCAAACTTGCTGGATAATTTATCTGCTATTATATTATTGTCTAATGCCATGTAAAAGCCTTATTTATTCAAATTTGTATGATTTCTGAAGCTCTTCATAACGTTCTGAACTACGTCTATACATATCTTCGTTTTTCACAATCTCTTGCAACTGCATCAACCCGTCCAATATTTGTTCGGGACGAGGAGGACAGCCCGGCACATATACATCTACAGGAATCACCTTATCAATACCTTGCAGCACTGAATAGGTATCAAAGATTCCACCTGACGAAGCACATGCTCCCACAGCAATGACCCATTTTGGTTCAGCCATCTGCTCGTAAACGTGGCGAAGAATGGGTGCCATTTTCTTAGATATAGTCCCCATCACCAACAACATATCTGCCTGACGTGGTGTGAAGGAGTTACGCTCAGCCCCAAATCGCCCCATGTCGTAAGTAGAAGCCATAGTAGCCATAAACTCGATGCCACAACATGAAGTGGCAAAAGGCAGAGGCCAAAGCGAGTTTGCCCTTGCCAGACCAATGACAGAGGAAAATTTGGTAGCAAAAAAGCCTTGCCCCGAATATCCTTCGGGTGCTGGCACTATATTTACTTTATCTTTGTTTGCCATAACTATTAAGTTCGAAAAACTATTTATTATCCATCTAAGTATAACTATTACTGCTAGTTGTGATTTTTTCAGATGCGATATTAAATACTATTATTTACTTATTTGTCCCAATCGAGGGCTTTTCTCTTTATTATATATAAATATCCTACCCCTAGCAATGCCACAAAGCCTCCCATCTTGAGCAGTGCTGTCCAATCGAATTCTTTGAAGTTGACAGCCCAAGGATACATAAATATGACCTCGAGATCGAAAATCACAAAAAGCAATGCAATCAGAAAATAACGAAGGGGAAACGGACTGCGAGTGTCTCCATAGGGGGTAAGCCCACACTCAAAGTTTTCGTTCTTGTTTTTGCTAATTCTTCGTGGTCCTAGATATCTGGATAAGAAAATGGTTCCAAAAACAAACGCAGCCGAAAAGGCAATCTGCATAAATATCGGGAGAAAACCATATAGATTTGATTCCATAAGCTGACTTTTATTCTTTCTCTATTCTAAGTGTATTTTAAACTTGAATCACCTTATTAAGATACGAAAAAAGTTCAAAAGGTGAAATAAGTAAATTCTTAGCTTTATTAATTTTTAACGTACTTATTCTTGCTTTCAAAGCAATGCAAATATAAGGCTTAGAAAGGAGAATCTAGAAGATTTCGGAGCCACTTTTACTGCACACTTATCGGAAAAGTGTGCAATTTAGTCATATTACAAAGCTTTTGTAAAGTGCATTTTACAAAAAAAGAAGATCTAAAAAGTTAAATATTCTTAACTGTAAATTTTTCATTTATGTTTTACGACATAATTAACCAATAGAAAACATCTATCAGGACATTTTTTTAACACTATAAGAGATAAAAACAAATCCAACCCGACATCAGCAGAGGTCAGAATAGAAATTCGTTTGCAAAAATGATTTAAACAAGTATTTAGAAAATATAAACAACAGAGGTGTTTATATGAAACTGAATGATCAAAAGACTTGCAGTGCCAATCTTACACCTAAATATATGTAAACCAGATTAATCATGGAAAAGAAACCAAAAATAACAGGTATGACTCTAAGCCTTTCTTTACGTCGAAGTGCCAACACGAGGTAAAGCCAACCATAAACATATAGAATAAGATTGAGAAAGGTGAGAAAAATAAAGGTCATAAAAACAGGCTGACTCTGCACCAGAGCTTCCTTAGGCTCATTGCATAGTACAATAAACGAAAAGATACCACACAGCAATGCTAGAGAAAAAGCAGTGGTGGAAGTGATCGACTTCTTATTATTCTTCATTATAAATTTTAAGAAATAAAGTTTATCAAGGTTTTTATTAAAGTTAACACACTAGTTCTACCTATCACTTACAGCAAGCGAATATGACAGAACAAAGAGTAAGTTTATTCTAGTTCTATGCATTATAATCTTCTACTGATAAATATAAGTTATTATTTACCATTTTGCACCATCAACGCCCTTTTATTATCAATTAAAAATCAGCCTCATGATCTTTAGCCGGCATTAATACTAAGATACTGTCTTGAAAACTAACACTGAAAATTCCCAAATTAATGTCCACCACTGTATCAATCGGTAAACAATCGCCGTGTTGCCCCAAAGCATCCAGATGCAAAATAACATGACTACTGTCCACAGCCTTATATCGCCCCATAGTAGAGGGAAAACAATCATTACCACAAGGTGCTGAGTAATGACCAAAGAAAGTGCCATCAGCTTCAAAAGACACTTTAGTGCCATAAGGCCAATCTTTACTTATAGGCGAAAACTGAAAGACATCATCACACTGTACATCATTAAAGTGCTTCTTAAGCCCAGAATCAACAGACTTATTTTTTTCAATTAGGGCAATATAGCTGCCACCAATCAATGGACTAGACCAGCTACCTAACAAACCTTCAATCTGCCCCTCATATGCCACATTGTTTATCGTTAATGGCTCTTCAGGGGTTCTCTTTTGGGCTTTTGAACTACAGCTAAAAATTAGCAATGCCATGCTTAAAGAAACAAATATTATTCTCATTGTATTTTTTATATTATATGAATATAAGTTTGTGAACTACGTAGTAGAGTAAATTTCACTCCAAAATCCATAAAAAAATAACTCCATACCAATAAGATATGAAGTTATTTTCTATTTACGTGCCTTTCTCACTCTATCGCTCCCATTGCTCTAGTTGGCTTACGGTGAGATAATAATCTCTTTCGGCTTCCAGATAACTATCCACAGCACTATGGAAGATGAGAAGCTCTTGTAGATATTCTATCAAACTAAGTTGCCCCATATCGAAAGCCTTCTGCAAGAGTCCAAAGTTTGAAGAATAATCCACCACCTCTTTATACTCTTTCAACATGCTAAAAGTATTTTGAGCTTTCTCATAACTCGTTTTCAGTTCCTTATGATATTGATATTCCACATCTTCCCGCTCATACTCCATCGCTAAGGTCTGTGCTTTCTTAGATTTCACAGTATTTCTCCCTTCCCAAAGAGGTACGGAAACAGACACCAAAAAGCCATGACGATTTTGCTCTTTGTTCAAATCGCCCACATAACCAGCTGTGAGTTTGGGCAAATTGAGCGAACGAGTCAACTGCTCTTGCTTCTTACTCGCTTGCACACCTTTTTCTGCCAATTGCAGGCTCGGGTTGTTCATCTTTATACCTGCAAACCAATCGTCGAAGCTCAGAGGCAAGTCATATCTGTTATATTCGTCTAGCTCCACCATCAAAGGTTGATTACCATTCATGCGCTCCAAGTCTGCTTTAGTAGCATTAAGCTCTACTTCAGCGAGCTTTAGTGACTTATCGGTTTCGAGCCAAAACAATTTAGTTTTATTTCGCTCTAGCACATTGATATCACCTCTACTAAACATTTCCTCATGAGCTCCATATAGCGTCTTAGCATAAGCATTTCGCTCTTGCAGTGTTTTCACCAATTTCTTTTGATGAATATAACTGACAGCCAACAGCCTAGCCTCTAACAACACTTCTCTACTTCTCACATTGTAGGCTAGATCTACTCTCTGATTCTCCAGATCAATGGCTTGTCCTCTAAACTTATAAGCAGTAGGGAAATCGAATGCCTGTGTGGCTTCAATGCCTGTTTCGGCAAAGTTTCCTTTCACTTTTGGCTTATGCGTAATTTCTACCTCAGGATTTGCTAAATTGTTGCCGGTCTTATTTTCAAGTTTTTCGGCGGTCGACAATTCCCTCAAAGCCTTCAGTTGCGTATTATTTGCTTCTATGCTTCGCAAAACCATATCAATCTGATTTTGTGCTTGCAAAACAAGAAAGCTGCAAAACAGAAGGGCTGTTAATATTATCTTTTTCATATCGTTCTTTTTTTATTCCTCTACCAATTTATGTTCCATCACCTTCTTATCTCGTCTATTTGCCAACCATCTATACACAATAGGTACGATGTACATATTCAAGAAAGTAGAAGTAAAGAGTCCTCCAATGATCACCTTAGCCATAGGGCTTTGTATCTCATTTCCGGGTAAATCACCTTGAACGGCCAATGGAATAAGTGCCAAAGCAGAACAAAGGGCAGTCATCAAAATAGGATTCAGCCTGGCAAGTGAGCCTCTGACAATACTGTCTTCCACATTCAAACCATGCGCATGCAAGTCATTGTAATGTGCCATCAACAAAATACCATTACGTGTGGCAATACCAAATAGCGAAATAAATCCGATAATGGCAGGAATACTAATCTCGCCACTGGTGGCTAAGATAGCGTATACTCCTCCAATTAGCGCTAATGGCAAATTGACAAGCACCACAGCCGATTGCATCACATCCTTGAACTGATTGAACAACAAAAGGAAAATCACCATAATGGCAAACAATGAGGTGATCATCAGCGTGCGAGATGCAGCCTGTTCGCTTTCAAATTGTCCTCCATATTCTATATGATAACCATCAGGGATGGCAACATCACGTTCCACAGCCTCTTGAATATCATTCACCACACCACGCAGGTCACGCTCGGCCACGTTACACGACACGACGATGTTTCGTTGTGCGTTTTCGCGATTTACAGCATTAGGCCCCATCGTGGAACGTATTTCGGCAACATATTCAAATGGCACTTTAGAGCCGTCTTCAGTGTCTATCATCAAATTTTTGATTTTATCTGATGTATCTCTAAAGTGATCGCCCACCTTCAACGTCAAGTCGAAAGACTTATCTTCTTCATAAACTTGTGACACCACTTGCCCGGCAAGCATTGTTTTCACAAATTCTGAAAACTCTGCCAATGAAATACCATATTTACCCAACATCGTACGCTTTGGCACGATGGTCAATTGTGGACGTTCCACTTGTTGCTCCACATTGAGGTCGGCAACTCCTTCGATCTGAGAAATAGAGCCCTTGATCTGATTACCAATAGTGAACAACTTGTTGAGATCGCCTCCAAATATTTTGATGGCGATATTTGCTTGTGTACCAGATAACATATGATCTAAACGATGCGAAATAGGTTGCCCAATCTCGATGCTTACACCCGGAATCTGTGCCAACTTTTCACGAATTTCCGCCATCATCTCGTCTCTCGATCTGTCTTTAAGAATAAATGGAGCTTCGATTTCCGAACTGTTTACCCCAAAAGAGTGCTCGTCCAGCTCGGCACGTCCCGTTTTACGCCCGGTGGTTTGTATCTCCGGAACAGATCGCAGAATAGATTCGGCTAACGCTCCTTGCCTGTCCGACCCTTCTACCGAAATACCCGGCATGGTGGCAACAGCAATCGTCAGCGATCCTTCATTGAATGGAGGCAAGAAGTTTCGTCCCAAAGTGAAGAATAGAGCCACAGCAGATATAAATAAAGCAATAGTGACAATCAAGATAGGTTTTTGCTTATCTAGTGCCCAATGGAGACTTTTTTCGTACCACCCTTTCAATTTCACTGCCACAATTGGCTCTTTGTGTTCCTTGTTGTCAGCCCCCAAAAGATAACTACACAGCACAGGGGTTACCGTCAAGGCAATGAAGGTGGAAGTGAGCAACGCCAAGATAAACGATACGCCCAGCGGCACTAGCATACGTCCCTCCATACCACTAAGGAAAAACAGAGGAACAAAGCAAGTGATAATAATCAGCGTAGAGTTCAAGATCGGCATACGCACCTCTTTAGAAGCTTCGAATACTACTTGCAATACGCTTTTTCGTTCTTCCTTGGGCAATAATTTATTCAACCTTAAATGCTTATAAACGTTCTCCACATCAATAATGGCATCGTCTACCAAGGAACCAATGGCAATAGCCAATCCTCCGAGGGTCATCGTATTGATTGTGATACCCATAGCTTCCAAAATGAGCACAGTGGACAGCAAAGATAGTGGCAGAGCCATCAAGGAAATGAAGGTGGTTCGAAAGTTCATCAAGAAGATAAACAAGATGATTACCACAAATATAGAGCCCTCTATCAAAGCCTTTTGCACATTACCAATAGAGCTATTGATAAAACGTTCTTGACGAAAAATATCGGTCGAGATTTTAATATCAGAGGGTAAGTTTTTATGTATTGCCTCTAACGATGCATCTAGCTTTTCAGTCAATTCCAAAGTATTGACATTGGGTTGCTTGGTTACAGTCATCAGTACAGCTGGTTTGCCATCTTCCGATGCAATGCCCAAAATCGGCACTTTATGCCCAATCTTTACCTCAGCAATATCACTGATCAGGACAGGGTTTTCACCTTGTTTTTTCACCACAGCTTTTCCCATCTCTCCAAAGTCGTTGGTTTGCAACACACCACGGATGATGTACTCAGCCCCATGCTCGTAGATGGTTCCTCCCGCAGCATTCTGGTTCATTTCTTGAGTAACAGCCAACACCTCATCTAGCGAAACACCATAGTGCTTCATACGTCCCGGATCGAGCAAGATTTGATATTCTTTAATATCGCCACCCATCACCGTCACCTGTGCCACCCCTCCGGTAGACATCAAACGTGGACGAATCGTCCAGTCGGCAATGGTTCGTAAATCTTCCATCGAAGTGCTATCTGCCTGAAGTCCAATGATCATGATTTCGCCCATGATAGACGATTGAGGCCCTAAAGTTGGTTTACCTACATTTTCAGGGAGTTGTTCACCTAGTTCGGCAAGTTTTTCGGTAACGATCTGTCTTGCCTTATAGATATCCATTCCCCAGTTAAATTCTACCCACACCACTGAGAAACCATTGGTGGAGGACGAACGCACACGGCGCACATTAGTAGCCCCGTTCACACTTGTCTCTATCGGGAAAGTGACCACACGTTCCACCTCCTCGGCAGCCATTCCTGTGGCTTCGGTCATCACCACCACAGTAGGCGCATTGAGGTCGGGAAACACGTCCACTTCCATTTTGTTAGCCACAAACATACCACCCACCATGATCAGTACGGCTCCCACCAAAACGATCAGGCGATTGGATAATGCAGCTTGTATTATCTTATTTAACATTGTAAATCTTCTTTTTTGATTATCAATTAATGGTGGTGACCATCCGGAATAGCACCAGAGGCAGCTGCTAATTTAACGTAATAAGCTCCTTGAACCACCACATTGTCGTCTAACTTCAAGCCCTCTAATATTTCTATTCGATCGCCATCTGTTGCTCCCAATTTCACGGCACGTCTTTCATACTCTTCGGCAGAAAGCTTACAATAAACAAAAAAGTTGCCGGACTCGTCAGTCAGTGCCGTTTTAGGCACAGAGATCACACCCTCACGCTGTCCTGAAAGAAGATAGACCTCAACGTAAGACCCCGGAAGTACATGCCCCACGTTATTGAACTGAAAATTGACCGGAATAAAATTTTCGCCCGCATTAGACGACCTTCCATAAGAAAGCATTTGCCCATTCATTTCTGAAAGTTTATACAATGTGTCATCATAAGGAGTCTGAAAGTTGGCTGATTGTATACCTTGAAGATACTTGTAATACCGCTCCGAAACATCGGCTCTCAATTGCAACTTGTTGTTTTGAGCCACCACCATCAAAGGTTCGCCCACATTAACAAATTGTCCTTCGTCCACCAATTTGGATTTCACAAATCCGTTGATAGGCGATGTTATAGCAGCTCCCCCACCCTGTCTACCACTGGAGATGGCTTCGTAGGCAATCTTAGCATTGCTATATGCTAATTTAATCTCATTGTATTCCTTCTGAGCAATCAGTTTGTCAGCAACCAATATTTCAGCTCTGTCATATTCTCGCTTGGCTATTTCGTAGGTACTTTTAGCTTTCAATACGGGGTCACCCTCAGCCATTTTACCTGCATAGATACTAAACAGAGTTTCACCTCTTCCCACAGCTTTTCCTTCGTTGGCACCAGCTTTGGCATAACTCACCACACCACTGATTGAAGCCACCACGGTGCGCTCTTCACCTTGTGCTGCCACAATTTGCCCACTGGTTTTTATCACCTGATGAAAAGGTTTAGCTTCCACCTTTTCGGTTTTCACTCCTAGCAACTCGGCTTGTTCGGCACTCAAGAGAATCTCATCTCCTTCGCCATGCTCATGCCCGTCGTGCTCGTGCGTGCTATGGTCATGTCCTTCCTCATGTTTGTGATCGGCAGGATGCTCGCTGTGGTCATGCCCTTCGTGCGAATCTGCTCCTTTGTTAGAACTGCAACCCCATGCCAATGTCAGCATACAGGCTACAAAGATTATATATTTCTTCATTATTTATAATTGTATTATGTTCTTCTTTGCCTTTCCTTGACAAGGAGTCGGTCTTCACTATCCAAAAAATAAGATAGTCGACAGGAACTCACTTGCTGTGCATGACAAATCAAAATAGTTTTAGTATTTGGAAATGTGTTAATATCTAAGTGCCTCAACACCTTGTTCTATTCTCTTTGTTAGAAAAGAAGGAACAGAAGCGTCAAACTTTATTTAGCTGAAAATAAAAGGAGAAGTATTGATTAATATCCTACTTAAAGATATCAAACAACAAGTCAGTCATTCAGTCGAAATAATTAGGCTCTTAGATGCGAGATTGAGCAGGAGGAGCTCGAAGTCCAAAGACTGCTCCAACATAAGGGGAAGTATAATTTTCGGTATAAGTAGAATAACTACGATACTTGCACAATGTTGCTTTGTCTAGCTTCACTGTCAACTCATTGCAAGCGTAGCACAGAATACATAAACAAGCTTCTGGTGCAAAGTTATTTTTATCTATTTGTAAAGTAGAAAGACCATCCAGAATGGAGCGCCCATCACGTTCTACGAGTTGTGACAAATCACAGTTGTCATGACGAACACCTTGCGAGCCATCACTGTCTATTTCATCAGCACAACACGAGGAAGATTGATTGCACAAATGAGAAACATCACAACAAGCAGTATGAGTATTCAAAAACACCACACCCTCATGATGATGATGAGGCATAACACTATGTGCCAACATTCCATAGTTGGCTAGCGTCATCAATATTATGGCTATCAGTCTTCGTAACTTCATACTAATGACAAAGATAAATGTTTTTTAAGAAAAAACAAGATGATCTCACATGAGATCATCTTGTTGATTAAAATATTTACTATTAGAGCACCGAAAGCACTAATAACAGTGTGTATCCTTTTAAAATGCTACTTCGAAGATTTGTCCCATAACCTTTTGATATTCTACGGAAAGCTCCAATTCACTTTCAGCATTAAGAGAGCCTGTTATTTTGGTTACAGAATTAGGGTAAATAAGTGGCATATCGATGATTCTTTCCAGCGCTGGGCGAGCATTTTTAAATTCTACTCTCATCTTCAGTTTTCCTCTTTCGGCAGCCGACACATGATGGTTTGGAGTCATCGCAATGTTAGGATCCGTTGGTATGATACAATATGGGTATGGCACGACATCAGCATCGAGCAAAAGAGGACCAGCAATGCTATTTAACTCTTCGGGCAAAGTATATGCTCCAGCCCAAAATCCATTGTGAAGTTGCAAATAATTATGTTGAGCATATTCTAGCTTGAAGGCTTCCACATTGTCTCCAAAAATCTCCTTTGCATCCAATATCACGATTTCTAGTTCGCCAGTCACTCGTTTTAACACAACATCATTAACGATAGGTGCATCATTAACATCAATATCAAATTCGCCATAAAAATGATGTCCTAAATTGGCTCTCTTTAAGGTTGCTGTTGCCAAATTTGTTTCTACTCCGGGATCAGTATCTCCATGAAATTTTTCAGCACGTTGTTTAGCCACAACGATCACTTTGTAGTTTCCTTTAGCAATAGATCCTCTGATCGTAAGGTCGTTTAGAGGGGTTTCACTATAAATGAAGTCTTGTTTCACAAACGCTCCACTTTCTTTTTCGTAAACGAAGTATTGAATCCAACGAATTTCGTTTCTTAGTTCATCAATATTGTCTGGATAATAGTTATTTGCAGAACTTTTGGTTTTCATTGGTTCCACACTTTGAGTCCAGATTTTGGTATTCAGCGAAAAAGGCACTAATTCTTTGTCACCTTTCGGTACGTTTTCATCTTGGAGGTCACTGCTGCTACATGAGAAAAAGAACATAAGTAACCCACTACAAAGTAATAGAGATAATTTTTTCATAAATGTAATTTTTTAAAGTATATGTTTTAGCTCTTAGATTTAGATACAAAATAGTGATTCTTACGATGTTTCACAAGTATTATGACCTTTTTATTAAAAAAATGTAGGGATGAATATTTAGATTGGGAAAAGAATTATACACGTCTCTCGTTCTAGCCTAACTAAATGTCTAGATAAATGCTCAGAAGATGATGCAACAAATCGTCTTATTACTTGAAGAAACAAGGATGTGAGAGTACACCAGTAGCTAGCTCATTTCTCATCACGCCAGTTCATAAAAACCACCTGCCAAACTATTGACGGCTCCTTTCATTTCTAACTCCATTAGGATAGAAAACAGGTCGAAAGCGGATATCTCCAGACTCTTAGACAATTGATCGATGTGCATTGCGCCCTCCTTCGTCAATTTGTCGATGATGGCAGTTTCTTCGGTAGAGAGATCAAAAAAGAGTTGTTGTTGCTTAGGTGCTTTCCCTTTTTTACTGTTCTCTTGTCCCCAATTCATCTGTCTGATAAACTGCTCGGCAGAGATTAAGATTTCAGCTTTTTGATTCTCTATCAACTTATTGCATCCTTCTGACCGTGTATCAGTTACTCTTCCGGGCAAGGCAAAAACATCTTTGCAGTATGAACTGGCTATCTCTGCCGTTATCAACGAGCCTCCTTTAGCGTTCGATTCGATGACCAAAACGGCATCAGTCATACCCGCCACAATGCGATTACGACGCACAAAGTTGAAACGATCGGGCTCTGTTTTGCTCGGAAATTCGGTCAACAGCCCTCCATGACTTACCATTTCCATAGCCGTCTGACGGTGTACAGTGGGATATATTCTATCCAAACCATGTGCTAGAACCCCAATAGTAGACAATCCATTAGCCAGCGCAGCCCGATGCGCCGAAATATCTATTCCATAAGCTAGTCCACTAACGACCAATAAATCGGGAAAGTGTATAGACAACTCTTTGAGAAATTCATCACAAAAATCACTGCCATAGCGTGTAGAGTTTCGCGTGCCCACAATACTAATCACCTTCTGCTTATTAAGCTCCTCATTACCCTTATAATAGAGCAAGAGTGGAGAATCCACACAATCTATCATCCGTTGTGGATACCCTTCTTCACCAATAAAGAAAGTTTGTAGATCGTTTTTTTTTACGAAATTAAGTTCCTCTTCAGCTTCTTGGAGAATTCGAGGATTGAGGATTTCGAGGATTACCTTCTGCGACAAACCTCTAATAGCACTTAAGGATGCTTTAGTAGATTTAAAAATAGCTTCAGGATCTCCAATGACTGATATCAGATTCTTGCCAACAATATCTCCCACCCCTGGCACTTTGGTCAGGGCTATCTGATAAAATAGTTTTTCGTCGGATATTTGGCTCATTTAAAATCGTCTCCATTCATTTCAGGAACAATCATGCCATCTTGCATATAGATCACCCTGTCAGTTAGAGATGCCAGATCTTTATCATGAGTTACGATCACAAAAGTTTGTCCTAATTTATCTCTAAGATCAAAAAACAAGCGATGCAGTTCTTCCTTATTCTCTGTGTCCAGACTACCCGATGGCTCATCGGCTAGGACAATGATGGGGCGATTGATCAATGCTCGAGCAACAGCCACTCGCTGCTTTTCTCCTCCTGATAGCTCGTTCGGTTTATGGTCGGCACGTGCCTCCAAACCTAGCATAGTCAAAAGTTCTCTTGCTCTTTCTTCTACCTTAGACTTCCGTTGACGTCCGATCAAGGCTGGAATCATCACATTTTCTAGTGCTGTAAATTCAGGCAAAAGCTGATGAAACTGAAACACAAAACCGATATTTTTATTCCTAAATTCGGACAACGTGCTATCGTTCATGTTTTGCAAATCTTTGTCGTCAAACAAAATTGTACCTCCATCAGCTTTGTCTAGCGTACCCATAATTTGCAACAAGGTGGTTTTTCCTGCACCACTAGGCCCTACAATGGATACTACTTCCCCTCTGCCTACCGAAAGGCTAACACCTTTGAGCACTTGCAGATTGCCAAAGCTTTTGGTTATATCTTTTATTTCTATCATTTTGAGACAACAGTTTCTTGTTCGTTAGTTACAAAAATAGAAAAATAATATGAGCTATCACCTTTTTTTCTTTTATCTGTCATTTCTCTTTTCAAATTCATCGGCAAGGGCTGACGAAACAGCATACAGGCAATAAAAATTAGAGTTTTCTAATTAGATTTTCAAAAAAAATAATTACCTTACTTTATGAACACCTAACCTTATAAAGATATCAAAACATGACTGGAAGTTTAATGGCTCTGTATTTATTGATTATCCTTATAGCATTAATCATCATACTAGTAACGATGAATGGCATCAAAAAGCACAAAAAGAATGCAAACAGAAGTTCCCTCCAACGGCTTTTGGGCATCAACACTTTGTCACTCGTTGCCATTCTTATCATTATTTTAGTAACCATCGTTCTGATCGGTGTTTACTACACACGTCTATCAAACTCGTAAAATGCAGAACAATTAAATTCTTATCTTAACTCTAACTTTAAAGAAAAATAAATATAATATATAAAGAAGCATAGTAAGTAAAAAACCAAAGAGCAACAAGCCGTTTAACCGACTTTGTTGCTCTTATTCTTGGGAGGAAGACATATTCAGATGCCTTACTTTATTCATTTTTTGTCTCTTTACATTCAAAAAAAGACTCATAACGCACAGTTGCTGTCCATTCCCTCCACCAACTTCTTCAAGTTAGTTTCTTTATTATCGAACGTTAAGGTCAAAAGATGTACATGACTATGAGAACTCTAAATGAGCAATATCAACAATCATGTACCCCTTTTTCATTGATTTATTTAAAGATACTAAAATTAATTGCTCTGAAAAACACCAAAACGAAAATAGATATATTAAAAAAGCCTAAAACAAGAACTTTTAACTAAAAACGGTAGCAAAAAGAAACCCAACCTGCGTTATAGACAATCTAAAATATCGACTTGTAAAGCCTTCTGATTCTTTACCGTCAAATTGACACTTTAGAATATATAGAGAACTTCTATAGCCTTTCTTTTTGATCTATAAAACAACACAAACACCCCCTTATTTAAAGACTCGTAAAACAGAAACGATCAAAAACAACTTTAAAATTTACATTTTGACATTTCACCTAACAAAATTCCTTTAACAGTCTAAAGCATTTTTTTATCTCTAAGTATTGCTTTTTTCTGAATAAAAATAACTAATTTTGCGCCCAGATTTCTGACATATTGTTAGTGATAATGAATGATCAGGAAATGTAAACAGATTTGAAATATTTTCTATAAAAAGTGATTAAGTAAAAATGGCTATTATTGTTTGTTTTTTTGCAGCTGGTATAGCAGTAGGTTTCTTCTTAAGAAGATTCCCTAACATCACCTTTATCAGCAAGTTGGTCACTGTAATGATCGTTATTTTACTATTCTTACTTGGCAAGTCCGTTGGTAAAAACACAGCTATTATGCAAAACTTACCCTCTATTGGTATGCAAGCCTTGATTATCACCTCGGCTGCCATAGCAGGCAGTGTTTTGGTATCTATGGTAGTTTACAAACACTTCTTTGCTCCTAAAAAAGAAGAAACTAAACTAATGACAGATAAGAATATAGTGCAAAAAGAAGGCACACATTCGTAAAGAATTTATAAAACAACCTATTATTTGAATAAGTAAGACGCTGAAGCACAACATGAGCAATGCAAGCTTCATCCGCCAACCGAAAACAGAATATTAACGTTATGAAAGGAAGTGTATTAATTTTGGCTAGTTTCGCAATAGGAGTCTTTGTTGGTCTATATCAACTTTTCCCTGAAGCTCTTGACTCTGACGAGTATGCGATCTATGCCTTGTGCGGCTTGTTATTTCTTTTAGGGGTTAGCATCAGCTACGACAAAACAATTCTTAGCACTTTGCGAAAGAGTAAGCCCGTGATTCTTTTAGTGCCTCTAGGCACTGTTTTAGGTACCTACTTGGGAGTTCTGCTGATCACTCCACTCTTCAGCCAATATTCTATTTCAGATATGCTTGCTGTGGGTTCTGGTTTTGGCTACTACTCCATTTCGAGTATCATTATCACTAAATACAAAGGTGCAGAACTTGGCACTATTGCTTTAGCTGCCAACATCATAAGAGAGCTTATGACAATCATCATTGCTCCTATTTTAGTTACATACTGTGGCAAACTGGCTCCGATAGCCGCTGGGGGAGCAACCTCTATGGATACCACCCTGCCAATTATCACGCGAGCATCGGGCACCGAATTCATCTTCATTGCCATGTTTCACGGATTGATGCTTGATATCAGCATCCCGTTCTTGGTAACATTCTTTTGCCAGATATAAAAGAGATACTTAAGGTCAGCTCGCTGACATCAAACACCTATATTATCATCTTGAGCTTGGTTCTTCGCCAAGCTCTTTTTTGTACCAAAACACAACTCACTCCCATTTCCCCTAGTTAAAGGTACAATTTTACCTTCTAAATGAATAAAAATCCATTTACACCCTCTGAAAGAAGATCTATCTTTATCATCCAAATCTTTAAATCTGAATAAAGTATGATGAATAACCAAAGGGCTAAGCTCGCCACAGCCGGACTAATCTGTGGATCGCTGTCCATTGCTATGGCACAGGCAAGCGTTAAGGAGGATAAATCTGGCGACAAGAAACAAGCCATGAACGTTTTGTTTCTCATTTCTGACGATATGCGAACAGACCTCAATAGCTATGGACGAGAAGTAGCACAGACTCCCAATTTAGATAAATTAGCTGCACAGGGCGTACAGTTCGAACATGCCTACTGCCAATATCCTTTGAGTGGACCTTCCAGATCATCTTTATTGACAGGCAGAAGACCCACCACCAGTGGTCTATACAGCAATCGTGAATGGTTTGGAGCCTCGCATCCCGAATGGGCAAGCATCCCAATGTATTTCAAACAGAATGGATACACCACCCTACGATCGGGCAAAGTGTTTCATGGAGGAATTGACGATACCGACTCGTGGATGGTAGGAGGCGAAGCACGCCTACACACCAACCCCATTACCACAGAGAAGCCGACCTACATAACAAACGATGAGTTCCAAAAAAAGAACTATGGGATGTTCGACTTACAGTCAGACAAAACCACACGTCGCCCATCGGATCGTTGGGTAGCCTTGGAAGGCAAAGAGGCTGAAAATTATGGCGACACACGTGTCGCTGATCGTGCAATAGCGCTCATCAAAGAGTATAAAGACAGCGAACAACCGTTCTTTCTTGCTTGTGGCTTTTCTAAACCACACACACCATTCATTGCCCCAAAACAGTTTTTCGACCTATATAAGGTAGAAGATATGCCACTACCTCCCGACTTCGCCTCGTTGCCGATGGTTCCTCATGGATTTCCAGAGGGGTCGATACGTCCCAGAAATGCCGATCTTTTCATCAATCGCCCTGCATCGCTAGAGGAAGCTCGCGAGATGATTCGTGCCTATCAGGCCTGCATCAGTTACGTAGATTGGAATATCGGCAGAGTGTTAGAAGAACTGGATAAACAAGGATTGAGAGAAAATACCATTATCGTTTTCTGGAGCGACCATGGTTATCAACTCGGCGAAAAAGGAAAATGGTCTAAAGCCGGATCACTTTGGGAACAAGGCACACATATTCCTCTGCTGATTCATGATCCACGTGCCAAAGGCAACGGCAGTCGCTCGTCACGCATCGTAGAACTGGTTGATCTTTACCCCACCCTAGTAGATTTATGTGGTTTAGAGATGCCCGAAGGTTTAGATGGAGCTAGTCTACGACCATTATTAGACAATCCAAGCTCAGAGTGGAATCGCCCAGCCTACACCGTATGGAATGAAAATGATAAAGGAGTAACAGGCATAGTTGTACGCACCGAGCGATGGCGATATGCCGAGTTTTTCGGGCAAGGTGAAGGTGCTTACCTTACAGACCCGATCAACGATCCACATGAGCTAAGGAATCTAGTAAACAATCCTGAGTATAAAGATGTTGTATCACATATGCATCAATTAGTTATGGAAGCAGTGGAGGGCAAAACAGAATTGCCACCGCCAATAGAAAAATAAAGTTTTTGAGTGTATAAAATCATTGTTGAAAAGATGGACAGAGCCTTAGCTCAGTACAATGAAATTCATGCTGAGGCTCTGACTTTCTGACACTTTAAATGATAACAACTCACAAAATGATCAACTTGTCCCAAGGGTATTCATAATAAAGATTAGACCAATAACTATCAAAGCACAATAGGCATAGGTGTAGAAGGATTGGCCTGTAATTTTGCTATTTAAATATCTGCCAAGATAAACTCCCGGAAGAATGGCAGGAAGCATAAAAAGAAAATACGTCAGCACCTGTTGATTGATCAAATCTTTAACCCAATAACCTAGAATGCTAATGATTCCTACAGGCAAAAAGTAGGCTTGCATGGTGGCCCTAAAAAGTTTGCCCTCCCATCCCATACGATTGCCAAAGAGCACGAGAGGTGGTCCATTGAAGCCATAAGCTCCACCAAATACACCAGATAAAAATCCACAAGAAACAACCCATAGCCAACTTGGCTTCTGACTACTGAAAACAGGCTTTGCGAAAAGGGAGTAAAGAGAATAAATAACCACCATTAGACCTAGTCCCAGCTTAATATATAGCTCATTGCCATAAAGTAAAATCAACAATCCGATGGGAAAGCCCAAGATTGCAAAAAAGACCAACCATTTGGCATTGCTAAAATGTACCTCCTTGCGATCTTGCACAATAACCATTGCAGCTATTGTGATAGACATCAAAATGGCAATGGGCACAGCTTCTACCATAGGGAGAAAAAGGCAATAAAGAGGTACAGCAATCATCGACTCGCCAAAACCAAAGGTGGAGCGAAAAAGGGATGCTAAAAAGGTGATTAAAAGGATATATAATATGAGGGTTTCCATTGTTCTTTTTTGGTTTTTACAGAACTAATAAAGATACAATATTTTAATGTTTTTCCTCTCCCTAGCATCCATATTCAATAGCATTATTTGCAATAATAAATAGGATTAACAATGCGTATTAGAAAAAATTTACTATATTTAACAAATAAGCTTTTATATTCTTATAACCAGACTTTTATAAATACCAGACACATATGAACGCAGAACAACAACCAAATATTTCTTTGAAGAGCAAGCCTTACCCTTCCACTTTATTGGAGGCGATATTAATAGCGCTGATCTTCATCATGGCTTCGGTAGTCTCTCTTCCTGTTTTGTTTGCATTTGCTTTAATTCCTATTCCTCAGATACAATCTCTTAGCTTCTTTTTCTACTATGCCTCTATGGCATCCATAACAGCTATACTGGTTTATCTTTTGAAGAAAAATTCGGAACGGGAAACCTTCCTTTTACCCAAACTTCACTTCAAAGAGGGGGTACTCGCTCTACTCTTAGTATTGATGACCATCACGCTACAACAGGGCTTTATTCTGCCTTTGACAAACTTGATACCAGTACCAGACTTTCTGTTGAGATTTTTGAGCTATGGAGCACAAGCCCAGACCATAGGAAACATTTTGGCCATTGTCGTGCTTGCTCCTATTTTTGAAGAGTATATATTCAGAGGTATGCTACTAGATGGGCTACTCAAGAGTCACTCCCCCTGGAAGGCTATCGTACTTTCAGCATTTTTATTTGCTTTTGTACACCTCAATCCTTGGCAGTTTGTTTCGGCATTCACATTGGGCATCTTTATAGGTTGGATCTATTACAGAACTAAAAATTTGGCACTATGTATTCTGATACATTTTATCAACAATGCCTTTGCCATTTTTTGCAACCACTTTTATAATTATCTACCTTGGAAAGAATCATCAGGAAGCACACTGCATATGATATATGTGATCATGATGCTGATAGTAACTGTTTTACTCTTTTTTCTGGTCAAAGAACGGTTATCTAACCAACACGAAGAAGAAATAGAGTTAGAAGATCAAGAAGAAGAGCTTTCTTTATAATAAAATAGCATGAAGACCTTCTGCATTACGCATCCCAAGTAATTTCCTTCACTCCGGGAGTAGCTTGCAGTCGGGATACTATTTTCTCTAGATTCGTATGGTTTAGCTTTTCAATTTTCAGAGTCATCAGATAATCATCTCCCTCCAGTTTATCGAAGGTAAAAGAAGTAATCATCAAAGATTTATCTCTAAAAAGCACACTGACCACCTGTGCCGATTCTTCACGACTCTCGGCTATCACTTTTACGTATTTAGGTTTGATACGCGAAAGAACTGATTTTTCGAATGGATGAATGAGCAACAAAATTGTGATGGCTAAAATAGTAGCTACCGTGGCAGCAAAATACTGTCCACAACCTACTGCAATCCCTATACCACCCACTGTCCAAAGACCTGCTGCAGTGGTCAGACCACGAATTACTTTTTCGCGCAAGAAAAGAATCGTGCCGGCACCAAGAAAACCAATACCACTGACAATCTGTGCAGCAATACGTGTGGGGTCGTAACGCATGGTAGGCGCATATGTGACCATTTCTAAGAAGCCATACATCGACACCACCGTGATCAACGATGCTCCTAAGCACACCATCATATGGGTACGCATACCAGCCACTTGATCGATACGCTCACGCTCTAGTCCCACAGCAGCACCCAAAAGGGATGCCAAGCCTAGACGCATTAATATTTCTGTCCATTCTATCATAATACATAAAATTAGAAAAAATAATTGATATGTGTTTCTTTTTTTAGCGATTCATATCATTGTTCCTAGCAACCACAATATAGAAACAAAAAAAGTCCTCACCACAAGTCTTCTTGTAGTGAGGGCTTCTAATATCTCAATGCTGAAAAACTCACACTGTTTTCAGCGCTTGTTCAATATCAGCAATAATATCTTCCACACTTTCGATACCCACCGATAAGCGAATCAAATCGGGAGCTACACCTGCTGCTTTCAACTGCTCGTCGCTCATCTGTCTATGTGTATGACTTGCAGGATGGAGCACACATGTGCGAGCATCGGCCACATGGGTCACGATGGCAACAAACTTCAGACTATCCATAAACTTAACCGAAACGTCTCGTCCTCCTTTGAGCCCAAAAGTCAACACTCCACACGTGCCATCAGGCATATATTTTTGAGCCAAATCGTAATATTTATTTCCTTTCAAACCGGGAAAGTTTACCCAAGCTATTTTATCATTCTTTGCCAAATACTCGGCTACTGCCAAAGCATTCTCGCAATGGCGAGGCATTCTCAAGTGTAATGTTTCGAGCCCCACATTCAGCAAAAAGGCATTTTGTGGCGACTGCATAGCCCCCAAGTCTCTCATCAGTTGCACTGTAGCTTTGGTCAAATAAGCAGCCTTCCCAAAAGTCTTGGTATAGGTCACTCCGTGATAAGATTCGTCAGGCTGTGTCAGTCCCGGAAACTTGTCGGCATGTGCATCCCAATCAAATTTTCCTCCATCCACAATCGCTCCTCCTAGACTGATGGCATGACCATCCATATATTTCGAAGTAGAATGTGTTACGATGTCAGCCCCCCATTCCAGAGGACGGCAATTGAAAGGTGTGGGAAAAGTATTATCGATCACCAAAGGCACTCCTTGCGAGTGAGCGATGGTAGCCATTTTTTCTATATCAAGAACACTCATCGCTGGATTGGCAACAGTTTCGCCAAACATCATTTTCGTATTCGGGCGAAAAGCTTTTTTAATTTCTTCTGTCGGTGCATCTTGATCTACAAAAGTGAAGTCTATGCCAAATTTCTTCATTGTCACAGCAAAGAGATTGAATGTTCCCCCATAGATTGCCGAAGTGGATACCACATGATCGCCAGCTTCGCATATATTAAACACCGCATAAAAATTTGCTGCCTGCCCCGAAGAGGTCAACATGGCTCCTACACCACCCTCTAGTGCTGCAATCTTTGCTGCCACTGCATCGTTAGTAGGGTTTTGGAGACGAGAATAGAAATATCCTGATTCTTCCAAATCAAACAGACGTGCCATCTGTTCGCTGGTTTCGTATTTAAAAGTCGTACTCTGATAGATAGGCAACACACGTGGCTCTCCTTTTTTGGGTTGCCAACCAGCTTGCACACAAATAGTCTCTAGATTATGCTTCTTATCCATAGCAGTCTTATAATAATTGGTTTGTTTTATTTTTATGAATTGTTTTTAGAATTAACTCGTATATCGAAATAGTTTTTTCTCGTCAGGTATTCTATCCCCCAATAGATGGCTAAAGAGATAAAGATAATGAAGCCCCAAAGCAAAGTGGGCAATTTGAGAAAGAACAAGCATACAAAAACAATGAGCAAAAGCAAAAGTATAAAGAACTGATACATCTTGCCATTTGTCAATCTAACCTCCAGCTCTGTGGGAGTTTCATCTGTCAAGTTCACCTCAGCCTTCCCTTCAAAGAGTTCATAGTCGTTGCAGACCAAAAGTTCGTAACTTCCTGCCGGCAATTCTAACTCCAATGGATTGCTTCCACGCAGCTTATGAGTTTCTCCATTTATCTTCACCAAAATGGTAGAAAGATATAGTGGTGTATTTCGGACAAAATGTATAGTCGCCATCTGCTTTTACTGTTCTTTTTGTTATATAAATACTAAGATATAGAAAATATATCTACAAATATCAAATTTGTGCTCACGAATAGTTTTTTATAAAAGCCTATAAACTCAAAATGTTAAAATTTTCGCACAAGAGAGATTAAAATCTAAAAAAGAGTCAAAATATTTAAACAATTTATTTACCTAAATTGTTTGATATATATTTTTGTAGCAGTTAATGTGTTTGGAATAAAACATAGTATACCTCATTTTAATTTAAAATTAATGACAGACTTTATTAATTCTACCTATTTATCACCTTCAAAAAAGGTTATCACCTTACTGCTAACAATTGCATTTCAAGTATCTCTATGGGGACAAGTAACCATTGGGATGGGAGCAGAGCCTAATCCCGGAAGTTTATTACAGCTCAAGAATACTGAACAAACAACAGAGGGAGGACCCAATGCCGATAAGGGGCTGAAGTTACCTTGTGTGCTATTGACCAAAAAGACAGCATTGTACCCAATGTTAGAAAACAATCCTCAATACGAGAATCAAAAAGAAGAATTTGATCTACAACACATCGGCTTGATAGTTTACAATACAGAAGAAAATATAGGCGAACTTCTCTGCAAAGGGGTCAATGTCTGGAACGGAAAAGAGTGGATGTGCTTGATCAACGAAACAAAGTACACGACCGACTGTGGCACTTTGAGGGTACACGGAGTCTACAAGCAAAATGTAGCTCTCGACAAAACCAAACATTACATATCAATGGACATCACAGCCCCACTGGAGGCCAAAGGATCACTTTATCATCTGAATACAAACACAATAGACGGCATTTCATTTGAAGCAAAAGGCAAATTGAAAGAGGGAACTCAAACGGTCATTTTAGAAGGAAGCGGAACTCCACAAGGAGTGGACAGCAAAAACTTTGGCATCATGATCAACAGCATAGAACCTAATCTGCAATGCAGCGCTAGAGTGCAAATGGTACTTCCTAGAAAAAGGATGTTAGTACTAGGAAATGCCGACACTTATGGTTGGGTGCCCGGCAAAACTAAAGTAGGCTCATATGAAGTACTAAAATCGCAAAACAACTTTGGCACACTGCAAAACAGCGTAGTGAAAGTTGAAGACATAGAAATCATCTATCCAGCCATTAACGGTCGACCTACTCAGGCGCAGGTGGATATTATTGTAAACTATCTGAAAAACGAAAAGGTAGATATTTGCTACATTGGGCAGGACTTATATATGGATACGGACAACACCCACCTCATCAAGCTCAGACAAACTCTAGTAGATTACCTAGAAGCAAAAGGTGTGGTAGTGATGTTTTGGGAAGCTAACCCCTATCTGAATGGTAGCGCACAGGCCTTTTTTCGAGATCTTTTTCAAGACTCAAGCATTGAACAAAAAAGAGTGCCAAGTAGCCCCGGAGCAATTTTCGCAATGGCTGACAACATCCAAGACGAAATCACAACTGGGCCTTTCGGCGATGTGAGAGGCAAACTGTGGGGCGAAGATGCCTCATGGGCAATGTCAGTTTCTGTGCCCCAAGATAAAGTAACGGTATACAGCTGGGGAGACGATATCACGAACGATAACGATGCAGAGACCAGCGATAAACCTGTTGGCTTTCGACACAAATCCTTGAACTTAGTTTATTTTGGCGATGGAGGTTTTCCTTCCTCTATCTATAGTGCCACAGGTGGAAATTCGCAAACCAGTGCCACCATCTGCCCATTCAACTGGAATCCAACAACAATGCTTCCAACTCCCAAACCCAATTATGGCAGAGGTTCGCAAAAGTATGATGTATACAACTCCACCATCTGGAGCAACACCATGGCATGGGCACTCTACCAAGCACAGCATCATGGCATCAACACTCCACTTTAATTAAGAGAGAGAGAACGATATAATAAAAACGCAAGAAACAAATTAATGTTCCTTGCGTTTTTTGTTCAATTATAATAGAAATACTGCTTAGTTGCAATTTACTGTTCTATACATTCTGTGATCTCTTGCCGGAATAATATTGGCATTAACATCCCAAGTATCCCATGTGCGTTGACAAATTTCTGCACTACCGGTGTTTTGATTCAAAGCTTGATTGTTACTCGCATTCAAGTTTTTCAACTCTGGATTGTGCGTAACATTTAACTGTGCCAGCTTATTGTCATTACAATATAGCGTATGTAATAAACTACTTTGCAAGATGTTTAACGATGAAAGATTATTGAAACTACAGTTCAATAATTCAAGACGAGGATGTTGCGTCACATCCAAAGCGTCTAAGCGATTGTTAGCACAATCGATATACACTAGTTCTCTATTTTGAGAGATGTTAAGCGAATGGAAGCTATTATCATTACACACCAGATGCTCCAAATCTCGATTAAGCGTCAGATCGAGACTATTTTGATCAGTAAAGTAATTGTGACTACAATCAAGATTTTTCAATTTTCTATTTTCTCTTACCACCAAATTCGAGAGTTGATTGTCTGAACAATTCAATGTGAGCAACTCTTCGAAAGGAGCAACATTCAGGTTGTTAATCCTATTATCCGAACAGTCGAGGCTCGTCAATCGCTGATTAGCACAATCTCCTCCAAATTTCAGGCGCCCATCAGGGTCAGTATACGTTCTATTGTCCAAATCTATTGTCCAGGTAATCGTGTTACCAGTGTTGGCATTCTTTATCGCTTGAAGAGCTTGCAAATCTCCCAAATGAGCTTTGTTGGATGCTTGTGCGTAAGTTATGGATGTTATAAAACTTAATAAAAATATTAGTAAAATTCTTATGTCAATTTCCTTCATATAAAACATTTTTGTAGAAAATAAGTCGATTAATTATGACAATTTTCAAAAATATAGCTTTTTATATAAACAAAAGACAAACAATATAGTTTAAAAGAAAAGTATAAGACTAGTATTAGTTTGTTAAAATCGCACCTCAGACCTATCACAGGCTATTTGCTCTCAACAAAAAATTAAATTACAGCACTCTATCAGAGTCTATATTTTGCCGACATTGTAAACAATTCTCCTCCCGTAAAGGTTTCTCTTCCAAGTGAAGTTTTGTATGTATAAAGCATAGCCTGTGCCACATCCTTTCCATGGATAGGTTTCATGTTCTTTAGCATCCCTAACTTGTTGCAGAGAGTGATAAAACAAAGTGCCAAAGACTCTCTTTTTCTGTAATGTTTGCGTTTGCCATAGATCAAACCAGGACGAATCAAGACCATATGCTTAAATGGTAATTTGGATGCACTATCTTCTAATTCGCCCTTCATTCTTGCATAAAAAAATGAAGAATTGGGATCAGCATTTTGCGCCGACACTAACACATAATCGCGCACACCGTTAGTGGCAGCAGTCACAGCCATATTATACTGATAGTCATAGTCTACCTTATATTGCGCTTCTTTACTACCTGCTTGTCTCAAGGTGGTTCCTAATGCCGAAAACAGTACATCGCCTTGCACCTTTTCTCGCCAGTCATTGCGTTGATCGAAGTTCACAACATATTCATTCAGTTTAGGATGTTCGATATTAGTTGGTCGGCGAACAAAAATATTCACCTTCTTATAATCTTCGTCTTCGAGCAGGAGTTTAACTAAATTAGAGCCTACCAGTCCGGTAGCACCAATAACAATGGCAGTCTTTTGTATATCTTTCATTCTTTGGGAAACAGTTTATTAAATGGATAAATTAATTCGTCTGAAAAATGCTGTACAATCCTATATAGGTACCTCACAAACAGCCGATGGACTTTTCCATTCAGCTCTGGCAAGACATAAGAAAGTGCATTAATCATTTGTCACGATGAAAATCGCTAATTATATAAAGATACAAAAGTTGCATCAAAAAGCAAAATCATAAGCAGAATTACTTTGAGCACAAAGGGAGGACAAACAATATGACAACCAAAAGCTCATAATGCTTTCATTCTGAAACACAGAAGCCCTTTTGATCAAAAAAATAATGGAGAATGATTTAATTTAACAAAAAATAGTGAGTTTTGTCTCAACTTTTCCTTTAGAGAAGACCATTTTTTATTTATCTTTGTTGAAAAGTGCATTACGCTAATGCCATCATTTTTATTGAAATTAAAACCGAATTAGAGAATTATGTTACATGAATTCGCGCTTTCGCATGATCGAGCACTGATTAATTTCACGCTAAAATATTGCGACACCAAACAAAAACTTCTAGGCAGTTACGGTTTCAGACGAGTTGTTGATTCTTTCGTAAAACAAATATTAAAAAATCAAGAAAAAGTCATCTATAATTATTACTCAGATGTGCTGGGTGATGATGATGAGTTTGTGGACTCGGTGATCGAAGTATGTAAACTTTTATGCGTATTCAGCGTAGAAGAAGTAATTGCTGTGGATAATAAGTATAAAATATTCTTTGAAGACAGAGAATACTTTATCGAGTTTATTGACATGATGCTCACCTACTGGAAACGTTTGGAGAGATATACCATTGTGAGAAACAACAGAATAGGAGAAGGATTGCAAAACGTTCGCTTCAACAATGCTAACGACATGTTTAATGCACTAATTCTATCTACTGTTAGACGTCTGAACACTACCGTTAGTGGAAAAGACATAAGAGTACGCAGAGAATCTACATTGGGAGCAATGGCTGGTTTGACTCTTAACGAGATCAACTGGAACTGTCCAATAGAATATAAAGGTCTGTCGAACATATCGTTCATCAGCACCTTAACCATACAACCCCCATTCATCTCATACACAAAGAGTAACACACGTTCAGGTGTTTTCCAAGAGCACACAAAAAACCCTCTTGAAAACCTGATCTTAGACGAAGACGATTGGTATGTATATCCTGCAAAAGTAGGAAGTATGCTAACTTTCGTATATTTCCATAAAAACTTTATGTCGCACGGAATCTGTCTAGGAAACCTTTTTGAGTTAGCTAGAGAGAATGAATATATCGGCAAAAAGCCAGACATGATCTATGTATATGGATATCCTGCCGAAGACGACAAAAAAGTTTGCTACTACTACAAAGATATGAAAAACGATATCCTGATAGGTTATTGTAATCAGAGCGACGAAGTAGACTATTTTGGATATATGAAGAAGATGCTATTGACGCTTCATAACATCAAACAAATAGAGCAACATAAATTGCCAATTCACGGAGCGATGGTAAACATCGTCCTGCGCAATGGCACAGAATCTAACATCGTTATCATGGGTGACAGTGGCGCCGGTAAATCTGAAAGTCTAGAAGCCTTCAGAACGCTAAACGCCGACTACATTCGTCACATGCGTGTGATTTTCGATGATATGGGCTATCTGGAAAAACAAGAAGACGGAACCATTAAAGCATACGGAACCGAAATTGGAGCTTTTGTGAGAGTTGATGACCTGGATCCGGCTTATGCCTTCGAACAACTAGACAGAGGAGTGTATGCTAATATGGACAAAATCAATGCTCGTGTCACTATCCCGATCACTTCTTACGACATCATCATGAGAGGTTATCCGGTAGACTACTTCCTATATGCTAACAACTATGCTGAAGCGGATAAGAAGATTCACCTGTTGAACAACTTTGACCAAATCATCCAAACCTTTGAAGACGGAGCCCGTAAAGCAAAGGGAACAACTAGCGAAGTGGGCTTGGTTAAATCTTATTTTGCGAATCCATTCGGACCTGTACAAGAGCGCGAACAAACTGAAATATTAGTTCGTCAATACTTTAAGGATATGATGGATGCTGGCACTAAGATTGGCGAAATGTACACTTCATTGGCTATCGATGGTCAAGCACACGAAGGACCACGAAAAGCAGCTGAAGAGCTTTTCAACTTGATCAACAAATAAAAAGATCATTTACAATATAATATCTAAAGCGTGATTGAGACATAAAGCTCAATCACGTTTTTTTAATATCCATACTCCAAAATAGCACGATATAGATTTGGAGAGCCAACACCAATTGGCTAATTTCGGATTTTACAAAACAAGACACATCATAATAATGAAAGGATCTTGAAAAAGGCACAGTCAAGTTGAACGAAATGCCACAAAAGATAAAACAATAACTAAATAATAGAGAAGAAATGAACAAATTGACACAAAGAGTTCTCCTGTTCGTATGCATCATGGCTGTATCTATCGCCAATGTAGAAGCGCAAACGATAGAAGACATTAAAGCACAAATTGTTGAAGAAACAGAGTCGATGAGCAAAGATGAATTGGAAGCATACCTCATCAAATCTGCCCAACAATTTAAATCTGTCTTGGCCATCAATGCCCTTGTTGGCGAGATGCAAAAAGAACAGAACGGCCAAGACCTAGGTGACGACAGTGATGAGGACGACACGCCTTATCAATTGGCTGATAGATTGGCAAAAGATGATTTTGAAATCAGCTTTACACAAGAAGCCAATCAGTTTACGCAAGGCTCTATATTCAGGAGACAAGTAGTGGGCAAAGCAAGTCACACCGATTTTGAATATGAAATAAACAAAGTGTACTTTGAAGATGGCACAGTGGTGACTGACAAACAGGATGAGATGCTTGCACAGAGAAGATTGGAAAGCAGGAACCCTGTTGATAGCGTAGAGATAAGCATCAACTACACCTATCCATTATCCATGACCGAAGTGAAGTTATCTGCCAACGAACCACAAGCTATCTTTCAGGGCGACACCATCAAATTAGAAAAACTGGACTTCAACTTTGCACGTCTAACGATGGGAGCAAACACCTCCGAAAAACTATTAAAGGTGACCGGAAAAACTAAAACAGGAAAAGTGACGACTACCAAACAAACAGCATCTGGAGCTCCTCAGCCTGAAAGTACAGGCAAAGTGTTGGAAAGTTTTTCTGAGGCACTAGACGCAGTGGCAGCAAAGATTGAAGATAAAAAGTATGCTACGAAGCAAAATCTGACTGACGATTTGTTTAATATGCTAGAGAAATTTTATAATGAATTTCAGTTAGAAACCTCTGATCAGAGATTTTGGCAAGGGTCATTTAATGCAAATGTAGATACTTTATCCATATTTATTGCCAATGACATGAATACCGAGAACTATACAATGACTGTTCCTGTCACTCTAGATAGCTCAATGCTTACCACTGGAGAAGAAGAAGAATAACTCCATCTCTTCTTTTTGAGAAAAAAAGACTAACTGTTGCTTGCAAAAAGTCGATTGTTTTATCCTTTTTGCAAGCAACTCATTTAAAAGTCTTAATTTTGCACCCATGAGTTTTGCCATCGATACATCAAACAACGAGTTCAACAATGCCTTAGAGCTTATTGAACGTACCAATCAGTCTGTTTTTCTGACAGGAAAAGCAGGGACTGGTAAATCTACTTTTTTGAAGTACTTGTGCGAAATCACGCAAAAGAAATTCGTCATCCTTGCCCCTACGGGCATTGCAGCCATCAATGCAGGTGGGGCAACATTACACTCATTTTTCAAGTTACCGTTCAGACCAATGGCTCCCGACGATCCCGATCTGAGCCTGACGGGTGGTCGCATTTTCGAATTTTTCAAGTATCGAAAAGATCATCGAAAACTGATACAAGAGGTAGAACTGATCATCATTGACGAAATTTCGATGGTCAGGGCTGACACCATAGATTGCATTGATCGCATTTTGAGGGTGTATTCAGGAAACATGCGTGCCCCTTTCGGAGGCAAACAACTTGTCTTTGTAGGCGATGTATTTCAGCTAGAACCAGTGGTGACCTCGGATGCCAGAGATATCATCAATAAGTTTTATAAAAACGCTTTCTTTTTTTCTGCCTATGTTTTTAGAGAAATAAACTTGGTACCCATCGAGTTTACTAAAATATACAGACAGAATGATGAAAAATTCATCTCCATTTTAAATAATATTCGAATGGGGAAAACCAATTATACAGACCTCAGCATCCTCAACACCAAAGAGGATACCACCTTCGACCCCAAAGAGGAAGAGATGTATATCACCCTTGCCACTCGTCGCGACCGTGTAGACTACATCAACGAAAAGAAAATGGCAGAATTGACCTCCGAAGAATATATCAGCCGAGGAGTGATAGATGGCGATTTTCCCGAATCCAGTTTACCCACAGCACAAGAACTGGTGCTGAAGGAACACGCACAAGTGATGTTTATTCGCAACGATATGCAGTGGCCACGCCGATGGGTCAACGGTACGCTAGGCATCATTTCGGAGATCGATCCGGACGGAAATATCTACGTGCTGAAAGACGATGGACGAGAAGTGATGGTGGAACTGGAAACATGGCGAAACTACAGATACAAGTATAACGAAACGGAGAAAAAAATAGAAGAAGAGGTCATCGGATCTTATACGCAATTGCCCCTGAAAGCTGCATGGGCAATCACCATCCACAAGAGTCAGGGACTGACTTTCAGCAATGTGATTATCGACTTCACAGGAGGTGTGTTTGCCGGTGGACAGACCTATGTTGCCCTCAGCCGTTGCACCTCGCTAGAGGGATTGGTTTTACGTACCAAAATTAGCCGAACTGACGCTTTTGTCAGACAAGAAATATTAGAATTCAGTCGCCAATTTAACAATCAAAAATTAATAGATAAGGCACTGAAAGAATCGGATGCCGACTTCCTTTATCGTCAAGCCATCAAACATTTTGACAAAGGAAACTTTGAAGAAAGTTTGAACCAATTCTTCAAGGCTATCCACTCTAGATACGATATAGAGAAGCCTTTGCAACAAAGATTTATACGTAAGAAACTCAACGTCATCAACGAGCTGAGAGACCGAAACACAGAGCTGAAAAAGAAACTTCACGAACAGACTAATGCTCTGAAAAAGTATGCCAAAGAATATTATCTGATGGGTAACGAATGCATCGTCAGCTACAAAGATCATCGGGCAGCTCTTGCCAACTTCAATAAGGCACTAGAGTTAGACCCTACCTTTGTGGATGCGTGGGTCAGAAAAGGAGTAACACTCTATGATCAGAATGATTTTTACGAGTCCATGAGATGCTTCAACAAGGCACTGGAGCTTAGTCCAAGCTCCTTCAAAGCTCTATATAACAGAGGAAAAAATCGCTTGAAACTTGACGATCCTGAATTAGCAATCAGCGATTTTTCTAAGGCTAGCCAAAAGAAGCCCAAGCACGCTGCTTGTCACGAATATCTGGCACAAGCCTATGCCGAAGTGGGCAATAATGAAATGGCAGATCGTCACCTAATGATAGCACGCGAACTGAGGGGACAAAAGGATGAAGAGTAAAAAACTCTTTGCCATGATCTATACCATCCAAACATAAGCAACTCATTTATAACAAACTAAAAAAACATGACATTTTATCTCAAAAAAGAACTGTGAAAACTTTGCTTTTATCATACTTATTTACTAAATTGAAATCGAGTCGTTCAGAGAGTGAGTGTTTTTTAGTTTTTTAGAAAATTGCATTATAAACATAAACCCTGTAAATAATTTAAAAAAGCTCTGAATGACAATAATTTTTTTATTGTTCTGTGGCTCTTTATTGCCACCAAGTTTAAAAATTAATAATTAAAAAAGCCTGAAGGAGATCACAACCCCAAAAGTTGTGGTCTCTTTGCTTTCTGTAAAAAAGCACGCGAAATTTTCACATCTAACGAAAAGAAAAATAATTATCAATATCCTATAAATCATATTTTTGCATATCTTTGCCACATGACTAAAAATCTACATAAATCGGATCTGGTTTAGTAAACAATCTGTAACTCTGATACAGATTGTCCTTTCACTTTAGCTCTCGAACAAATCTTTTCGAGGGTTGTTCTTATATTATTAAATTTCAACACTTAATTTGCATATAATGGCGAAAGCATAGTTGTGCTCTCACATATATATGCCCTATACATATGACAATGAATAACGATAATAAAACTATTCACGATTTCGATTTTAATTTAATCTGCGAATTCTTCTCCACCATGGAACGACAAGGCCCCGGAAGTCCAGATGTGACACTCAAAGCCTTGAGCTTTATTGACAATCTGAATGAAGAGTCTCAGATTGCAGACCTTGGCTGTGGCACAGGTGGGCAAACAATGACTCTTGCTGATCATGTAAAAGGAAAAATCACAGCACTCGATCTGTTTTCTAACTTTATCGACATTTTGAACCAAAAAGCAAATCAACGAGGTCTACAAAATAGAATCAAAGGGATTGTAGGCTCAATGGATAATCTCCCTTTTGGGGAAGAGGAGCTAGACCTCATTTGGTCGGAAGGAGCTATTTATAACATTGGCTTCGAACGTGGACTGAACGAATGGCGCAAATATTTGAAAAAAGGAGGATATATCGCTGTTTCTGAAAGTTCATGGTTTACAGACGAACGCCCTGCAGAGATCAATGATTTTTGGATGAGTGCATATCCTGAAATAGATACCGTGGCCAATCAGGTGGCAAAAGTATACAAAGCTGGATATCTTCCGGTGGCTACATTCATTCTTCCGGAAAGCTGCTGGACTGATCATTATTTTGTTCCTAAAATAAAAGCTCAGGATATATTTAGGACTAAGTATAAAGGTAATAAGACTGCAGAAGAATTTATTGCTTCTCAAAGTTATGAAACAGAATTATATCGTAAGTATAAGGAATATTATGGCTACACCTTTTTCATTGCCAAAAAGATTGATCTATAAGCAATTAAGACATGTTTTGAGAATACACATTCATTGATTTCTAATCTTTATTTTACAGTGTGGATAGTTCATTCAAATTATCCACACTGTAATCATAAATAAAAACAAGCATTCACTTAAAAGTGAATGCTTGTCTTAACATAGAGTAATTATAAAAGTAAGTTACTGAGCCTTTCCTTTTTCTACATAGCTCATGTCTCCAAAAGATTCCAGTTTAAATTTGCCATCTTTATAAGTCACCTTACACACAGCAGCATTGCCCATGTGTCCGGCATTAGGTTTTGTGCCATAGCTATCTAGGTCTGAAAGAAAGATACCGATAGACATACCGTGCCCAACTAAGAGCACATTTCCTCCCCCATTTTGAGCTTCTTTCTCAGCAATATCTCTGATAGCTTTTTGCCCTCTAGCCTTCACCACATCGTAGGGTTCGCCAATGTTAAGCGTTTCTAAAGCAGCAAAAGCATCCACCATTTTTTTCATCAATGAAGCATCTTTTCCCAAATCTTTCATCAAATCGGTATGCGACTTATATCCAAGATATAGAGCTGCATCATTCCACATTCTGGGATTAAATTCTCCTTCATAACTTCCAAAACACGTCTCACGCATTTGAGGCACTTCTGTGATTGTCATTTCGCTTTGCCCTTTCTGATCAAGAACAATGCGTGCTGTTTGGCGAGCACGCCCCAGATCACTAGAATAAGCTGCACTAAATTCAATATTGTCTTTCTTCAAACCTTTACCCAGATACTCTGCCACCTCAACTCCAGCAGGTGTGAGAGGAGTATCTGCCCAACCCTGAACACGATCCATCGTATTCAAGATAGTCTTCCCATGACGGGTAATATAAAGAGTCACCGTATTGTCTTTTGCATCCTTTTGTTGTGCAAAAGTGAAAGGTACACAAGCCAATAGCATGAAACCAATGAGTAAAATATTTTTTTTCATAACCACTATATTATTTTTTGATTGTTAAGATTACAGGATAATGATCCGAATAGATATCTGTGAAATTATCTTTGATCACCTCACATTTTACAAGTTTTTCTTTCAGATTCTTGCTTACATACAAGTAGTCGTATCGCAGTGGGTGATTCGATTGGTCATAAAACATTTTAGTGGGAGCAGTGGCTATAAAACTTGGATGAAACTCTTTCAAAGCATCTACAAAACCAAAATCTAAGATTTTTTGTTGCACCGAATAGTCTAGCTCATCATCTTTTGCCAAGTTCATATTATATGGTCTTTTCTTTCGGTCTGCTCTAATAAAATCGCGAAGAAGATTATTGTCATACTCTTCCCTATCGAGTGGAGAAACAGAATTGAGATCGCCCATAAAAAACCATTTTTGACCATCTGATTTTGTTGCAATTGTAGCCAATATTTGATCTATTTCTGTTGCTCTTCTCTCTGAAGAGAAAGGATGAAAATGTGTAATCAGAAAGTGATATCCCTCTATTTCAGCTTCCAAGAAACCATGCACCGTATTCTCCAAAACTCGACGCACATTGACAATCGGATATTTGGAAGTAATGGCAACAGGAAAACTGATAGCCCCATCGGGAGCCGGCTCTCTCACGATATAGCAATAGGGATGCCCGTAGCTACGTGCCAGCTTTGCCAAATTATTTTTATTGCCCGTACCAGCAGGAATAAAATCGGGATCATTGGCAGTAAAACCATTCATCTCCTGCAATGCAACAACATCAGCATCTTGAGCCTTGATCCATTCTGCAAATTTAGATTTGTTTGCTGTTGTGTCCTCTTTCATTCCCCAATAAACATTGTAGCTCAAAATCTTGAACGTTTTTTCTTGAGAGAAAACGCCTGTTGAAAATATCAAACCAATTAATAGTAATATGTAACTTAATTTATTTTTCATGGTTGTTAGTTTAATTGGTTAAAATCTGATTTTAGTTTTGAATTCGATTGTAAATGGACGAATATAAGTTCCCACTAGAGGTTTGTCATACAATGCATTTGCTTGTTCGGCAGTCGTAGTATTTGTTCCAGAGATAGAACCTTGTGCTCCATGTTGATTCAATAAATTGACAGCACTAATTCCGAAATCTACATTTTTGTCATATTTGTAATTCAGTCCGGCAAAGGTTTCCCATCTTTCTTTGAAAATAAGGGTGTTAGGATAGTTTGCATACTCCTTGCTGAAGTAACGAGCACTAGCCCAGATTTTGAACTTGCCAAAGCTATAACTAGGGTCGATCTCGATAAGCGTTTTAGATACGCTTCGTGCCACATTACCATTATTGTTAACCTCTTGTCCCCAACTTGTAGTAAATTCGTAGTTCTCGTATTTAGGATTTTGAAGCGTTACTAACATATGTAGATCAAAGCCCTTGAATGGACGGAACAACAAGTCGGTAGTCCAACCAATGGTGCTAACATCATAGCTGATCGTTTTTTTGTCCACAGCACCTGTTATAGGATCGTTGAATGTGGAGTTGTTTTTAAAGTTAGTACGCTTGATTGACGTAACCTTAGAAACTAAACTGATCATCGGATGATTGAAATATATCCCTGCAGCAAAACCCGGAATCTCACATTTGTCTATCTGAGGATCATCTGCTCCAGCATACATACTCAGTTTTCCAGCTTGTTGCAAATAATATGCATCGGCAAGGAACCCTAAGTTTTTGAATGCTTTCCAAGTTGCACTAGCTGTAGCACTAAAGTTGAACCAGTTCTTCTTAACATCTGTAGTGCTGCCCGAAATCCAATTTGTTCCTCCTGCTTTTCTATCATCAGCCGAATACCAATCGCCATCAATACGTTGCCACTCGAAACGGGTTCCTGCATCCACAGAAAATTTATCGTTTATTTTCCATTTTTCAGTTGCCACAAATGCCATTTTGTTGTCTACTCCATTGTGATACTGCATAGCAGCATTGTGACTACGATTTCCATATTTGTCGGTTTTTCTCATCCATTGTGGAGTGATAGGATTTTTATCCTTATCCATTGTCACCCACTCATCATACACCAAGGCATGAGGATTAGGTTTAACCTCAAACTGATATGAATAAGTTGCCGAATTGGCTTTGTCTACTTTATAATACCAGTTATGGAAACCTACCATCCAATGATGATTTTCCGTTTTTTTACTCAACTCTATACGAGCCATCACTGTGTTCTTTTTAGACTTTGGAGAGAAAATCATCATCCCATTTTGCACATATCCTTCATACGGAGCGTCCGGATTGTCAGCATAATAATATCTCTTGTCACCAGCCTTCAAGTCACTCACTGGCGTGTTAGGATCTACACCTGAAGTGATAGCTGTCAGATAAGGATTGTAAGAGCCGGAATTAGAATTTTGATAACGAAGCGTATAGTCTAAAACCATACCATTCCCTATTTTTTGATCTCCCATGATGTCTATTACATGTGTTGTACTTCCTCCATCTTTCATGGCATCCCATGCTACATTTTCACCTGTCAGCGGATCAACAGTATGAATCATACCAGATTGCTCCAAATATGCATCTCGCCCAATGCGAAAACCGGGAAGGTTGGTCACACTACCATCTTTGTGATAGATATAAGGACTCTGTTTAGCATTTATAGACTGACTACTAGCAAATTTGTACTGAACACCGATCTGCCCTGTTGCATATTTCTTATTGATAACACCCTTGTATATCTGAGTTTTATCTAAGAAGGTAGAAACATTGGAACGGAAAGTTCCTGGATCCATATTTACAAAGGCAGTAAGTGAATAATACCATCCATTTTTCATTGGTCCACTCACATTTAAATCTCCACGAAGAAGCCCAAATGAGTTGGTCGTAAAACCTGCTGTCCCTTTTAGCACCTCGGTCCCCCTATTGCTCCACGTGCTCACAGAAACACCTACATCGCTTGCAAGTAAAGCTGTTTCGGAAACATTCAAAACCTGAAACTTAGACACCCCATTGTCTTGTCGCCATACGGCAGTAGGCATCTGTCCCATAAAATCATAGACAACGGGTAGTCCGTTTTCCAGCACTACGGTTCCTCCCACACTAGCAGGCAAACCTATATTAACGGCTCTAGGCCCATTATCAGCCGATGCATTCAACATCACGTTGGCTGTTCCCCCCGCTTTTTGAGTGACTTTTGTAGTGTCACTCTTTGCTTTATCAGCCTCCGTATTCTTCTGAGCCATCAGGTTCGATGTACCCAAAAGAGCAAGTAAGCTGGTCGCAAAAATAGATAGTGTTACTTTTTTCATAGTTTTTTAAATTAATAAAATGGTTAGTACTTTGTGTTATTTCAGGTTATATTTTTCAGTTCTGGCATCTTTGATAGTTCCTGCCCAGTTTAGTCCAAATCCAAAATCGTAGGTGTTACCTTCTGTGTCTTCATGGCACTCCATGTCGTGAGGCACATCTTCATATTGTTTCTCTACTGTCAGCATATTAGCAGGCATTTGTATCGGCAATAGTCCGTTGGGCTCATATTGCCCCGAAATAATTTCCATAAGTGACTTATCAGAACTTCCAAAATGCAAGAGGATTCCATCCATATCTTTCTCGAACTCATTAAACACCATTGGATTGGAAAGGTCTATCACAGCTATCACCGGTTTGTCAAGCATCATGTCGCGTGTCCTCAACATCACCTCCAAATCGTTGGCATTAACCGTGCGAGTTGTTTTTCCATTGTATGTTCTATTGCTAATTGTTGGGTCTACAACGGGGTCGCCTGCTGCTATACTTTGTGCACGAGCTCCCGTTGCTGTATAAGGCAAATATTGAAGTGAGATGGGAATATATCCATTTCCTCCAGAGAGGCGATCGGTAGCCGAATAGCCATTAAACTCGCTCTTTGGGTTTTGGACAAAAACAAGTGCAAATTCGGCTTCACTAGGGTTATGAGTTACATCATAATACTGCCCCACTACATCCAAATCAACAGGATATTCTAGTTTTGGTTCTGTCCATTGTCCCCACCAGTTTATTGTGGATGCACTATAGCGCTTAGGAATATAAACTTTCTTCTTGGCTTCGAAAGGAAGCACCTTATTTTTATTTTTCAAAAGGATAGTCGATTTCAATTGTGCCTCATATCCTATCTTAGAGAATTCGGCATTGCCCACAGTTGCCACACTGTTTTCAACATCTAGATATGGATTCTCGAACAATCCTAGACGGAAAATATTCTTGAGCAAGCGAACAGCAGATTGCTCGAAGCGCTTTTTCATATACTCTTCTCCAAATTCGGCAACTCCCATTTTGTAGGCTTCTAGCACAGGCCCTTTGTCGTTGTTGCCTCCAAACTGATCCATTCCGGCCTTGATACACATATAGTGTCGTTCGGCCACAGTCAGATTTTCAACACCCCATGGTTTACCGGCAAAATCACCTGGAGTTTTCCCTTCATCAGCTGTTATCAACCAATCGGTACACACTACCCCATCATATCCATATTTATCTCTTAAGAGATCTGTGACAATATATTTACTAAAACCATTCCCGTGATTTGTGCCATCAGTTGCTTGATTGTACGAGATAGTGTAATAAGGCATCACAGCCGAAGCTGCTCCTGTTTTTCCATCAAGTTTGAAAGCCCCTTCTGTAAATGGTTTCAGATGCTCCTCAAAGTTTTTACCCGGATATACAGCAAACTTTCCGAACGCCCAATGTCCATCGCGCCCACCTTCTTCGGCTCCTCCACTTGGCCAATGCTTCACCATCGCATTCACACTCTGATAACCCCACCCGTTCTCTATTTCATCTTCTCCTTCGGATGTTTGGAAACCATCTATGTAAGCTCTACCCATATCTGTCACCAATTTTGTATCTTCACCAAAAGTCATTCCCAAGCGAAACCAGCGAGGCTCTGTTGATAAATCAACCTGAGGAGACAGCGCTGTTGCAATCCCCAGAGCTCTGTATTCAGCAGCAGCCACTTCACCAAATTGTCTAACAATTTCAGGAGTAAAAGTTGCAGCAAGTCCTATTTCTCGTGGCCATTCAGAAATAGCACCCCCACCAGCGTTAAACTCTGCTTTGGTTGTTACTGAATGCCGTGGATCCGAGCTAGAGTTGCCTGGAATTCCCAAGTCCAAACCCTCTACAAAAGCTTGCATCTCATTATTCCAACGAGCAGCTATTTCGGTACTCTCGATACCCATCAATAATATGTGGCGAAGATTATCCTCTTGGAGAAACTTTTTTTGATTGTCACTCAAGACCCAAGGCTTGACTCCACTTTCGGCAAATGGTTTTCCATCGTATGTCCCCGCTCCAAAACCTACGCTTGGTGATGGTAACATTTGATGGGCACTATAGAGCATCAGCCCAGCAATTTGATCTACGGTCATTTGTGAAGCCAAATCCTTAGCTCTTTCGTCAGACGAAAGTCGCCAGTCTTCATACTTGTCTAATGTTCCATTTTTATTTAAATCTTTAAACTTGAACCCATCTTGTTCAATGATAGTAACTCCGGATCGAGGAGAGTATCCTAAAGTTTTGCCTTGCTCATTTTCTACAAGTACAAAATCTTTGCTCTCTTTTGCAGGGTTTGTACACTGCAAACCCAAAAATCCAACTAGAAATAAGGAGATGTATTTGTTCATAGTAATATTATTTTATGCGTTATACAGACGCAAAGATATTTAAGTTATTTTCACATCCAAATTTTTATGCGTCATTTATACACATAAATGTTTTTAAACATAATTGCGTCATTTATACACATTGTTTGAAGGTTACAATATAACTTTACTATATTTGTCAAATATTACTAAACTCACGACGTTGAAAAGATGGAAACTGATGATTTTAAATACTATACGGAAGAGAATATCCATCCCGGATTTTCTGTAGATTGTGTACTCCTTAGCTTTCATAAAGGAAAGATCAAGGTGTTGCTTCGCAAATTTGCTCTAGGAGACTATTATTCACTCTTAGGGGGTTTCATGTTTAATCATGAAGATGCTAATCAAGCCGCTCACCGTGTTTTGGAAGAAAGATCAGGATTGAAGGATATTTTCCTCAAACAATTTTACTTATTCAGCGATCCCAATAGAACCATTTATTCTCAAAATAGAGATTATGTAACCAAGCATGCAAAATCGGAAACAGATGGCAAGTGGCTTTTGAGACGATTCGTCAGTATGGGCTATATCGCCTTCGTGCAATATGACAAAGTCAATTTGGCAGAAAGTCTGGATGAGACTTTGGTGTGGCACGACATAAAAAAGTTGCCCCCACTGCAATCTGACCACGAAAACATCATTAAAGTAGCAATGGAGCGCTTGCAATTATTGTTTCCACTAATACCGGTAGGCTATGAGCTGCTACCCGAAAAGTTTACCATGACAGAGTTGAGACGGATATATGAGATAATCTTGAACAAAAAATTAGACAGAAGAAATTTTCAACGTAAAATTTTATCGTACGACTGCATCGAACAACTAGAAGAAACAAAAGCAGGAAGAACTTACAATCCTCCAATATTATACCGATTCAAATCTCCAGATATTGGTATATCTTTTTGATGCCACACATTTAAGACTTAAAAATGTTTTATTCGCTAAACTGACCGTTTCGCATAACAATTTCAAAATAACTCCCCTACTCCACAAACTCCACCTAATATTATCAAGCGTTATAATTGTTTTAGCTTCTGAAACATTCGAGGAATATTGCTAGTTTTAAAGTTTACTTAAAGCTTTATATTTGCTTTCACGCTACCCTTTCACTAAATATCTATATTTTGTTTATTTATAACATTCTCATAATCAACACTAGTTGAAAATAGTTTAAAAAAACTTCATATAACATTTGCAGATTAAATAAATCTAGCCTACTTTTGCAATGCATTTGAGAGAAAATGCTGCTCCAAATAAGGAGTCAAAACAAAAATGGTGTGGTAGTTCAGTTGGTTAGAATACCTGCCTGTCACGCAGGGGGTCGCGGGTTCGAGTCCCGTCCATACCGCCAAAGTAAACGCTAGACATCTATTAATTAGATGTTTAGCGTTTTTCTTTTATGAGTTTTGTCAGCGAAACGTCAGTAAGTATTTTCTAAGGATACCAGAATGACTACAGACATAAGACTAAAATTATAACTCTAGCCCTTATTCCAAATCTAAGAGCTCTATTTTTAGGGTTTACAGGCTCTACTTAATTTTCTTCGTTAAGCACCATTATACTCACTCTATTCGAAGGTAAGGGTACACCCCTATTTTACTCAAAGCTAAAATATCAGATAGTGCCACTAAGATTTTTTTATTTTTGGATTTGGCTATAAGTCTATTTATTTTAAAATTTAAAATAGTATCAAATTATATAAATATATGAAGACACTCAATCGATATGTAATTTATATGTGTATCCCTACTTTCTATATCACTAATGACAGCTTCTCTGCAAATTCTCAAAAAAATATATGTATCGACTACATTAAGAGTCAACAGGGTGAAGTTATGGGAGAGTATATTGATTTTGAAGGTGATAGTAATAATATTAAAACTGAAATGATTAAAGCATTTGACAGGGCTATTTCAGATAGAGCAACAATAGTCCTTGCTAAACTTGGGAGACTTGCCTATGATTCAGATTTCACTAGCAACATTATTAACAAACAAATTTCAATATACGTGTGCGATTTTCCTACTCTAGATGCCTATAATTTATCTTTTATTGTAAAAGTAATTGACTATGATAGGAAAATTAACTCTATTAACACCAAAGCGGGCATCAGCCAAATACAAAACAATATAGATAAGTACGGATTTCATATAAGCAAACGATCTGGCAAAAGAATAACCAAACTAGGTAATCCAGATATAGCAGACTATGCGCATGATGGTGGAGTTGCTGCGTCGGAGGTACACAGAGAAAAAAAAGAATCTTCTTTGCAGTGGCGACAATCTTACAACGTGGCCACCGATCAGAGAAGACAAGGCAAAACATACAAAGAGATAACAGAGTTTTTAAACGGTGCTGAACTCAAAAACAGTAAAGGTGGTACTTGGTCGATTAGTGGAGTGCGTAAAATGTTGATGGACAAATAAATTCACGTTATGCAATCTAATCCCTTATTAAGAAATATACAAGGATACATATATAACAACATGATAATTCAATATAAAAATTGGAAAATTCAGTATTTTCATATCTCTATACATAGAGACATTACTATACATTTCGAATAATCATTCTGTGATATTGTTTTGATTAATAAAAACAGCCCTTACAACTATAAAGTTATAAGGGCTGATTAATCAATCCTCGCATTACAAAGTTAATTATTCTTTCCCTAAAATAATACCGATGCAACTTAATATAGTTCCAACAATGATAAGTAATGTAAGCATAAGAATTTAATTTTTAATTTATAAATAGAATAAAAAAAATGATTATTAAAGAGTCTTCATAATATATAAATTTATTTGATAATCAACAAAGAAGACAATATTTAAAAGCTAAAACCTACTTTAAATTGAATAGCATCTGTATTAATACTAAATCCACTCTCAGACCATTTTTGCATGTGGTAACCGAGACTGAGTAAAATGGCTTTATCATTATATATTTTTACTCTTGTACCAATCGATGGTGTAAAGAGAAAGCCACTGTAGCCACTTATCCCTTCTGTTAGCCCTATTGACACTCCAATATCCGTAGAAAGGAATAACTCTGCTTGTGACGATACAGGGTAATACCCTTTTAAATTAAGATACAAAGGCAAAGCTAATTCATCAGTTTCAACTCCTTCATGATAATAGTCTAAACCAACCCCAAGACCTGTTGAGAAATACTCTCCAATCCGAATACTATTAATCATGTGCAAGTTAACTCTATTAGCACTATACGTACCTATTCCTAATGAATAACCTAACTGAACATCTCCTTGATACTTTGCTGTTGGCATTTGAGCATAACTGTTTAGTGATGTCGCTAGTATTACAAATATCAATAACAAGCTTTTTCTCATTGTTTTTCTACTTTTACATCCATAGACTCACCATCCATAGTCATGGTTAACTCTGCTTTGTTGTCAGATAACGATTTAATACTATATTTTGCATACTCCTCTCCATCAATGTAGGTATAAATGATGTTTTTCTTTGTTTTGTATGTACCATCACCATCACCAAAGTAGCCTTTGCCATAATAAGTACCATCTTGATAAAAACTAATAGAAAAGCCAAATTCAGTATATGGAAATTTAGTTATATCCACCCAATTACCTTTGACTTTGACAGATGTACCTTTCCAAGTGCCATGAAGACTACTCATTGGATAATTAAAATTATCATCATCATCACTAGAACACCCACTCAATACCATTGCCAATACGGCAAACATTAATAATACACTTTTTTTCATTTTACGTTTTTTTTAATTAGACATATAATTGTAATAAGAATTTTAACTACTACCATACATCTAAAAAAGATGCGTGGGTCTCTACATTACCTGCTGAAAGGCACGACCAAGCACCCAAAGCCAAATAAGCAAAGCCCACGCAAAAACGGTGAGCGTTAAACTTATTGTTTTTGGCTTTTTAAAAATTGGTCGTTTTTTCAGCAAAACAATAGCAAAACGCTATATATTATTTCTATGACACAAATCTAGTTGTGCCAATCAGGAACAAAACTAGTAATATATTTTGAAAGTATCCACTAAAACAGTAGATACTTTCTCTTATTATATTATAGTCTAGCTAATTATATTTAATTCCATAATGGAGATAGATTACGTTCTACATAACGCTTTCTGCCTTTCATTATCCAATTGATAATTCCACAAAGTTCAAATTCTAGCATATATTCAAGTTCTGATTTTAGTTGCTCTTCTGTCAGCTTACTTTTTAAATCTATTTTTATTCTTTTATAATCTAAATCATCTTTCTGACTAGATAAGCTATTCACGACCTCTATAAGAACAGGTGTTCTGTTGGCTTTAAATGGTTTTCGATAGTCATAATGAGCCATAACCCAACCCTGAGCAAAGAAGTTAAAAGGGTCTTCTGTGATATATATAGGAGTCTCGCTATGAGAGAAATTTACTAACTTATTATGCACTTCTGCTATAGTACGCATTTTAGAATCACGACCTATTAATTTATCTAAAGTAAATTCTGTAAAACAATTATTACCTAGCATAGCCTTGATTAATGCCTCAATTAGATATTTCTCATCACCACCTAACAGACATAATCGTCTATGAGGTCTTTCTCTATTCTCTGTAAACATAGAGCCAAAGAACTCTTGTAAAACATCATGATACTCTCTAGTAGGTAATACCATGTCTAAGAAATGTGAAAATCTGTCAGTCTTCTCATTTGGAGAGTAGTTAATATCTATGTAGATATTAGTTTCAAATATTTCATCGTGAGGGTGCAATATCATAGTATCTAAATCTAGAACTCCATTCTTAAAAGCTACTATACTTTTCTTGGGCTTATAGTTTTTTATACCTAGATGTAATACACAAAAACTATAGATTTCGTTAATCATTCTCACTTTAGGCTCAATTCCATTTCGCTTTAGCACTTGACCGATAATACACTTTAAACACTCCATTGTGATCTCTATGTATTTGTGTCCATTGTAGCACATTATTGTATCATTAACACCTAGTCTAAAATGTGAATGCATTATCCCTCTGTTAAATGTTAAAACAATTTCAGCCTCTGTTTTTTGCGTCATTGTCTTACCATCAATTTCTAGTCCACTTAGGTCTATTTCAGAATAGAGGTAACTCATGTAATCTTGATTGTCTAGTTTTGTGTTCATTTCGTTAAGTTTAATTTATAGTTTATATTAGCTTGCTTATTTTCATAAAAACGATAATATTTATCATGCAATCCTTGTGGATAGAAGTAGAATAAGAAGTAGTATATTTCATCACTTACGACCTGTGAGTTGAAGTATCTACTAGCCAATGGAGCTAATGAACTCGCCTTGCCTTTGAAGTCAAATGCGACCTCGTAAGCCTTTGTTTGTGGATAACCGCATATAATATGCAGACATATAGCTACTCTCATTCTAGAATCTATCGTACCTTTTCTATATTGCCAAGGTGTTTTAGGCTTTGGTATATCTACCTTATTTAATTTTCGCATTGTTCTATATTAGGTCTATCCCTCTAATTATGTAAGGAATAGATGTATTTATGTTTTAAACTTATTTGTTGTTATTGTGAATCGTTTGTGTATCCTATTCAACTGATATTCAATATTGTGTACGATGTGAACAGAATTTCACTATTATTACAGATATTACTTACTCACTCTTTATTTTATACTATATCTATAAATCTGTTCACACCATACACATCTCTAGTTATCAACTAGATAGAATACACAATTTGTTCACAATCGTACACACTTATACACAACTATCTTTCTTGAATATATAAGGCTTGCCTGTTATTCTATATTTTCCATCAGGCTCTTTCAGTCCATAATAAGGAGTCCAACTTATCGTTTTCTCTGTAGGTTGCATTTTGAACTCATCTCGCAAACATCTAGATATCTGACTAGCATTGTATTTATAATTTAAAAGAGCTTCTAGGTCTTTAACTCTAAGATATACAGTTGACTCATCAATCTCTATCTCATCTACTGCAATTTTGATACTATGGTATAAATCAGTTTTATTAGCTAGAATCATTGCATCTAGTTGCTTAGTTCTTAACATTTCTAACGGAAACCACATTCGACTCTGTTTTTTGATCGATGGTTCTGTGTTTAACAAATACCAAAGCATAGCAGAGGCTTCTGAGTCTAACTTAGATTCAAAGTCATTATCATAGTTTTCTTTTGGTATTGGTGGAACTTTCAAAACAAAATATCTACTATCATTCTCATTCAACTGAACACAAGTATCTACATTATTTGAATTAATAATAATACTCACAAAAGGTTCAAATTGGAATTGTTGCATCCCTTTTCGATTGACTGTCGTTTGTTGTGAGGTTGATATATCTTTGAGTTTACCTGCTACTTTTTTCGTATCAGAAATTTCCTCAAAAACAGCTAGTTTATTCATAACCCAAACATTGAACTGACTCTCTAAATCACTTTGAGAGTAGAAACCTGCATTTCTCCCTAATAGGTAAGCCACCTTATTTGAAAAGGTTGATTTGCCTGTAGCATTCTCTTCTGACACCAAACACAATATTGGTAGTTTCTCTGTAGGATAACGAAACATTACTATTAGATAATCCAATAATAGTTTATGTTGCTCTTGCCCTATATGTTTTACTAGTTCTAGCCAAGTATCAATACTTCCCTTTTTAGGCTCTATGTCCAAGGGACTATAGAGATTTTTACTTGTCCCAATATGAGATTTATAGTCTAAGTGTTGAGGTATACAACATTCAGATTCAAAATAGTCAATACCTTCACTTTTCTGCCTTGCATATTTACTTTTTATAGTCTTTTCAGTAATTTTGCTTACAACTCTTTTAGGTCTGCTTTTTAAATCGTAGGTGTTCGACTCAATATAGAAGTCATCAAGCACTTGCCAAATTTCTACCTCTGTCTTCTTTGTCGTTACTTCCGCTCCTACACCACTAGCGACCTTTTTTACTAGTGCTTCTTTTTCTAATACCTCAGTCATTATCACCTCCTCCCTCTAATAACTTTTTAATATCACTATACTTGTATCTCTTTTTACCACCAACATTACTTGGTGTAAGATACTTACGATTAGACCACCTCCATAAAGTTGATGGGTTTATCCCTAGCATCTCTGCTACGTCTTTTGGCGACATATATCGCTCCGTCTTGTCGGCTAGAATCTTTTCCTCTAGCTCTTTTTTTGTGTCTTCTATCAAAGTCATTGCAAACTCTTTTAAGTCAGCTTGTGTTATTTGATATATTATACTACCAGTATATTGCATACTATTCTTTATTATGAGCATTCTAAAACATAGCCGCGACCTACACAAAGAATACTCGATTAAAACAAATGTACTCGAGTACTTTAGTTATACAAAGTTACAGAGGGCAAAAGGGGCAAAAAAGTATTTTAGAATATATACACATATATGTATATGTCTAAATGTCAGTAGAATGAACAGAAATCACAATAAAAAAAATGCCCTATTTAATTAAATAAAGGGCAAAGAGGGGCGAATGTTAAATGTTTGTTATTTATAGAGCATTTGATAGATCACTATTAAATTTTATTTGAGGTTGGGTTGATAATGTTCCGTTCTTTTTTCTTCTTAAATCGGAAGCCATTACACCAATAGAGGACATAAAAGGGTCGTTGTTATCGTTAAACTGTTTACCAAAAATATTTTGCCAAAATGTGAGCAGAACATAACAGAGGTTTTTGTTTTTATAGCGTAAAATTTTATTTTCTGAACTTCCGAAATTTGCTTGAAACTCATCAAAAGAACATGATTCGATAGCTCTATTATTACAACATTCATAGAGTCTTTTTGTCTGTTCTGAGTCTAAAATTCCTACAGTTAAATTAATCTCATGTACTATCGTATCTGCATCTAATTTCAACTCTTCAGAAGTTAGGTGCTTTTCTCGTAACTTATCAATGTAATCTTCAAAATTTATTTTTTCTAAAATCTGAAAGCCAATTCTGTTGTATGTATTGCAAATTTCTCTTAGTGGTGCATATTGAATGTTTCTACTATCTTGTTGGTTTGCTTCAAAAAGCCTAATACTCATCGGGGAGTGGCAACTGTCAAATTCTTGTTTAAGGGAATGTCTATTAAAATTAAGCTCATAACTACTAAATCCTTTTGCTAGATATTTCCAGCGATCAATGTTAAGTAGTTTTGCTTCTTCTCCATAATAAGCAGATATATCAAAGCCTACAGCCTTATCGATATGATAATGATATCTGAATTCAGATTCTAGTTTATACTCGTCTGTTTCTATTTCTGAAAATTTAACTTGAAAAGAAAGAGAAGGAACATCGAAATAACAAGCTACACACTTTTTCTTTTTGGATTCATATTCAAGCTTCTCCCACTTAAATCTTGTTTCTGGAATAGATTTTTTCCAAAATAGATTCATATTTTTATCAAAATACTCAGTGTGGATTAGCTTCACATCTTCTTTAGTTTTCAAAGGAATATACACATGGAGACGTTCTATTTCATAAGCTTCTAAGAAAAAATCAAATACAGCCCAATAAAGATTATAAACATCACGAGTGAGTTCATTGTATCCCTTTTTCTCTTCAATCATTAATATATCATGTAGCGAGTCAAAGTAGCTGATCTTGTCTTCAATTGCTTTCTTTGGCTCGAGCAAGTATTCTTGCAACTTCTCTATTTTCTCTTTATACGTCATAATCAATATTTTTCATATATTTTACTCCATGCCTGAGCCATTAGTTCAGCATGTTCTTCTTGTTTAACTCTTATGTACTTCAAAAAGCTTTTCTCCGTTTTATGTCCTG
>CALKIV010000104.1 GCA_937995835.1 uncultured Dysgonomonas sp. | reverse complement strand
TCGAATTTTGTTTCAAGTCTAATATTGCTCCCGATTTCGGCGTAATACCAGCTCCAATGGTTACTTGAGCCTCAATACTTTCATGCACACATAAAAATATTAAGAAAAAAAGTAATGTTCTCTTCATCTTGTAGTCGTTTGTTAAATAAAAAGTGTCAATAGCATCAACAATATAGCTCTTTACAACTAACCTCAAAGTATTTATCCTTAAGAATAATCGCAAGAATACTATATTACCATTTTAACACAAAGAGATAATTTAAAAAGGATATATTGTCACTTTTAAAGTCATAATATTAAAAAAAATGAATGTGTTAGATATATTTTCACTATAAGATCAATGAAACAACTATCATTATGACAAATCACTTTATCTTTTTGTTAACATTTAACGATTCAGAAGTCGGCATAAGAACATAAAACTTTATCAACATCAGAAGGTAGTGGCGTTAAGATTTAGTTAGAGGTTGTCAAGAATTTATTCCTCCATTACGGTATGTACCTGTGTGGCTGTGTGGCTACCTATTTTCACAAACAGCTCCACTTATTCTCTGATTATCAAAGGGAATCAAAATGGTTCTTATCTTTTTGGGTACAACAGATACAGAATTTACTTACACAGTAGTAGAAAATCATCTACCAGCTCTTTATCGGCTCCCATTTCTACTGCCTTCAAAAATTCGATACGTGCCTCCTCTTTGTCAAACTGTGCCAATTTGAGTTGTCCCTTCAAGATATGCATAGAATAATCATTATAACCATATTCCACTGCCTTATCCAGATCCTCGCTCAAGCTTCTCAAACGTTTAAGATTCAGATAACACTCTGCCCTATTGGCATAGAGTTCTCCATTATGCTTGTCATTTGCTATCAAATCTGAGTAAGCCTGCTCCGCCTCTTTCCACATTCCTCGTCGCTTTAGCACCATTGCCAAACCAGCCTTAGCTTTCGGATTTTCTTCTTCTTTTTGCAAGATGGCATGAAAATCACCCTCTGCTTGATCCAGTTTACGCAGTGAAATATAAAGTAATCCTCTATCGTATAATGCATTCAGATTGTCAGGATGATGAAGAATAATGGTAGAATAATCTCGCAAAGCATCTTCAAATCTATTCATATCACAATATAGACGTGCCCGATTATCCAGCACATAGTCTAATGTGGGATTGCGTTGTACTACTACTTCGTAAGAAATCAGAGCCTCTTCAAACTTTCCCAAATAACGTTGGATAGTCCCCAAATTCATCAGTAACATTATATTACTAGGATTTGTCGGTTCCAACCTCAACGCTGCCTTATATGACTGTTCGGCAGCTGCAAAATCTTTTTTCTCGGTATAGTCCAGCGCATCTTTCACATACGCTTCGTAACTTTTTTGAGCAAGAACTGTGACGCTGCTAAGCGCCAATAAGAGGAACAGAAGGTATATTCTTTTTATCATTTAATTATGGCTAATTATTCAAGCTCCAAATTTACAATATATAGCCATCTGATATCAATTTATTGTGTCAAAATAAATTAAAGCCCTACACTTTTCTAATAAGCCCCCAAAAAGCTCGAGAAGAGAAGAGAAGAGAAGCCATCATACAAAATAAGTATACACAAAACACCACACTAACTCAATATCAAATCTTCATACACCTCCAATAAGCGCTTACGCAAATGGAGCACAGCGTATCTCTTCCTCGAGAGCAGAGTGTTAACATTGACACCTAGTAATTCTGAGACTTCAGTGAACGAAAACCCTTCCAATTCGGTCAGCACAAAGACCACCCGCTGTTCTTCGGGCAATTCAAGCAATGCTAAATCAAGCTCATCCCACACCACCGACTTGATAAACTCTGTCTCAGGAGTTATTACCTCCATTAGCATATCAGTAATCTCTTGTATAAAAACCAACTCTTCATTTTCGGTTGTGACATGAGGCAATTCCTCTTCTCGCTTTTTTCTACTCCGGTCTATAATCTGATTGCGAGCAACGGAATAAAGCCATCCCGAAATTTCTTCTATTGGGTTTTCTATCAAGTCTAGCTTGCTAAGCTTGTAAAACACATTTTGAAGAATATCTTCGGCATCTTCCTCAGACTTTACACGTTTGGACACAAATCCTTTGAGTGGTGACCGATATTGTTGGTAGACATCAGATATATATTGGCGTTGAGAAAAATCTTGTTTCTCTTTTTCTCCTTCACCCATCTCAATCCTTTTTGTTGTGCGGATGAGGAGACTGCATATCTTCACCAAACCCCTGCCTAAATCTTTCTCTGATAAACTCTCTTCGTTCATCACGCGACATATCTTTCATCGCCTCATGCATGTGACGAAACCCTTCGCCACGACCTTTATGATGATCTCCTCTCCAATGATTACCAAAATGATACATCCAATGGTGCCCAAAACCTCCTAGAAGCAACTTGCTCAGCACTAACAAACCTGCTGCCTGCCAATAGTTAATTGCTGACCAACCAATAATGGATGGAATAAGGGCATTCCACAACACCATAACGAGGGCTGCAACAGCCGCTACTACTGCTATAAAAATCACAGTATGTACGAATTTATGCATCGGTTTTTTCATATTCTTTTCAATGTTTTTTTGTTATTTCTATTGCATCCACAGGGCATAGCATTTCGCATACGCGACACAGGGTGCACCTATCTTTATATTCTACTGTGGCATAGGCTCGGTCTTCTTTATATACCATACCTATCACACGTTTGTGGCAAATGCCTATACAATGTTCGCAACCTATACATTTCTCTTGCGAAATAAAAATAGACAAGTTTTTGTTTCGTCTAAACACAATATCATTCCTTTCTTCTTAAAATTATTTATTCTTATTTACAGTAGACATGTCCTTCTACTATTGAAGACGAATGAGGATTATTTATATTTTAAAGAAAACTGTTTTTTTTCAAAATCATGAATATTTATAGATCGAATAAGGTGCTGAGCATAGAAAGTTAATACATTATTTGTATAAACAACCCATCACATAAAAAGAACAGAAGATAATCTAAAGAGATTATCTTCTGTTCTTTTTGTCAAACTTAGCTTGAAATAAAATTCCTCAAGCCACTAAATGTTTTTATTATTTGCGTTCTAGCTCGTATGTTTTTTCGTCTTGCTCGTCTCTGTAAAGGATGGTTTTTCCTTTAAGAGTAAGCTCCTTATTCTTAAAGGTTTTAATCTCAAAGTCTTCATTAAACAGAAATATAGTCACGTTCGCACTTTCGCCTGGGTTGAGCATTAGTTTTAGCTTCTCAGTTTCCAACACTTCGTATTTTGGAGGCAGGGCTTGTTTGTGGAAAAACTTTTGAGGACGAGGACGAGGATTATCCACAGGTTCTTTGATGATTTTGAACGAAATACTATCAATCAAGAAAGCTGTCTCCACGGTGTGCGATCCACGTTGTCCGCTGCGATAGTTAGGAACCGTCATCCGTTTGGTGATGGGCACCACAAAGAAGTCTGTTTCGTTGTATTCGTCAGCCAACACTTCCACATTAAGATGACGATCGCGATGACTACCAGGTGTTGGTATTTTCTCCCACTCCACTTCAGGCTGAATAGGCTCAATATCACTATTCAGCACAATGGTTTTAGAGTCTTTCTTTACCCATGTGCCATCAGAAACAAGGTCTATAAAGGTGTCTGTACGATATTCATAATGGTAAGTACCATCAGCTCTCAATTCCAAATAGTTAGAATTATCCTTTTGTATATAAGTACCAGCTTGTCCGTAAGCCACAAAACCCTGAGTAAAAACTAGTATAAGAAAGGTAACATAAAGTTTTAGTTGCATAAAAAGATTGTTTAGTTAAAAGTCTCAATTTAAACCTGTTTAAAAATATGAATACTTTGCAAAATAATGCCAAGGATATCTAATTCTTTTTGCATCTGACAGGAAATAACGCTCTCTTATTCCATACATTTTTGAGCCTAATATATTCACCTCCATCATTTAATACCGAATAAAAGTAGTATGCGCTGACACTATTACTATTACTCGCTGCCCAAATGTTGGCATATATAGTTGCCTCTCCACCTGCAGAGTTTACAATACCCGATAATCCATAACCTAAGGCATACATATTAAACCCATTATTATCATTCGAATTAGAAACACCATGATGTGCTTTAGTACCTATTTTAGGCTGATTACTCGACAACATCGCCCTTCCCAAGCCTGTATTTTCTTTGCCCAAATCGGTAGATTTGATATCATTCAAAGTAGAGTATTTCGATGTATTTTGATTCACTTCCTCTACAAGTCTTATCACCTCTTGAGTAGATGAAACATGCCACCCATCGGGACAAATCCCCTGCACACCTGTCAGATCATTTTCCTCATCTGCTGTTGCGTTTACTCTATTAGTAGCAGCACACCAGTTATACAACACCCCCAGTTCAGGCCGGTTGTTAAAGTAAGCTTTGGTACTTATAGATGCTCCAAAAACATTAGGATATCCAATTTGTCTCTCACTATCCGAATCCACTGCACCACCAAGACCATTGATAGCAAAGTCTCTTAATTCTCCACACTTATAATATTTTTCAGTTCTCAAATTCTGAGTCATCCATATACCTGCATCTCCAAACCGAGCCGTAGTATATTGATTTCCTTCCACGTCTTGTAAAATACCTGTACTTGAGTCGTAATTATTAGTTTCGTTTATTGCTTGCTTATTTGTCAAATCTATCCATTGCGAACCATCCCAAACATGTAGACCAATACAATATTCATCCGTTTCGACGATATTATATCCAATCATGCCCATCAGCTCATTATCTAGCGTCAAGCTTTCCGAACCTTTTATCTTACCATTAGGCAAAATCTCTATTCTTGGCAAGCCCAATCCCTTGGTTGAGTTTGGACCACTACCTTCCACCCCATCTATATTTTTTAATTGTAGCAGTGCTCCTGCTGCTGGCTTCTCATCACTACCTATTGTCACTTGAGAGTTTACTGATAATGAAAACGATACACTACACATCACAGCTAATGTTCGTATGTTAAAGTTCATATTCTAGTATAGTTTATGTTAATTAGTAATTAAATGACTTCCTGATATCAGAGACTAAATTACAATTGCCAACCTTTGGTTTTCTGACAAAATAAAGAGCTTGTTCTTTTAAGCAAATACTAAAATGATACTTTCTCTTCACTTTTCCTATTTTAACCTAGCCTAGCTCATACCCTTATTTCATAACAACAAATATACATTAATATTCTAAATCTATCGCACATCAGACTGGCTATCTCCATACACACCTCTTTGCAACAGCATATAAGTTGAACTTATGCACTTAGACAAAAAGAGAGATTGAAGAACAAATCTTCAATCTCTCAATATATTCACAATAGAAAGTATCTTTTACTTAAAAACTTTCAATCGATCTTCTATCGGGCTAAACTGTTTTTCACCGGCTTCACCTGTTGGATTTCCAAATGGCATCTGAGCAATCAGTTTCCATTCAGGATCGATATTCCATGTTTTTGCCACCTCTTCGTCAATCAAAGGTTGGTAGTGTTGTAAGGTAGCTCCTATTCCTGCTTCGCGAAGCATTGTCCACACAGCAAACTGATGCATACCTGCAGTATGCTCAGAGTATTGTGGAAAATAATTGGCATACGAAGGAAATTGCTCCATCAAACCTTTTACCACTTTTTGATCTTCGTAAAAAAGGATCGTTCCATATCCTGCAGCAAAGCTATTATCTATTTTGCTTTCAGTGGCTTTGAAAGCCTCTGCTGGCACAACTTTGCGCAGTGTTTCTTTTACGATGTTCCACAACTTTTTGTGGTTGTCACCCAACAACAAAACGAATCTTGCTGATTGAGAGTTAAAAGCTGAGGGAACATGCTTAAGAGCTGTTTCCAAGATGTTTTCCAACTCAGCATCTGATATATCTATTTTGTTGCTAATACCATAATGGCTTCTGCGCAACGCTATTGTATCTTTTAAGCTCATTTCTTTATTCTTTTAAATTAAACATTGTAGGTTGTTGAAGCTGTATCGCCACCACGTCCTGTCCAATTGGTGTGGAAAAACTCACCACGAGGTTTGTCTACACGCTCGTAGGTATGCGCCCCAAAGTAGTCTCTTTGTGCTTGCAACAGATTTGCAGGAAGTGATCCTGTGCGCAACCCGTCGAAATAAGCCAAAGCAGAAGATAGTGCTGGCACTGTGATTCCGTTAAGGATAGCTTCGGCACAAACTCTACGCCAAGATGGAGCAGATTTAGTGACTTGTTGTTTGAAGAAATCATCTAGTAACAAGTGCTTCAAGCTAGGATTTTTCTTAAATGCATTGTAGATGTCTGCCAAGAAAGCCGAACGGATGATACATCCTTCGCGCCACATCATAGCGATACCACCATAGTTTAGTGTCCATCCATATTCTTTGGCAGCTTCCATCATTAGGTTGTAGCCTTGTGCATAAGAAATCATTTTGGCACCATAAAGCGCAAACTTGATGTCGTCAACAAATTGTTGCTTGTCACCTTTGAAGTTTATTGCAGGCGCTTCGATATGTTTGGCTACCTCAACACGCAGGTCTTTTTGAGCCGACAAACATCTTGAGAACACAGCTTCGCCGATCAACGTAAGAGGTACTCCTACTTCTAAGGCTGCATCTACAGTCCATTTTCCAGTACCTTTTTGTCCTGCTTTGTCTAATATCTTATCCACTAGAGGTTTGCCGTCTGTATCTTTGTAAGCCAAAATATGGCTAGATATTTCTATCAGATAAGAGTCTAACTCTTCCTTATTCCATTTTTCAAATACTTTGCTTTGTTCATCAGGAGTCATTCCTAGCAAGTCTTTCATCAATTGATATGCCTCAGTGATGATCTGCATGTCACCATATTCGATACCATTATGCACCATTTTCACATAGTGTCCTGATCCGCCTTCGCCTACCCAGTCGCAACAAGGAGTACCATCTGCCACCTTAGCAGCTATAGATTGGAAAATATCCTTGATGTGAGGCCAAGCTGCTGCCGATCCTCCGGGCATCAATGATGGTCCGTTGAGTGCACCTTCTTCACCTCCCGACACACCTGTACCTACATATAGCAAACCTTTGCTTTCTACATATTTCACACGGCGATTGGTGTCAGTGAAAAGGCTATTACCTCCATCGATGATGATATCTCCTTCTTCGAGGTGAGGAAGTAGTTTTTCAATAAAGTCATCTACAGCTTGACCAGCTTTTACCAAAAGCATAACCTTGCGTGGACGCTTTAGAGAGGCTACCAATTCTTCAATCGATTTTGCACCGATAAAGTTTTTTCCGGCACCTCGTCCATTGACAAAGTTATCTACTTTTTCCACTGTACGATTATACACAGCCACGGTATAACCTTTATTTTCCATGTTCAAAACAAGGTTTTCTCCCATCACGGCTAATCCTATCAAGCCTATATCTGCTAACTTATTCATGTGTTGTATTATTATATTTTTATTGTAAATTCTAAAATTGATTTGTTAAAGGTAAGATTTATTTATTAAATAAAAGAGTTTTCGCATATAGATGTTTACTATAATGTGATAACAGACATAAATTCAATAGATATAAAACCAATAGTTAAAACATTCAATATCTAATTTTGTTCAGAGTACAAAACAAACGAATGTTAAAATGACTCATTGCGGGCTTCTGGCTATCCTGATCATAGATACGATATGTACCAAAAGCAAAATCAAGACAAAAGCCAGCCCTGTAACCACTACTCCACCCCATCCCCAAAGCCCCCAAGCCTTACCAGCCAGATAGGCTCCGATGGAACCACTAACGAAATAGGTGGTCATATAAACGGTGTTCAGACGATTGGTTGCCTCTGGATTTTTTGAGAAAATGATCGTTTGATTCGTTACATGGAGCGCTTGCAAGCCCACATCTAGAATAAAGATTCCGATGATCAAGCCCACATAGCTCATTCCCCAAACTCCAAAGAAAAGCCAACTGAAAATCATCAGCAACGTGGAGCCAACAATCAGACTACTATTGCTAACTTTTCCTACAATCTTGCCAACATAAGATGCTGAAAGGGCTCCCCCGATGCCAACAAGTCCTAACAGACCGGCAACATCGCTCCCTGCGAAGTAAGGAGGTTGCTCGAGAAAGAATGTCAACGTAGTCCAAAAAGCCTGAAAAGAAGCCAAGCTCAATCCACCACGGATGGCAGCCAAACGGAGATCGGGACGTTGCTTGATCAACACCAAAATTGATTTATAAAGCTCTTTGTAAGTCCCCACAAAAGTTGGGGTGATGCGTGGCAAAAGTGCCAAAATAAATAGCCACAAAACGAACATCCCTGCTGCAGCAATGTAGTAAACTTGTCGCCAACTATCGAGATATTGATTCAGCACTCCACTGACAGTCCGAGAACCTAGAATACCAATCAACAGTCCACTCATCACGATACCGATATTCTTATTGCGATCTTCTTCTCTAGAAAGTTGCGCTACGAGGGGCACAAACATCTGAGGCACAACAGACGAGAAGCCAATAACAAAACCTGAGAGCATCAGCATCTCAGGACTGGAACTCAGCCCGAAGGCAATCAACGAACCAATGATCAGCAGAAAATCTATACTGATAATCATCTTCTTGTCAAACTTATCGCCCAGAGGCACAAGAAACAGCAAGCCCATGGCATAGCCAAAGATGGTGATCGTGGCCACGCGATTGGCTTCTGCCTCCGAAATCATAAACTCACGACCAATATCAGCCAACAAGGGTTGATTGTAATAGTTGTTAGCCACCACAAAACACGCCCCTATGGTCATCAACCAAAGGAGTTTAGGAGTCAGCACTGCTTGTTTAATCATCATCTTTCTGCTAGATTCAAACCAATAAAAATAGCGATTGTTTGTCAACAACCGCTATTTTTTAGACTATTAATTCTATATCGATCCTTTATTTTACCATTCTTGTATAATATCTAGGCTGATAATCAGGGAACATTTCGGGATGAAAAACATTTGCCAAATCCTTTAATACCCAATCGGGATGAATCGGCAGATCATCATAATAGGTGGCAAACTTAGTGTTGCATGTGTAGATTTCTTTATCCTTAAATGCCTTGAAATAGGAATAGGGCTTGAATTCATTTTGCAAACTTTCGTAAGTCATTGTCTTGTCATCAAAGTAACGGATGATCCATTTATCAGCGTCTCCTGCCTTGTCTAAAACAGATTCGAAAGCTATGGTCATACTCATATTCGACTGATCGTCTGCCCAAATATAGGCTGCGCCAGCATCCCTAAACAGAGTAGCAGCATTGCTGTTACCTCCCGGTAAACTCCAGTTTCCTTGATAACGTGTATCCGTCAAAACAGTTGGGCGATGGGTCACCTCTGCCATTTTCTCTTTCACTGCGTTATAACTGTCCACCGTTACTGAGAACAATGAATCGGCCAATGCTTGGCGCTCTGCATCCAAAAATAAGGCATAGAAGCGAATCCACTCTGCTCTGCCCAAAGGGTGAGGCTCTGTGTAACTAGTGGGCAGCACCAAAGGCACTTTTGCTTTCTCCAGATTGGCTTGATTTTTACCAATGATAGGGTCAGAAAGTACAATATCCGGGCTGAGCATGATAATACCCTCCAAACTTGGACTATGCGCCATCCCTAGATTGATGATTGTGCCATCGGCTACCCCTTGCACCACATACGGATTTTTGATGTATTCCGGCTCACAAACTCCTTTCACTAGTTCTACACTATTGAGCTCGTTGAGGATGGAGCATTGCAAGGTGGAAGTAGCCACCACACTCTGCACCGGGGTGCGAATGATGCTCCCCTTGGGCAAGTTGCTTGGCAGATCCTTTGCTCTATCCACAAGGATATAACTATTGAGTATAGCTACCGTATCCCAAGGGTTGCGGATGGTGATGTGCGTATATTGATCCGTCACCTCCACTTGAAAACCTTTGGCATACTGTAATTCTAAAACTTCTGCCTTGGTGGAGGCAGAAGTCTTAGAATCTTTTTTATTGCAACTCAGTGTTAGCGTTGCAATACTTATGAGTAGTAAAAAACGATATTTCATTTTTTATTTTCCTTGCATGAAGGCTACTTTTTGTGTGTTAACCATTCCTGTTGGGATATGCTCCTTAAATTTACCTTCTTTATCGAAGATAAGAACAGCTCCAGTTACTCTATAGTTTGAAACAGAAACATATACATCACTATTTGCTGGATTTACTGACATAAAATACCCTTCAGTCAATAGCTGTGCAGCATCTTTATCGGCAGGCACGTCGAAGAAAGATTTATCGCTCCACCCTTCATTTAGGTCTGTTTTCACTTTGCTGATATCATATTGGGAATATGAAGTGATAGGATAATAGTTATTATCTTTATCATAGACAGTTTGTGCAATGATAAGCTTATCATCATGCATTACCATGAATGTTCCAGCATCTCCAAGTTTAGCCACTTCTGCCTTATCAGAACCAGCTTTTATAACTGACAGAGCACTTTTCCCGTTATCGGTAGCAGTATAGTCTCCCCACGAAAGTACATAAACGTTTCCTTTGCTGTCGCTTGTTATTCTTGTTGGATTAACGTGTACAGCTATATCAGCTTCTTTCTTAAAAGTGCTCAAGTTTACCACAGTCAAAGTTTTCCCCTCTGCCTTATCCTTTCTAGAGTTTGTGATATATAACTTTCCATTAGCCTTAGCCATTTGCTCAGGATTTGCCGGCAAATCTAATACATCTTTGCTATCATCGATTTTCAGTGTACTAGTGTTTAATCTCACAAGGTGTCCGGAATAGAAATCGATATAAACATATCCATTATCCTCCACCATAAATCGAGGTTGATTATAGGCAGTTTTAGCAAATGATATTTCTTCTAAAAGCACCCCATCTAGGTCTGTTACAAAAAGCATATCACTGTTAGTAACCGTTATAAACGCTTTACCTCCATAGATAAGAATATCTTGAGCTGTATTTCCTAGTTTTAGCCCTTTATTTTGTTTTTCAAAAACATTCCCTGTAAAGCTATATTTAGATAAACTATAGTGAGACAATTTTGCATTGTTATCTCCCTTCTTTCCCTCACCAAGCACAAATGCGCCTGTCTTGTCTAGATTGAGCTTTTGCTCAGATCCATTATTATCATCATCATCGCTACATGATGCAAACGTAAACGCAAGAAGAGTTATAAATAAAAAACTCTTAATAAAATACTTGTTTAATTTTTCCATATTAATTTAATATTAGTTTGTTTTAAAATCGAATTATTTTAGAAGCTACACCCAACACTGATCTTGAACGACCTGCCAGGCATAGGGTAATATTTGATTACACTATAATTTTTATTGAATACGTTCAATAAACTAGCTGTAGCATACAATTTGTAATTATTTATTTTAAGTTCTTTGAAAGCCGTGAAACTATGATCAGTGAAAGACTCATGTTTAGTATCTTCATTATTCTCTTGATTGGTATATCTAGTTCCACTAGCAATAACACTGTAAGTCAGGCTGACCCATGGATTATTGACGGTCAATGAGGCTGATCCTGAATGCTTTGGCGTATAAGGCAACTGACCTTTATAACTTTGCTTATTCTTTTTATCATCGTCATAAGCACGCATAAAGCTATAAACAGCTGTCAGGTCGATATTTATATCATTTAGAAGTGAAATATTTCCCGTTATTTTTGCATCCATTCCTTTCATTTTCACTCTGTCATTATTCAGAGCTGTAGGGAATGGAAGTCTGGGGATAATTATAATTTTATCCTTTACATCATTATAATATCCATCCAATGAAATATTTATATAGTTCAATGGATTGTCAACAAAACTACCTACCCATGTCGTTCCTATATTATATTGCGATGACGATTCAGGCTTGAGACCCTTACCCATCGTAACGAAATAAGTTTCATTAAACGTAGGAATACGATAAACATGTTTATATGATGCTCTTACACGCCAGTCTACATGCTCCAAAGGTTTCACTGATGCACTAAAAGAGGGCGACAGTTTCCTATGAGTTGTTTTAGTACCTTTATTAACGATCTTTTGATGAATATAAGTGTTCAAAGCTGTTGCAGTCATATTTACTCGCTCGGTTTTGTACTGTAGAGCCAAGGCCGAAAGGCTACTATACCTATTTGGCTCAGAACGAGCATCATTAAATCCATAGAATGAGCTTCTCAAGCTATTGAAAAAAAGGTCTTGCGAAAATGAAGCTGACCACTGCGTATCAATTTTATAATGAAGCATGTTGGTCCAATAGACTTCGTTTTGCTTATATTTATTATAGCCGGTTGCCTTTGCCCCTCCTCCTATGAAGTAATCTGTGCCATATTTTTCGTAGTCGTAATTATATTTGGCAATAGAACGAAACTTCCACTGTGAATCAAATTTGCGTGTATAGCTCAACTGGGCAAAGGTGTTTTTGTTCCAAATTCTATCATTAGCATCATCCACATAGAGCGTCACTCCACCGGGAAGTCCTCGCTCGGTGTCATAATAATAAAGCTTGATATCTAATTGATCTTTATCACTCAGTTGGTTGTAGAGGTTAATTTCAGTTCTCCAATTGTTCACATCACTATTTCTGCGCTTGCGATCAGGGATTCTTTGGTCATCTGCTTGCGTAAATGGATATTTACCATCTGCTCTCAGCCAATTGACATTAGCAGAGAATGATGTTTTGCGACTCAATTTTCGGGCATAATAGATCATTGGCTCAAAATGTCCGAACGAGCCCGTGGTAATTTTTGTATCTAAAGTGAAATTTTTATCCGTAAAGGTTGGTCGTTTACTCTCCAGCTTTAGCATTCCGGCCAGAGCAAAAGACTGTGCTGATTGAAATATATCGTCGCTAGAACCAATGCTAAGGGAGAGCATTGAAATATTGTTTAGCGAAAACTTACCGATGTCTACTTGTCCGGCTTGTGCATTACTAATCACCATGCCATCGTAGTTGATGGTCGTATATTCTGCACCCAAACCTCTGACCGAAATAGTTTTAAGACCTCCAATCCCTCCATAATCTTTAAGTACCACTCCGCTAAAACGCCTAATGGCATCACTTACAGACTGTATACCCTGCATCTTAAAGTCTTGCTCTGTCATCACCTGCAAGGGCGTGGACGAACGAGATGTGGAAGGTTTAGATACCGCTGAAATTTCAACCTCTTGAAGGTTGTATGGAATCGAGTCGCTGACTTGTGCCAAAAGTGCTACGGGACAAACGAATAGTAATAAACTACTTAGTAATGTTCTCATCTTTAGGATGACTGCTTTTATTTTATATTCAAATCATAAAATAGCAATAGACAAGAAAAGGGGGAAGAGATTTTTTCAATACAAAGGAAGAATCTTTTCAGCTCTAGTCCACGAAAGCTATTTTAGAAATTTTATCTGCCATGTAGGTTCCTGACTTGCTTTCTTGCGAAGGCTTACAGTAGCGGGTCTGTTCTGGACTTGCACCAGATTCCCTATCAATCTTCAGAGATCATAGTTGATCTGCTAAAGAACAAAGCGAGGCAAAGTTAGATATTGTTTGTATAAGATAAAAATTATGAAGTTATATTTTTCATAAAAAAAGGTCATCTTCTCGAAACACTTCGAGAAGACGACCCTTATACTTTTACAACTTAAAGACTTATTTTTGAGGCAAATAATAAGTAGTCGTTGTTGGAGTATAAATACCTAAGGTAATCATACCTAACAATCCATCAACAAAAGTATGTTGAGATTGGATTTGATAGTCTTTTTTGTTCTCCACTACATCTTTTACATTTTGCTTTGAACTCTCAAGAGGAAGAAGTCCCCATAGAAGAATATGGTTCTTTTTAGATGCCACCTCTACCATAGCAGTATTTTCGGTCGTGTTTCCGTGGTAAGTACGGGTTGAATAACAAGAGCTAAAAAGAAAAACAAGTGTAGCCACTATCAGTAGTGAGCGCATTGAAGTTTTCATAATGTGTTAATTTTAGATATTTATTAGTAATAAAAACAAATACTATGTAAATGTAGGATAAACCTAAAAGACACGCAACTTATATATAGCTTAATTTCAACTAACGCACTGATTAGACCAATATCACATTCTGACACCTCATCGTTTCTGAAATTCATTTTGAAATTGTACTTTTATTGAGAACTAGAAGAAATAAGAACATGAAAAAGCGACAACGAAAAAAGAGAAGTAGCAACAGAGCCCTACGAGTGCTAGGCAACCTTGAATATTTTGGCGAGGAAGATATCCCAACCACAGTAGAGCTTATTCAATATAATGCTACCGAATCCACCAAAAAGAGCTTAGCTCCTAACGATGATTTAAGAAAATACCTGAAAGAGGGCGTTGTCAGTTGGTTCAAAGTGACGGGAATTTCGGACACTGCATCAATAAACCAAATCTGCAAAAACTTTGGTCTTCATGGCTTTGATGTTCGTGAACTTCTATCCGATGCCAAGATCGTTAAATACGTACTCTACGAAAATGTGTCATTCATCTTAACCTCCGGGTATTATACTAAAGAAGATAATGAGACGGAAGATATGCAGATTGCTTTTATCATGGGAAAAGACTTCATTATCAGCTTCAAAGAATCGTCTATACCTGTGTTCAAGGACGTAGAAAAAGCCATCTTTGAAAATAATATTACCTTGAGACAAAAAAGTGCTGACTTTTTGCTCTATATTTTATTGAATGCTGTTAATAATTTCAATAATGATTTCATCATTCATGCAGAAGACAGTCTGTGGAAAATAGAAGACCAATTAATTATACGACAAGAAGATAGCGACGTGTTACATACCCTTCGAGACCAACGCAAAACACACCTACAACTCAAACGTTTTATCTTATCGCAACGTGAAGAATACGAAAATCTACTGGAAAACACCAATGGAATGATCAGAGAAGAAAACGTCCTCTATTTCGAAAACTTGGATGACAAATACAGAACCACCAGCAACTATGTGGAAAATTATGAAGAAACCGTAAAATCGCTACTCGATCTCTATTACAATAACAACGCCATGCGCATGAACGAGATCATGAAACGCCTGACGCTGGTTGCTACCATTTTCATTCCTCTCACCTTTTTGGTGGGGGTTTGGGGCATGAATTTCACAAATATGCCCGAGATCAACTGGCAATATGGTTATGGTGTAGCGTGGTTTATTTTCATCGCCACTGCCCTACTTATCATTTGGTTGATGAAAAAGAAAAAATGGTTTTGAGGGCTTTCTTATCGCTCAACACTATTTTCTAAGGCCTGCCACAGATTATCCTCCGGCACAGGAGCAACAACATCAATCATCTCCTTCGACACAGGGTGAATGAAAGACAAGGAGCGAGCATGCAAAGAAATACTGCCATCGGGATTCGATCGTTTTGCTCCATATTTCAGATCGCCCTTGATAGGACAACCGATACTTGCCAACTGACAACGAATCTGATGATGGCGCCCTGTTTCCAGATCGACTGCCAGCAGAAAATAATTATCTGATCGGGCAATCATTTTATATTCTAGCAATGCCAACTTTGCCTCTTTTTGTTGTTTGTTATCTGCAAAGGCATAAGATTTATTTTGCTTTTCATTCTTCCACAGATAATGTCGCAACGACCCCACTTCGGGCTTGGGTGGATTTTGCACAATAGCCCAATAAGTTTTTTTAACATCATCTTTTCTAAACAAATCATTGAGCCTAGAAAGTGCCTTACTAGTCTTTGCAAAAACAATAGCCCCACTTGTAGGACGGTCGAGACGATGAGCAAGCCCCAAATAAACGTTCCCCGGCTTATTATACTTGACCTTGATCCATTCCTTCACTTTTTCGGTCATGGGAGTGTCTCCGGTTTTGTCCCCTTGAACTATTTCACCAGCTTCTTTGTTTACTATAATGATATGATTGTCTTCGTAAAGGACTTTCATGTTAATGTGTTGTTTTTGTTTTTATTGTAAGTAAAAGACCTTTCGGCTCCTTGAGTCGAAGGGTCTTTATACATTATATATATACTGTTTTTTTCTTCATGCATACATCACTCTTGTTCCATGATTTCTTGCAAACGAGTCGTCAATCGTTGCTGAAAGCCTGGTAAATAGTCAGTAGTCATGGCATCCATCATTTCCTGTGTGATGATCTGAGTCTTCTCTAATGTTTTTTGCCCTATTGGTGATTTATAAAACTTAATCAACTCCTTAATCTCTTTATGCGTAAAATGCTTATCATAAATAGCAATAACCTCCTTGTCGACCAGTTTGCTAGCCATCACTTTCGTTTCTTCTATCAGAGCGACCATATACTCGTTAAAAATTCTTTCACCTCTTTCACCCTCAAATGTTTTCCCCATCTGTTGTTTCATCATCGGAATCATGGCAGTGATTTTACCCTCTACCTGTTCTTCCACCTGCATTAGGCTGACTAGTTCTTTCAAATCGTCTGTTTTATCTTTACTAAAAACATTCGCAGTGAAGGCAATACTCAACACCACCAATAGTATTATTTTTTTCATCCTAATTATATTTATATGTAGTTTATGTATGAGCGAATGAAGGTAGACAAAAAGATAGATCATAGCAAAAGACCTCTCGATTTTTTATTCCCGCTAAACACAATGGTATTTGCTGGATGATCACGGTGCTAGTCTTACCATTTTCCATTGTTTACCCTTTGGCAGGTATTCAATTCTATCGTGTAATCTATTTTTTCGTCCTTGCCAAAATTCAAACATCTGAGGCTTGATGACATACCCTCCCCAATGAGGAGGTTTTTCAATTCTCTCTTGATCAGCGAATTGAAGAGTAAACTTCTGCACCTGATCATCCAAGTATGCTCTATTGAGAATCACTTGCGACTGCGGAGATGCCCATGCTCCTATCCTACTATTGCGAGGACGCATATTATAATAAGCAAACGATTCTTCATTGCTCAAACGACTTACGATACCCTCTATACGCACTTGGCGCTCGAGTTCGTGCCACATAAAATTGACTGCTACATATTGATTTTCTGCCATCTGTTGCCCCTTTTTACTCTCATGGTTGGAGAAGAAAACCAAGCCCTCTTTCTGTATTTCTTTCAGCAGAAGTACCCTAGACGAGGGTCTCCCCTCTTTGGATGCCGTAGAGAGTGTCATAGCAGTGGGCTCTAATGCCTTGTGAACAATTGCCTCATCAAGCCACAACTGCAGCATCTGAAAGGGATTACTCAGCATATCCTCTTCCTCAAGAGTTTGAAGTGTAAAGTCTTTACGAATATTAAATAAATCCATTAGTAGCGCTTTATTTTTTCTTGTTGATATGTTCTAAAATGAAAGGTAGACAAAAGATAGATTATAGCAAAAAACCTTCTGACAAATCTGCCAGAAGGTTTTTCAATATCGTTTAAACAAATCTAATTATTTGTTTTCGTATTTTGCATTTTTCATGCTACCTGTTTCTGCCAATGCCTTGTGGAAAGCAAATGCATTATACATATCGAAAGGAGTTTGTCCCGGATAGTTCTTCTCTGCATTTTCTAGATATTCCATTAGCAATGGACGATAGTCAGGGTGAGCACATTTGTTGATAATCTCACGCGCACGTTGTTTAGGAGCTTTTCCACGAAGGTCAGCCACCCCATATTCAGAGATGATGATTTTCACAGAATGTTCGCTATGATCTTCATGCGACACCATTGGCACGATGGAACTAATCTTACCATCTTTTGCCACTGATGGAGTAACAAAGATAGACACATAAGATGCACGAGTGAAGTCACCCGAACCACCTACACCGTTCATCATCTTAGTACCGGAAATATGTGTAGAGTTGATATTACCAAAAATATCAGCTTCGATAGCTGTATTGATAGCAATAACTCCCATACGACGTACAATTTCAGGATTGTTTGAATATTCAGCTGGACGAAGCACTAGTCTTTCTTTGAAGAAGTCAAGATCTTTGTAGATTTCTTCCATACACTCGTTGCTCACAGTAAGTGAACATCCACTAGCAAATTTCACACGACCACTTTTCATCAAGTCGATCACAGCATCTTGAATAACCTCAGTATACACCTCAAAATCAGGAATTTCCTTACTATCTCCCATAGCGCCCAATACTGCATTGGCAATATTCCCTACTCCTGATTGCACAGGAAGGAATGTTTTAGGCATACGTCCTTCTTTCATTTCGTTGATGAAGAAGTTTGCCACATTTTTCCCTATTTGAGTTGTTATTTCATCAGCAGGGGCAAATTTACCACCTTCACCATCTTCGTTGGTTTTCACAACTACAATTTTAGCAGGATCTACCTTAATGCATTCTTGTCCTACTCTATCTTTCACAGTGTATACATCCAACGCTTTACGATGAGGAGGATCAAGAGGTTCTGCAATGTCATGCAACCCTCTCATAGCCTTAGGAGCATGTTCATTAAGTTCTACGATAACAAGCTTAGCCAGACGAGCCACTGTTGGAGAAATTCCCACGGCTGCAGTAGGTACAATCTCACCAGTCTCTGTTACATCGCAAGCCTCGATAATAGCTACATCCATGTCACCATAAAAGCCATAACGGATGTCTTGAGAAGTAGTAGAAAGGTGAAGGTCGCAATACTCAATCTCGCCTGCATTGATTGCATTTCTTGAGTCTTTTACGGTTTGATAAGGGGTACGGAATTTGATTGCTTTAGCTCTGGCAAGTACGCCATCCACTTTGTCGCCAGTGGAAGCTCCGGTGAAAATAGAAATCTGGAAAGGATTGCCTTTAGCGTGTTCCTCTTCAGCTATTTTAGCTATTTCTCCTGTCACCACTTTGGGACATCCGGCGTGGGTAAATCCGCTAATACCTACGTTATCGCCATTTTTAACTAAGGCTGCCGCCTCTTGGGCAGTCATGAATCTTAATGCCATGTCTGTTTGTTTTCTTTTTTATATTGAAATTTTTCTTGACTATACTTCTGTTATCGTTTTTTAGAACTTGCCTACAAAAGTAGTAAATATCTACATAAGAAAGAATTTAATACACTTAAATTCAAGGGAGCTAATTCATATAAAATGGTGAAGAATAAAATAACACTTTGATCTAAAAATTTAGCATGCGTGGCAACTCATTCAAGGAAGGTTTTACCACAGATATGGAGTGTTATAACAAATCAGCAGAGGATAAATATGGTGACCTTTATCGAGGATTTTGGCTAAAAAAATAAAAAGTTGAGAAATCAGTAAATCGAACCAACCTCTTGAACTCTATCTTTTTTGATCGGAGAAAACTAATAATAGTTCATTACTTTCTTTGTAAATTAATATATAAATCGTAATTTTGCGAGCCGATTATTACGAATAAAACCGTATTAAATTGATTTACAATTGTATGAGCAGGTCAACCCTTAGCCCGACCAAAGCAACAAGACAGGAGTGAATCGAAATCATTAACCAAATTAATTAAATTAATAAGTGAATACTTTAAGTTACAAAACCGTTTCAGCAAACAAAGCAACCGCTCAAAAAGAATGGGTTGTGATAGATGCTTCGGGACAAACTTTAGGACGTATGGCATCTAAAGTGGCTAAAATTCTGAGAGGAAAATATAAGCCAAACTATACGCCTCATGTGGACTGTGGTGATAATGTCATCATTATCAATGCAGAGAAAGTAGTTCTAACCGGAAACAAATGGCAAGATAGAGAATATCTACGCTATACAGGATATCCCGGAGGACAAAGATCTATCACTGCAGAAAAACTGCTAGAAAAAGGAGCAGATCGTCTGGTGTTGAAAGTTATAAAAGGAATGTTACCTAAAAACAGACTAGGTGCAGCTCTTTTGAAAAACTGCTACGTGTATGAAGGTGCAGAGCACACTCATGAAGCACAACAACCAAAATCACTAGATATTAACTCACTTAAATAATAGCAATGGAAGTAACAAATGCAATAGGAAGACGCAAAGCTGCAATTGCTCGCGTATATGTTAGTGAGGGAACAGGTAAAATCATTATCAACAAAAGAGAACTTGATAACTATTTTCCATCTCCACTACTTCAGTATGTTGTAAAACAACCTCTAAACAAACTAGAAGCTGTTGAAAAATACGACATCAAAATCAATCTTAATGGAGGAGGATTCACCGGACAAGCAGAAGCTGCTCGTTTAGGTATTGCTCGTGCATTGGTAAAAATCAATCCTGAAAATAAACCAGCTCTTAAATCAGAAGGATTCATGACTCGTGACCCTCGTGTTGTTGAGCGTAAAAAACCAGGACAACCAGGAGCAAGAAGAAGATTTCAATTCTCAAAACGTTAATTTGGATATTATATTTCAAAGGTGCAGCTTAGCTTTAGTAGCTTAATAATACACCTAAGGAATATTACGATGATTCGATTCATCTCAAAAAGGAACGTTTAGCATCTAAATTGTCAGGACTCTATTATTGAAAATAAATGTAGACTACCTGTCAATTCATTTAAACAAACAGAAAAAGAAAGTAAACGAAAAGAATAAAATGGCAAAATTAGAATTCGATAAATTAATAGACGCAGGTGCACACTTCGGTCACTTGAAAAGAAAATGGAATCCAGCAATGGCTCCATATATCTTTATGGAACGCAATGGTATTCACATCATTGACCTATACAAAACGATCGCTCTAGCTGAAGGAGCTGGTGCTGCACTAAGACAGGTTGCGAAATCTGGTAGAAAAATTCTGTTCGTTGCAACAAAAAAACAAGCTAAGGATGTAGTTGCAACATTGGCAAAAGATATCAACATGCCTTACGTAACAGAACGTTGGCCAGGTGGGATGCTAACAAACTTCCCAACTATTCGCAAGGCTGTGAAAAAAATGTCGACTATCGATAAAATGCACAAAGACGGAACTTTTGAAACTTTGTCAAAAAGAGAAAGACTTCAAATCACTCGTCAACGCGAAAAACTAGAAAAGAACTTGGGTTCTATCCAAGACCTTACACGCTTGCCTTCAGCTCTATTTGTAGTTGACATCATGAAAGAGACTATCGCTGTAAGAGAAGCACAAAGACTTGGTATACCTGTATTTGCACTTGTGGACACAAACTCAGATCCTAACGATGTAGACTTTGTGATCCCAGCAAATGATGACGCTTCTGACTCTATTGACGCTATCTTGGGCTATATCTGCGAGGAAATCAAAGAAGGGCTTCAAGAACGTAAAGCTGAGAAAGGTGATGCAGCAGAAGATGCTGAAGACCAAGACGCAGCTCCAAAAAGAGAACGCAAAGGCAAAGCTACTGCTAAGAAAGCAATAGCTAAAGAAGACCAAGATGCTATGAACGCTGCAATTGCAAGCAAAGTAGCAAAAAGCGAGGACGAAGAGTAAGCTCTTTATAATCATACAGAATAATAGCTAAGAGTTTGATCTTGCTGGCAATTTTGTCCTTGAAAGATTAACCCTTAGCTATTTTTATTAAAAAAGAATATTAACAACTTAAAATAGAATAGAAAATGGCAGTTAGTATGGCTGATATCCAAAAGCTTCGCAAAATGACTGGTGCGGGCATGATGGATTGCAAAAATGCTTTGAATGAAGCTAATGGAGATTTTGATAAAGCAATAGAAATAATACGCAAGAAAGGTCAAGCTTTCGCAGCAAAACGTGGAGACCGTGAAGCTTCTGAAGGTTGTGTACTTGCAGCTACAGATGGAGACTACGCAGCAATCGTTTCTCTAAACTGTGAGACTGACTTCGTTGCTATGAATGCTGATTATATCGCTTTGACTAAGTCTATACTAGATGCAGGATTGGCTGGAAAACCAGCAGATCTTGAAGGTCTTAAAGCTCTTAAACTAAACGACAGCACTATCCAAGAACTTGTTGTTGACAGAATGGGTGTATCTGGAGAAAAGATGGAACTTTCTACTTTCCAATCAGTTACTGCTCCTACTGTATATGCATACATTCACCCAGGAAACAAACTAGCGGCTATCGTTGGTTTCAACAAAGCTGGTGTATCGGAAGACCTTGCTAAAGATATCGCGATGCAAATTGCAGCAATGAATCCTGTTGCCATCGACGAAACTGGCGTAACTGAAGAAATCAAAGAAAGAGAACTTAACATCGCAAAAGAAAAAGCTAGAGAAGAAGGAAAACCTGAAAACTTGCTTGATAGAATTGCTGAAGGATCTCTAAACAAATTCTACAAAGACTTCACTTTGTTGAAACAAGATTTCGTTAAAAACCCTAAAGTATCAATTGCTCAACACCTTGCAGCAGCTGATAAAGATCTTAAGGTAGTAGATTTCAAACGTTTCACTTTGAACGCTGAGTAAGAAACGAAAACGTTTTCGAACACATATATAAAAGAGACTTGAATCATCAGGTCTCTTTTTTTGTAAGAAGAGCATGTAATACTAAACATTAGTTTTAGTTGATAAATTTAATTAGATTCGAGTTATTAATTGGTTTCAATCATAAATAATATGAGTAAATGTAAACTCACTCCGTTTCTTATCTTGTATCCCTTAGCTATTATTCTGTACACCTACAACGTTTCACGTGTATGGACTCCATTTAGTTTGTTTTTTATAATAGCTTTTATTACAATAGTGTCTTCTATTTTATTATGCGAAAGATTATTAGTAAAAAATTATGACCGAAAGAAGATTTGGACAGTAGAGATTTTAATTTTGTTAATTTTATTGCTATACTATCTATTTGACTACTATAACATTACTGAACTCCTATACATAATTTAACATAAAAGATAGAAGCAAGTAGCTCGAAGGCTTAGCAAAAACTACCTACGGATAGCCTAACCTGAAGAATGATGCCCCTAAATCAAAAAATAGTTGACAAACTTTTCAAATAATCCTCACTAAAAAAGCGATTCCGAACTTTCATCCGAAACCGCTTTTTGCCTTTCTCACCAAAGAGCTGAGCATACGCCCCTCTCTTGGCTATCTTAAAATTTACTTACTTCATATCTTTTCCATAAGCATCAGCATGTACAGCCTTCACAGCACGTCCCGAAGGGTCGATACTGTTTTTGAACGACTCATCCCACTCCAATGCTACAGCTGTGCTACACGCCACTGATGGCACAGAAGGCACAGTCTGTGATGCAGATGCAGAAGGGAAATGCTCCTCAAAAATAGTTCTGTACCAATACTCCTCTTTACTCATTGGAGGATTGATTGGGAAACGCTCAGCTGCCAGTTCTAACTGACGGTCTGACACTTTCTTAGAAGCTAACTCACGCAGGCTATCAATCCAGTTATACCCCACTCCATCAGAGAATTGTTCTTTTTGTCTCCACACTACACTTTCTGGCAAATAGTCTTGAAACGCTTCACGAAGAATATGCTTCTCTATTTTACCATTTCCACACATTTTATCTTTCGGATTTAGTCGCATCACGACATCCATAAAGTCTTTGTCTAAGAATGGCACACGTCCTTCTACTCCCCAAGCAGCTAGAGATTTGTTAGCTCTCAAGCAGTCGTACAAGTGTAAATTTTCAATTTTACGCACAGTTTCTTCATGAAAAGCTTGTGCATTAGGAGCTTTATGGAAATAAAGATACCCTCCAAACAATTCGTCAGAACCTTCGCCCGAAAGCACCATCTTCACTCCCATCGATTTGATATATCTTGCTAACAGATACATTGGAGTAGAAGCTCTGATCGTTGTCACATCATAAGTTTCGATATGATAAATCACATCAGGTAGCGCATCCAATGCTTCTTCTACAGTGAAGTGCAATTCATGATGCACCGTACCAATAGCGTCTGCCACTTTTCGAGATGCAATCAAGTCTGGCGATCCTTTAAGCCCGATGGCAAACGAGTGCAGCTGAGGCCACCATGCTGTTGTTTGGTCATTTTCCTCTATTCTGTTTGCTGCATAACGCTTAGCAATAGCCGAGATGATGGAAGAATCCAACCCTCCGGAAAGAAGTACACCATAAGGCACGTCAGACATCATTTGTCTGTGCACCGCTTCCTCTAGTTCCGAACGCAATACGTTGATATCAGACACATTATCCTTAACGTTATCAAATTCTGTCCACTCACGCTTATACCATTTATGCATTTCTCTATCTTCTTTGCTATACATATATGATCCTGGAGCAAACTCTTTGATGTTTTGACAAACACCTTCAAGAGCTTTCAACTCACTGGCAACAAAAAATTGATTGTTATCATCATATCCTACATACAGAGGGATAATACCAATATGATCTCTACCAAGCAAAAAGATATCGTTTTCGATATCATAAAGAGCAAAAGCAAAAATACCATTCAACTCGTCAAATAGTTTCACACCCATATCTTCATAGAGCGCCAAAATCACTTCACAGTCCGACTTAGTCTGAAAGTCATATTCAGGATACCTAGCTCGTATTTCTTTGTGATTGTATATCTCTCCATTGACTGCCAAAACCAAGTTTTGGTCTTTATTATATATTGGTTGATTCCCAGACTCTATATCTACGATAGAGAGTCTCTCATGAGCCATAATAGCTTTATCTCCTGTATATACGCCTGACCAATCCGGCCCTCTGTGACGTATTTTTTTAGCCATACTCAACACTTGAGCACGCAACTTTTTTGTTTCCTGAGTAATATCAAATACTCCGACAAATCCGCACATAAAATAATATTTAAATGTTTATTTTGTTTTACTGACGTAAAGTTATATCAAAATATCTCAATAAAAAACAAAAACAGAATAAAATGATATTAATTTTTGCATTAAAATTTCATTTTGAACAGAAACAAGGAAATTAAACATCAATTTGTATTAATTATTTATAAAATAGTGTCGCATTATTATCTAAAAATATCTTTAATGGGTCAAAAAGAAATTTTTAAGTATTATCTTTGACTCACAAACTTTATTAATATCGTAATAAAATGAAGTATATTATATATCTATTTCCCGCTATACTATTGTTTACATTCTATTCTTGTGACAGTAAGAATGAGGCAAGTTATGCCCTAGAGGGGCAATGGCGCGTCATTGAACGTAGATTCGATTGTCCGGATGATCCAAAGTTGGAAAAAAGAGTAAACGAGTTTGTTAGAGTGCAAAGAGAAAAACTAAAGAAGGGCGAATGGGAATATCTATCCTTTGCCAATGGCTCCAACTACAAAGAAGGAGATCAGGTGTGGGAGTATATTGGAGGTGGCACTTCAGCACTTCCCCTCGATTCTTTCCTGATCGACAAGCCTAGGTTTACAGGAAATTATACCATAAAAGATGAAAAGCATACCGATATCACCATTGGCAATATTGGTCAAACGTGGCAATACAGTCTACAAACGGTTGATCTCAACAATGAGTTTATCCGTACCGAACAAGAAATGGACAAAGAATCCATCGAAATCTTCCTCGAAAAATATCTGAACTTCCCCAACAGGGTGGAGCAAGGAATCGTTGCAGTATGGAAAACCAAGGCTTCGAGGGTAAAAGAGTAAAGAAAGTATTGCATTATTGAGGATAAGTTGCTAACTTTGCGTCCGATTGCAAAAAGGCTAAAAAGAGATCAGACAGAAGTCGGTTCGCCTCAAGCGCATAACCTGTAAATATAAATAAGCAGATGTACGTAATTGTAGACATGCAAGGACAACAAATGAAGGTTCAAAAAGACCAAAAGTTGTTTGTGCATAGAGTAAATGCAGAGCAAGGTGCTCAAGTGGAATTTGAAAAAGTATTGCTTGTGGACAACGACGGTAAAATCACCGTAGGTATGCCAACAGTAGAAGGAGCAAAAGTTGTAGTAGAAGTACTTTCTCACGTAAAAGGAGATAAAGTTCTTGTATTCCACAAAAAAAGAAGAAAAGGCTATCGTAAATTAAACGGTCACCGTCAACAGTTTACAGAAGTTCTTGTAAAAGAAATTATTGCTTAATCGATAAAAAATAAGAGAAAATGGCACATAAGAAAGGTGTAGGTAGTTCCAAGAATGGTCGTGAGTCGCACAGTAAAAGATTGGGCGTAAAAATATTCGGTGGCGAATCAGTAGTTGCTGGTAATATCATTATACGTCAAAGAGGTACAACTCACCACCCAGGAGAGAATGTAGGAATGGGCAAAGATCACACTTTGTTCGCTCTAGTAGACGGTACAGTTGTATTCCGTAGAAAACAAGATGACAGATCTTTTGTTTCAGTTGTTCCAACAAGCGAAGCATAAGACAAATTAGTCATTATCAATATAAAAGCGAGGTGGAAAATTATTTTCCACCTCGCTTTATTTTATATAAATTAAGATAAAACACCAATTTAACAAGACAAAAGCACAGATTTAGAACAAAAAATGCATAACTTTGTAAATACACAACCTATATAACAAAATAGAATTAACAGAAAATACAAATCATATATTACAACAATGAAAAAATTAGCTCTTATACTTTTTGCTTTAATAGCAACAGTATCGATCGCTTCAGCACAAAGCGCCACTGAAAAAAAAGCCCCTAAGGCAGTTTTCGAAAAAAGTGTTCATGACTTTGGGAAAGTAGAAGAAAGTAAAGGGACAGTATCAACTATTTTCAAATTCAAAAACGAAGGAACTTCTCCTTTCATCATACAAAGATCTGTTTCATCATGTGGATGTACAGCTTCTGACTACACCAAGGAACCTATCCTTCCGGGGAAAGAAGGTAGCGTAACCGTAACCTATTCCACAACAGGACGTCCTGGTATCATTAACAAGACTGTTACATTGTTTACGAATGTGCCTGACTCAGTGTATTCATTGAAAATCGTGGGAGAGGTGCTTAGAAATAAATAAAAGATAAGTACAAAACACGCATAAAAAAAAGATATTCTCGAATGAGAATATCTTTTTTTATATAATATCACAAACCTTATCAGCTAATAGTGTCTACATTATTTCCCAAATTACGATAGTTTATCTTTTCGTTAGGATCCGTTCCATTCAGATATTCCTCCACATTAGTATAACCATCTCCGTCAGAATCAATTGCTCCATCAGCAGGATCATTAGGATCTAGATTGTACTTAATCTCCCACTCATCGGGCATGCCATCACCATCAGTATCAACAGGTACTTCCGAAGCCTTAAAACTTAAGTTAGGATATCCCCCAACTTCAGAAATATCCTTAATGATACCCGTTGCTGTCATTGGCTTTCCAGTGCGCACCATCTCAGTCACACGTTGATCCACTACATCACGTTTAGGTAAAGTTGCACCAGCTTTTGAAAGAACAGATTCAAAAGCCTCTTCTGCCGTTTGATGTGGAGCAACAGGCCACCCTTCGAATGGAGTATTCACACGAGCCAACTCTTCTGGTCCTCTCATACCTGCCCAATTGTTATTGGTAACCTTGGCATTGTCATGCATAACATTACCTGCTACATACCATTTACCGGGACGATTATCTTCTTTTCTGTACCATTCGCCCTCAGCCCAAGCACTACCCGGAGAGTACATACTACGTTCTTCGATGCGAGCAAATACAGCACGCATATTTTCGTTGGTCGCAGGTCCCGGCTTATAATAATTGTTGATAACGTTGATTAAAGACGTTTCGTCGCCTCCATCCATTGTACGGTGGCGCCAGTTGAAAACAACATTATTTCGGAAATCAAATGCTCCCGACATCCCTATTGAGGGATTACGAGCTGTGTTACTCGCAAAAAGGTTGTGATGGAAAGTAGAAGGTTTACCTCCCCATGTACCTCCAAAAGCATGTCCTTTGGCATCCAACGCCTCACTCGAGATAGTCCATTGGATTGTGATATTTTCAGCAGCATCTTTAATGCGAGTCGTACCATCTAACGATGGACGCATATGGCGATAGAGTGAAATATTCTCGTCCATTCCCCAGCTAGTAGAACAATGATCGATGATGATATGATGAGAAGGATTCCCCCCAATATTATCGTCTCCTTGGCCCCCGACAGGCACACCACGTCTGACACGCAGATGGCGCACAATCACATTATGCGTATTGATATTCAATGTACCGGCAATACAAATACCATCGCCGGGAGCAGACTGTCCTGCAATGGTGATGTCAGGATGATCGATATTTAGATCTTTGTCTATCTTGATAGTACCCGCAACACGAAATACCACAATACGTGCTCCCTTGGCTTCTAGTGCTGCGCGCAAACTCCCTTCGCCACTGTCGTTAAGATTGGTTACAGCTATTACTTGGCCTCCTCGTCCACCTGTAGTAAACATACCGGCACCCCATGCTCCGGGAAAGGCCGGAATTGCTCCTTCTGGCAAACGTGGAGGGTGTGGTGGAATTTGTCCACGCTCTGGCTGGCTGTTGTCTTTATTTTGTGCCACAGTATCCAAGTTGACACACAAAACAAGAAATAGTATCAGCGTAAAGCTGATCAATTGATAAAGTTTTTTCATGATCTGTTATTATTTTTTCAAAAGCGTAATTTCATAAAAATACGAAACTAATTTAATAAAAAAAAGAAAGCCTGAATAACCCAATGGCATTCAAGCTTATTTCTTATTTCTGAAAAAAAATCTTGTACTAAATTTTAGACAGTCCTAATTAAACCTCCATAGCGCCACAATACTCTACAATCACATAGTCATGTCCGTTCTTTGTAAAAGTTTCCTCAGTCTGCTTAAAATCTAGCTTTTCGTATATAGAAACGGCCTCTTGACGAGCATTAGCCCACAAACGATCGAATTGAAACTGGCGATGATAATCAATCAAGTATTTAATCAGCTCCGTAGCATAGCCCTTATTTCTGTGTTTTGGTTTCGTAGCCAACTTTCTGAATTGTAAGTTTCGCCCTTCAAGAAAGATAGAAACGCAAGCTACCATCTCTCCTCCTTCAAAAGCACCCAAATGGATTCCTTGATCATCATTCTCCACCTTTGCCAAATCAATACTGGCATCAGGATACATCGACTCGTGACGTAGCTTCAAAACCTCTGTATATTCTGCTTCTTGTATTTTCATTTGTTTACGTAAGTTTTCACAAAAGATAATGTTATCGTACTTTTGTTTAAAATTATTCTTATAATAAATATATGTCAACGAAGATACTACATTATTTTAATCCGGGACACGAAAATGCCATACTGAACACGCATCCTTCTTACACTCCTCCTGCCTCGCAGACTGAGATAATGAGAGAACTTTCCTCAATTCCTGCATGGTATGGCAATCAAGAAGATTGGGTATTGGTAGATCAGAATTTTGACGAAATGTATCACCAACATCTACAAAAAAAAGGAATAATATTATCTAACATCATTAAGTATAAAAACTTAGATCAATTAAGAGAACCAAATGTTTACATATGGGGAGTTACCCCTCGCGATCTCAGATTTTTCGAAAAGATAAATAAAGAACTATCTATAGAAGCCAAACTCCCTAAATGGGATGAGATAATTATTAGATACAATAGTAGATTCTACGCTCGCGATATTTTGGAACAGATCATCAACTCTTCAGATTGTTTTGAGACCATTACCCTCCCCCAATTTTTCACTGATCTTGAAAATCTTGAGCTCTACCACCAAAACTGTTTAACAAAACAGTTAGCCAAGTCTCCTTACTCTTCAGCTGGTAGAGGCCTATTATGGTTGCCAACCACAGGAATAACTAGAACTGAAAGACAAATCCTGCAAGGCATGTTCAACAGGCAGCCGGCAGTATCCTTAGAACCTGTTTATGATAAAGTACTAGATTTTGCGATGGAGTTTATGAGCGATGGCAAGGGGAATGTCACTTTCGAAGGCTATTCATTATTCAACACCAACGATAAAGGAAGTTACAGTGGAAACATCTTGATAAGTCAAGAGCAAATCGAAGAAAATTTGTCTCAATATGTAACAATTGGCACATTAGATTGGACAAAAGAAAAACTTCAAAATTTATTCTCAAAAGACTGTGGTTTAATACACAAAGGATGCATAGGAGTGGATATGATGATCTATAAAGAAGAGAATACAACAAAGCTGCACCCTTGTGTAGAAATTAACATGAGATATAATATGGGCTACCTTTCCATCAAGCTGCAAGAGAATCATCTGCATAAGGATGCTACCGGCCATTTCTATATCGAGTTTAATAAGGCAGGGGAAACCTTTGCCAAACACTGCGAAATGGAAGTCAAATATCCTCTACAAATGATTGGAAATAGAATCAGATCAGGCTATATATCACTTTGTCCTGTGCACGAAAAAACTCGATATAGGGCATACATCCTTGCAGAATGATTAAAGCATCCGTCGACGAAATTCTGCACAAGTAATAGCAGTGGCAACAGCAACATTCAGAGACTCAGATGTCTCTTTATATGGTGGATAAGAAGGAATAAATAAGCGTTGGTTTACATACTTTTCTATCATCTTACTGATTCCTTTTCCTTCATTTCCCATCACAATCAACCCATTGGGAGTGATATTTTCTTCATAAATATTTCGCCCATCCAAGAAAGTCCCGTAGATCGGCAAGTGCTTTTGAGAAATCAAGAACTCTTCAAGATCGCAATAATGCACCCTAACTCTAGCCAAGGCCCCCATAGTAGCTTGTACAGTTTTAGGATTGTAAATATCTGCTGTATCCCTAGAACAAAATATATTCTCGATGCCATACCAATCAGCAAGGCGCACAATGGTGCCTAAATTGCCCGGATCTTGAATTTCATCCAAAACCAATGACAATTTTATCTCTAAATCATTGACCACATGGGATTCAGGTTGATAAAAGACTGCAAGCATTTGTTGAGGATTTTTCTGCAAACTCACCTTGCTTATCTCATCATCCTTTACTTCAATTATCTTTTGTACTTTATTTAAATTTAAAGATTTGCTATCAAGATTCGAGTAAATAAGTATCTCACAATCCAAAATACTCAAAAGTTCAGTGACCATCTTATTTCCTTCTACAACAAAAGTTCGATGCTCATCTCGATTTTTCTTTTCCTTTAAGGATCGTATATATTTTATAATTGCCTTTGTTAACATCTTTGTTTAACTATTATTTTAATTCCCAAATACCATACATAGCACTATAGAAGGTCATATTTAAGACTTTAAACTTATAAAGGATTGTCAACAAGCCTATCATTAGATACGCTTTTGCTCCTATTTGCTCTGATACAGCACTTTTTTATATTCTTTTAGAACAAATCTACAAAAAGAATTAATTAAAAGTGATAAGTTTGTGTTTCTTTCAGGTTTATGGATCTTAGGCAACAATTTTAATGAAATTCAATAATATATTATACTCTTTTGCTCTTCTCTTTTTAATCTTAGTAATAGGCTTTTCATGTAGCACAACGAAGTTTGTTCCGGATGACAAGTATTTGCTTAATACTGTGGATGTAAAAGCTGATGCCAAGACAATAAACAGCTATGAAGTGAAGAACTACATAGATCAAAAACCTAATTTCAAGACATTTACCCTATTCAAATTTCCTCTATTTTTATACAATTTAGCGGGAGAGGATACCACAAAATGGATCAACCGCACCTTACAAAATGCAGGCGAGCCACCTATAATATTCGACACTCTGAAAGTCAACAAAACGACAACTGATTTGACTCGTATGATGACCAACAGAGGCTACTTGAATGCCACAGTAACACCTGAAGTAAAGCTCAAATCGAAAAAAGCAGATATCATATACAATATAAAGGGAGGTACTCCATATAGAGTGAACGAGTATAACATAGAAATGCCTGACTCGCTCATAGAAAAGCCAGACCAACTGCACCTAACAGGACTCAGAAGATCGCAATCACGTTATGTGGTAGGTAGTTTGGACAGCCTCGTATATTTTGGACAAGGCGTGAAACAACATTCAATATACGATTTGCATGAACTAGATCTTGAAAGAGAACGCATCACTAAGTTTTTGAGATACACAGGTTACTATGCATTCAATAAAGAATATATTCACTTTGATGTAGACACAACGGTAGGCAACAATAAGGTAGACATCGACTTAGTGCTATATCCATTTGCCTACAAAGATAGCAGAGGCCATTTGATAGAGGCAAAACACAGACAGTACACAGTGGAAAGTGTAGAGTTATACATGGATTACGACCCCATTGCATATGGCGATATTAGCGAGTATACTGCATCCTCAGTCTACCAAAGAGAGGGTTATACGCTTAAATATGGTGAACGAGGAGAATACATCAAGCCACACATTGTGCTAGCCAACTGCTTTATCAAACCAGGAGAGCTTTATAATGAGATGCTTACAACACATACGTACGCTGCATTATCGCAACTAAAGATATTGAAGAACGTAAATATAACGTATCACCTAGCCGGAGAAAACCTCAAGTGCATCATTACTTGTGTGCCTGACAAAAGACAAGGCATATCTACAGAAGTGGAGGGCACTAATTCAGGTGGTTTCTTTGGCGTAGGGGCAGGCGTTGGATACTTACACAGAAATGCATTCAGAGGATCTGAACTCTTTAAAATAGGCTTAAAAGGAGCTTATGAGATGGTTACACCCAAGTTTGATAATTTTGAAGAAAACTATTTTGAGATAGGCGGTGAAACGAGTCTTACTTTCCCTCGATTTATGTTACCTTTCTTAAACAAAGAATTTAGAAAAACAGTAAATGCCAGTACGCAGTTAAATGCCGGATATACCTTTCAGCGCCGACCAGGATTCTTTACCAGAACAGTGATGTATACAGGACTGAAATACCAGTGGAACGATAGGATCAATACGAGCAAAAGACATGCTGTGGATCTAATAGAAATCAACTATGTACACTTACCTAAAGACAAATTAAATTACGAAGACTTCTACGATAAACTGTCACCCGGAGCACAGAGCTATAGCTTCTCTGACCAATTTATCGTTAGCTCAGGTTACACATTCACAAAAACAAATCTCCTGAACAACGAAAGACGTCGCCTGTCGCGTCCAATATATTCGCTTAGAGCATCGGTGGAGTCGGCAGGAAATGCCTTAAACCTAGTTGCCAAATTAGCAGGAGAAAAGCGTAAAGATCATGGTTCCAGAGAGTTTTTAGGAACAAAGTATGCGCAATATATTAAAGGTATTTTTGACTATAGCAAGACCTATACAATGGACGAACGAAATTCTTTCGCTTGGCATGTAGGATTCGGAATGGCTTATCCATATGGCAACTATAAAGAAGTACCAATCCAGAAACGCTTCTTCTCAGGGGGAGGTAACAGTCTAAGAGGATGGGCTGTAAGAAAGATTGGCCCCGGATCGTACAAAGCGTTCGACAAAGATTCAGATATCTTCTACTATCACTCTGGAGACATCAAACTTGATATGAATATAGAATATCGTAGTAAACTGTTTTGGGTGTTAGAGCTTGGAGCCTTTATCGATGCAGGAAACATTTGGACAACAAAAGAATACAAAGGGCAAGAAGGTGGACAGTTTAGATTCGACAGCTTCTACAAAGAGATTGCTGCATCATGGGGACTTGGACTCCGATTCGATTTCGACTTTGTGTTACTCCGGCTAGACTGTGGTTGGAAAATCTATGATCCTGCTGGAGATGTCAAACATCCCGAAACAGGAGAGTTGATCAAAACCGAAAAATGGCCTGTGAAGTATCCACACAAGTTAAGCAAAAATGCAGCCTTCCACATTGCAGTGGGATATCCTTTCTGATTCTGAACAAAATAAAAGATAAAATAAAAGGGAGTTAACTGTTCTGTTAACTCCCTTTTCTATTGCTGATACAAGTTTCATGCAAGTCTATTAACCTGCTGAAATCAACAGCTTACATCAAACATGCATCATCGCACACTCTGAATTTATTTTGCAAAAGCCACAAGCATCCATACTGTTTTTTCGTGACCTTCAAGATAACCATCCATCATACCAACAGTTACACTGTCGTTTACTTCATCAGCTACTGCAGATACTTTTCTCATTTGTGCTAAAAGTACTTTAAAAGCATTCAATGTCCCTTTAACTGTTTCGCTTGCACCACTCACACCACCATCTTCTTTGATGTTAGAGAGTTTTAGATACTCGCTAAATTTATTTTGAGGACTGGCATCTAGCATCAAAATTCTTTCTGCAACTTCATCAATTTGCTCATTTACACTATCATAAATTTCTTCAAATTTTTCATGAAGTACGAAGAATTTTTCTCCTTGGATATGCCAATGATAACCACGAAGATTCATATAAAACACATGAAGATCAGCCAATAGTTGTTGAAGTTCATTAGCTGTTTTTTGAGCACCTGCAGCATCTAAGCCTGTAAATTCTAAATTTTTCATAATCATTAATTTTTATTTATTATATTATAATCTTGTATTACAAAGATAACAAATAAAGGATACAAATCAATAGTTTTTATCGATTAAATGAGACTGCATATAAACACAAACTATTTGCATGGATGTAAAAAAGGCAACCGCTATTCGATTGCCTTTCATTTATTATTGAAAATAGAATACCATTAACAGGTCCAATCACCTTCACCCGAAAGCATAGAATCCTTATAACCAAGGAAGTAAAGAACACCATCGAGACCAACAGTAGAAAGTGAGTGCTTAGCATTTGCCTTCACCTTTGGTTTCGCATGAAAGGCGATACCTAAACCAGCGATACCCAACATCGGTAGGTCATTTGCTCCATCGCCAACAGCCACTGTTTGACGGATATCTACTTTTTCCACTTGGGTCAGCAACTTCAAGAGTTCAGCTTTACGCTTACCATCTACAATATCCCCAATGTAATTTCCGGTCAATTTGCCATCAACGATCTCCAATTCATTGGCATATACATAGTCGAAACCATACTTCTCTTTCAGGTAATTTCCAAAATAGGTAAACCCTCCTGAAAGGATAGCTAATTTACAACCACTTTTCTTAAGAATTCTGATCAAACGAGTCATCCCTTCCGTTATTGGCAGGTTTTCAGCTATCTCACGCATCACAGACTCATCAAGCCCCTTCAGCAAGCTAACACGTTTTTTGAAGCTTTCAGAAAAATCTATCTCACCACGCATCGCCGATTCTGTAATAGCACGAACTTCATCCCCCACTCCATTGCGCTCAGCCAGTTCATCAATAACCTCTGTCTGAATAAGAGTTGAGTCCATGTCGAAACACACCAAGCGACGCATTCTGCGATAGATACTCTCTTCTTGAAAAGCGATGTCAATCCTCTGCTTATTTGCCAATTGCATAAAGTCTTGCTTCACGATATCTTCATCTATCTCATCCTCACTACGAATAGACAGCTCCAAACACGAACGTTTAGGTCTATGCGATTCGTTTAGAGGCACACGCCCCGTTAGACGAGATATTTTTTCGATATTCATCTTATATTTAGCAGCTAATTTTGCCACAGCCGACACATCCGAAGGAAGGAGTTCTCTACCTAACAGAGTTACAATATATCGTTTCCGTTTTCCTTGTAGGCATACCCAATCGTCGTATCTATCCAGACTGATGGGACTAAATCTCACCATAATACCTATCTCTGATGCCTTAAAAAGCAAATCTTTGATCACCTCGCCAGCGTTATATGCCTCAAACATAATAGCTAACGAAAGTGTATGATGTATATTCGATTGTCCAATATCCAGAATATTAGCATCATGTTTAGCCAAAACTTCTGTCATTGCTGCAGTAACCCCTGGTTTATCTTCACCCGAAAGGTTTGCCAAAATAATTTCACACTTCTTGTCCATTTCCAATTAAGCCTGTAAGCTATATACTTACCCTTTTTTGATTTTTTTATTTTGATTCAAGTAATGCAGCCAATCTTTTGTCCACCGCATCAACATTAAATTGTTGAATTATATTTTCTTTTAATTTAGAAATCTTATCATTACAAAGATTTCCAATACTTCCCTCATGCGTGTGAGAAACCTGTTTATTATGCGTAAACTTACCCTTCTCGATGTCGAGACCCACTTTTTTGTAAGCATCTCTAAACGGCATTCCTTCTAATACTAAACGATTTACCTCTTCCACACTGAATATATAGAGATATTTCTCGTCATCCAAGATTGATTTATTGACCTCCACCTCATTCATCATGCGACCAACCATCGACAAGCAATCGTTAATCTCCTCGAATGTGGGGATAAAGATTTCTTTAGTCAACTGCATATCTCTAAAATAACCTGAGGGCAGATTGTTAGTGATCAGCGTGATTTCCATTGGAATACCTTGCAACTTGTTACACTTGGCTCTCGTCAGCTCAAATACATCTGGGTTTTTCTTATGAGGCATAATACTAGATCCAGTAGTATACTCGTCTGCCAACTTCAGGAAATTGAAGTTTTGACTGGTAAACATACAAGCATCATATGCCAGTTTAGAAAGTGTAGATGCTACCCCTGCAATAGCTGTGGTCACAATACGTTCCAATTTACCACGCCCCATTTGAGCATACACTACATTATAGTTCATAGAGTCAAACCCCAGTAAATCTGTGGTCATCTGCCTATTAAGAGGAAAAGATGAACCATAACCGGCAGCCGAACCTAGAGGGTTTCGATTACACACCTTATAGGCCGCTAAGAGCAACTGCAGATCGTCTGTCAAGCCCTCTGCATAAGCACCAAACCATAGTCCAAAAGAGGACGGCATGGCAATTTGCAGATGCGTATATCCGGGCATCAAAACATCTTTATAGCGCTCACTTTGAGCAAGTAATATATCAACTAGCGAACTCACAGCCTCAACAAGCTTAAATATTTCGCTTCGGGTATATAGCTTCAGATCGACCAAAACCTGATCGTTTCGCGAACGTCCACTGTGAATCTTCTTACCCACATCGCCTAGCTTGCGTGTTAGCATCAATTCCACTTGCGAGTGCACATCTTCTATCCCTTCTTCAATCACAAACTTTCCGTCTACGGCCAGTTGATAGATAACTCTCAACTCGTTGAGAAGAGCAGACAGCTCATTTTTCTCTAATAAGCCAATAGACTCAAGCATAGTGATATGAGCCATAGACCCAAGAACATCGAAGGGCGCAAGGTGAACATCTAGTTCACGATCGCGCCCAACTGTATAACTCTCCACATCTTTATTGACGAGAGTAGATTTTTGCCAAAGTTTCATCCTTATTTTCCTTGTCTTTTTTCCAAAATATCGTCGTATGGTAGTGTCACCAACAACGAAGCTACTTTTTCTATTCCTTCGGACAATGGTTTAGAAACCATCGGTTTAAGAAAGACATTGAGGTCGGCTTTCACGGTCAACTTCAATTTTGTTTCATCTCCTGATTCCTTCAGTTGTATCCACATATAAACCTCCATTGGCAATTGCATTCCTTGAAACTTTATAGTATCATTAACCTGCCTATCAATGATTTGAAACTTAATATCACCCACAGGCGACACATTGAATGTGCAAGAATCTTTGTCGAAAGAAAAGCCTTTTATTTTGTCTGCCGGCACTCTATCTTTAACCAATTCGAGGTTGCTTAAGTCCGACAACACTTCGTATACACTCCCCACCTTGTGAGGAATGGTTTGTACTTCACTCGTAAATTCAGTCATGTAGTTTATTCCCAATCTGCAGGCGATTTTCTCCACTCTTTCAGTGTTTCCAAATCTCCTTCAGTTATATATTTGATTCGCAATGCTTCATCCAAAACGGCATCGTAATTGGTCAAAGTCACTAATTTTACATTTGCTTTTGCCAAGTTATCTAGCGCAACAGGAAATCCGTAAGTAAAATTAGCTACCATTCCAAGCACATCGCTACCGTCTTTTCTGACAGCATCAACAGCTTTTAAGCTACTGCTAGCAGTAGAGATAAGATCTTCTACCACCACAACTTTGCTTTTTGGCTTCAATTCTCCTTCTATCAAGTTTTCCAAACCATGATCTTTCGGTTTCGAACGGATATATACAAATGGCAAACCTAGTGCATCGGCTACCAATGCTCCTGGAGCAATCGCTCCCGTGGCAACCCCTGCAATGGCATTTACATCCGGGAAGTGCTCTAGAATCAATCTGCTTAGTTCTATCTTAATAAAAGTTCTGATAGCTGGATAAGAGATTAATTTTCTATTATCTGTATATACTGGTGATTTCCAACCAGAAGCCCATGTAAAAGGGTTTGAAGGTTGCAATTTTATTGCTTTCACGCTCAACAGTTTTTCTGCTGTAAGTTTTTCTAAAGTATTCATCTTTTTACCTTATAATATATTTCACGCATTATTAAGTAACAAAGATACGATTATGTACAGATTATTCAAACAATCTGCCAAGCTAAAGAAGCAAAAAAATCAATAAATATAATTTGTTTTATGTTTTTCAATACAAAAGCATTTTTTCAATCAAAATAAAGTTTTCTTTATCAATTATCTATTCGACGAGCCAATTTTTCAAATAATGGCTTGCAAATCCTATATATTCCTCTCCTTTTTCTTATTTTTGTCAAACTATTCAGATAGGCACATATTTTTGATTACCAAAATGCCTATAAATAGGATTAAACCAAAGGGTTTGAACAAAAAACTAAAAACAATTGGAAGCAAGATGAAACAGTTACGCTATGCCGCAGTCTTGGCTGCATCAAAGAAAAAGCCCCAAGAAGTAATTTCTCCTGGTAAGAAAACTTCAGAATACTATGGGGAGCAGGTGTTCAACAGAAAAATGATGACCAAATATCTGTCTAAGAAAACTTTTGATGCCCTCAGCAAAGCCATAGACAACGGGCGTCCTGTTGATAGAGAACTTGCAGAACATGTGGCTGCCGGAATGCGTATGTGGGCACTAGAACGAAATGTGACGCATTACACACACTGGTTTCATCCACTGACTGATGGCACTGCCGAAAAGCACGATGCCTTTGTGGAGCATGACGGACAAGGAGGCATGATAGAAGAGTTTGAGGGGAAACTACTTGCCCAACAAGAACCTGATGCTTCCAGCTTTCCATCGGGAGGCTTGCGAAACACCTTCGAGGCTAGAGGATATTCGGCTTGGGATCCTTCGTCTCCTGCTTTTATTGTTGGCGACACGCTATGTATCCCTACGATATTCATCTCATATACAGGAGAATCCTTAGACTATAAGACACCACTGCTTAAGTCTCTTTATCAAGTGAACAAGGCTTCAACGGATGTCACAAAATACTTTAACAAGGATGTTGAAAAAGTGATCTGTAACCTTGGATGGGAGCAAGAATATTTCCTTGTGGATGAAGATCTTTATTATGCTCGTCCCGACTTGATGCTAACAGGACGTACCCTGATGAGTCACGAAAGTTCAAAGAACCAACAGCTTGAAGATCACTACTTTGGGTCTATCCCGGAACGTGTCCTCAATTTCATGGAAGAACTTGAATATGAATCATATAAGCTAGGTATTCCTGTAAAAACTCGTCATAATGAAGTAGCACCCAACCAGTTCGAATTAGCGCCAATTTACGAAGAATGCAATCTTGCCATAGACCATAACTTACTGATTATGTCAGTAATGGAGAGAGTAGCCAGAAAACATTCCTTCAAAATATTGCTACACGAGAAGCCGTTCAAAGGTGTGAACGGATCGGGTAAACACAACAACTGGTCGCTTTGTACAAATACGGGTATCAATCTTTTCTCTCCCGGAAAAGATCAAATGGACAATTTAAGATTCATTACTTTCATCGTAAACGCTTTAGCTGCAGTTTATAAAAACAATGCCATGCTAAAAGCATCTATTTCTTCGGCTACCAACATGCATCGCCTTGGGGCACATGAAGCACCTCCAGCCATCATATCGGTATTCTTAGGGTCGCAGATTGATGCCATACTAGATAAGTTCGAAAAGAGCTCGGTGGAAGATGCTATCGTTGTAGATAGCAAAAAACAAATAAGCCTTGGAGTAGGTCAAATACCTGAACTACTGATAGATAATACAGATAGAAATAGAACATCACCTTTTGCCTTTACTGGCAACAGATTTGAGTTTAGAGCAGTAGGTTCATCTGCCAACTGTGCATCAGCAATGACAGCCCTCAACGCAGCGATGGCAGAACAACTTCGCGCCTTCAAAAAAGAGGTGGACGCACTGATCAAAGAAGGAAAAACAAAGGAAGAAGCACTTTACGAAGTACTGAAAAAATATATCAAGGAATCACGCCCAATTCGTTTCAATGGTAATGGATATAGTGAAGAGTGGAAAGAAGAAGCATTAAAACGTGGTTTGGATTGCGAAACGAGCGTGCCTTTGATCTACGACCATTATACCTCGGAGCAGAGTATTAAAACCTTCAAAAATATCCTTTCGGAAAAAGAATTGGAGGCACGTAACGATGTCAAATGGGAAATGTTTACCAAGAAGATTCAGATCGAGTCGCGTGTATTAGGCGATCTTGCTCTCAATCATATTATCCCTGTAGCCATTGAATATCAAGCAATCCTGTTGACTAACATTTCTAATCTAAAAAATATTTTTGATGATTATAAAGCAATTGGTGCAGAGCAGATTCGCTTGATAGAGAAAATCTCTCGTCATGTCAACGAGATCAATGCCCAAGTGCATGCCATGGTAGATCAACGCAAGCTTGCCAATGCCATTGAGGATGACAGAGAAAAGTCAATCATGTATCATGACAATGTGGCTCCTTATCTTGAAAGTATCAGATATCATATCGACAAATTGGAGTTGATCGTCGACAATCAGATGTGGCCAATTGTGAAATATAGAGAGTTGTTATTTATAAAATAAAACAAATATCAAATAGACAAAACGAGGGTGAGCTCTAGCGGCTCACCCTCGTTTTTTTATATTTACTTTCTTCCTATCTTTTTAATAAACAATGGATAGCATAAAAAGCCTATTGCCAGCAAAGAGAAAGATACATACCAATAGACAGGAGGTACGATAGAACCTTTCCAACCAAAATACAAAAAGATTACAGCTATCAAAAATGCGAAAAACAAGCGTATATTATTAAAGATGCTTGTCCCTATTTTCTTCTTTCTGATTAACACGTATTCCGAAATCACAGTTATCAGATAGGTCGGCAGATTGATGAATGCTGCCACTGTGGTAATATTCACGAAGTGTGACAGACTCTTATCATTTTCTGACATATCATTATAAAAGTTTAAAAAGAAAAATATAGAAGTCACCACACCTGATACAATCAATGCAACATGAGGTGTAGAGTATTTGTTATGCAATTTAGAAAACGACTGAATAAAAAACTTATCCACACTGGCCGCGTAAACTGAACGAGCAGTTGCCATAATCCACCCCGCCAATGTTCCTATCAGCGAAGCTAAAATACAAGCATTGATTACGTATCGTCCATAACTTATACTCAACCCCTTATTGATAGCATCAGCAAATGGCGAATCGGAAGCAGCTAACTGATCTTGAGGCACTAAAACAAAAAGCGAAACATTGAGAGCTAAATAAATAACCATCACCAACACTAAGCCCCACACCACACTGCGCTGAATATTTTTCTCCGGATTTTTTATTTCACTACCCGCCATCGTAGAACTTTCTAAACCTGTATATGCCCAAAACATGAGAGCAATGGCTGCAGAAAACATAGAAAAGACACTAACATCGGGCTTGTCTGCCAAGTTTTGGGGTAGCTCTGTACTTAGCAAAATATCGGTATTGAAGAAAGGTATAGCCACCAAGATCAACAGAACAAAGACAAAGAATTTCAACACATTAGCCCCCATACTCACCCATCCAGCAAACTTAACACCCCGGATATTGATATAAGTAAAAATCCACAACACCAGTAGATTCACAACCAGTTTATTGACAGGAGTATTTATCCCTGCGAAAAGCTCTGCTCCTGTGGTAAACATTAATTCTACAATGGCTGCATTGCCAATAGCTGCTGCCACCCACCACACCAAACTGACCGCATATCCACTGAAGCGTCCCATTGCCGTTTCGGCATACACAACAGGCCCGCCTGCCTTAGGAATATATTTACTGAGATTTCCATAACTCAATGCTATAATTATAGCCCCGATGGAAACCGAGATCCAGGCTAAGAGTGTTACCGATGGTGATGCCAACTTTGCCAAATCAGATGGCAAACCGTAAATTCCTGATCCCACCATATTGCCTACAACAATGCTGATGGCTGCCACCAAACCTAAATCACGTTTTAAAGTATTCTTATTTTCTGCCATTCTTACATTCAAAAAATTCGGAAAACAAAAGTAATCAAAAGATTGATAGATATAAGACCCATCAAATGATCGATATTAACTATTAAGTATTTTTTCGTATTATATTACTATCTTTATATCTTGCTAAAATGAACAATATGACAAAAAAGCTATCAATATATTCTACTTTATCCATTCTGATGTGTTCGCTGCTCTTCTCCTGCGGATCGAGCAAGGGAGGCGCAAAACTCTATGACCCTAGAGAGGTGGCTGACATCTCAAGAAAGCTCCAGATCCCTCTCAGCAATAAAGACAAGGATGACGACAAGAACATCCCACTCTATGCCGAGGTTTCCCTTTGGTTAGGAGCACCTTACCGATACGGAGGAATGACTAAAAGAGGAACAGATTGCAGTGGTTTTACTATGCAAGTGTACCATAAGGTATATGGTATTAAACTGCCGCGATCTACACAAGGACTTGCCAAAGCCAAGTATAAAAATGTGGCAAAACGGAATCTTTATGCCGGCGATATCATCCTCTTTGCCACCGGAAAAAATAAGCGCACAGTGACCCACGCAGGAATATACCTCAAGGAAGGTAAATTTATACACGCTTCCACCTCCAGAGGAGTAATGGTGAACCATGTAGATGATAATTATTACAAAAAAGCTTGGGTCAAGGCCATACGAGTAAAATAAGCGTTGGAAAACCCAATAAAAGACTTCTCACCTAGCTAGAAGTGTAAAAATAAATTAAAAGTGAGCTCACTTTAAACACTTAAATAGCCGATCTACCTCAAAAATCATTTAAATATCTATCTTTGCATGTTTCAATATAAAAAGATAGATATGTTTTATAATATATTCGGATGTAAATTGCAACACATCTTGTTGACACTATTTTTTACATTTTCCGTGCTTGCCACAGCCAAAACCTCTAACGAAAAAGAGGCTCAAGGTCAATATTTACCCCATACGATCAAACTAGAGCAAACAAATCATACGCTAGACATCACACTAAAAGATGGAACTTTGGTGAGTTTGCCCAGCATCGTCAAAGTGATGATACCTCAAGATTGGGTTCTTAGACCCACCACTTTGGAACGAATTGTAACAACTACCATACCTACTGCCAAAGAAATGAAAGAGATGCAACAACTATCTGATAAACTTGGCGTTATGGTTACAGATTTAGATCATCTAGCCCTCTATCGTGAAGCCGTAAAATGGCTAGGTACACGCTATCGGTGGGCGGGCAATAGCTCCAAAGGTGTTGACTGTTCAGGGCTGACTGGTATTTTATTGAAAACAGTCTTTAATAAAGACATTAGCCGCTCGAGCTATCTGATTGCTGACCAACTAAATGAAGAGCTAGAAGCCAATGAATTAACTCCGGGAGATTTGGTGTTTTTTTCCACCAGACGTGCCAAAGGCATTAATCATGTTGGGGTGTATCTTGGTGACAGACAATTCATTCATGCTTCACGAAAAGGAGTTGTAGTGAGCAGTCTGGACGATAAATATTATAGCCGAACATTTAAAAAGGCGGGAAGAATATAACAATATCTTAACCGACTAAACTTATATCTTCTGATATAATAATCGTATCTTTATAACAAAGATTTAAAATATAATCATTAAATAAAAACTATGAGAAAAAGACTAAAAATAGCCCTTGTTGCTCACGATCATCGCAAAGCAGACATGGTGGAATGGGCTTATTATAATTCTGAATTCCTAAGACATCACGAATTGGTATGTACAGGAACAACAGGATCTCTAATTGAAGAATTCTTCAACAAAAAAGGAATACAGGCTGATATTATTAAGATGAACTCCGGACCTATGGGTGGCGATGCTGAAATAGCTGCGATGGTGGTTCGAGGAGAAATAAATTTGGCAATCTTCTTGATTGATGACCTCAATCCACAACCACATGAAGCTGACATCATGATGTTGCTCCGTCAATGCCGTGTGCACAATGTGCCTATTGCGTGCAACAGATACAGCGCTGATTTAATGCTTACTAGCAGCCTTTGGGATGATGATTCATATGCTCCATTGAAACCACGATACGAAAATTTTGATAGAGCTACCTTCGAGGTGAGAATGAAAAAATAAAATCGCCTGATAAGCAAAAAATATAGAACTGTTCAACTGTTCCTGAAAGGACTTTTGAACAGTTTTTTTATCCTAAAATTTACTTCATCGTATCAATAAGTGTTCGCTTGGCTGGGAAAAGCTTTTTCAATCGCTCTTTAGCATCCTTTTTTTCTTCAACAGTGGCTTTCTCACATACTTTTATAAACTCTTCGAGCTTGCAATCAGCAAAAAAGGTGAACAAAACAGAGCTTGGGCGCTCAACCTGCAAGGCTTCCAAATCTTTCAGCGTTTCCAAGATTCTAATACGTCCACGCGAAGCATTTCCTGCCATTTCATCCAAGCCTAAACGATGATAATTATACCACAACTTACGAAAAACTTTAGACTTCTCCTCCGTGAAAGCCAAGGCCAAATCGTATCGGCTACGCCCATCGAAAGGCTCCCATCCTTTAGTACCTAAAGACTGAGCCTGATTGGCTATCTCCATTGCCTTTGTAAAATAAGGCGTACCACCATAGAGAGAAAACGAATCGAAATCGAGCCCCAATATAATGTTCACATAGAAGGCAATCACCCCTACTACATTGTTCGTCAAACTCATTTCGTTGTAATCCAAAGTCTGTCCTAGGATGTAAGTAAAATCAAATTTGGTATCTCTATAATTGATAATAGGTGTAATGTAAACCGAGTTGTAGACAGGTCGACGAGCTGTGATATGAATTTCAGCACGATAGTCACTTTGCCCCGACATGGAGTTTAGTGTAACTCCAATCGTACAATCAATACGTTCTTTCTGATCAAATTTGGCATGACTCCAAGTCTGCTCATTGAGCATCCGACGAATGGTTTCTTCCAGCTCGGTCATCACTTGCCCATCCACTGACTGTATTTTAACCGTATTGATAGTCAATTTTGCTTGAAGATCTTGCCCCAAAAGCTTAGTGCAAAGCATCAAACAGGCAACAAGCAATATATATATTCTCTGTATTCTCATTCTAATCCGTAAATTATGCTTGAAACTTTAAACTCAGTCCGTCTATTAATCTGATCAGCCATAACCTGCTGTTCCTCTTCCAATTCCTCCACAAATTCTGGAGTCAAGACCTGTTCTTCTTCCAAGAAATCGTAACGTTTGACAATTCCCTTTGTTACCACCTTCGGAGATCTTTTCCCCTTACCCACTGATGTTAAACGATCGGCATTAATGCCCCCCACATTGATCAAATAATGCATCACAGCATCGGCTCTTCGTTGCGACAGACGATCATTATACTCGTCCGTTCCCTTTCGGTCAGTATGAGACGACAATTCAATGGTCACATTTGGGTTAATCTCCAACAATTCTATCAAACCATCCAAGCCCTCTTTCGATTCATCTAGCAAAGTTGACCGATCAAACTCGAAGAAGATATTCTCTAACACAACTGGCTTATTGATAGGCATTAAAACAAAATCGACAAAATAAGTAGAGTCACGCTTAGCCTTCACCGTTTTCAGATTCATCTTCGTATTCAGATGATTGGGTGCACTTGCCAGAAACACATAGTCCACAGCTTGCACCACATCAAGCTCATACGTACCATCATTTTTACCGGGGAACTTCTTATTCAGCCCATCTTTACCCACCACTCTGATGGTGGCATCAGTGATAAATTCATCATCCGTATCCACAATATAGCCCTCCACTTTTGTCTTGATCTGTGGATCATAAAAAGAGTAAATATGATCATATCCTCGTGCGTCATTTCTATTCGAACTAAAGAATCCTTGTTCTTTCTCACCCTCGAAAGTGATACCAAAATCATCTGACTGCGAATTGATTGGATGTTTCATATTGCTCACCTTCCAAACTTTTGTAGCTTGTGTATATTCTGCCTTGTATATATCCAGACCGCCCATACCAACATGTCCATCGGAAGAGAAATAAAGCGTAGAATCATTTCTCAAATATGGAAACATCTCATCCCCAGCTGTGTTGATTGAAGCTCCTAAATTTTCAACATACTCCACTAAATCACCCACTATTGCAGCGCGCCAAATGTCCTTCCCTCCATACCCTCCGGGCATATCAGAAACGAAGTATAAGAACCGTTCAGACTGATCGACAGCTGGATGAGCAAAAACACTCACTGTGTCATGTTTATTGATGTCTATTTTTTCACCTTTACCCCAGCTTCCTCCCGATCGGCGAGAAACATAAATCGACGCAGGTGCATTGCGCACCGAATCCATAGGTGCATAGCTGTAATACATCGTTGTGCCAGAGGTATTAAATGCCATCACCCCCTCGTCTCCATCCGTATTGACAGCCGACTCTAAGTGTTCAGGCTTCATCCACTCGCCATTTTCATCTTTACGAGACATGAAAATATCATTGTTTCTTAAACCTGTAATGGGGCTAATGGTATCGCCAATGATTTCTTTTCCCCCACTGGATGCAAAGAAAACTTGCTCATAATCGGTAGGCAAAAGAGCAGGAGCAAATTCACTCCCTTTATGTTGCTCAAAAAGCTTCATTCGGCTAACATTGTGTCCCGTAGCATTTTTTTTCCATTCAGGAGCCAACTTCACACCCTCTAAACCATTAAGAGCAAATTGATTATTAGGATGAAGTTCCAAATATTTTTCATATTGCACAGCTGCTTGCTTATAGTTTCCCACCTTGTGCAACGAACGAGCATACTGAAGATGCAGCGTGCTGTCACCCACTTCGTAACGAACAGCATTGGCATACCCCACATTGGCACGAATAGGGTTGTTTATCAGACGATAAGTCTCTGCCATCTTCCAAGCCACAATTCCTCTCTGATCCTTCTTTTTGCGCGATGTTTGTCGATAAAGTTTTCGATAGTCTTCAGCTGCTTCATAATATTTGCCTTCCGAAAACTTCACATCTATATCTTCCATTTTGAGGCGCTTGCATGCTCCAAAAAAGAGAAGAAAAACAAGAAATAGATAGATATATTTATTTTTACTCAAAATACTGTTTATATATATGTCCTGCTACAAATATAACTCTTTTCGTAACCTTTTATTGCGTATCACTTTATCAAACTTCTAGTGATAAGTATAAAAAAGATTGAGACCAATATTAATTGATCTCAATCTTATATCATTTCCTAACTAGGATAAATTATCAGAATAAGAATTTAACTCCAACTTGCAGTTCCCCTACTGTTCTGTCACCAATAGAGTTGAAAGGATTGGCATCAAATTTGAAACTTGAGTCTGATCGACCTCCGTCAGGTTTTGTTCTCTTGTAACCTAAACTTGCGATTGTAAATGAAGTTTCAATTGTGATCCAGCTGTTTATCACGTAGTCAAATCCCGGAGCTAATTCTAAAGCCACACTAAGATTATCATACTTACCCTTTGGAACACCTACTTCACCCTTTTCTCCGCTACCCATAATGAAAGGAACCGCAGCTTGTCCATAAAAATACAAGCCTCCGGCAATATTCCAATATTTCCTAACCAAAGGTTTTACAACAAGTGAGTTAGATTTATTGATTGTTTCTCCTTCTATTTTTTGATTACTTCCCATATATCCGAGTCCTGCTCCTACGGCCACCGAAGGGGTTACAAACGTTCCGATGATAGGTAATGCTGTAGTATTAGTCGTTTTGAGTTCTCCTGCAGCTTTATGCTCTTTATCACTTCCAAAACTCAATTGCCCACCGGCGAACCAAACACCCTTAAGTCCATCTTGTGCACTTAAACTTAAGCTCATTAGAGCTACTGTTACAAATAATAGTAATTTTCTCATAGCATTGTGATTTTAGTAAAATTAGCTTGCACTTTTATAGTATCAAGTATTCTGTAGTATCAAGTATATTATCGTTGTCAAAGTCTAGATTTAAAAGCTTCCAGATATAAAGTTAACAAAACATAACAGATAGTCAAACAAAAATCACAAAAATTAACATTATTTCTCTATTAACATTTTGTTTAATTTAATAAAATGATTAGCACAGAGCCTCCAATCATAATCACCGAACCGATTAATTTTTTCTTTATATTTTTTTCTTTAAAAATACTGTAACCAAAGAAAATACTGATAATCACTGAAAGTTGGAATAGAGAAAGAGCATATCCAACCACCATATTTTCAAACACATAATTCGTGGTATATTGCATCAGCCCAATGCACACCACTAATAGTATAAACTTGAGCCCCAGTTCGCTATTAATTTTACTAACTTCCGACTGCATCCCCACTCTAAAGCTTTTCATGATAATGAAAGCAAAAATAGCACCAAACCAACACCACGACATAAAGGAGAATTCGACAGAGGAAAACAAAATCGTTTTCTTGATGAAGGTGGCTTCGATGGCAGCTACCACCATTGCCCCAATTCTAAATTGAATTTCTCTGTTTTTGAATAATTTCCATGAAAATCGTTCTTCTGTGGTATCGAGTACAAAGTAACTCCCCAAGATGATCAGAGCGATACCTGCCATGCCCCACAATCCGGGTATTTCGCCCAAAACAAAGATTCCAAAAATAAGACTGACCACCGCCTTATAGGAGTTGATGGGACCAAGAATAGATAGATCTCCCTTCTCGAAAGCCTTTATCAACAATCCATTACCGATAGCTCCCAAAAGACCGGCTATGAAAGCATAAATCAAAGCCATGCGTGTCACAACACTCCAATCGATAAAGAAAACCAAAGCCAGACATCCCAACGAAAGCAGAAAATAGGTTGTAAAGTTGACATAAAGAGGAGATATTTTCTTCTGGGTCAGTTGCTTTTGATAAACATTAGCTAAAGGATTGGCAAATATCCGTACCAAGAGGGCTATTAATAAGGATGCACTCATAAGGAGATCATTAATTTATATTTTTGAAAAAATAAAGGAATAAAGATAATAATTATAAAGCAAAACCGTAAATCTGCCGTCCTAGATTATAAAGCTTAAAGTATTCAGAAAGAATAAAAATAAACTGATAAATTGATTTTCCTGAAATTGATCCTTAGAGAGAAAGAATTTCGTTTTCCCAACCTAAAAACCAAGTAGTTTTGCTAACTTTGGTTTCCGAATCCGTTGCCCTAGATGGGCAAAACGAATCATGAACAAAAGTACTACCAAGAGTTCACAATTAGGACTCATTAAGCATAATGGAATTTAGTTTTATAAATTTGCTTTTATGTCGTACTTTTGTGAGTTATCATTTACTAGATAAAAAATAAGAACTTAAAATAAAACATTTAACAATGTACAGAAGTCATACGTGTGGAGAGCTGAGATTGGGTGACGCGGGCAAGCAAGTCACTCTGGCAGGATGGGTACAAACAATACGTGAGATGGGTGGAGGGATGACCTTCGTAGACCTACGTGATCGTTACGGCGTGACCCAATTGGCATTCAGCAAAGAGGTTAATAATGATTTGTACGAACTGTCGAAAAAAATAGGACGTGAGTTTGTACTTCAAGCCACTGGAACAGTGCAAGAAAGACACAGTAAGAATCAAAATATCCCTACTGGAGATATAGAGATTATTGTGGACAAAGTGGTAATCCTCAACAAGTCAGAGACTCCTCCATTCACCATCGAAGACAAATCGGATGGTGGTGACGATGTGCGTATGAAATATCGTTATCTCGATTTACGACGCAAACCTGTGAGAGACAATCTTGTATTGCGCCATCAGATAGCTTTAGAAACTCGTAAATTCTTAAACGATCAAAAATTTATCGAGGTAGAAACTCCTGTATTAGTGGGCTCTACACCAGAAGGAGCACGTGACTTTGTTGTGCCTTCGCGCATGAATCAGGGACAGTTTTATGCTTTGCCTCAATCACCACAGCTATTCAAGCAATTGCTGATGGTATCAGGCTTTGATAGATATTTTCAGATCGTAAAGTGCTTCAGAGACGAAGACTTGCGTGCCGATCGTCAACCCGAGTTTACGCAAATAGACTGTGAAATGTCGTTTGTGGATCAAAACGATGTAATGACCATGTTTGAGGAAATGGTGAAACATTTATTCAAAGAGATCAAAGGGATTGAACTTCCTACCTTTCCACACATCACGTATGACGATGCGATGAAATATTATGGTTCGGATAAACCTGACACTCGCTTCGATATGAAGTTCGTGGAAATTAAAGACCTGACAGTAGGTAAAGATTTCGTTGTATTCGACAGTGCCGAGTACGTGGGAGCTATCTGCGTGAAAGGCGCAGCCAAATTTACTCGCAAGGAATTAGACAATTTGACTAAATACGTTCAACGTCCACAAGTAGGCGCTAAAGGCATGATCTACTGTCGATACGAAGAGGACGGAACGCTAAAATCTTCAGTAGATAAATTCTACGGACAAGAAGATTTGAAACAGTGGGCAGAACGCTGTCAAGCTACTCCGGGAGACCTTATCTTGGTGCTTTGTGGCGAAACAGAAAGAGCTCGCATACAGCTTGGAGAACTTCGTTTGGAGGTAGCTCGTCAATTGGGGTTGATGAACAAAGATCAGTTCAACTGCTTATGGGTAGTAGATTTCCCTCTACTGGAATATGATGCTGAACTAAACAGATATTTTGCCAAGCATCACCCTTTTACAAGTCCTAAAAAGGAAGATATCGACAAACTAGATTCTCATCCGGGCGAAGTGAAAGCTAACGCTTACGACATGGTGATCAACGGTTGGGAAGTTGGTGGAGGATCGGTACGTATCCACGATAGCCAACTGCAAGAAAAGATGTTTGAAACTTTGGGCTTCACTCCTGAAAAAGCTCAAGAACAATTTGGTTTCTTGATGAACGCCTTTAAGTTCGGTGCACCTCCTCACGCAGGAATCGCATTCGGACTCGATCGTCTGACTTCTATTTTCGCCGGTCTTGAAGGCATTAGAGATGTGATCGCTTTCCCTAAAAACAACTCCGGACACGATGCGATGATCGACGCTCCTGCTCTGCTAGACCCTAGTCAGTTGGACGAATTGGGTATTCAGTTGGTGGAGAAGAAATAAAAAACAAAACACTCTATAAATAGAAAATCTGCTAGCTCACAGAGCTAGCAGATTTTTTTTATGCTATAATGTAAAGAGAGATTATTTCAATCCCAACTTTTTCTTTTCTTTTCTTTTTTACTAAGCTCTTTTTTGATAATATCAGGGGAATATGTACTAATATATTTCTCTCTGAAATTCAAATTAATTAGACCTTGAGAAGTGCAAAATATTGGTGACAAATATACCCTCTCTAAGTCTCTATCCAAATAGGAGACAATGAGTGCTAAAAGAGATTGATTTTCACCACTTTTAAATGCTATTATAGGCTGTCCGACTAAAACTCTATCATTCATTTGTACAAGCGATGATCCTCTAGACAAACATGTATATTGGGCAATTGTTCCATCATTATGCTCTATCCAAAGACCTCGATGTGAGTGTTTAGAATCATAAACAACTTTTTTATCTTTATTCTCCTGAATATACATTTCTGGATTTCCTTCTTTTATCATCACCACTTTTCCACTTCTAATAGCATGCACCGTATCTTGTCCATTAGGATAATAAAATGTAAATCCTCCTACTTTATTATCTTTTGGATTATTACTAAGAGCTTTTTTCCCTATTACTAAAGCATCTACCTTAATACCATCACCAAGCAAAGTTGGTAAAATATATGGATAATCGACATCAGGCTTGGCATTATATCTTCCCAAATAAGAACGATATTTATACTTATAAGAATAAGGTCCTCTATCTTCCTTTTCTAACCGAAAGAAAGAATCCTCATAACCTGAAGAAAGAATAAACCTAAGATTTGGTCCTGAAAAAGATTTATATCCTTTTACATCTGACAATTCAAGAGCCAAGGTATAAGATCCCAATTCTTGTGCTTCTGCATTAAATAGAATATCTCCTTGAACATCTCGCTCTGTACGTACTTGCACAGCTTGTGCCACAACTTCAATTGTAATAAAACAAAGACAAAAGGTCAAAAGGAGTAGTTTGATTTTCATTTATTTATGTTTAGATTTAAAAAGTAACACAAAATATGAACTATTCTTTACCATCATAGTATAGTTTAAAATGGGGTAAATCATTCCAAAAAAGTTTTCCAGTAGCCTTTATCTCTGTAACATATCCATCTTTATCAAATTCATAGGTATATGACACATTGTAATGATTTACCCTGTTATCAGGGTATCTAAGTTCTTCTGTTATATTTATTTCAGATATTAGGTTTTTACTTTTTTTACCATAATAACCCAATTGATAAAAGATGTCAAGAGGCTCTACATGCGTATAATTTGCTTCATAAGCTGCCCCACCCCCAATGCTAAATGGCTTTTCTAATACATTAAGTCCCAGATTATCCTTCTTACTAGTATATTTAATTTCAGAAAGAGTATTACTATTTCCAAAAATGGAACCGACATCATAGATCTTAACTAGATTGCCATCTTCCCAATAAAAGTTAGCAACATGATTCTCTTTAGTACTCGAATGTAAATTCTCTGCTCTGATCAGTTCTCCATCCTTATTGTAATAATATTTTTGTCTATAATCTGATGGAACATCAATAGTAGCATAAGAAACAATCTGTTTCTTTTGATTCAGCTCACACTCTTGATCGACACCAAGATAATGACGATCTCCTATTGTTATAATATTATTATTGTAAGTAAAAGAATGTATACTACTTTGTCTGGCTTTTCTGTTGTCTCACATCTTACAAGTTTACCATCAGAATATATTAAACGGCTCGTATAAACTATTTTTCCATTCTTGTCAATGCCCACAACCTTTGTCAACAACTTATTATTAGTTGGCTCTGGCGGTGTATTTTCATCATCACCATCATTAGAACAAGCAGAAATAAAGACACACAGAATACTTAATATTAATAGCTTCGAAAACTTCATTGTGTAAAGTTAAAAGTTAATTAAATCAATTTCTTTCTTAAGAAATGAAGGTAATGAAAATATTTTCAGAAATAAAATTTTTATTTGTTACATAAAAAAAGACTACTATGTCTCTAGTAGTCACTTCTTTATATTTTTCAATCCATCTTATATCCAAATCGACGAAGAATGTTATCTCTATTTCGCCAATCTTTTTCTACTTTCACAAACATCTGCAAAAAGACTTTCTTGTCAAAAAAGCGCTCGATGTCTTTACGTGCCATAGTTCCCACCTTCTTCAAGGCTGCACCTTTGTGTCCGATGAGAATTCCTTTCTGAGCCTCACGTTCTACGATGATCACCACACGTATATTTATTATTTTCTCTTCTTCTATAAATTCCTCAACGACTACCTCAACAGCATAAGGAATCTCTTTTTGGTAGTATAGAAGAATTTTCTCACGAACAATTTCTGTCACAAAAAAACGTGCAGGACGGTCGGTCAAAGCATCTTTTTCGAAGAAAGGGGGTGACTCAGGAAGTAACTCCACAATTCTGTTTTTGATCGCTTCCACAAAGAAATTGTTAGATGCCGAAAGAGGATAAATCTCTGCATTGGGGAGCAATTCTTTCCATTGTTCCACCAGCTTCTCCAAGTCTTCTTGGTTGGTAAGATCCACCTTGTTTATTAACAACAAAACAGGAGCCTTTACCTTTTGAACTTTAGCCAAGAAAGCTTCATTTTTATCAATTTTCTCCACCACATCTGTCATGTAGAGCAACACATCAGCATCATCGAGTGCCGACTCTGAAAAGCCCAACATGTTCTCTTGCAACTTATAGTTAGGACGTAGCACACCTGGGGTGTCAGAATAAACAATCTGATATTCATCTGTATTCACAATTCCCAAGATGCGATGCCTAGTGGTTTGTGCCTTCGAGGTGATGATAGAAATTCGCTCTCCCACCAATCGATTCGTCAGGGTAGATTTTCCCACATTGGGGTTTCCTACAATATTTACAAAACCTGATTTATGCATGTTTTTGTCTTTTATGATTATTCTTCTTCGAAATCGAAATCCCACTCGTCAAACTCAAAAGCATCTTCTGTGAAGTCAAGCAAATCTCTTCTATCTTTTTTGGTTGGTCGTCCTGTGCCTCTTGCACGATCTACAAAGCCAGCCATTTGTTTCATTTTCAACACTTCCATCTCGTCAGGAGGTGTCACATTTTTTGCAAATCCGGGCACTAACTTTGCTCCCATTCTATTTTCCGACAGATCTAAAACCTCAAAAGTGAAAGTGATGGGTGGCTTTCTAACCTCTATTCTATCACCTATTTTGATCATTTTAGCTGGTTTTGCATTAATTCCTGCTATAGATACACGGTTCTTTTTACAGGCATCAGCTGCCATCGTTCTTGTTTTGAAAATACGAACAGCCCAAAGCCATCTGTCTATTCTTACTTCCTTTATTTCCGGTTTACTCATATTTATATATCAAACGAATGAAGCCCCTATTTTACTTTTTGTTATACTGATTCATCGTAATATTTATTCCTGCCAAACAGAAACTCTTGATCATATCACCACAAACAGCTAGACGCTCATCCATAGCCTTTTCTTCCTCCTCTGTAAAGTGCCCCAAAACATATTCTACTTGCGCTCCTTGTGGATAGTCGTTGCCTATTCCAAAGCGTAAACGAGCATAGGCCTGTGTGCTCAGCATTGTTTGGATATGTTTTAGCCCATTGTGCCCTGCATCACTCCCCTTACCTTTAAGCCTAAGAGACCCAAATGGCAAAGCCACATCATCTACCAAGACAAGCAGATTCTCCAATGGAATATTTTCTTTCTGCATCCAATATCTCACAGCATTTCCACTGAGATTCATATACGTAGAAGGTTTTAACAAGATAAGAATTTTATTTTTAACTCTCATCTCCACCACTTCTCCATAACGCTTATCCGTAAAAACAACATTGGACGCTTTAGCTAAAGCGTCCAATATTCTGAATCCTATATTGTGACGGGTATCTCGATATTCTTCACCGATATTACCCAGTCCTACAATCAAGTATTTCATTGATTTCTAATAATCTTCTATTTATTTAGCACCTTCTTTAGCTGCTGCACCTCTAGCTGCACGAGTCAATCTAACTCTACATACTACAGCGTTTTCTGCGTTCAATAGTTCAAGACCTTCGAAGTTCAATTCTCCAACTTGGATAGTATGTCCTAGCTCTAGAGCTGTAACATCAACAGTTAGTCTCTCTGGCATATCTTTCAATAGACCTTTCACTTTTAGTTTACGCATATCAGTAGTCAATCTACCCCCTGCTCTAACACCGGCAGCAAGTCCTTTGAATTCGATAGGAAGTTCTACAACCATCGGACGATCGTCAAATATGTGTAAGAAGTCAAGGTGAAGTACTGCATCAGTAACTGGGTGGAATTGAATTTCATGAAGTACTGATTTAATTTTTTCTTTTCCAACTGTCAATTCTACCATGAATACATCTGGAGAATAGATCAAGTTGCGAATTTCGCTACTTTGCACAGTGAAATGTACTGCTTTTCCATCTTTTTCACCACCATAGACTACTGCTGGAACTGCTCCTTGTGCACGTAATTCTTTAGTTACTTTTTTTCCTAAGTCTGTTCTTTCTTGACCTGCTAATTTGTACGTTTTCATTTTAAATTTTTAAATGTGTTACTCAAATAAAGGATGCTTCCTTATTCCCATCACACGGGCGCATAATAAAAGCGATGCAAAGGTAAATCAAATTCTATTTATTTCCTATATTTTATATTGCTATATTTTGTACTCTTTTATCCTTTTGTGCAATATGATTTTATTTCTTCAGAAACTCTACAACATTTTTCACTAGATCTCCATTTAGAGAGCTTGTAGGATTATTATAAGAACCAATTAACTGACTTTGGGTATCTTTACTCTTAGAGTTCTTCATCACATGATCCATATTATCAATAATAACTTTTTCAGCTTTCTTATTTCCCATCACCAACAGCTCCGACTGCTCAACAGAAACTTGTATGTCCATCGTTCCTTGCACTATCAAAATAGGAATAGAGAGTTCTGCTATTTCTTTTTGTGGATTATATCTAAACCATGAAATCATATACGGTTGCACACTTGGGCGAAAAAGCGTATTCAGACTTACCGGCACATTTTCTATTTGTTTGCCTTGTTCCAGTTGATCAATGCAAAACGATACTTGATCTCTTAGCGCCTGAGGCTGTCCTATCAACTGTTTGTCCAACTGCTTTTTCAATATTTTAGAAGCGGGCTCACCTAGCCCAGCAATAGATATATACTTAGATATCTTAGTATTATTTTTTGAAGCAATTAGACCAATAAGTGCCCCCTCACTATGTCCTATTATGGAAACAGACAAGAAGCGATTATCTTGCGAAAGAAGCGTTGCCCAACCACGCACATCATTGACATAATCTTCGAAACGCAATTCAGACTCTTTCATTCCAGCCAATTTACTTTGCCCTATCCCTCTCTTATCAAAACAGAGTGTCGCTATATTGTTCTGATACAAAGCATCTGCCAACATCTTTAAAGAGTTATTTTTCATATTTGGCTGATTGCCATCTCTATCCGTAGGGCCAGAACCAGCTATAAGGATTGCTATAGGAACTTTTACATTGCTTATAGGTACTCTCAAAGTGCCATGAAGATCACCTGTAGAGGTCTTTAACACAATAGCCTGTTCTTTGCTCAGAAGTTGAGCATAAGAAGTCAAGCATAACAAGCTGAGAGTTAACAGTAATATCGTTTTTTTCATACTGGTAGTATATCTTGATATATTTATAAAGATAGAGAATAAAAAAACAGAATAAGTATTTAGCACCTATTCTGTTTTCATTATTTATTTCAGAAATAAAAACTTATTTTTTCTTTCCTTGGTTTGCTACAGCATCCATTAGTTTTTTGATTTCTTCTGGATCTCCTAGGAAATAGTCTTTCACTAGTTTTCCATTATCATCAAATTCGAATACATAAGGCACAGCAGTTGGCAAGTTTAGCGAAACGATATCGCTATCAGAAATACCTTTTAGGTGTTTGATGATGCCACGAAGGCTATTTCCATGAGCTGCAACGATCACTTCTCCTTGTTTCATAACATCTGGGAAAATCACATCATTCCAGTAAGGAAGGATACGCTCAACAGTATCTTTAAGAGCTTCTGTCAATGGAAGATCTTTTTTGTCTACTCCTTTATATCTTGGATCCATCAATGGAGAACGAGGATCGTCTTCTGCCAATGGTGTAGGTGGCACGTCATAGCTTCTTCTCCAGATCAAAACTTGCTCGTCACCGTATTTTTCAGCAGTCTCAGCTTTGTTCAATCCTTGAAGCATTCCATAATGTTTTTCGTTCAGTCTCCAGCATTTTTCTACCGGAATCCAGTCCAAATCCATTTGATCTAGAATTGTATTCAGAGTTTTGTTGGCTCTTTTCAAGAAAGATGTATAGGCTTTTGTAAATTTGAAGCCTTCTTTTTTCAACAGTTGACCAGCTTTGATTGCTTCTTGCATCCCGTGCTCAGTCAAATCAACATCTGTCCATCCTGTAAAACGGTTTTCTTTGTTCCATGTACTTTCACCATGGCGTATCAATACAACTCTTTTCATATCCTATGATTTTAATTTATTTCTTTAAATTTTACTGCTCAAAGATAATGTTAAATTAGTGATTTTGCAAGCTAATTTTTGCTCCTCTATAAATTTATAATAATAATTTATCGTTCTTTTTATGGCTTCCACTTCCGAACTTTTTAGGAGCTATTATATTATAGAAAAGCACTATCTAATAAAGACCCATTCTTCGGCACTCGACAGCTGCTCGCTGTAGCAATAGCCCTCCGTGTCGAAAGCTTTCAGATATTCCGTGTTATCTATTTTGTTTTGAACGATAAATCGAGCCATCATCCCCCGTGCCTTTTTTGCATAAACAATTACCTGCTTATACGTATCCCCTTTTGCCTCCTTGAAAATGGGCGTAATGATTTGATGCCCCTTTGGAAGCTTCTTTTTATCTATAACCTTAGAATATTCGTTAGACGAAAGATTTACCCACACCTTATCGTCTTCTGTCATCATCTGGCTCAAGTGCTTGGTGAGTGTCTCTTTCCAAAAGTCGTACAGATTAGCTCCTCTCCTATTTTTCAACTTGGTTTGCAGTTCTAAACGATAGGGCTTTATCATATCCAATGGACGCAACATACCATAGAGTCCCGAAAAAATGACCAAATACTTTTGGGCAAATTCAAAATCGTCTGCCGACAGCGTATTTGCATCCAAACCCTGATAGGCAATACCATTGTAAACAAAGGCTGCTTGACGGCTTGGCACTTGTTCCAGATCAAAGGAGTGCACATACTCGTAAGTGCTTTGTGCCAATGTAGGGTTGATTTTCATCAGCATGGCAATATCGTCTATAGATTTTTTTTTCATCAACTCATTGAGCTCATCAGCCTCTTTCGAGAACTGAGCTTGCGAAAAGCTTGTAGCTGAAACTTCAGAATCGAAATCTAAAATTTTAGCCGGTGACAGGGTTACAATCATCTGAAAATATTTTTTACTAAAGTAATAAAAATAACGGTAGAAAATAAAAAAACAGAGGTTGCCAGTTTTAGCTGAGCCAACCTCTGTTTGATTTATGTTTTTAAGTTATTTATTAGCCCATCAAGTCGCCAAAGATCCACCCGGCGATAGACAGATAAATAATTAATCCTGTAACGTCTACAATCGTTGCTACAAATGGAGCTGAAGACGTAGCTGGATCAAACTTCAATCTCTTCAAGATAAAAGGAAGCATCGACCCGATCAACGACCCCCAAAGCACGATTCCCACGAGTGCCAAAGCTACAGTAAACCCAACTAAATGCCATACTTCGCCATAAAGATTAGGGAAAATCAAATGCCAAATGTAGATCCGAAACAGACCAATAGTACCCAAAATGAGCCCCAAAGAAAGACCTGAAACGATCTCACGTCTGAACACTCGAGACCAATGTCGGAGCTTCACCTCACCTGTTGCCATCGCCTGAATGACTAATGTAGATGCTTGCGACCCACTGTTACCTCCACTGGAGATCATCAATGGTAAGAACATCGCCAAGACAATCACCTTAGCCAACTGATCTTCATAGTATTGCATAACGGAGGCTGTTAGCAATTCTCCAATAAAGAGAATAATCAGCCAACCTGCCCTCTTCCAAATAAGTTGATGTACAGGCAAATCAAGATAAGGTTCATCAAACGCTGCAGTCCCCCCCATACGCTGCATGTCCTCAGAATACTCTTCATCTGCTGCCCAAAGCATATCGTCAATGGTCACAATTCCCAGCAACATCCCCTTAGCGTCTATCACGGGCAATGCCACACGATTGTTCATCTTAAAGGTGATAATTCCTTCCTCTATTGTGTTATACGCATTCAGAGAAATCAATCGCTTATCCATCAGCTCATAAATATACTGCTGTGGGTCAGCAATCAGAAGCTGTTTGATTCTCAAGTCATCAATCAGAACCCCTTCCTCGTTAAGGATATAAACGACATCAATCGTTTCCGAAGCTTTACCATATATACGAATATAGTCCAATGCTTCTTGCACAGTCTGTTCTTCCTCAATGGCTAAAAAATCGGGGGTCATCAGTCGCCCAATACTATCTTCCGGATACGAAAGGAGTGTAAAAACTTCTTTTCTGTCATCCGGCGAAAGCAAGGCAACCAATCGGTGCAATTTTTCAGTGTCTTCCAAATCACCCAAGAACGACGTTCGGTCGTCCGGAGCAAGTCCACTGATGATCTGTGATACTCTAAATCGTGGAAGTTTGTCAATTATTCGTTCCTGTGTGGGGCCATCAAGTATACTAAAAACACTGATAGCTCGATGCAGGCTCATCGTGTCGATGATCAATGCTGCATGCTCGGGAAGTTCGTTGATAAGATATTCAACCTCAGAAATGTTTAGACTATCCAAATAGTCTTTTAGCTGCTCCAGATCGCCACTGTTGATGATCAGAGAGCTTTGCTTTACAATATATTCTAGATTTTTCTCCATCCTTTTTATTCATTTATTAGGTTTATACTAATCAAGAGGATTGATTACACATCAATCAGGCTCTTGGGATGTCTCTGTTTTCTTTTTTTTTGAGAATTTGTCCTATTAAAGGGGGATAGGAATTTTTTCATATAAAAATCAAACGTGCGCAAAGATAGTTAAAATTAACTAGAATCAGGAACACTGGACAGAAAGTTCTCTGCCACTATTCCTATTTTCTTGCCAAATTGTTCTATTTTTGCCTATTGGATAAACCAGACAGAAAAATGAAAATATTAAATTATATAATCTTATTTGCAATCTTAGGTTCCACATTGCTCAATATGGCTTGCGATGACCTGAAATCTAATGATAGGACGCCACCTACAATATCGAGTATCACTTTCAATAGAAATGATACCATCTACTTCTTAAAAGATAAAGTTCAGGCTAAAAAAGAGAAAAAATATGTAGTGCTCAACAATACTTCAAAAGGTCCGTCTATCCTACCCGACACCATTGTTATGGGAAGTCCTTTGACTATCAGCTGTCTGTTAACAGATGAAGGGGATGGGCTCTCCGCTTTGATGGTACACCTAGGGGGTGACACTCTGCTAGATCAAGCAGTAACAGAAGCAGGGGATAAAAAAAGAATAGATTCCGTTTCATTTGTATTAAAAACTGTGCCAACAATCAACATGTTTGGCAAAAAGGAGCATACGCTCAACAAATTACTTTTGCAGACTGTGGTTCCTGACTCTATCGTCGACAAAGACGATGGAAAATATAGGAAAACTGTCCAAAATGATGAGTATTGGTATAAGGTGTACTGTATAGATATTGCAGGCAACGAAACCTTCGAATGGGCAGAAGTGAAGGATGGCACTAAGATACGTGTCGTCAGCCGAGAGACTATTTTGAAGCAACATGGATATACAGAAGAAGCCCCTGAAAAGTAATTTTTCAAGGGCTTCTGCCTTATTGGTCTAATCTGCTTTAGTTATAAATCCATAGCACTAAGTCTTTATCCTTCTGTTTCATCAATGCATCCACTTGCCTCATCACCTCATCGTTGATCACCGGACAGCCTTGGCTATAGCCTAAAGGCAAATGTGCGGGATAGATTTCCGACTGTGGCACAAGCCCATAAGAGTGCAAAACCACAATGCGTTTAAAGGCATTATCGTTTGTTTTTTCCAAACCATGCAGTTTGTAATGCACATTGATGCCCCATTGACTGTAAGAACGAATACCCGTCTTATATTTCCCTAAAGAAGAGGTATAACTATTCTCTACATTACTAAATTTAATGTCAGTATAGGAGCTTCTGTTGCTCCCCTTGCCCACTCCATGTGCACACAAACTAGCAAAGGCAACTGTATCGGCCTCAAAATCCCAAACAAAAAACCTGTCCTTGCCCGAATGCAAACTGAAATCTACTAAGAAGGCATGCTTCAGATCCAAATCGTTCTCTTGAGCAAAAGCATAAGCCGAGTCGGCTTTAGCCTTCAGACGTTGTCTGAAAGCTAAAGCCTGAGCCTCTTTTTCTTCTTGTTTGCGAACTTCTTCCAACATTGCTTTCTCTTTTAGGTCGTTAGTCACACTCGTTAGGCGTCCTCCATAAATAAATGCACCTATCAAGATGATGAAGAGAACAATGGTGGCAATTATACTGTGTTTCATTCTTTCACTGTCACTTTAATGCCTGCTGTATGCGATGTAAACTCAGGAGCATAAGCACATTGCAAACTGGTGATACCATTGCTATATTCACCTGCTCTGCTGACATATACTTGATATTCGAACACATAAGTTCCTTTTGGCATTACATCGAAATAGAAATTTGTAGATGCATCCTTCACTGCCTGATAATAGATAGCCTTATCTTGCCATACGACACCCGAACGAGAACTTACAGGCTCGAAACAGGCTGCACGCATGTCTTTCAGTTGTACAAATTCCATATCTCGGTCGGTACGCACCACAAGACGAACCACCACTTTGTCGCCTACTTTCAGAGGCTCTTCTTCTGTGATCTTAACCAATACTTTGCCTTTCTCGTTTACTTGTTCTTTATACAACTCTTTGTTGATATTCAAGGCGCCATCTTGCTTTTCTATCTTATCCAGATCCTCATAATATTGCCAGTATAGCGCTCCATAAGCAGGCTTACTGTCTTGGCTGGTGATGGTGACATGTCCCATATTGGGTTTCATTTCTGATGCCGTCCAAGAGTTTTTAAAGTAGCCTGTAGCCAATTCTCTCTTGGCTGGTGTCAGCACGGTCTTACCTACTTTTATTTCAGGATTCGAATCATCTTCAAACCAGTTGCTACCATCTGCCAATAGCACTCCGATGGCATGAATCGTAGCATTGGTGCTTTCCCAAACAGCTGTTTGTTTTTGTTTCACCAACCAACGTTTCATCATATTTTGCTCTTCAATGCTTGCACCGTTTTCTTTTAGTGCTTCCATTATAAATAGGTGCGAGCAGACAGCAGACATAGAGGTAAACACTCGGTTCTTGTTGTTTGCCCAATACATTCCCATCTCGTCATTGGTCGTTGCATGCTCTCTGATAGATTGGGTAATCTTGTCAGCCAACATCTTATTTCCTGATTGTTTACCAAGAACAGCCAATAGACTTTTCTCATAAAGATTCAGGTTTGTCCAATTTTTGCTTACCACCTCCGTGTAGAAACGTTCTGCCTCACGAGCTTCCTTACTGATTGGGATATCGCGATACATAGCTCTGACATACAGATATTCTAATTGCATGGTGCTTATGCTCTTACTGTCTTTCCAGTTTTTATCATATTTTTTGAGATTACTAAAGTCTTCAGCAATCATCTTATCGACATATTTCAAAGCATCCATTTGCATATATTTCACTTGCTCCGGATGTTCCACCATAGCTACATGTTGCAGATTGGCAAAACCAAATAACACATATTGAGTGATGCTTCGGCTAGAATACAATCCCTTATACCAAGACCATCCGCCATCCGGAGTCTGCAAGTCTTTCAACTTCGCCAAGGCTACAGATGTTTGTTGATTCGTATTATTCAAATCGAACAACAACGATAAGCGTTGCATTTGTTCAGTCTCTTTTTTAGCATCCATCACCCAAGGTGTCTCTTCCAAAAGAATAGTTTTCAGCTCTTCATTCTTGCTCAATTTAGAAACCAATGTCTCTTTTGTACCTCCTTGTGCTAGCCAAGCGTTGATCACATTTTTCACCTTCGGATATTGCTTCATCAAGGACGCTCCAAAACTGTTGACATAGTAACTAGCAAACCAGTTCAAAGCATTCTCATTTGTCGGATTGCTCAATGTCGGCAAAGCCTGAACAGCATACCAAGCAGGGTTGGAAGCAAATTCGAAAGTCAGTTTATAATTGTCCAACGTTTTAGATTTATTATTCACCAACTTGTCCATCGTGAAGGTCTGTTCACCCACCTTAGTAACATCCACAGGCATAGTTTCGGTCACCAACATACGGTTAGGAAGCACCACCAGAGCATGTTGTTCTCCATCGCTAAACGTAGCAGACTGAGCCACAATTCTCACCCCTAACATATCCATGTCACTAGGTACGTCGAAAGTCCAAGATGCAGCACTGGAAGCTCCTTCTGCCAACGAGAATTTTTGTTTGGCATCTTTCACTTTCAGCTTAATTATTTTTTCGTCAATAACATTGAAAAATTCGATCGACACCTCACCACTTAACGCTCCTTCCGACAGATTAGAAATTTTTGTAGAAATACTTGTCACATCTCCTTGACGGATAAAACGTGGCATATTCGGTGTGATTTGCAATTCCTTGCTAGTAACCACCATTTTTTCTAGCATACCCACCTGACCTTCTTTGTCGTGAGCAAAGGCTCTGAATCGCCAAGTAGTGGTTTGCTCAGGAACGGTGAACGATACTGAGGCAATGCCCTCTTTGTCTGTTTTGAGTTGAGGATAGAAGAATGCAGTTTCATTAAAGTTTTTACGAATCTCCAAGGCTGGCGAAGTGTTTTCTGCACTTCCTCCCATAGCTTCTGGAGTAGGCTTCGCGAGCTCTTTAGTATCTGCCAGTTCTGCAATATCTATTCCCTGCATATCATCTTCACTAACAACATCCGCAATAGAAACTACTCCGTCCAATGAAGCTGTACTTTTTGCAAATCTCATCATAGGAGCAGGTGCAGATTCATATAAGAGGAATTGTTCTTCAAACTGACTCAGAAAATATTTGTATGTATCAAAATTCCATGGCTTAAGAATTGCCAAAAGAGGCTTATATCCAAGTTCCACCGAATAGTGATCTAAACTAGAGTAAGCACTTTGTAGGTTTCTTGTTGATGGAAAATTTTTATAAGAATACGGTCTATTCATCATCCATCGACTAAATGGATAAATCTGATCTAGCGAAATATCGTACATAGAAGCTAATATTTCAGCCGATATTGGTTTTCCATCAGCATCAGCAACATTCAAAGTCCACGATGCAGCATCACCCGGACGAAGTTTGTCTCTGAAAACACTGATCTTGACATTGAGTGCGCCATCTTTCTTTTCTATTTCCTCTACCTTCTCCAGCAGATAGCTTGTTTCGTCCAAAACTCCATTTTTCACTAAAGTAAAAGAGACATATACTCCATCGCCAAACTCAGCACGATATGGAATAACAAACTTATGATTCTCATTGTCCAATCTTATAAATCGACATTCAAATACCTTAGTATCATTATAAAGACGATAGAGAATATATGAATCTCGGTTGCTGGTTCCAAAAAGAATTTCTGCAGGTTTATCTCCCTCAAACTTGAGCGCTCTGGGCACCACCCACTTGCTGATTTCATAAGGAGGACGCTTGTCGTCGTAAGAGAACAGTACAAAATCTGCTTTCTCTTTCACCTCTCTGTTTTTGTCATCTTTGCCCGAAATCATCAGACGCATTTTGCCCGAAGCCAATGCTTTGATTTTTCTTGCCAACTCTTCTTGCTTGCCTGTAACAAATGTACCTTCTGCCAACTTAACATCAATAGAATCGTTTCCATCCACAGTATAGATCGCATACGTTCCTTTTGCATCGATGGCTACATTGTTCAGGTTTTTTGCTCCAATATTAATGTGGAAGTCTTTACCTTTTTCAATTTGTGCAGGTACATTCACTTGCCAAGTCATAGAAATATCGCCAACGTTGACAGCTAATTCTCCTGATTGAGTTTCTCCATTCAGATCGGTCACCGCCACCGATATATTGAAGGTGTATAATTTGCCCCCATACCAAGTACGGACATCGCTGGCTTGGGGTGTAAATTCTATCTCGAACGAACCATCTTCTGCTGTTTTTACAACACCATCCTGAAAATGAGAAGCATTGCCCCCTCCCCATCGCCAAGGCATAAATTGGCTACGAGTAATATTAAATTTAACATCAGCATCTTGCAACGAAATGCCTGTATATGATTTCACATTTCCCCTGACAAGGACCTTATCTCCTAAAGAATAAGTGCTTTTCAGCGTATCAAACTTCACTTCAAAAGTTGGACGTTTGTATTCTTCCACCATAAAAAAGTGTCTTCCTCCATAGTTCGATTCTAGCCAATACGAACCCGGCAACGTGTTTTGAGGCAGAATAAAACTATCAGCGAATGACCCAAACTCATTCGTCAACATCTCTTTCTCTTCAAGCTTATCACCGTTGGCACTAAACAATGTTATCGTGCTTTTTTGATTGATAATCGGTTTAGATTTTTCGTCAATAAAAATTCCTTTAAAATAAACAATCTGCCCCGGACGATAGATACTACGATCTGCAAACAAACTCAACACTGATTGCAACTTATCCTCATCCTCAACAGATCTGCTGCCATAATAGTTTCCTCTTAACACCTGCTCTCTCAGAGCATTGTCATCCCCTTTGGAGACTGTATAACTACCTCTATTGTAATAGTAAGATTCAGATGTGGAAGTATCTTCTATAACACAATAGCCTTTTTCGTCCGTGGTCAGTGTTACTATCCTTTTTTTACCGTCCTTATCTTTTAGCTCTGCACGCACGGTAGCTCCCTGTACAGGTTTTCCATTTTGTCGATCGACTACAAAAACATCATAATTTTGTGCAGGATTGAAATTAAAGTAGGTCATCAAGTCCGAAACCACAAATTCCAATTTAGCATACTCATTTTTCTTGTTTTCTAGACTTCCTCTAACAATATATTTACCATATGGCAAAACACCAAGACTAAGTTCAACCTCATCAGCATAGAATATGTCTTTAGATGTATACTTGACAGGGATAGCCTTGATCATCTTTTCAGTCTTTCCATCCAATCGATATAGGTTAAGAGTAGGAGCTCTTTTCAACGATTGATTATTCTTATGCGACACTTTCAGCTTGATGGAGTCAGAAGAATGATAAACAGTTTCGCCAGTCAGCTCCAACATAGGGCTCTCCAATTCTGCCAATTTGTTTTTCAGAATGCCTATTCGGCGATATTTAGGATAAGTGGCAATTCCTTTTTTCAGCCACTCACTCTTTGTTTTAGCTACTTTTCTCTGTTCCTCTTTCAGCCCATCATCTTCGAATGTGTATACAGAAGGTGGAATAAATCTCTGGTTTTCTACTCTGATTTCATCCACCAGATAATCAATAATCTCCACAGTGGTTTCATCTGCACGATAGATTTCTTCCAAAGCTTTTAATGTCTTGACTACATCCTCAGAAGAAAGTTCGCGATATTCATCTTTTAGATATCTCAACTTATCTAGCTCTAGCAAAATCACGCTACTAGTCATATTTCTTTTCAACAGATTCGCCAAGTATTGTTGATAATACACAAAAATCAGATCTGATTTTTTAGCAGCAAACGATAGTCGTACAAAGTCTTTAGCGGGCAAAGTCAATTGTTCTAGTGTAAAACCTGCAGACGCTAGGTCTGAGCTCTCCATCTCTTTCAATTGCTTGGCTATCACCAGATTTTCATACATCAAAAAGTCGTAGAGCGTAGGTCTATAATTTCGGCTATCTTCTCCTAACTCTATGATATCGTCATAAGATTTTGTGTTCTCTTTCAGCAAAGCTTCTTTGTCCTTGATGGCAGCCTCTAGATGATTATAAATCTTATTTGCAAAAGTGCTTTTTGTCCACTCTTTCATATCCTCTGGGATAATATCATCAGCCAGATCAGTTTTGCGCTTGATATTCCATGCATCATCTTGATAATGGATGCGATAAGCAATCGCCAAACTTGAATGCAACAGTGCTTTATCTGCTACCGATTCGGTTGTGTTCAATAAAGCTTCCAGCTTAGAAAAATAGTCTAAAGCTGTTCTGTCATCTATCTGAGCATTCAACTTATTCAGATACACATACACCTTCATGATCTGAGGCGTATTTTTTTCATCAATGGCTTTCTGCAAGATAGCTTCAGCCTCCTTTATTGCCGACTTGGGGAGTGACTTATTGTCAAAGTCCTCTACCTTTTTCCATTCTTGTGGATACGTGTTTCGTTTATTCTGCGAAAACATACTCGTAGATATTAGCAATGTTGTTACGATTAATAATAGTTTTATCTTCATACTCTATATTTTATACGTTATGGAGCTTTATTCGAGACTGCACCATGTTTTTGTTTTTTGTGTTTAATAGACTTTAAATGTACACAGATTCCATAATATAATAATGTTATAGATGCTTAATTTGTTACAATAAGCCTTTTAAGTGATCAGAAAAGGTGGAAAATAACAAGAGGATAAGACAGGCTCTAGTTTTGTTGGAGAAAACCTAAAACCTATCTCACCCTCCTTGCTGGGTTGTGTTTAATTAAAAAAACTTTATCCCTCTCAGGATTTGCTACATCGTCAGCGTAACATTATTTTCTTCTGCTATGCGTCGCATATTGATAATCGCATAACGCATACGTCCAAGAGCCGTATTGATGCTAACATCAGTCAACTCTGCTATTTCTTTAAAACTCAAATCTTTATAATAACGCATCACCAACACCTCTTTTTGTACATCAGGTAGGTGATCGATCAATTTTCTGACATCCGAAGTTATTTGAAGCTCTATCAAACTATCTTCGATGGTTCGTTCGCAAAGAGACTTATCATTCAACAGATCCACCTGAGCATCATCGTTAGAGATGGTGTTCTCAGCCTTCAATTGTCTGTAATGATCTATAATTAAATTGTGTGCTATGCGCGAAATCCATCCTCCGAATCGCCCGCTAGGAGTGTATGCCCCTCGCTGTATGCATGTGATTGCTTTAATGAATGTTTCCTGAAATATGTCTTCTGTCAGGTGTTCGTTTCTTACCTTGAAGAAGATATAATTGTAAACATTTTGCTGATGGCGCTGTAGTAATATATCAAAAGCCACATTATTTCCCCCATGATAATACACATTGACCAACTCGTCGTCAGTCATTGGGTTCAATGATTTCTCCATTCTCTCTTATATTTTATGTTTCAAAAGAGTAATGTCAGTTCAATAGGCTTTTTGTTTTTTTAAATTGATAAATTAAAATCAGAGGGGTATTATCTATCATGATATACACGCCACTATGCAAATAAAATCATTTTACAGATGATAAACAAAAATAAATGTATATTTAACATTAGTGTAAAATTGCTATATTTGTAGCAACAAAAATTGTATAAAGATGAACAAAAGATTATTTATCCTCATTTCTCTGACCTCTGTTTTAGCTTTCTCTGCTTGCAACAAACCAAGCAAAGACATCAACAATGATCGTGCTACGGTTCAACCCTTTGCCAACACAGAAGCTCAGATGAAGGTGGTTGCCGAAATAACACTAAAGCCCAATGCACTAGAATCAATGAACCCCGTTTTCGAGAAGGTTATTGCTGGCAGTCAGGCAGAAGAAGGATGCATCTATTACGATTTACATAAAGATACAGCCGACTCCACAGATACCAAATTTGTGATGCTTGAAATATGGCAAGATCAGGCAGCCATAGATGCTCACAATGAATCGCAACACTTCAAAACGTTTGTGCAAACTTCAGATGACTACATCGAGAACATAAAGGTCACGGTTTTGAAAGTGGCTAAATAAACCCCTCTCTTTACTCCCTAATGAGATGTTTGTCCAATATTTGATCTATTTGTAGTGCCTCCTCTTCTGCAAAGGACGTGTTGTGGATGCTATCCAGATTATCTTGCAATTGCCTCACAGAGCTTGCTCCTATAATCACTGAGGTTACATAGTCTTTACTTAACTGCCAAGCTAATGCCATCTGAGCCAAACTTTGCCCACGTTGCACAGCTATAACATTCAACTCTTCGATGCTCGCCATCAAACTAGGAGTAATGTCTTCTTTTGTCAAAAAGTTGCTTGCCCGTCCCACTCTAGAATCTTTGGGAATGCCATGTAAATATCTATCCGTCAGCACACCTTGCGCCAAGGGAGAGAAGCTAACAAACCCTACTCCACTTTTTTGATTGAGAGCCACATGTGCGTTCTCCACTTTTCGGTTGATCATGTTATATCGATCTTGATAAACCACACACTTCACATGTTGCTCTGCCATCATTCGGTACATTTGCTCTGCCTTGTCTGCCGGATATTTAGATAGACCAATATAAAGTGCTTTACCTTGCTTCACAATGTCTATCAGAGCTTGTGCTGTCTCCTCCAAAGGCGTTTCAGGATTGTAACGATGAGAATAAAAAACATCAAAATATTCAAGACCTGTACGCTTCAAACTCTGATTGATACTCGCCATAATATATTTTCTCGAACTACCGTCGCCATAGGGTCCATCCCACATCAGATGTCCTGCCTTGGAGGTAATGATCAGTTCGTCACGATGATCTTTCAGCTCTTTATTCAATATTCTGCCAAAGTTGCTCTCGGCACTTCCACGTGGTATTCCATAATTATTTGCCAAATCGAAATGGGTTACACCATTTTCAAAAGCATGGAGAATCATCTCTCTAGCTACTTGAATATTATCTGCATCTCCAAAATTTTGCCACATGCCCAAAGATATTTGAGGCAGGAGCAATCCACTATTACCACAATAATTATATTTCATATTTCCTTATTTTTATATAAATGTAAAAAGTATCAACTGTCTGGCAATTGATACTCTTTTTATAAAATTGTTTTTCAGATTATCTGTTATATATCCTTGCCAATAGTCTCAGTAGCTCTAGGTATAACCATACCAAAGTAACTGTCAGACCAAATCCGGCATACCATTCCATGTGTTTAGGCAAACCATATTCTGATCCTCGTTCGATAAAGTCAAAATCCAGAATCAAATTTAATGCAGCCACTACCACAATCACCACGCTGATACCTATTGTCAACCAAAATGGGGCTGTACTATTCAGGCTCAATGGGCTGTATATGCCAAAGAATGATAGTACAAAGCTAATGAGGTAAAAACCAGCAATAGATATTGTTGCCAAGATCAGCACCGATCTGAATTTTTCTGTTGCTCGGATCACTCTGAAGCGATATAAAACCAGCATCAAAGTAGCCACAAGCACAGTCAAGCAGATAGCTTCCAGAGCTATTCCTCCAAACTTAGCATTTAGGATAACAGAAATTCCACCCAAGGCTAGTCCTTCCAAAACTGCATATACTGGAGACAAATAACTGGCGGTATGAGGCTTAAAACTAATCACCAAGGCTAAAATAAATCCGCCAATCAGTCCTACCCAAAATAAAGGCATCACATAGCCCTGATATGCAAAAGAACCAAACATGTTCCAAGTCAGCATTCCACCTAGTGCCACCAAAGCCAATAAGATACCTGTTTTGCCAATAGCACCATTAATGGTCATAGCATGTGCAGCATCTGTAGCTCTACCTACTTTATCAAATACTCCATCCTTGAGGGTTGGATTACCTGATTTATTACTTTTAAAATTCATGAAGTTTATTGTTTATATTTACGTAAAGTTAGAAACAGTTTCGAAGATAATAAAAAAACAGACAGCAATTAAACTAATTTAGTCAAACTGCTGTCCGTTTTATATAATTTATCAGATTCTTAGCAACCGCATCCGCAGCTTCCTCCACCTGATCCACATCCACCTGATGAGCATCCACCAGCAGAATCATCAGAGTCTCCACATCCACAACTGCTACCACATCCACAACCTCCTTGAGGAGCAAATAGAGCTGTCAATTCTTCTGGAGTAGCATCTCTAACTTCCAAAACAGTACCAGTGAAATTCAATGCATTACCAGCCAATGGATGATTGAAGTCCATAGTGATTACATCATCTTTCACTTCCACTACTGTTCCATTCAATCTATTACCATCAGAATCCATCATAGGTAAAGTATTTCCAGCGAAAACTACTTCTTCGTTTAGCACACCATCTTGCTCAAACATCGCTCTTTCGAGGTCAATTACATGCTCGTCGATATACTCTCCATAAGCCTCATCAGCTTGAAGTACGAAGTCAAAAGCATCACCAGCATTCAAGTTGCTCAAGTTGCTTTCAAATGCCTGAAGCATTGATCCTGTACCATATATAAATTCAAGAGGATTGTCTGAAGTTGCTCTTTCCATCAGCTCACGTTCTTCGCCTTCTCCTACGTGCAAGTCGTATGCTACTGTTACAAATTTATTAGTCGAAATTTTCATTCTTTTACTTTTTGGTTGTTGAAAAATATCCCGAAGGATAAAAATTTTATTTTAGTATCTTATATCTTTAGATAAACTTATTTTCTAAACTTTTGTTCTACGGCTTGCTTCAAGTTTGCCAAGCCTTGTTCTAAAATCTTTTTAGGACAACCCACATTCATTCGCATGTAGCCATCCTCACCTCCAAAGGTTGCCCCGTCATTCAGCGCCAACTTAGCATCATTCACAAAGAAGCTCACCAGCTCTTTTTGTGTCAGTCCTAACGCCCTACAATCTAACCAAATGAGGTAAGATGCTTCCGGCACCATTGGCTTTATTTCAGGAATATTTTTTTCCAGATATTCTTTAGTCAAACAAATATTATGCCAAATATATTCCTTGGCTTCTTCCAGCCATTCTAGCCCATGGCTATAAGCTGCCTCTGTGGCTGTGTAGGCAAAAATATGCCCTGCTGTCAACTCCGAAAGCTCTAGATAAGCATCGAACTTAGCTTTCAATTCAGGATTTGGAACAACTGAAAATGAACTAATTATCCCTGCTATATTAAACGTCTTGCTAGGCGCCATAAAAGTGATACTATTCATCGCTGCTTTCTCTGACACACTGGCAAAAGGGATATGTTTGTGACCTTCGAACACCAAATCGGAGTGAATCTCATCCGAAAGAACAAGCACCCCTTTTTCATAACAAATTTCGGCTATTCGTTGTAGCTCTTCTCTTGTCCACACACGCCCTCCGGGGTTGTGAGGATTACACAAAATGAAGAGTTTACAATGTTCGTCTATTTGCTGTTCGAAGTCATCGAAATCTATTTCAAATCTGCCATTCTTTTCTTTCAAGAAACTCTTTACCACCGCTTTGCCACGCAATTTTGGCACATTCTCGAATGGAGGATAAACAGGTGGTTGAATCAGCACCTTATCACCTTCTTTGAGAAAACAATCGATGGTGAACGAAATTCCTTTAACGATACCCGGAATAAAAGCCAACCAATCTCGCTCCACCTTCCACTGATGATAAGAGCTCAACCAATCAACGATAGAATTCCAATAGCTGTCAGGAGCAGAAGTATAGCCAAACACACCATGCTTGGTGCGCTCAATGATTGCCTCTGTTATTGCCGGAGAAGATTCAAAGCACATATCAGCCACCCAAAATGGCAGTATATCTTTTCTTCCAAAACGCTCCTCAAGGCAATCTACTTTGAGAGCCCCTGTTCCCCTACGATCAATAATTTTGTCAAAATCAAACTTTCCCATACTTTTCTCTTTTTTCAGTTCTAAAAATAACGGGTAAAGGTAATAAAATTTACTTGATGCCTTAATAGCAAATAGATGAAAAGCCTCAATCTTAAATATTAGAGTAAGATTGAGGCTTTTTTAAGTTTTCTATTCCTGTTCTATCAGGAATAAAGGTTTATTTGTGTGAAAGATAGTCAGAAATACCTTCTTGAGTAGCTTTCAAACCTTTTTTACCTTTTTTCCAGTTTGCTGGACACACCTCACCATACTCTTCTGTAAACTGTAACGCATCGATCACACGAATTGCTTCTTCTACACTACGTCCCAGAGGCATATCATTTACCACTTGGTGACGTACTACACCTTCTTTGTCGATAAGGAACAAACCTCTATAAGCTTGAGGATTTCCAACGAAAGTATCATTTCCTTCTTCATCGTAATCGAAATCTCCTGCCAATACGTCATAAGCTTTAGAGATCATCAATGAAGGGTCAGCAACGATTGGATATTTCACACCTTGAATTCCACCATCGTTTTGAGGAGTAGTTAGCCATTTCCAATGAGAGAATGCTGAATCGACAGAAGCACCAACAACAGCAACGTTGCGATCTTCAAATTCTTTCATCATATCTTGAAATGCGATTATTTCAGTTGGGCAAACAAATGTGAAGTCTGCCGGATAGAAGAAAAACAAAACATATTGCTTTCCTTTATATTGTTCTAGTGAGAAACCGTTAACGATTTCACTACCATTGATTACTGCGTCTGTTTTGAAGACAGGAGCTGATTTTCCTACTAATACTGCCATAATTGTTTTATATTTTATTTATTGTTTTTGTATAGTACAAATGTAGATACAATATACATATAAATCAAATATATATTTTCTATGCAAAAATCAAATCCATCTATCAATCTTCCTTCAGTGTTGGCAACTGCCAATGGAAGCGTGTAGCCAAGACTCGAACAGTCACCACAGTAGCAAAAACCAAGACTTGGGTAAGCATAACATCAAAGTTTATATAGTCGAGAAATGCGTACAATAATCCTCCGGCAATACAGGCAAAAGCATAAAGTTCTTTTCTGAAAATAATAGGAATTTCATTAATCAATGTATCACGTGCAATTCCTCCCACAGCCCCTGTTATGGTCCCCATCAGGATGCAAACCCAATAGGCATGTGCAGGATCGGTCATGAGTGCTTTCTCGAACCCCACAACAGTGAAGAGTCCCAAACCTACACAGTCGAACCAAAAGATCGTATTATTGAGATGTACCAACCATTTTTTGAAGAAAACGACGATCACAAATGCCAGCACCGTACCCCAAATATATAGACTAGACCTGAGCCAGAAAGGGGGCAGATCGAGCAACAAATCACGCAATGTACCTCCACCCACAGCTGTGACAAACCCCACAACCATAGCACCAAACCAATCGAACTCTTTGGCTGAGGCCAAACGTATGCCACTGATGGCAAAGGCAACAGTACCAATCAACTCTAAAAGGTCAACCAGACTGACTGTGTAAAATTCTGCTAAAACTTGCATCATATAGGCAAGAAAAAAAGTTTGAATAAGAAACTATTTCACTCACTCACCATCATCGGCAATGACTCCACTACCAATACATAGTTTGGCATCCATATCATAAACCACCCCAAATTGTCCGGCGGCAATACCCTGTATTTTGTCATCGGAATTGATACGATACAGATCTCCTATTTTTTCTATTTGTCCATGAGTAAATTCGGGGGTATGGCGTACCTTAAACATCACATCTCTTCGCCCTTCAAAATCGCCCCAAAGGTCTTCTGTAATGAATGAAAAGCCTGACAAATTGACCACTTTGCCATATTGTGTATCAGGATCGTATCCGTTGGAAACGTAAACCACATTTTCGTCTGTGTCTTTTTTGATCACAAACCATGGGCCACCTGCCAAACCAAGTCCTTTACGCTGCCCAATGGTGTGAAACCAATAGCCGTTATGTTCGCCAAGCACCTTGCCTGTTTCCAATTCTACTATTTTGCCTTTCTTTTCACCTAAATAACGGCGAATGAAATCATTATAATTTATTTTTCCCAAGAAGCAAATGCCTTGACTATCCTTACGCATAGCCGATGGCAATTTTTGTTCGGCAGCTATAGCTCTAACTTCCGATTTCAAAAGATGTCCAATCGGAAACATCAATTTAGAAACTTGTAAATAATCGATTTGACCTAAAAAATAGGTCTGATCTTTCACCTGATCTTTGGCAGTAGAGAGCCAAGTTTTACCTCCCACCTCCGTGGTTGTGGCATAGTGTCCTGTAGCTATCTTGTCAAATAGGTGTCCCCATTTTTTGTCAAAAGAACCAAATTTAATCATCTTGTTGCACATCATATCCGGATTTGGGGTCAACCCTCTACGAACTGCCTCTATGGTGTAGCTTACTACGTTCTCCCAATATTCTTCGTGCAAAGAAACTACTTCCATTTTGCAACCATATTTTTTTGCTATGTAAGTAGTTATCTCTATATCTTCTTCCGCCGGACAGTCGATATAGCCCTGCTCGTCTTCCATCCCAATGCGAATGTAAAAAATTGTAGGGTCGTACCCCTGTTCTTTGAGTTGATGCACTATCACAGAACTATCAACTCCTCCCGAAACTAATGCGGCTATGTTCATTTATTTTATTCTCCTTCTTGTTATCTGATTCTAGTTTTTGCAAATGTTTTGAATGTTCCTAATCCAATTCCAACACCAAAACGTATAAAAAATTGATCCTTGTGCCCCGTTACATTAAAGTCCCACCCCGATTTAAGATAAAATATTGAATACTCTACGTGTACATGAGGAGTCAACACAATACCATTTTTTCCGTGACGATGATTGAACAAGTATCCGGCATCTGCCCCCACCATGAAGGTCACCTTGCTCTCATTAAACCATTTCTCGGAAATGTAGCTAGAGAGTTGAATAGGCTTTACATTAATTCCAGACACTGGTGAACTACCTCCCGTATAGTCTATTCCACTAGACATATATACATTCAACGGGTTTGGCTTTGTCCATACAGGAAAAGACAAATTTGCCTGAAATTGGATTGCATTTTCACCTGCTTTCGGATCCACATACTGAGCTCCCACACCCACTAGCTGAGCAAATGTCAAAGTTGGGAACAGTATTGCGATTAATAATACTACCACTTTTATCTTATTCATATCTCTATTCTTTTGAGGTTTTGATCTCTTAAGATACGGCTTTCGTTTCAGAAAGCACACATCTTACCTTAAAAAATTAAATGGCAAAGTTACGATATATTTTTGGTTTGGTGCATAAACTGCAAAATAAGCGCTCATGAAGTCAAAAAAAGAACAATGCTGAAATGGGGTGTATCAGATCAATTTCGGCTTACTTATATTTTTATAAAAATCATAAAATAGCCATACAATAATCAGCACATAGACGACCGAAACAATTTTCCAAGGCAGAAATTCGAAAATAGAAAAAGGACTTGAAGGATAGAGTGCTTCTTGACTAAAAGAAAAGATGTAAATAGTACGGATATAGGAGTAGAACGAAATAAAGACGACTCCAAAAGCCAGTAAAACATTCTTCATTTTGGGAGCAATCAACACCAATAGTATGGCAAAAACATCTCCTAAGTACATATATCTTTCTAACATACCGGGAAGAAAGAATGGGCAAACAACAGCTGATACCAAGAGCAATTGATACCAATTTCCTAAAGTTAAATGATATTTATTTTTACTCAACAACCAACCTCCGACCAATGTCAGAGTTAAAATGATAGCCAATCCTATTCCCTTTGCCACACTCCCCCATTCGGCTACCCAAACATAAAAATTTGGAAAATTCTTTACCAATTCAGTATTATAACTTGCTTGTCCTAAATAGATTGTTAATAAGTCCATTAAAGGTCTACCTACCATCCATACAGGCAATACACTGAGGAAATAAATAACTGGAATTAATAAAAACATGTACCATTTGATATCCCCCCTAAGCATATACACAAAATAGAAAGGCAGAATAATAGCTGTCTGGACTTTCAATGAAAAAGCAATACCCAAAAACAGCATCGCTTTCCATGGCTTGTTGGTCAAAGCGAAATAGACACTTCCCACTGCAAATGATGCATATAACGCATCGCACTGAGACATAAAAGACGAGTTTAATAAAACTGTTGGCACTAGAGGTATAATTGCCATAGCCAGCCATATCACATTTTTTCTCTTCACATGCAAGAAGGCTAGTTGTCCTATAAAGAAAGCCAAGAGATATTCGAAACCAATGGACACCAGTTTGATAGCATACAATGGATAAAGATCTAACTTAGCGATCAGCACCAGCACATACATATACATTGGCGTATAATTGTAGAATGGGTCCTTCAGTGCCGAAAAATAGCCATTAGTTTTTATATTCTCTATCCAGCTACTCAGATAAAAGCCATAGTCGATATATTGATAATCGAATAAAAACAGTTTGACAACCACTCCGAGAAGAATGATTGTCAAGAGATAATATTTTGTTTTAGGATGATCTAAAAGTTTAATCACTCGATTTCAGGTTTCGTTTCAGCCTCCACATCAGCCTTCGATTTACTCACTGTAACCATATATACCCCTCCGAAGATGAAGAGTGCAGCTATCACTTTGTCGATAGAGAACTTGTCCATCCCCACCCCGATAGCCACAATGGAGGCAATCAGTGGTTGAAGATTATTATACATGGCAATCGTTGTTGGACGAATTCTTCTTTGTGCCATCGGGATCAACATATACGCCACAAACGTAGCTCCGAAAAGGATGAATGCTAAAGCTGCAAAATACGGTCCCTGATCAGGGCGATTAAATAAAGGAGCTTCTATCACGTCCTTGATTCCCAAAGGAAAGAGTGCAATAGCCGAGAATAAAAACATCCACTTCATCATCGTGATAGCAGAATACCTATCAGCCAAAGGTCTAGTAATCACCAAGTATGTAGCATAACATAGTTGTGCAAACATAATGGTCAAGTTGCCTTGCCACGACGATGGATTGCTCGATTGCGCAGCAGCTACCTGTGTGCCAGCATATATCAATATCAATGCCCCCAAAGCGCCAACCAGGACACCACCTGCCTTCATCTTAGTGATGGGCTCTTTGAGAACAATGGCAGCAATAATCATAGCAAAAAGAGGACCACTGGTAGCAATAATTCCTGCGTCTACAGGCGTTGTCTTGCTCAAGCCATAACCAAAAAATCCTTGATTCAGTGCCATCCCCAATAGACCACCTGCCAAAAGGATCAACAAGTCCTTTTTGTTCACTTTTTCATAAGGCAGAAACAGGGAAACCAACCAAAACATCACCGAAGCAAAACTCATTCGAAGCAATGTAACTGCCATAGGAGACAAAGCCTCAGCGGCATATATAAACTTATTAATTGGTATATTCAGTCCGAATATACACATGGCAACCAACATGATCAGGTTACCTTGTTGCTTTTTACTTAGATTCAATTTGTTTACTCTTTTTTAGTTGTTCAATTTGTCTATCTTGCCGTTTTGAAAACAAAACAATCATACAGATAGCTCCTATCATGGCCATCAACATATCCGATTGGGTATCCCACTCATATCCTTGTGTGCCCAAGAAGTCTTCAGCTCCATCTGCCGACAGCACTGCTACCCACCATTCTATCAATTCATAAAAGGCACTAATTGCCAAACAAATACTCACTACAAGAAAGGGCAACCAGCTTTTTTTATTTATCACCTTCAAGCCAATCAACACCTCACGAGCAATGAAAGCTGGTACGAAGCCCTGCATGAAGTGCCCTACCTTGTCAAAATTATTCCGAGCCATGCCAAATTCATCCCTCAACCAATTGAAGGCTGGAACTTCAGCATAAGAATAATGTGCACCAATAAACAAGACAATAGTATGCAGTAATATAAAGAAATAAGTGATATCAGTCAAAGGAAAGCGTTTGTATGTCCATATCAGAACGACTACTCCAACAACGCACATCCCTGCTTCTAGCAACCACAGCACAGGATCGAAAGCTCCGATTCCTGACCAAATTCCTACGGCAAGGAACACTAACAAGTATCCCCAATAAAGAGGCTTTACCTCTCTATCTCTGTCCCTTACATTGTCTATATTCACTCTATCCTATTCTATATAGATGCAATTAAAATTGCGATAAACGGCTGATATACTTACCTATAATATCAAATTCAAGATTAACCAAAGAGCCTATCTTAAACTGATGGAAGTTCGTAAACTCGTATGTATAAGGAATAATAGCCACTTTAAAAGTGTCGTCTGTTGGTTCCACTACTGTTAGGCTCACCCCATTGACTGTAACCGAACCTTTGTCCACACAGAAGTAGCCTTTACGAGCCATCTCTCTATCGAAATCATATTGAAAAGTGAAATACCAACTACCATCCACCTCTTCAATATTGATACATTTAGCAGTCTGATCAACATGTCCTTGTACGATGTGCCCATCCAGTCTTCCATCCATCTTCATGCTACGTTCCAGATTGACTTTATCTCCAATCTGCAAAGTACCCAAGTTAGAAACATCCAAAGTTTCCTTAATGGCAGTCACTGTATAAGTATTGTCTTTAATATCTACGACAGTAAGACACACCCCATTATGAGATACACTTTGATCAATTTTCAACTCGTTAGTAAACGAACACTCCATTGTGATATGAAGATTCTCTTTATCTCTTTTCAGTGCTACGATAGGTGCACACTCTTCTACAATTCCTGAAAACATATTTTAGATTCTTTATATTTAAAATTTCATTTCATCGAAAATTATTACAAATATACATTTTTATAAATTAGTTTTCAGAATTATTCCAATTTAGATAAAAGCATCGCAACTAGATTTAATTTTACATTTCACACCTAAACTTTATCAGTTCAACGAGCCTAATGTTTTTTGTGCTATCAACAGTAAAGATCGTGTTCTCTATAAAAAAGTTTTAAAACACGATCTTATTAAGCGATAAGAAGAACACCTTCAGCGATTCTAAATTTTCACAATTTCGTACTTGTTCCCCTTTTTGGCATCAAAGCTTGTTATATAATATTTACCTTCTCTCACAGTCTCAGTCTCCATATTCTTAATCTGAATTGGAACATCTGTCCTTATCACACATTTATTATCGATTTTCGATGTAACAGTTGCCTTATATAATGAATTATCGTGCCACTCCATACTCACAGCATATCCACCTCTAGCTAACATCTGCCCTATACTTCCAGCTCTCCACTCTTTGGGCAACGCTGGCAAAAGATGTAATTCATTCATGTGACTTTGAAGCAACATCTCAACTACTCCTGCTATGCTTCCAAAATTTCCATCGATCTGAAATGGTGGATGTGTATCAAACAAGTTGATCAATGTGGAAGTCGTCAAAAGTTCACGATACATTTTGTAAGCATGATCTCCATCCAATAGCCTCGCCCAAAAGTTAATTTTCCAAGCCTTACTCCATCCTGTGCCTCCATCTCCTCTCACCTCTAGTGTTTTTATGGCTGCTTGTGCCAAATCCATATTCTCCAGCGGAGAAATTTGACGTCCGGGATGCAATCCAAATAAGTGGGAAACATGCCTGTGTTCTGGATCTTCATCCTCCCAATCTCCATACCATTCCATCAAGTTACCCGCTTTTCCAATTCTCATCGGAAAAAGCTTATCACGCCTTTCTACCCAGTTTTTTCGCAACTCATCATCCACTCCTAATACTTCCGAGACCTCAATCAGATTATTATACAGATCCCAAATGATTTGCATATCCATCGTAGAGGCTATCGTCACAACACCCTTATTTCCATGATTATCAATAAAAACATTCTCGGGCGAGGTTGACGGAGCAGTTACATAGTACCCATCTTTCAACACCAACCAATCGTCGCAAAACTCAGCTGCCCCTTTCATCAAAGGATAAGCTCTATTCTTCAAATATTCCTTATCCATTGTAAACTGGTAGTGCCAGAAAAGATGTTGACACAACCAAGGCGAGCCAAGCGCCCAGTTTGCATACTTAGGATCTCCTTGGACAGGATTAGCCACTGCCCAAATATCCGAATTATGGTGCACCGTCCAACCTCCCATGTTATAATAATCTCTGGCAACTTGTTCACCATTCACAGCCCAACGTTCTATCTGATCAAGCAACGGCTCTTCCATATCCAACAGATTAAGCATAGCTGCAGGCCAATAATTCATTTGAACATTTATATTTGTCGTAAACTCGCTTCCCCACGAAGGTCTTTGCTTATCGTTCCAAATTCCTTGCAGATTGGCAGGAATTCCCCCGGGACGAGAAGAACAAATCAATAAATAGCGACCAAAATCAAAGTATAAGGTTTCAAATTCAGGGTCTTTCCCTCCTTCTTTATATTTCTTAAGACGCTCATCAGTAGGCAATTGTTTTATAGCCTCATCTGTCTCTCCCAAATCAAGCTTCACTCTATTAAAAAATGTCTGATAATCTGCAATATGATCTTTCAGCAGTTTGGTATAATCCAATTTAACAGCAGCACCTAAATAATCTGCCGAAAGTTTACTTTCATCTGCCCCTTCCGTATCCGGTCTCTTGTCATATCCATTATAACTGGTTGCTGCAGAGACATAAAGCAGAACATCTGTTGCCCCCAAGACGTTCAATTTTTCATCTGTCACAATATTACTATTTCCACTCATATCAACGGCTCGCACTCTCAACTGATAACGCATTCCTCTTTCACCCTCTTCTGACACTTCTTGAAGAGGAATTCTTCGATTCGTATCAATTCTATATGGTAATTGTCCATTCAATACAAATTCGTTTTGTCCTATCTTTTCAACATTCGCCCCCTCGAACTGAGTATCGCCAAATAGTGAAAAATTAAGTTTTCCTTCTTCCGATGCTGTAAGCCGTATAATGATAATATCAGCCGGCTTTGATACAAATATTTTTCTCTCATACTTCACCCCATCTACAACAAAGGAAGTCGTTGCAACAGCTGTTGCCAGATCAAGAGTCCGAACATAATCCGTCACTTCTCCTTTTACATCTTGTTCTAGATGTAAGTCAGCTAATGGCACATATGAATTGGCATTTGCTCCTTGCAAATTTCTAAGTGTACGAGAAGCATCTTGCCATTTCTCGGCAAAAAGCTCAGCTCTCACTTTTTGAAGATGCTGTGATAATTCTGGCTTAGAGACACTTTTAGCAGGCCCTCCTCCCCAAAGCGTTTCTTCATTGATATTAAATTTCTCTTTCTCTACACCTCCATAAACCATCACACCCAAGCGTCCATTTCCTAGAGGTAGTGCCTCATCAAAATTTTCAGCTGGAGACGTATACCACATGAGTATAGATTTTTCATCTTTGCCACAAGAGGTCAGAAGGATTACTAAACTGATTAGTGAAAATAGCATTGTACATTTTTTCATAGGTCTAAATTTAAACTTAACAACTAAGGTAACAGTCACAAATTACAACATTAATCGTTTAACTTAAAAGGCATAATAGTTCAATATAATGTGTTTTTGTACGATTTAGATATAATAAGGGCAAGTTATAGGATACAAAAAAAGCGTGAAGAATTAACTTCACGCTTTTTATATATAAAGGCCGCATTGGTGGAAATGCCGAAACTCCTAAAAACAGGGTTTGAGTGTGTTAGAACCTTTGTAATCCACTTGTGCTTGCGCAACCCGAAGGTGTGGCCCGCCATTAGCTCTGACAACTGGTCTCGGTATAACTATTTACTTGATGAGTTTCCCGATCGACCAACACGACCAAAATATTCTCGTATCTCTCTATTTCAAATATAGAGTATTCTTTTATAATAAACAAATTTAAAAACTAATTCTCTTGCCTTTTTTGCTGTATTGTGTGCTGCTACAATGGCAAGAGCATCCTAAACCTTGTTTTTCTTTCTTACTAAAGAGCGCTTTGTATACTTTAGACAATAAAAAAATTGCGACAGCTATACCTATTGCATATACTATTATTTCTTGTATCATAATAATATGGACTAATAAATTAATTGTACACTTCAAAGGTAACAAATCTGGGTTGAAAAAGAAGAACAATTTAAGATAAAATAAGAAGAGAGATTGCTCCGAAAAGCAATCTCTCTCATATTCAATATACTATATAGATCAATAATATCCTGGATTTTGATCTTCAGGAAATTTCAGTTCTTTATTTCCATCAAACTCTTTTTGAGGTATTGGGAAGCTAAAGATATTATCATTGGCAGGAATCACTTCTACATTCTTTGCCCAATGCCCTTGTAGTCCCACTCTATTCAATGGTTGTTTGCGACGTTTCATATCGAAAATTCTATGACCTTCACCGAATAGTTCAAACCTTCTTTCCAATTGAATTGCGTCCACTAAAGCCTGTCCTGTTCCTTCAAACTTGTCAAGACCACGTGCTTCTCTCAATACATTCAATGCATCTTTGGCTTTACCTGATTGATTCCTATCAGCTTCAACCTCTGCTATAATCAAATACATTTCAGCAGCACGAATCATATTCAAATCCGCAATTCCAAGTGCACCTTCTTTATGACGATGTTTAGTCGTAAAATATTCATTTTCGTAGCTCAGGAAGTCTTGCGTTTCAATCATTGTATCATCATTTGGATCTGCTGGATTTTTCTTTTCCTTTATCTTAGGGAAAAGTTTCTTTCTAACATCTTTGTCATCAAACATTTCAATAAAGTTTTTAGATACTTTCATTGAATTATAACCATCTATAACGTCAGTATAATTGATAACCTTATTACCTTCTTTATCCACCTCATAGCTTCCATCGGCTTTCTTGATATAGTTTCCACCACCTGCTAGATAATAAAATGAGGCAACTGATAAATATCCTCCATGATTTCCACTCACAGTCGAAAATGACCAAAATGTCTCTGAATTTATTGAAGAAAACTCTTCTGTGATATATGCATCTTGATCCATCAATTTTTTACCATCAACAGCCTTTTGTGCCATATCTACAGCTTTATCAGCATACTCAGCACCCATATCTAGATAAACTCTGGCTAATAACGCTTGCGCTGCTTTTTGATCAATAAGAGCTTTATCACTTCCTGGTTTCAAATTTTTTGCAGCAAACTCCAAATCATTTACAATTAGCGTATATGCATCCTTAACTGTAGAACGTTTTACAGGTGCAGTAGACACAACTTCTCTTAACACCACTCCTGGAGCATCAGGATTTACGCTGTAAGGCTGGGCGAATAAGCGCACCAAAAAGTGATACATATATCCACGTAAAGCATGAGCTTGTCCTAAGATACTAGTCTTCTTATCGCTATCAGGTAATTCTCCCATACCATTGATAATTAGATTAGTATTTGCAATCAGAAGATAAGGGGTAGCCCATGTCTCTGTAGCTTGTGTTACTGATGGTATAACAGAATACTCATATTCATTTTTATATCTACCATAATTGCTATTCTTTGATATAAACATATCATCTCCCATTACTTCAGGAATAAAGAATAGGTGATTGATATTATAGTGATTATACTCACTAACACGCAGACAACGATATGCCCCATTTAGTGCTGCTTCAGCACCTTCTAGTGTTTGAAAAGTTACTTCCTCTTCAATATCAGTAGAAGGAAGCAAGTTTAATTCTGTATCACAAGAAGGAAACACCAGAAGTGAAATCCCTATTGAAATACCAGCTATATATTTAAATAATTTCATGATTGCTTTTTTACAGTGTTAATGATAAACCAAACAAAACAGTTCTAGGGATGGCTACAGTACCTCTTCCATCTAACAAACCATTAGCCCCTGCTAGCTCTGGATCATAACCTTTATAATCAGAGTCTAGTGTCCATAGAGCTACATTCTCCACAGAACCAAATAGTCTAACAGAGTTTATAAACACTTTTGATGTCAAACGTTTAGGAAGAGTATAACCTAAAGTAATATTCTTAAATTTAATAAAATCAGATTTATGTAAGAATCTAGACGATATTTTGTTAGAATTACTTGTGTTTCCAATAACAAATTTTGGATTACTTGCATTCACATTATCAGGAGTCCAGCTATCTAAAGCTTCAACCACCATTTGATGTCCCTTTTTAGCTCCATCATTAAGAAAAAACTCTTCGTAGGCATCATATATTTTTCCTCCAAACTGATAAGTAAACATAAATGAGAAATCAAGCCCTTTATAACTTAAGCTATTTGACAAACTACCGAATAAAGTTGGATTACCAGACCCTTGTTTATATTTAGTTGCAGCAGTGTATTGGCTAGTTGTTTCACGACCAATAACCTTACCTGTCTCTGGATCTTTTACATCCTTGTACCATAATGGGGCACCAGTTTGCTTGTCTACACCTGCCCATTCTTGCATATAAAATTCATTCATACTATATCCATCTGTCCAGATATGATAGGATCTAACACTTTCTTTCAGTGGATAGTCATAGATTTCTGTTTTTACATGAGTTAAGTTGAAAGATGTTTCCCAAAGGAAGTCAGGAGTTCTAACATTCACTGAAGTTGCACTGAACTCTAGTCCAGTGTTTTTAACATTACCTTGATTTACAGTATAAGTACTCAAGCCCACAGATGGCGCCAAAGGCAAGGACAACAGCATGTCAGAAGATTTTTTCTGGAAAACCTCTAAACTACCATATACACGTCCAAATAGGTTGTAATCTATACCGACATTCAGGTTCATAGACTTTTCCCATTTCAGATTAGGGTTAGCTAATTGATTCCAAAGTACACCAGGATATCTAACATAGTTGAAACCTGACAAATATAAGCCGTAAGAGTCATATCTACCAATACCATCTTTAGCTCCAGAAGACCCATAACTAGCTCTTAATTTCAAGTCATGTAACCAGTCTCTAGTAGAAGCCATCATATCTTCTGAAGAAATACGCCAGTTACCACCAACACTCCAGAATGTTCCATATTTGTTGTCTTTACCAAAACGAGACGAACCATCTGTTCTCAAGCTAAATGACAAATAATATTTCTCTAAATAATCATAATTTAAACGTCCAAAGAAAGAGTTCATGTTTTCTTTTCTTGTCACAGACTCTCCTTTTTCAGGCACAGCACCAGCTCCTATTTCTATGATATCAAAAGCTGGAGGAAATCCTGAGGAATGAGACATGATACGCTTCATAGTATTGTTATAGAACTCAGCACCTACCATAAAATTAAAGTGATGATCATCTAACAACTTATAGTCATAAGCAGCATTGGTCGATAAAGTCATCGTATTGTTCCAGATAGAATATTTATACAAACGACCATTTTGCGATGCAGCATTACCATAATGCTGATTATACCATTGAGTCTCATCCATGTTATTATAGTCATATGCCATATTAGTCGTCCATACCAAATTTTGGATTGGTCTAACTTCTGCCCATGGATTGATCAATGCTCTATATGTTCTAGTTTTATACTTATCTCTTTTTGCAAGATCTACCCCATTCATATTATTATAAATAGGATTTTTATAGTTATACAAGGCTTCTCCAGTTAAAGGATCATGTTTGATTTGAAAATCATCATCCAATTGATACATTGGAATTGTACCTGGCATTGCCATAGAGTGCACGATAGCACTAGAACCTCCCCCATCTGAGTTAGGAGTAGATTGATCTGTCAACGAGAAAGTAGTATTAGCACCAACTTTCAACCAGCTAGCAGCTTCAGTTGTCAAGTTAACACGTCCTGAATATCGCTCCAATCCAGAAGCAATAACAATACCATCTTGCTTAAGATAACCTAAACCAACATAATATTGAGTAGCTGTGTTACCTCCAGAAATGCTTAAATCATATTGTTGCGATTTTCCAGTTCTGTATACTTCATCCATCCAATCAGTATCATACATTAGTCTAGCTATTTCATCTTGTCCATTTGCATTTTGAAACGTCGCTAAATTGCCATCAGCATTAATAGGATTGATGTAGTTGTATGGATTGAATCCAGAGAAAGAACCTTTGGCTTCAGTATTAGCTGCAATAGCTCTTTCCGCTGCAGTCTTTCCATTTCCCTCACTAGCTAACATAGCACCATCCCAATAGTGCTTATAGATTTGGCCACCACTCATGAAGTCATATCCACGATTAGGCCTTTTTGATACTCCAAATTGAGATTTGAAGTTAATTTTAGCTTTTCCTGCTGCACCTTTTTTAGTTGTAATCAATATTACCCCATTAGCAGCTCTTGATCCATATAGTGAAGCAGCACTAGCATCTTTCAGAACTGTCAGACTTGCAATATCTTCACTATTCAATGAAGACAAAGGATTGTAAGTATCTCCTACTCGGCTAAAATCACTGTCACTCCCTTTTCTTCCAGAAGAGTTTGAACTTGACTGAATTGGCACACCATCAATAACATATAAAGGTGAACTATCCCCTGAGATAGAACCAATACCTCTAATACGTACATTGGTAGCAGCTCCTGGTTGCCCAGTTGTACTAGTTACTTGAATACCTGGGGATGCACCTTCTAAAGCTTTTTCAAAAGATGTTACAGGTGTTTTAGTTATTATACTATTATCAACAACTGCAGCAGAACCAGTAAAAGCTCCCTTCTTTACTGTTCCATATGCCACAACCACAACTTCTTCCAATAGTTCTTCGTCGTTGTTCAT
>CALKIV010000103.1 GCA_937995835.1 uncultured Dysgonomonas sp. | reverse complement strand
AATAGAAGGAGCATATGCCGATTTGAATAATGATGGACAAATCAATTCGGAAGACTTATATAGGTACAAGTCGCCTGCCCCCGACTTTATATTCGGATTCAGTACTTCTGTACGATATAAGAAATGGAGTCTAAGCACAAGCCTGCGTGCCAATGTTGGTAATTATGTGTACAACGGAACAGCAATGAATACTGGAGCTTGGGGTACAGTGAGCTACAATGATTATCAGCTAAATAATGTAAGTAGTAGCTATTTGAAAACAGGGTTTAATAGTCGCCAATATCTATCGGACTATTATGTCGAAAATGCCTCATTCCTTAAAATGGATAATCTGACTTTGGGCTACAACTTTGGAAAGGTAAATAATTGGTTTGGACTGAAAGTGAATGCAATGGTTCAAAACGTATTCTGCATCACCAAGTATAGTGGGGTAGACCCAGAAGTACCTAATGGAGTAGACATGTCTTTCTATCCACGTCCACGCATCTATTCTATTGGAATAGGCTTAGATTTTTAATTTTAGACTAAAGAACAAAATCATGAAAAAAATATTATATACAATTGTCACAATTGCAATTCTAGGGATGAGCTCTTGTATCGATGATCTCGATCAATATCCGCATACCGAGACTACCTCAAAAGATGTGTATACTTCTGTTGAGAACTATAAGGCTGTGTTGGGCAAACTATATGTTGCCTTCGTTACTACTGGACAAGAGAAGGGAGGAGGGAACAGCGATCTTAGCAGCAACAGTGGTGAAGATTATATGCGTTGTTACTTCAATTTGCAACAATCTGCAACTGACGAGGTAGCTTCTACTTGGCTCGAAGGTGATAATGTGAGAAATTTGACTTTCATGTCATGGGATGCTAATGACCCTTGGGTATCAGATATGTACTACAGAATATTTTATAATATTGCCCTATGCAACGAATTTTTGCGAAATGCAACTGATGATAAAATCGCAGGCTTTAGCGAAGCAGATCAAACTCAGATTCGCCACTATAGAGCAGAAGCTCGTTTTATCCGAGCATTGGCATATTATCATGCATTAGATTTGTTTCATGACATCCCTTTTGTTACCGAGGCAGACCCGGTAGGTATATACATACCACCACGTTATGAAGCTAAAAAAGTATTCGAGTTTATAGAAACAGAACTAAAAGACATAGATAGCGAATTATTGAGCAGAACGGAATGCGAATATGGTCGTGCACCTAAAGGAGCTGCTTATGCATTGTTGGCAAAATTATATCTGAATGCCGAAGTATATACAAAAGCACAACGATATACAGACTGTATAGAATATTGTAAAAAGATAATAGCCGAAGGTTATACATTAGAGCCAGCGTATTCAAAACTTTTTAATGCCGACAATCATAAACGAACCAATGAAATAATCTTTGCACTACCTGTTGATGCTACTCACACCATATCGTGGGGAAGTACTACTTACATCATTTGTGGCGCAGTAAGCAATACTTCTGAGTATCAAAAAGCCTCGGATTATGGTGTGACAAGTGGTTGGGGAATGTTTCGTGTACGTGGCGAAGTATCATCTCTTTTCAAGGAAGAAGACGGAAGAGGAATGTTTTTTACGGAAGGACAAACACAATATCTTGACAAGATTGATAGTCAGGCTAATGGATATTTTGTAGAAAAATGGACGAATATAACAGATGCTGGAGTAGTTGCATCCAACACAGTAGATGGTGGAGTCAATACAGATTTTCCTCTGTTTCGTCTAGCTGATGTATATTTGATGCTTGCTGAATCGGTGGCAAGAGGGGGAACAGGTGCAAGTGTAGACGAGGCATTGGGCTATGTAAACTTATTGCGAGAGAGAGCTTTTGCAAGCAATTACAGTACAAAAGGGAAACTTGTAGCAGCAGATATGACTGTAGACTTTTTCCTAGATGAACGTGCTCGCGAATTATATTGGGAGTGTGTACGCCGTACCGACCTTATTCGTTTTGGCAAATTTACATCAGCATCTTATACATGGCAGTGGAAAGGTGGTGTAAAGGAAGGTAGATCTGTTAATTCTAAATATAATATCTATCCCATACCTCAAACCGATCTGACTGCTAATCCAAACCTATACAATGAAAATTATTAACCTATTAATAGTTATGAATATTATGAAAAAAATACGCTATTTCTTCGCTTTTTTCTTTGCTCTATTTCTATTAGGGTCGTGCAATGATAGCGGAGATACGATATATATGTCTAGCATAGATGGTAGCGACTTGATTGCTACAACTAGCAATGTGATATTGGCACAAGAAAACAGTAAACAAGTTGTACTTTCTTTGGCATGGGCTAAGGCTACACTAAGTATTAGTGATCCCAATATGTCAGCTCCAGATGTACTTTCTACATTTGTGCAAGCATCTACCAAACAGGATTTTAGTGAAAACGTAGTAGAAACGGAAAAAAATGAACTGTCGGTAGCTTATACAGGTTCGGAACTCAATGCATTAGCAAAGAATCTAGGTTTAAGCCCGAATCAAGCTACTCCTATTTTCTTTAGGCTAAGTTCCACAACTGGGAAAAATATTTCTTCTGTTTATAGTAATGTTGTAGAAGTGAATGTGACAGCCTATGAAATAGATATGACTCTTGGAAAAGTTCTCGATAAAGATAAAGCGGAAACAGCACTAAGCCTTTATTCTCCTCTTTCGGATGGAAAATACACTGGCTTCATGGGTGTTGGAGGATATTATAATTTCTTCTTGCAGGAGGGTGATGGCAAGACATGGGGTAATCTACCTATAGATGGTAATGCATTCATATTATCCTCTGAAGCTAGTAGCTGGAATTTTTGGTTCCCTCTTGAGTCTGGTTGCTATTACACTATCGTAGATACTAAGGCGGAGCAATGGTCAGCATTATTACTACCTACATTAACTATTGGTGGAGATATAGAAGCCGAAATGACCTATGATAGATCAAACAATCGTTGGATTGCGATAGTGGATAATGGAGCAGCAGCTACTACTAAAAAGATCAAGTTGAGCACTACTGGTCGTCAATACAACCACTCGACAGGATCTGACGACGCTGGTAAAGCAATAGCAACCCCAATTGCTTTTGTGCAAGAAGGAGAAAATATCAGTCTTGCAGAAGAAGCACAAGATATAACAATTGATGTACCTGCTGGAGAATA
>CALKIV010000102.1 GCA_937995835.1 uncultured Dysgonomonas sp. | reverse complement strand
TGTGACCCCCTGATTATGAGTCAGGTGCTCTAACCAACTGAGCTATAGGACCTGAATATTGAGAAGAGTTATTCTCTCAAATCGGTTGCAAAAATACGAATTTTTATTTTTACAGCCAAATTATAGCAGATAAAAACTGTTGTTTAAACTGTTTTTATTTCTCTGATTCGCTAAATCTTTCATTGCCTATCGATAGAGCAATGTATAAGAGTATACCTGCAGCGATGCTAAGATAGCCTGCAAACGGTATTAAGACAAGAATAAATGCAGCCAAAAAGTATCGCTGTATATTATCTTTAAATTTCAAACTTTTAATTTTCAAGGAGAACATAGGTAATTCCGAAACCATCAGTATCGAGAATACGATCACCCCAACAAGTATTGTATAGACCAAACCTGAGTGAAAATTCATCAAGCCATCCGCTGTGCGTTCCATGATTCCTACACAGAAACTAACCCAAAAGAGAGCATTTGCAGGAGTGTTTAATCCAATGAATGATTCTGTTTGCCTTTCGTCAACATTAAACTTAGCTAAACGTAAAGCTGAAAATATGGCTAATAAGAATGCAATGTATGGAAGATAGTCTATTAATAACTGATTATTGGTGATTATGTGCACCTGTGTTTGCAGTACCCGAAAAACAACGGCTGCGGGAACAAAACCAAAACTGATACAATCAGCTAATGAATCTAGTTCCTTTCCAATAGGGGAGTACGCTTTTAGTAGTCTAGCTGCAAAACCGTCGCAAAAGTCGAATAAGGCAGCGATGATTACCCAAAAAAGAACCCATGGAAGCATGGATAAGTCTGCCTGTAATGCAACCACAGCAGCTATACAGCCAGAAAATAGGTTTAACGATGTTAGTAAATTAGGTACGTGCTTTTTCATTTTCTGATCACTTAAATTTACCTATGACGGTTTGATTTCCTGTTACCTTTTGATCCATTTCGACCAAAATTTCAGTGCCTAGAGGGAGATAAAGATCTACTCTTGACCCTAATTTAATGAATCCTAAATGTTCGTCTATATGCCCTTCGTCGCCTACTTGTGCATAAGTGACGATCCGTCGTGCCATAGCTCCGGCAACTTGCCTAAGGAGTAACTGATTTTTGCCGTCTTCTGTTTCTAGTACAACAGTAGAACGTTCATTCTCTGTACTCGATTTTGGGAGATAGGCTGCTTTGAAGCGTCCATCATGATGAACCGATTTCAGTACTTTACCATTGATGGGATACCAATTGGCATGTACATTGAACGGAGACATGAAAACAGAAACAAGAATTCTCTTGTCTTTAAAATATTCTTCTTCATAGACTTCTTCTATGGCTACAATTTTTCCATCTGCCGATGACACGATTGTGTTTTCGGTCTCTCCCTTAAATCTACGATAGGGACTACGGTAGAAGTTTAGAACGACTAGGAAAAAAGCTAAAGAAGCAATTCCTACTATTGCAGAAAGAATTGTTAAATGGAAAAAATAATACAATGCGGCATTCAATACTATCAATGTGATAGAGTATATTGCTAATACGCCACGCCCTTCTTGATGAACTTTCATTATATAAAATTAGTGTAACTGAACTAATGTTTTTTTATTAAGAACAAAGCAAAAATATCTCTATTTGTGGATATATACAAATTTTGTAATATGCTATTTCGGTTTGATAAAATATATTGGTAAACAAAAAGTGGGAAATATAATTTCCCACTTATATATTGTATGAAAAATATCTATCGACAGCGTTTACAGCACGTATAGAGAGCTGATTGATTCGTTGCTGCATACTCTTTTGATGGTATGTGCAATTATTCCTGCTGCTGAAAGAATTTTTACTTTTTCACATTCTTTTGAGTATGGAATACTGTCAGTGAAAACCATTTCAGTTAATCCTGATTCCATTACTCGTTGTGATGCAGGATCAGACATTACTGCGTGACTAGCTAGTGCTCTTACAGATCTAGCTCCTTGTGCCAACATCATATCGGCAGCTTTGGTGATGGTTCCTGCTGTGTCTACGATGTCATCAATCAAAATGACATCCATGCCAGAAACGTCTCCAATGACTTGCATCTCAGCTATTTCGTTTGCTTTCTTTCTTAGCTTGTAGCAAATGACCATAGGTACTTCTAGATATTTTGCATAAGAGCTTGCGCGCTTACTACCTCCAACATCAGGAGTAGCAATCACCAGATTATCTTTGTTGTCTAAAGATTTGATGTACTCTAAGAAGATGGCTGAAGCATAGAGGTGATCGACAGGGACATCAAAGAACCCTTGGATTTGATCAGCATGTAAATCCATGGTTATCAATCGGCTAATTCCGGCTGCGGCTAGCATGTCTGCTATAAGTTTAGCACCAATAGCTACACGTGGTTTGTCTTTTCTGTCTTGGCGTGCCCATCCGAAGTACGGAATAACTGCCACGATAGAACGAGCAGAAGCACGTTTAGCTGCATCAATCATCAGAAGTAATTCGAGAAGATTGTCTGCATTGGGAAAAGTGGATTGGATTAAAAATACTTGTCGGCCACGTAAGGATTCTTCGTATGAAACTGAAAATTCTCCATCAGCAAAGTGTTCTACTGACATCTCGCCAAGTGGGCAACCTAAGGATTCGCATATTTTTTCAGCTAAATAACGAGATTTTGTTCCTGAAAAAATTTTAAACGGGACTTCTTCCATTAATGAAAAAAATTAAAGAGTCATATTATATTTTACAACTGCAAAATTAGTAAAACATTTAAAGATAACACTATTATATTTCGTGTTTTATTTTATCTCCAACGGATGTACATACTTTTCTCACAACTTAGAGGTGAATGCTATGACGGCTTCTACGAAGCTGTGCCAAGAGAGTCTTATTTTTTCTTTTTCTAGATTCTTTCTAAAAGAATCTAGCTCATTGCTTGCAAAGAAATTTGTTATTGCCTGAGCGATAGACTCGGGCGTTGTATCTGTGGCAACGATTCCTATTTTAGAGTCTCTCACGGTATCTCCTAATGAGCCAACATTTGTTGCTACAATAGGAATCCCCATTTGGTAAGCTATTGCCACCACACCACTTTGAGTGGCAGAATGATAGGGGAGAATCAGGGCGTCAGTGGCAGAGAAAAAGTCAGTAACCTCTTCGTCCGGTATATATTGATTCCATACTTTAATGTTGTCCTTATTCTTCGAAAGCTCTATCAGTTCCTTATAGGAAGTGAAACTGCCATAGCATTCTCCAGCGATGACGAGTTGATACGAATCATCTAAGTGACTCATAGCCTCAATGAGCAAATCTAAGCCTTTGTATGCTCTGATCAATCCAAAGAAAAGAATCGTTTTCTTATTCTTGTCGATATCAAGTTTTTGGCAAGCGAGACTCCGATCGATTTTGCTAGGATAGTGGTCGTAGATTGGATGTTCTAAGGCCAAGATGGGAGCCTTGATACCCAATTCCATCAGGTCATTCTTAACGTGCTGGCTCATGCAAATAAATGCGTGGCAATGGTTGAAGAAAAGGCTGGTTAGAGGCCTGTTGATCACTGACTTTTCGTGCGGAATGGCATTGTGTACCAAACCTATTATCTTAATGTTTTTGTTAAGCTTGGCACAGACTCGGCTAAGAGCTACTGCCAAATAAGGCATCCAGTAGGCTACCAATAATACATCCGGATTGTATTCGTTGATTGCCTTTGCTGTTCTGCTATAACTAAACAGATTGGTGGAGCTTAAGACCTGAACACTTGGCAGATCAGGATTCGGTTCCGGATTTGGCACATATTGCGTCTTACCCGGGAAGAGAAAACTTGGATAAAGTTTTGAGTATGAAAATACTTTGGTTTCATGTTCTTTCACCAATTCTTGATATAATCTATCGCTGAATTGTGCAATTCCGCCTCGATAGGGGTAAAAGGGTGAAAGAATAGCTATCTTCATGATTCTTTTATTTCTAAAACTTTTTCAACTTTATCCAATATCATTTGAATATTGATTTCCTTCAAGCATTTGTAGTGTCTTTCTCCTTCGTAAGCACAAGGCAAATTTCCATAAACAGAGCATGGACGACAGTCAAGCTCCACTTGCACAGCATTATTGATGTCTTGATTAAAGCCATAGAAGCCTAATGATGGATGGGTAGCCCCCCAAATGGAGACCACAGGTACTTTCACTAATGAGGCAAGATGCATATTTGCCGAATCCATCGAGATCATGACATCTAAATAGGAGATTAGCAATAACTCTAATTCTAGATTTACCTTCCCTGAGTGTTTTATGATGTTGGGGTATTTGTTAGCCCAAGCTTCTATTTTTCCGGTTTCCTTCTTTCCGGCTCCAAACAGAAAGATAGAGGTGTTAGGTCGCTTAGAAAGAGTTTCTATCAATATATCCATCTGCTCCTCTGGAAGTACTTTTCCTTTGTGCTGAGCAAAAGGAGCAATACCAATCCATGTGCCAGTCTTTTCTGTTACTATATTCTTTAAGTATCTGAATTCTCTAGTTTTGAAACTGAAGAGATTATCAAAAATCATTTCAGCAGGGAAGCCTAGCTTTGCAAAAACATCGAAATAACGGTCGATGGTAGATTTTAAAGGGAAGGCTACATCTTTAGTTTGAAGTATCAGCTTCTTTTCGGCACGTCCTTTGTCTATTTTGGCTACTCTAGTGAAAGTGAAGCGCATTACAGTGCGTATGATTTTAGAACGTAAAACGTCGTGCATATCAGCCACATGTGAAAACCCCTGTCCATTGGCTTTGCATAATATTTTTAGAAGCCCCAGAAAACCTTTATGTCGCTTGCGAGTATCTAGAGGACAGCAACTAATGTTGAAGCCCAAAGAGCTGAACAAGGGCGTGAAGGCTTGACGAGTCATCACTACAAAGCGATCTTGCGGGTAGCGAGAAGCTACAGAATAGATCACTGGGACAAGCATGGCCACATCTCCTAGTGAAGACGTTCTAATAACTAAGATCTTAGCCATTTCTAGTACAAATTAAGGTTAGATATAATAATCAGGGGAGGCTCTAAAATCATTTCTTGCTATATAATACAGGATTAAGATTAGGGTCGTTATACATTTTCATTTGTTTATAAACTTTCATGTATTTACTACCTTCCTCGATGTCTTTTAATAATTCTTCGATAGCAGTCGATAGATCCACTCTTTGCTCCAAAAGGATATCTAGTTTCTTTTGACAAGCTATTCTATGCTCTTCAGTGGTGTCTGTTCTGTCCACTTCTTGTTGCATGTGATAGATTTTAAGTGCTAGGATAGACAGACGGTCAATTGCCCATGCAGGACTTTCTGTATTGATTTTGGCATCTTCTTTAGCTTTCACTTCTTTGTATTTGTCAAGGAAGTAGCTGTCGATCAATTCCACAAGGTCTGTTCTGTCTTGATTAGACTTGTCTATTCTTCGTTTGATTTTCAAAGCCTCTACAGGCTCTATGTTCGGGTCTCTGATGATGTCTTCCAAGTGCCATTGCACGGTGTCGATCCAGTTTTTAAGATATAGATAGTAATCAATACTTTTTAATTCAAAAGGATTGTTGATTGGAGTATCTACATTATCTTTCACGTGATATTCTTTTATCACTCTCTCGAATATTGAGTTGCTCAATGCTGTAAACTTCATAAGTATCTTAATATTTTATATTTTGTTTAATGGGTAGCCCAATTTTCACGGTCTAAGTTACGATAACTGATGGCTTCAGCTATATGTTTTGATAAAATAGTTTCCGAATGATCAAGATCGGCAATCGTGCGCGATACTTTCAAGATTCTATCGTAAGCCCTAGCCGAAAGACTAAGTTTTTCCATCGCCATTTTTAGCAGTTTCAGTCCAGCTTCATCTGGCGAAGCATATTTTGTTAATAATTTTGGAGGCATTTGCGCATTGCAGTAAATGCCTTCTTCATCTTTAAACCTATCACTTTGAATTGCTCTAGCTTTCACTACTCGTTCGCGAATGGCATTACTAGATTCTGCTTCAGTTTTTTCTGAAATTTTTTCAAAGGGAACTGGGATGATTTCTGTTTGTATATCAATACGATCAAGTAAAGGTCCTGATATTTTATTCAAGTACCGTTGAACGACACTGCTTCCACATAGACACTCCTTATCTGGATGTGTGTAGTAGCCACATGGGCATGGATTCATCGATGCCACAAGCATGAAACTAGCAGGATAAACCACTGTGTATTTAGACCTAGAGATAGTGATGTTTCTGTCTTCCAAAGGTTGACGGAGCACCTCTAAGGCATTTCTACTAAATTCGGGAAGCTCGTCAAGAAAAAGGACACCATTATGAGCCAAGCTTATTTCTCCGGGTTGTGGATAAGCACCTCCTCCTACCAAAGCGACATCCGAAATGGTGTGATGAGGATGCCTGAAGGGGCGTTGAAGCATCAAGGACGTGTCTTTGGAAATAGCTCCGGATACGCTGTGGATCTTTGTTGTTTCCAATGCTTCGTGCAAAGTGAAAGGTGGCAAGATGGATGGAATTCTCTTAGCCATCATAGATTTTCCTGCTCCTGGAGGTCCTACCATGATCAGATTATGCCCACCTGCAGCAGCCACTTCTAAAGCTCGTCTTACACTTTCCTGACCTTTGACGTCTGAAAAATCGAAGTCGAAATCTTGTTGAGCATTGTTAAATTCACTTCTGGTATCAATATGGATTGGTGTCAGTTCTCTTTCATCGTTAATGAACTCAATGACTTCCTTTATATTCTCCACGGCATAGACATCTAGATTGTTGACCACAGCCGCTTCTTTGCCATTTTCTTTTGGCAAGATAAGGCCTTTAAATCCTAGCTCTCTCGCTTTTATGGCAATAGGTAAAGCGCCTTTTATTGGTAGAAGAGAGCCGTCGAGAGAAAGCTCACCCATAATCATGTAATCTTGTAGCTTGTCTGAGTTGATTGCTTCTGATGCTCCCAGAACGCCAATAGCTAAGGGAAGGTCATAAGATGCTCCTTCCTTGCGAATGTCTGCAGGAGACATGTTGACGATGACTTGTTGTCTGGGAAATTTATAACCGTTTTCTTGTAATGCTGAAATGATGCGTTCATGACTTTCTTTCACAGACGCATCCGGTAAACCTACGAGCATGAATTTTATGCCTTTAGTACAGTTTACTTCAATCGTTATTAGAGTTGCATCAATGCCTTGTACGGCTGCACCAAATACTTTTACCAGCATTTCTGAGTTTAAAGTGAAAAGAAAAATAAGCGATCAAGCAAAAATAATAAAAAGCTTTTGATTAATAAAGAATTGTTAATGCTTAATGGCAATCTAAAGAAAAAGCTAGTAAGGTTAATTCTTCTTAAATCGATTTACTCTGTTCTTCTTTTCTTCTTCCTTTTTTATGTTAGGGTAGCTGTTTAGCTTAGCGTTTAAATTAAATACTTGGACATCACGTTCTAGAACTTTACCCTCAGGTGAGATTAAAACCATGTAGGGTACTTCTTTTACATTGTAGTCGTCGAAGATGTTTGCGCTCCATCCACCATTGATGGGGATAAGTGGCCATTTAATGGACTTCAAGTCAGGCATGTCTGAAATTTCTTTCTCTTCTACATCTATAACTAAAGAAACCATTTCGATATTCTTTTTATCCTTTTTGATGGCATCATACTCCTTTATCAGATCAGGAAGTAATTCTTGGCAAGCAGGACAGGTAGTAGACATGAAGCTAACTAAGACATATTTTCCTCTCATAGTAGTTAGAGAGATCTTGTTATTGTCTTTGTCGTTTAGATTGAAGATCGGAGCACTAGCATTAACTGCAGATTTCTTCACTTTGTCTCTATATTCTCTAAGTTTGACTGCTAAAGGAAAATCATATGCCACCCCTTCTAGTTGGTCTAAACCTTGTGTTAAGCGCTCTAAAGATTCTTCATTCTTGAAGAAATTGTCCAAAAGTATAACACTCGAAATCTTTCTCGGATTATTCTTTACATATTCAGAGGCTATATTGTTGAGGTCAAATTCTATGTTCTTCATTTCCACATGGTCAGCTTTGTTTTCAGTGCTGTCTATAATGGAACCTCTCTTTGTGTTTTTGTATTTCAAGAGCTCTTTTCTTGCTGTCAGAAGTTCTTTGTTCGCTTTTTTGAAGGCTGTGAGCTCATTGTTAACTTGGCCTCCCTTCACTTCTATCATGTCAGGCATGTCAATGTCTCCGTCGACTTCCACTTTCCAGCCTTTGTCCACAAGGATGTATGGGCTAACCGTATTGCTCTTGAAATAAAGTGAAATTATAGTGAGGGTGTCAATGTTGCCAGTGAACGAAAATTCCCCTTTCTTATTGATCTTAATAGTGTCCACAAAGATTGAGTCATGTGTTTCTCTAGCTGCAAAAAACACGCTATCGCTTACGTTATTTAATTTCCCTTTTACTTCGTAAGACGTTTTTTCCTTTTTGCAAGCAAAAAAGAGCGTGATAAAAGCAAGAGCCAAAAATAAAATATACAGCTTGTTCTTGAACATGATTTTATATAGATATATGTATTGCTACCAATTTATTTCTAAAAACAAAACGGGTAAACGCTCTGTTTATTGTATGGGGCAAAGATAGTTATTATATTATAAAATACTTAAAAAAAATTAAATTATAATTTTGTCATTCTATGTCTAATGAAGCAACTCTTTGCAAATGATAGAGAACATCTTTATTAAAATCATTATCTTTGCCGTCTTGAACAGATTATTCATATATGAAAAAACGAGTAATAATTTTAATTTTTCTTGCATCCTTATTCTCTATGGGTTCTAAAGGTCAACAAATGTCATTGACATTAGATAATTTACTTCCAGGAGGAAAGACGTATCGCAAATATGTGCCTCAAACTCCTGAAAAGTTGGCTTGGTGTGGCGATCAATTAACTTTCCAGAAGGGAGATTCCATTCATATTGTTCCATTCAAAGCTGGGGCGAAACAAGAGACGCTTACTACTTTGCAAGAGATCAATCAAGCACTCCCTCTAAAAGAGCAGTTGAGCAGTTTGTCTTCAGTGGAAGTTTTTAATACTTCGAGAAATCTATTGGTAAAGACGATCAACTATCGTTATATATATAATGTAGATGATAAAAAAGTGGTTGCTGCTTTTAATACTTTTACAAGTATGGAAAATCTCGATTTTTCAGAAGATGGTTCTTCCCTCGCTTATACCAAAGAGAATAATCTTTATTTGCAAAACAAAGAAGGGGTGGAAATAGCTGTCACTAATGAAGAAAACTCTAAAATAGTTCATGGTCAATCTGTTCATCAGAATGAGTTTGGTATTTCTAAGGGAAGCTTTTGGTCGCCTAAGGGGCAACACTTAGCCTTCTATCGGATGGATGAATCGATGGTAGGGGTTTATCCTTTGGTTGATACAGAGACTAGGATGGCAACACTGAAAGAGCGAATCTATCCTATGGCTGGATTGAAAAGCCATCATGTGCGTGTTGGTGTATATAATATTGAAACGCAGGATACGATATATCTAAAGACAGGGTATCCGAAAGAGAAATATTTGACAAATATATCATGGAGTCCTGATGAAAAACTAATTTACATCGCCGAACTTAATAGAGGGCAAGATACTTGCAATGTAGTGAGTTATGATGTGGCTTCGGGAAAGAAAAAAGTGGTATTGTTTACAGAGACGCATCCGAAGTATGTGGAACCTGAACACTCACTTGTATTTTTGAAAAATGATCCTTCGAAGTTCATTTGGCAAAGTAAGCGAGATGGGTATAATCATTTGTACTTATACGATGTAGAAGGTAATCTGATCAAACAACTGACAAAGGGTACGTTTGATATAACCTCTTTCGATGGCTTTGATCAAAAAGGTGATCATGTATATTACACTTCTACTGAGGGAAGTCCTCTGGAGCAACAAGTGTATAAATTGAATCTGAAAAAAGATAAAATTCAAAAACTGACAACAGCCGAAGGCGTTCATCAAATAAAGCTCAGTGCATCAGGAGGTATGCTTATGGATAGTTACACATCACAAAACAATCCGGGAGAATTTGCATTGATTGATGGTAAAACATTAAAACAAAATATATTCTATAAGGCTAAGAATCCATTTGATGGCATGACTTTGCCAAATATCACATTGGGAAGTATCAAGGCAGATGATGGCAAAACAGATCTCTATTATAGAATGGTGACTCCTGCCAACTTGGATGCAACGAAGAAATATCCAGTGGCGATCTATGTTTATGGAGGGCCTCACTCGCAGATGGTAACCAACTCGTGGATGGGACAAGCCAGAGGATGGGATATTTTTATGGCACAGAAAGGCTATATTGTTTTCACACTAGATAATAGAGGGACAAGCAACCGAGGCTTTGAATTTGAGAATATAACACATCGTCAACTGGGCGTTGTGGAAACAAGAGATCAAATGTCAGGAGTTGAATTCTTAAAAACACTGCCTTATGTGGATGCTAATAGAATAGGGGTGCATGGCTGGAGTTATGGAGGCTTCATGACCCTGAATATGATGCTTCGTCATCCTGATGTTTTCAAGGTGGGTGTGGCTGGAGGACCTGTTGTAGATTGGAAATATTATGAAATAATGTATGGTGAGCGCTATATGGATTCGCCACAAGAGAACCCTGAGGGATATAAAGAAACCAGTATGCTCAATCATATTGGAAATTTGGAAGGACGTTTGTTGCTGATTCATGGTGACGAAGACCCTGTGGTGCTGATGCAACACACTTCACAACTGCTTCGTTCGGCAGTGAAAGAGGGTGTGCATCCTGATCTTTTTATCTATCCCGGACATGTGCACAATGTGGTTGGCATCGATCGGATACATTTGCACGAACATATTACTAGATATTTTGACGATTTTTTGAAATAAGATTATATAAACAAGATGTATAAAATAAGTAAAGAATTTGCCTTCTCGGCATCACATATATTGGGTGGATTGCCCAAAGATCACCCTTGCACAAGGCTACATGGACACAACTACTTGGTGACAGTGCATTTGAAGTCTGACAAGCTAAATGAAGCAGGCTTTGTGAAAGATTATAGAGAATTGGATATTATCAAAAAATATATTGATGACAAATTAGATCATCGCCATTTGAACGACCTCTTGCCTTTTAACCCTTCGGCCGAAAATTTGGCAAAACATCTCTATGATACTTTTGTGGAGATGGTTCCAGAAATTTATGCAATAGACGTATCTGAAACACCTAAAACCTCCGCAAGGTATGAAGCTGACTGTTAATGAGATCTTCTACTCTCTGCAAGGAGAAGGAGGAAGACAAGGTGAGGCTTCAATTTTCATACGCTTGACTAAGTGTAACCTGAAATGCACATTTTGTGATACAGATTTCGAGCATGGTGATGAAATGTCTCTAGAAGAAATAGCCAGTGAAATTAAAGCTTTTGGTTGCCAGTGGATCATTTGGACAGGGGGAGAACCTACGATACAATTGCGAGATGAGCACCTGCAATATTTCAAAGATTTGGGCTATAAACAGGCGATTGAGACAAATGGAACAAGACCCGTGCCATCCCTGATCGATTATATTACTTGTAGTCCGAAGCAAAAATACGAATCGATAAAAGACCATCTGCCCAAGGTGAATGAAATACGTATACCTGTGGCTGAGGGCGATCAGATTCCTGATGTGTCGGTGTTTCCAAAGGCAGATAAATATTTTCTGAGTCCAATCTTTGATGCTGATAAACCGATAAAGAAAAATATCGAATATTGTGTAGATCTTATTCTTCGAGATCCCAGATGGCAGCTTAGTTTACAGATACACAAGCTGATAAACATACAGTAGATGGAGAAGTTTGAAATCAATATTTTGGGCTGTGGCTCAGCTACCCCTACACTTCAGCATCTGCCATCGTCGCAGGTGGTGAATATCAGGGAGAAGCTTTTCATGATAGATTGTGGCGAGGGTGCACAGTTGCAGTTCAGAAAGATGAGACTCAAATTTAGTCGTCTGAATCATATCTTTATCTCTCATCTACATGGAGATCACTGTTTTGGCTTAATTGGATTAATCTCTACTTTAGCCCTCTTAGGACGAACTGGAGATTTGACGATCTATTCTCCCGAAGGGTTGGAAGAACTTCTAAAGCCACAATTGGACTATTTCTGCAAAGATAATCCCTTCGCAGTCATCTTCAACACATTTGGAACATCAGAGAGTGAACTGATCTATGAAGATCGTTCCATCACAGTGCACACCATCCCTCTAAAGCATAGAATACCATGTGCAGGTTTCCTCTTTAGAGAAAAGCCTCGCGATGCAAATATTATTCCAGAGAAGATAAATTTCTACAATATCCCCGTCAAGGAGATTGCAAAGATTAAGCAAGGAGCAGATTTCATTACTCCTGAAGGCGTTATTGTGCCACATGAACAACTCACAAAGCCGGCACAGGCAGCGCGAGCTTATGCCTATTGCTCTGACACAGCTTATAACAAGTCTATTGTTCCGCTTTTAGCAAATGTAGATTTGCTTTATCATGAAGCTACGTTTGGTGAAGATCATTTGAGTAGAGCTAAAATGACTGGGCACTCAACGGCTTCTCAAGCAGCACAAATAGCCAAGCAAGCTGAAGTGAAGAAATTGATGATCGGACATTTTTCCTCACGATATACAGATAATGATATCTTACGTCAAGAAGCAGCAAATATTTTTCCTAATACGAAGTTGGCTAACGAAGGATTATGTGAAAAATTGTAGGTAGATGTGCATTTTTTTTGTTTTTTATCTTAATTTGTTTATTTATCACTATATTTGTCTGATATAGAGTAAATATAGTATGGCAAACTTTAAGACATTTTTCCTTTTTATATGCCTGACAATGTATTCGGTGGTGGTTTTTCCATCTTCCAGTATGTTTGCAGAGGGTGAAAAGTATGCCAAAGTGCAAGAAGAAACCATGACGATTGTGGTCAGAATCAATAATGATTCTTTTACACAAATGAAGGAGATTCCTCTTGTAGGCTATTTTGATGTTTATACTATATTAGGTGAAAGAATAAAGAGAATAGATCTCAGCAAATGCAAGGAAGGCGTTGATCTAGAGCTGTCTAAGGGTTTGTATATCCTAAAGGCTGGTAAGGTGACACAAAAAATTGTAATCAGATAAAGGAATTTTTTTTGATTATTCTAAATATTTAATACCTTTGTTTCATTCAACAAAAAAGAATAGATGAATTTCAACTTAATAAATACAACTTGGTGGTGGCACTCTCAATTATCAAAAATTGTGAGCCAGAACGGTATGTATATATTATAATGAAATAAAATATAAAAAAAATACAGAAGCCTGTCGTAACTCACGACAGGCTTTTTTTATGCCAAAAAAGTAGAATAATAAAAAAAACAAGATAAAATGGAAAAGTTTAAAGTTGACAAAAACGGTTTTTATGGTGAGTTTGGAGGAGCGTATATTCCTGAAGTCCTTTACAATAATGTGGAAAATTTGAAAAAATCTTATCAAGATATTCTTGACGATCCTTCTTTTCAGGCAGAATTTAATGCCCTCTTGCGAGACTATGTGGGACGACCATCTCCACTTTATTTAACCAGAAGACTTTCAGAAAAATATGGCTGCAAGATTTATCTAAAACGTGAAGATCTAAACCACACAGGAGCACACAAAATAAACAATACCATTGGTCAGATCTTGATTGCCAAACGTATGGGAAAAACTCGCATCATTGCCGAGACAGGTGCAGGGCAACATGGGGTGGCTACAGCTACTGTTTGTGCCTTGATGGATCTGAAATGTGTGGTGTATATGGGGGCTACGGATGTGGAGCGTCAAAGGCTGAATGTGGAAAAGATGGAGATGCTTGGGGCTACTGTTGTACCTGTAACCAGTGGGAATATGACGTTGAAAGATGCTACCAATGAGGCGATTCGCGACTGGTGTTGCAATCCCGAAGACACTTTCTATATCATAGGATCTGCCATCGGACCTCACCCATATCCTGATATGGTGGCTCAACTACAATCGGTGATCAGCGAAGAGATTCGCAAGCAACTGAAAGAGCAAGAAGGAAGAGAAAACCCTGACTATCTGATTGCTTGTGTGGGTGGAGGAAGCAACGCTGCTGGAACCATCTATCACTATCTTGATCAACCAGAAGTGAACATTATTTTGGCAGAAGCTGGAGGAAAAGGTGTGGACTCTGGAATGTCTGCAGCCACAATTCACTTAGGAACAATGGGAGTGATTCATGGTTGCAAAACTTTGATCATGCAAAGCGAGGATGGTCAAATTGAAGAACCATACTCCATTTCAGCAGGATTAGATTATCCAGGAATTGGTCCCATGCATGCTCACCTAGCAAAAACCAAACGCTCTGAAGTATTGGCAATCAACGATGACGAAGCAATGGAAGCAGCATTGGAACTGACTAGGATGGAAGGAATTATCCCAGCAATTGAATCAGCACATGCTTTAGCCGTATTGAAAAAGCACTCATTCAAAAAAGATGATGTGGTGGTGCTTTGCCTCTCAGGAAGAGGAGACAAGGATATGGACACCTTTATTAGCTACATAAATAAATAAAACTTTCGCACAATGAAACAATATAAGCTCCGTGTAAAAACAAAGACTCTGCTCGCAGATTTGCAAACGCCCATAGGCATCTATCTAAAAGTGAGAGACTTATATCCTCGGTCAGCCATGCTGGAGAGTTCTGATTATAACGCAACAGAAAATAGTTACTCTTTTATTGGGGTTGATCCGATAGCAAGTTTCAAGTTAGAAAACGAACTGATCACTCGTACCTATCCAAACGATGTAACAGAAACCAATACATTGGCTAACAACGAACTACTGACTGATCGATTTCAGTCGTTTATCAATGAGTTTGATGTAGAGAAAAGCGAGGGAGTAAAGTTTAACGGTTTTCTTGGCTATACTTCTTATGATGCTATCCGATATTTTGAAGCTGTAGATCCTATTAATCAAAAGAATAGAAATGCTGATATTCCTGAATTCTATTATATTCTTTATCGCTTTGTGTTGGCGATCAATCACCTGAAAAATGAATTGACCATCATAGAGAATATACCAGAAGGACAAGAGGCAAGAATGGCAGAAATGGAAGCTATTTTGGCGAACGAAAATTATGCTTGTTACAACTTTGACACCATTGGCACAGAAGAATCATTGTTGACAGAGGAAGAGCATAAAGCAATGATTAATCACGGGATAGCCCATTGCAAGCGTGGAGATGTTTTTCAAATCGTGCTTTCCAGATGTTTCAAGCAACAATTTATGGGTGATGACTTTAAAGTGTATCGTGCTTTACGTTCGATCAATCCGTCACCTTATCTTTTCTACTTCGATTTTGGTTCATTCCGTATCTTGGGTTCTTCACCCGAAACTCACTGCTATATCCATGATGGCAAGGCACAGATAGATCCCATTGCAGGAACGTATTTCAGAACAGGAAACGACAAGAAAGATCAGCAGTTGGCAGAAGAATTATTGAAAGATGAAAAAGAAAATGCCGAACATGTGATGCTTGTTGACTTGGCTCGTAACGACTTGAGTAGAAGTTGTAAGCAAGTAAAAGTAGATTTTTATAAACATGTACAATTCTACTCCCATGTCATACATTTAGTTTCGCGAGTGACAGGCATGGTGGATAAAAATAAAAACAGTATAGCTGTTTATAGCGAAACATTTCCAGCAGGAACGCTTTCGGGAGCTCCCAAAGTGCGAGCCATGCAATTGATCAGAGACTTGGAAAAGCAGATGCGTGGGGTCTATGGAGGATGCATCGGCTACATCGGCTTCGATGGAGAACTAAATCAAGCCATCGCAATCAGAACATTCTTGAGTAAAGAAAATATACTTTACTATCAGGCAGGAGGAGGTATAGTGGCAAAATCGAATCCTGAAACAGAGGTTCTGGAAGTGAAAAATAAGCTAGGAGCATTGACCAAAGCCATAAAGATGGCAACACAAATTAAATACTAGAAGCAAGATGAAAATATTGATATTAGACAATTATGATTCGTTTACCTACAATCTCGTTCATCTTGTCAATGAGTTGGGATACAACGATGTGTTAGTTTTTAGAAATGACAAAATAGCCTTAAAAGATGTAGAGGTGTATGATAAAATCATCTTATCCCCAGGCCCAGGCATCCCCTCCGAGGCTGGTTTGTTGCTCCCTTTGATTAAAGAATATGCAGGAAAGAAGCCCATCTTAGGCGTTTGTTTGGGACATCAAGCCATTGCAGAAGCCTTTGGCGCAGAGCTGATCAACCTATCAGAGGTGCATCATGGGGTGGCATCTAGCATCGCGATTCTTAATTCTGATAACTTGTTTGAAGGGATGGAAGCTACCCTAGAGGTAGGGCGATACCACTCATGGGCTGTGAAAAGAGATAATTTGCCTACTTGTCTGGAAGTGACAGCCGAAGATGTGGAAGGGCAAATCATGGCATTAAGTCATAAGGAATATGATGTCCATGGAGTGCAATTTCATCCTGAATCGGTGCTCACTCCTACTGGAGCAAAAATAATTCTGAATTTTTTATCACATAAATAAGCCCTATGAGACAGGTACTCAATAAATTATTTGCACATCAATATCTGACACGAGATGAAGCCAAGCAGATATTGACCCGAATGGCAACGGGTGAGTTTAACGAATCGCAGATAGCATCTTTTATGACTGTTTTCTTGATGCGTAGTATAACCATCGAAGAGTTTTGGGGCTTTGCCGATGCGATGATAGAGCAACGAGTAAACATCGATCAGCTTTCAGCATACAATCCGATTGATATCGTGGGAACAGGGGGAGATGGCAAAAATACATTCAATATTTCTACTCTAGCGTGCTTTGTGGTGGCTGCTGCAGGATATAAGGTGGCAAAACATGGTAACTATGGGGCTAGTTCTATCAGTGGGGCATCCACCGTGATGGAGCAATATGGGGTAAATTTCACGAATGATCTAGGCAAGTTAGAACGTTCATTGGCAGATACTAATATCGTTTTTCTTCATGCTCCCCTGTTCAACAATGCCATGAAGGTGGTGGCTCCGGTTCGCAAGGCGCTATCCGTTCGCTCGTTCTTCAATATGCTTGGTCCGGTGGTCAATCCCATTCGTCCCAAACGTACCGTGTTGGGCGTTTTCAACCTTCGGATGGCTCGTATGTATCATTATACCTATCAGCAAACTGATGTAGATTATTCCATCGTGCACAGCATGGATGGCTATGATGAGGTGTCGCTAACGGATACCTTCAAAGTGACTAATCGTTTTGGAGAAAAACTCTTTACGCCTGAGGAACTGATGTTTAAGCGATGTGCACAAGATGAATTGTCGGGTGGAGATACCCCACAGGATGCTGCGCAGATCTTTGGAAACATTATAAATGATAGAGCTACTGATGCTCAAAAGAATGCTGTGATCGTGAATGCGGCTATTGGCATCCATACGATTCATCCTGAAAAGGTTATGAATGATTGTATTGCCGAGGCGAGAGAAGCAATAGAAAGTGGAAAAGTGAAAGAAACATTTAAGCAATTCTTAGCTTTAAATTCATAAAAAGAGAAATAAATATGGCTACAATTTTAGATAAAATAATTGCAAATAAGAGACTAGAGGTAGAAAAAGAAAAGCAAGAATGCAGTCTTACCAGCTTGATGCAGATGATAGAAAAAACGAATCATACTCCTGTGAAATCGTTCAGAGAGGCATTGATCAATTCTCCAACGGGCATCATTGCAGAGTTTAAACGCAGATCACCTTCTCGTGATTGGATTTTCAAAGATGCTCGCATCGAAGATGTCATCCCATTCTATTCGCTCAAAGAGGCGAGTGCTATCTCTGTATTGACCGACATGGATTTTTTTGGAGGAGATCTAAAAGACTTGAAAAAAGCGAGAGAATTGACAGATACACCTTTACTCAGAAAAGAGTTTGTGATAGATGAATATCAAATCTTTCAAGCTGCCTATTATCAGGCAAGTGCAGTTTTATTGATTGCCTCAGCGCTGTCGGTAGAAGAAACTAAAGCTTTGGCAAAAGTTGCTAAGTCTTTGAACTTAGATGTTTTACTGGAGATTCATAATGAAGAAGAATTAAATCATATCAATGAGTTTGTAGATGTGGTGGGTGTGAACAACAGAAATCTGAAAACCTTTGTGACAGATGTAAATATTTCTTTTGCATTGGCAGACAAGATTCCTTCAGAGTTTGTCAAGATTTCGGAGAGTGGCATCTCTGAACCTCAAACAGTAAAAGATCTGATGCATGTAGGTTATCAAGGCTTCTTGATGGGTGAAAACTTTATGAAAACAGACGATCCGGGCAAAGCTCTTGGAGACTTTATAAGGCAATTAGCATGAAAATAAAGGTCTGTGGCATGAAGTATGCCGAAAATATCAGCGCGTTGATGAAACTTCCTATCGATATGATGGGGTTGATCTTTTATCCCAAATCGCCTCGATACGTTTCGCAAGACGATCTGACTGATTGCTGTAGCTCTCACTCCTCCATTCAGCGAGTAGGTGTGTTTGTTAATGCTGATTTGGATGAGATCTTAGAAAAAGTGAGTCAGTATAAATTGAATATGATTCAATTGCATGGCAATGAATCTCCTGATTTTAGCAAGGCATTAAAAGAAAAAATTCCTGTCATCAAAGCCTTTAGCGTTGGTCAGAAAGAAGATTTTGAACAATGTGAAAAGTATGAGGGTGCTTGTAACTACTTTTTATTTGATACTAAAACGCCTCAATATGGAGGTTCTGGACAAAAATTTGATTGGCAAATACTTGAAGCATATCGAGGAGCGACACCTTTTTTGTTGAGTGGAGGAATATCAGAGGAAGACGCTTCAGCATTAAAAGAGATAAGGCATCCAATGCTTTATGGCATTGATCTTAATAGTCGCTTTGAAATCGAAGCAGGATTAAAAAATATTAGTTTATTAGAAAAATTTATCAAAGAAATAAAATCATGAATAGAATAAATCGCTTGTTCGAAAGTAAACCTAAAAATATACTGTCTATTTATTTTACAGCAGGTTTCCCCAAGTTAGAGGATACTTGTCCTATCATCAAAGCATTGGAGAAAAATGGGATTGATCTAATAGAGATTGGAATTCCTTTTTCTGACCCTATGGCTGACGGTCCAACGATTCAGAGCAGTGGGGGGGTAGCCTTAAAAAATGGCATGACCTTACGTATCTTGTTTGATCAATTAAAAGATATTAGAAAAGAAGTGTCCATTCCCTTGGTGATGATGGGCTATCTGAACCCAATTATGCAATATGGTTTCGATAATTTTTGCCAGAAGTGTGCCGAAGTTGGCGTCGATGGGGTAATTATTCCTGACCTGCCTTTCAAAGATTATATGGAAGAATATAAGGCTGTGGCTGATAAATATGATCTGAAAATCATCATGCTAATCACTCCTGACACATCAGAAGAACGTATCCGATTGATTGACGAGCATACAGAAGGCTTTATTTATATGGTATCGTCCACATCTACAACAGGGGCGCAAAGTAATTTTGATGAAACCAAACGAGCCTATTTCAGCAAAATAAATGCAATGAATCTGAAAAATCCTCGCTTGATTGGCTTTGGTATTTCTAACAAATCGACCTTAGAGTCGGCACAGGCAAACTCTAATGGAGCCATCATTGGAAGTAAATTTATTACACTGTTGAAAGAGTCGGCAAGCATCCATGAGGCAATCTCAAGCCTAAAAACAGGCTTAGAAAGCTGAGGATATAGTTCTAAATGATTAATTTTGTGGATATTCTTTTGAATACTTTCGTTTACTCAATAATGGATAAAAAAACGATTACTCACAAAATAAAATCTTTTATTCTCGATCAAGGTTTCGATGCTTGTGGCATATGCAAAGCTGAAGCTGTTGATGAGAAGAATCGTTTGGTATATAATGAGTGGTTAGCCAATGATTATCATGCAGATATGGGCTACATGGAGCGCAATGCAGACAAGCGTTTAGACCCTACTTTGCTGGTTGAGGGAGCTAAAACGATCATTGTTATGGCATTGAATTATTACCCAAAAGAATTTCAACAGGAGAATAATCCACAATTTGCATATTATGCCTATGGTAAGGATTATCATGAGGTGGTGAAGGAAAAATTAAAGACTGTATATGAGCACTGTCGGTCGTTAGACTCTTCCATCGAGGGACGTTACTTTTGCGATACAGCTCCTCTTTTTGAGCGCTATTGGGCAGCAAAGGCAGGTTTGGGATGGATAGGGAAAAACTCTTTGCTGATCATCCCTAAGAGAGGCACGTACTTTTTTCTTTCAGCTCTTGTTCTGAATATAGAATTAGAATATGATGATGCAACAAGCAAGAAAATGCCTAGCTGTGTTACATGTACCAGATGTATCGATGCTTGTCCCACAGGTGCTATTGTGTCTCCTCAGGTGATTGATGCTCAGCGATGTTTATCTTATCAGACCATAGAAAATAAGGGAGATATCGATGAAGTGATTGCAACGAAGATGGGCAATAGAGTCTATGGTTGCGATATTTGTCAACAGGTGTGCCCATGGAATCGTTTTGCTGTTGCACATAGTACTCCAGAGTTTGATCCTTCAAGTGATTTTTTATCATTGACTGAAGAGGCGATTGCCAATATGAGTGTAGAAGAATATCAGAAAATATTTAAAGGGTCAGCCATCAAGCGTGCTAAGCTTAGTGGATTGAAAAGAAATATTGAAGCATTGCGTGAGAATAAAAAATAAATATACTTTTTTTACGTTATATTCTTATAAAAAGGAAAAAATGAAATTTGTTAGCAAGTTGTTTATAGCTCTGATGCTGATTGGAACTGTTAGTTGTGAGAATGAAGAGTATAATGATATTTATGGGCGTCCCGTAGACTTTAGAGTAAATATTGATTTCCTGGATAAGGATCTGACTGCTTCTTTGAGCACAAAATCGTTTACAGTCCCAAGAGCCGGTAGCCCCTATCTTGGTTTTGGAGGTTTGTTAGTCGTGCGCAGTGTTTACCCAAGAGAAGGGTATGGAAACTTGTTAGACTTATATGCTTTTGATTTAGCTTGTCCTTTTGAGAAAAGGCAAGATTTTCACGTGGAAGCCACAACAGATGGCAAGGCAAAATGTGAGCATTGCGGAAGTGTATTTAATCTTCTTGGAGGAAAGTATAATCTGGTTTCAGGTCCATCTAAAGAGAGTTTGGTGACTTATCCAGTCTATTATCGTGCTAATGAACAAGGGACAGTTTTTCACATTCTTTCAAAATATTAGATAATCCTTTGAATTAAATAAAATAATCTCTACATTTGCACTCGCTAAATGGGAATAGAAGCCGAAGCGTCGGTTTTGTTTAACTTCTCACTTAGCACTTTTTGCGAAAGTAGCTCAGTTGGTAGAGCACAACCTTGCCAAGGTTGGGGTCGCGGGTTCGAATCCCGTCTTTCGCTCCAAGGATGCTCGGATGGTGGAATCGGTAGACACGCAAGACTTAAACTCTTGTGACCATTGCGGTTGTGCGGGTTCAAGTCCCGCTCCGAGTACAGAAAAAGCTTATAATCGATTGATTATAAGCTTTTCTGTTTTTTAAGAGGGATAATTTGAGGGATAAGCTATTTTGTAGATAGTTTTTTTATCACATTAATTGTAGCCATAGGCACAAGTGGATAATTCTTTATAATAATAGAATATATTGCATTTTGAATATCTCCTTCATTGGGGTATTTCCTTTTTAAATGAGGGAAAATTTCTTTTACTTTAGCATCTAAACTATGCCCTTGATGCAATAAGTATTCTTTTGGTACTTGTATTGAGATTCCATTCAGATAATCTATATTTGACACGTCTTCAATATTAAATGTGCGATATTTATCTTTAAACAATTTAAAGAACTCATTAACGAAACCTTGAAGTTCTTTTTGTGATGAATCTTTAAATGCATATTGATGAAAATTTGCACTAAAATTCATATCTTTCAACTCTGTATTATGCATTTTATTCTCCAATAGTAGAGCAAGTATATAAATTGGGTCTAAAACAAAATTTTCAAGACTGTACCTCTCATTCTCTCCATGTACAAACGTTCTGTTAGTAGATGAATTCCCTTTCGTCCCATTAAAATCCCAATCAACAATTCCATAACAAGTTGTATTTCCCGCTTTCTCAAAAGACTCAACCATACTATACACTAAATCACAATTCCCATCCCCTTTCTTATTAGCTATAAAATACAACTTGTAATCTAATTGATTATTTTGTTGATAGATATCATATAATTGCTGATAATATGCAACATCTACCGAACTTTCAACAAATACTTGTCTGTGATTTTTGTAATCAATGCTTAAAGTTGGGATAAAGCCCGTAAGTAACTTCAATGCATCATCTTTAGATATTTTTTCTAACGATGTAGGATTGCCGTTTTTCAGTTGAAAGATTGATTCTTCTGGAGCTAAAGCGACTGTAGAAGGAGAATGAGTTGTTATTATAACTTTTATACCAAGTTCACTTACAAATACATCATTTAATATATCAATAAGTAATTTTGACATCTCTGGATGCAAATGAGCATCAGGCTCATCCAAAAGGATTAAATCTGGGTATTCTAATTTTTTTTCATAATAATCACTTAAAAATAATTTCATAATAAGTCCAATTATGACTTTCTCTCCTGAAGAGAGATATTCAAAGAGAACTGGTGCTCCTGTGGATTTCTTGTATAAGAAATGATTCACTTTAATATTCTCGTCAAAGTCTTCAGGATCAATCCCTTTGAAAATAAAATCTATATTATATCTTTCTAATATATTGTTTATTAATACCCAAGGCTCTGTATATTTATTTATAAACTCATCGTCTGAAATTGATATATTCTCTTTATTATACCTTTCTTTTCTATAATAGAGATGATCATTTTTCATTCTTCTTCTAGCATAATTAAAGAATAATGTTTCAATATTAGATTGGAAAAGAGTGTTTTCATCTGCCCAATATTCATCAAGAGGCGTAGTATAAAAATCTAATTCGGTTAGCGTTTCTACATTTTTCCTTAAGTGGTTACTGATATAATTAGCGCATAAAAACGATTTTAGATTGTTGTTTGTATAATATAGCTTTTCTAACACAGCCTTTTGATAAACTATACTATGAGAATAGCTTGCTCCATTACTCATATTAGAATAGAAAGCACTCATTAACGAGATATATTCAGGATCATCAGATAATATTTGATCAATCTGTCTATTTAAAACTTTATCAAAGAGTTTTATTTTTAATAAAAAGCTATGAAGCCTTTTGGTAGTTTCGTCTGCATTAATATATGGTTCACTTAACAACTTGATTGATCTTTCCCACATTTCTCTGTCTACTGTTATTGTCTTATCCTTGATTATTCCTTCATATTGTACATTCAGGGTGTTATCAAAAGTCGACAATGTCAGCCTAATATGAGAATTCTTATTTATTTTAGTGTTGGAATACTTAGATGCTATAAGCTCAAGCAACTGAGACTTTCCACTTCCATTTAAACCTGTAATAACAGTAAAATCTGACAGTTCCTCACTTTCAAAGGGAAATAGAGATAAATGTTGATCAATAAGAGTTATTTTCATAAAAATATTTTTTAAAAGTTTTCACAATAATATTACACAATGGAACTTCTCCTAAATCTTGAATGGTTCTACCTTTCCACATCTCAAAATATTTGGATTTAAGCACCTTCTTCTAGTAATATTTCTTGTGTTTAGTCTTGAGCTTATTAAAACAAAGATAATGATTTTAATATAGAATATAGTTTCATTTATTTATCTTTGCTTTTAGAAAATAATATGCGAAGCGTCGCATATAAAAATATAACATTAGCGTTCACATAAACCTTGTAACAGAAAACTGGAAATTTTAGAGAGACAAGGAAACTGTGCAATGCTCATGCTCGTAATAGGGGCATGGGCTTGCCTTGTTTCGTCTCTCGGGTATTCCAGTACCTCTGTTACGGACTTGGTGAGTTCCATGCCTTCTTTTTATGGTTATGTGAATGTTTCAATGAAAAGAAAAAAACAATTAAACTGATTGAAACATGACAGACGAGCAATTACAACAAAGCTTTCTGCTTGTATCTAAGGATATAGATATAACGACAGATAAAATACCCGATGACCTCCTGCAAGCATGGAGTGTTAATTTATTTGACCTAGAAGCCTTATCAAACTTATCTCCTGATATTCCACAAGTGGGACTCTTCTTCTTTGCCTATGGAGAATACCAGAAACATAAAGGTGCAGAATTAATAAAATTTGATCCTGAAGAATTAGTTATTCTTTACGGAAAATACCAAATCTTGCTTAGTTACGCTTTGGAAGATCGAAACGAAGCCTATCGTATATTCGATTTTGACGACGAGTATTATTCATCAACCTCATTAACACTACTGTAATGAAAAAGCTATTGACAATTTTTATTATCAGTTTATCCACCCTTAGCTGTACTTCACAAACCAATGATGTATTTAAACAAACATTCAAAGATGCCCTTGAAATGGATAATGGTGTTCGTGCTGACTTAGATGTCAAGTTCACGAAATTTGAGTTATCCGATATCTTGGTCAAAGACAGTATTCAGATTTTACAGAATATCTACGAAACAGAAAAAGCCAAGAAAATAGCATCCGAACAGAAAGATGTTGACCTGTATAAATCTCGTATTGAAAAATATAAAAAGACTGCTGATAAAAGTGCTGTCAGTCGAATGATGATTAAAGATCAGGAAGGCTTATTGCAATCTGCTGAAAAAAGATTAGAAAAATGGCAAAATTGGCGACCTGATTACTTGGATAGATACAATGGTCGTGATGAATCTGAAGTGTTGGCAAAACTTGCTACAATCTCTTTTAGCTGCTTTAATCCAAGAAAACAAGCCAGAGAAGAAGCTACCGATGTGAAATTTCTGTTTTCTACAGATGGCAAAACTATCATCCAAAGGGTGAACGAATAAGCACTTCTCCAATCATAATTTTTCTGTTCAAATCGCCTCCCCAAAAAACAAGAGGTTGTTTGAACAGAAAAATATGAACTATAAATCTTCAGTTATTTTTTCCTCTCAAAATCGCTGACATATTCCTTGATATAATCTACTTCCTTCTTGCTTTTGGGATGCCTGAACGTATTTTCCAAATCAAAAATCAATTCAGGATTGTCATTATTATTCAGATGTAGAGCTTTGACGTATCTATATTTCAAATCATTATCTTTCAGCTTGTTGTTTTGAAAAACGAAATGAGAAGAAATTACAATACAGATTATCACTATACTCAATAAAGCTCCTACGAAAAGAAAAAGTTTAGAGTGCCTGATATCGAAGCTGTAAGTAACTTTCTTTGGTTCTTTATCTTGCTCTATTCTAGCAATACTATCTTGAATGAACTGTTGTGTATTTCTGTTAATCTTCAATTCCTCCAAGATTCCAGTATGATTGGGTATTTTATCAATTTTACGGAGAATGGAGTTTAAACCGTTAACGATATTAATCTCACTTTCTGATAGATAGTTTAGCAATATGTTTAGCTTCTGTTCGAAATGCTTACTATTATCAGCCTCACTTGTACTAGAAACGGGATTATCACCTTCAGCCGATACAGAACGTTCCTGAATCAGCTTTTTTAGCTCATTTTGTCCTTCCTGAATTTCCTCAAATAAGGCAATGATGCCTTCCTTATATATATCACTCATGCTTTTTGGTCTGATTATCTTTTTCTTCTATTTTTTTTAGACGATTCTTGTTCATTACTTGTATCGTTGGCTGCCAACATTCCAAAAATGCCTAAGCCTAAGCCTTTCATCTGTGAACTTGTAGAATATTTTTTTGTTTTCTCGTTGCTGAAGTCTTCCTCGTGGTCTTTGTCTAAATCCAAGTCATTGTCACAATCTCCCAATCGCTGACTAAGCTTCGAGTAGCTGCATGACTTATCAACCTGTGAGCCTTTGAACGAGTAATTATTCTTGGAGAAAGAGATGCCTTGAACTTCACCTGTTTTACCTTTATATTTTGGAATAAGCTCAATCTGGTGCTTTTGTAATTCTCGCTGTAAGCTTTTCCAGTCATTGGCTGTTTGTAGAGAATCTTTGACAGCATGATAGATTTCATACTTTGTCCTTGTTGGTTCTCTCAATCGATGTACGTTTACCTTGTCTTTGCCTTCTCCATAAGTCAGGCCGTATTTATCTTTCATCTCTTTACAGATACGGGTATTAGCTCGGTAGTTATGCTTTGAGGGTATTACTTCTCCCTGATTGTTTATACGATTATATACAATATGGCAATGGGGGTGTTCTGCATCATGGTGTCTGACAATAATGTATTGGGTATTCTTTATCTTCATGGCTTGCATATACTCTTTGGCTAACTGAAGCATAAACTGATCTGTAAGGCGGTCTGCATCTTCAGCCGAAAACGAGAGTGAAATATGACCTACAGGCTTTGATATTGTCGGTCGTAGCTGTGCTTGTATTTCAAAGCTATCTATAGTATTTCTTACAGAATCATTCATCACTCCTTTAGTCTCAAGAAGCTGTCCTTTTTCTTTTTCCATAGCATAGCTGACTGATTTACTGAAGCTCTCTGCCTTTATTATCTTACCTATCATTTCTTAAATGTCTTAATGATTCCGTTGATGGTAGTAATGATAGTATCAATTTCAGATTGATACATTTCTGTTCCTCTGGAATTAATAAACTTCGTTAGCTGATTCAAATTGACTGAAATTCCTATTAATGATCTTACCATATTATTTTCTTCTTCGCTCAATCTCGGTGTTATTTTAGCATGAATGGAAGCCTGACGTATATATTCTGCCAATGGTATATTGGCATTGTTCGCCCTCCTTTTAAGACCTCTGTATTCCAAATTCTGATATTTTACCGTTATATTTTTTGAGCGTTTCTCACCAGCATTTTTACGAGGTCTGCCATTTCTTTTTTTATCTTTTTCTATTTTATCTGACATGGTAATTATCTTTAAGGGAATGCAACCAACGGGCAAGTAAGAGGGTTTTGGGAATCCCAAAACATAACCTTGCCAAGATTAATTATGAAATCGAACTAAGACAAACCGCCAAGTAAGCAGAAGGGTCATTTATCTTGTTTTTTGAATTCTTCCTATCACGAATATCATTTAATATTTTCCATACAGAAGAACCAATCGCTCCATAATTAGAGGCAATAACAGCTTTTAATGCAATATCTGGCGATATATTATATTCTTTTAGTCTGTTAACAAATCCCTCATAATTTCTATTAACTCCATCATCAGGAATTTTCAAATCTTGAAAATCTGTCTCTTCGGAGAAGAGACTTTTATTTGTTTTGTTTTCTTTTGTTTTGTTTGCGATCGCTACCTGATCGCTACCCGATCGCGTTGCGATATTTTCACTTCTACCCCACCGAATACTATTTCCTTTTTTCCCTGCTTCTGAAAGAAGCTGTTTTCTGTCTAAGTAAATTTTCATTCTTTTATCTAAACTTTCAGAGAAAAAGAAGGAATCATTTTCAATAGTAAACAAACCAAAAGAAAGAACAACCGCTTTCATCTTTTCAGCAGTAGTATTGTATCGTCTTGCTAAAGCAGGAATTAGTTTTAAAGGGTATCTGAAATCTGGCTGTTCTCTTAGAGTTTCAACAAGTACCCAAAATGTACCATACCCTTCTAGCCCCAGCTGCTCTATCAATAATACACATTTAGGGTCATCTTTTGCATTACTATCATGAGGAAAATAGTAAGCATCTTTTATATGCTTCATATCTTCAATAGAGTTTTATTAGATCTTGCAGCTTCTAACAATTCCGATTTCAGGTAAAATACCCTATTGCCAAGTTTGTATTTAGTTATAATTCCCCTATTAGACCAATTAATAATAGTCTGAACAGTAACTTGAAATAAATTTGCTGCTTCCGTTTGGGAAATTCGATCTTGTTCGAATTGGACTTCTTTTTTAAGAGGTAACGTTTGGGGAGATTCTTCTTGATTCAATTTAATTACAATTGAACCATCTGTGTTAAGCTGAATATTTTCAACAGACTTAAGTTGTTTAAAATTTGTTTTTGCCATCTTGATTCATTTTTAAATGTTTTGATGGCTCAAACGTATGATATTCTGTAAATAGTCGAATTAAGGAAGTTTATGGTAAAACAGAAATCAATCAACTGTCAGCTATAGATTTAACTACTCCCTCAAAGTTCCTTAATAATTTTTCTCCATGTTCCTTTATACCAATGTATCTTTCTAGGGTCGATTTTGATAAATTTACATTTGACACTTCGTACGAAAAATATGCAGATAAAACTGTGTAAAGATTGTCTTTGTTACCGATTTGATTAATGAGCGAGTTATAAACGATAGCACAAAATAGCATATTTGCCTCTGAATATTCTGATATTGATTTATTTAGCAAATAGCGTACTCTATTTCTATCATAACATGAATATCTTTCATGCATTTGATTTTTAATAGTTTGAATAAATATTATAATATCTTCTTCTGTAATATTACTATTTATATATTTGAAGAACTTGTGCATAATACTTTTAAACTCATTTTCATTCAGGATTGTATTTTTCTTTAAAGTAGGAAGTTTTATATCTTCAAAAAAATTCAACTGATAATAACAAAGTTTCTTACTTATATCTTTTCTGGGAACTAATTCTATATCAATATTATGATCCCTCGTCAATTCAAAAGGCACTCTAGCGATATAAGAAACTCCATCTTTAATCATGGTACACCTATCCAAAAATATCTCCATTGCTTGAGTTTCTAGTTCATCGCATTGCTTTAGAAATGAAAGATCATGTCGCTGACTAATAAGGAAAGCTCCAAATTTATCATATAAATTAAGTTCTTTTTTGTGAGTTATGTCAAATTGCAGATACCCTCTATAATCTGATAATAACAAAGTTAGAGAGTTAATCAAACTTTTATAGTATAATTCTATCTGCTTTATTGAGCTTTGATTAACTAAAGCTTCCTGAAACCCTATTCTTTGTTTGACTAGATAACTTATTGAAACAGCCAAATGGGAGCCTTCAATATTATTCTTGACACTTCTCAAATATTGTAATCTTCTACCATCTAATATAGGATAATGTTTTTCGAGAAAAGAATTTAATATCTTAAGTAATTCCACCCTATATTCATTTTCAGATGTAAAGAATAATGATGACATTTGCTCGATAGAACTTAATTCAAATAGATCATACAGAAAATCTTCTTCGTTCTCTAGTTCACCATTCGCAAATAGCAAAAGACTCTTTTCTATATTCTCTTCAAATGATATATATTGACTCATAGCTTATCCCAAGTGTTTTCCATTTGTTTCTTAATCTCTTGCTCTGCAATCTTTACATAGCGATTGAAAGAAGCATCACGCTTATGCCCTGTTACACTTTTAACAAATCGTTCTGTCATTCCCAAAATAAGAGAAACAGTAGCAAACGTTTTTCGTGCTGTATGGCTTGTGATTAGTTCATATTTAGGTAGTGTAACATCCTCTCTCCTACTGCCAACATATCTTGTAATTGTAACAGGTGTATCAAGTCCTATTTCTTTGCAACACTCTTTGATGTACTTATTCAGTTTTTGAGAAGAAATAGAGGGTACAGGCTCGAATGGAGTATCTTTATATTTATCCAGTATGCCTTGACTGAATTTATTCAAAGGAATTACGTGGTCGGTTTGTTTCGTCTTTTTGATGTTCAGCTTGATATAATCCTCATAGATATTCGATGGTTTCAAATTCTGAATATCCGAAAATCGTAATCCTGTAAAACAACCAAAGCAATAAAAATCACGAACTTTAGATAGTCTTTCCGACTTAAACTCAAAATTATATAGAGTCATCAATTCCTCTGTATTTAGAAAGATTACTTCTATTTCTTCTTCGGGAGCTTTAAATTTAGAATATTGAGTATTGGCATGATAGTTTCGTTCTTCTGACCAAGACATAAAACGCTTTATGATAGAAACTATCTTTGAAAAATAATTATTCCGAACTCCTTTTACTTCAAAAGCAAATTCTCTTAGCTCTTCATAAAACTGATTATTGATATTATCCAATATAACTTGTGTACCTCTATGCTCTGCAAAGTCTTTTAAGAAGTTCAGAATTGTTATACGCCCTTTCGTCGTGTTGGGAGAAGATACAGGGCGATTAGTCTCTATAAACTCATTAAAAGTGTCGAAAAAGTCATGTTCGACATTGATCTTCTGCTTTTGCTCCAATTTATCAAGAATAAATTCTTTCGTCAATTCTATCTTATTGAGCAAAGCATAACGCTCTATATCTCGAATACGTTCTTCAAGGTCGTCTAAAATTTGATTATACTCTACATGAAAATTATAATCTTCGGTCTTATAGTTAGCACGAATACGCATCCGCTTATCCTTCCATTGGTCTGGTTTTGTATTTACCCCTTTAATAGATTTCTTTATCAGTTGCCCATTGAACGTAATATGCATCCGTATTGGAGCAAGACCATTCTTATTTAGTAGCTCTTTGCGTAAGTAAAATGAGACCTCCATGTTTCTATATAACCATATATACGCAATTAAATTTTTCGTCAGTTGCTTCTACCTCACCTTCATTTTCATTATCACACAGAGACGGATAATATTGTTTATAATATTTGATTAATATTGTCTCTAAATGTGATATAAAAAGAGAATCCTCTTCTTCAATCACAGAAATTATTCTATCATAATTATCCTTGTAGTTGGCATTAAATCGTTTATCAAGCGATATTCCTGTCTTACCGATTTTAAAATATTTATTAGGATTTTCTACTAAAATCACGGATATTCTCATTAATGAGTGAATCATTCTAGATTGCTGCTCTGAAATAATAATTTTCATAATAATATAAGCTAGTTAATAATTGCATTTCTTTTATGTAGAATAGTCTGATTTATATCTTTTATCCCTCAAAATTTAATCAGGGATAAAAATAGGGATAAATTTTAGATTATAGTTGATTAAAAGGAGTGAAAAATAATTATTATAAGAATCTAGTAACCAGTGCAAGGATATTAAAAAGAATCAAATTTAGCTTTAAAAATTAGCCACTCCCGCTCCGAGTACTAAAAAGGCTCATAATCGAATGATTATGAGCCTTTGTTTTTTATACTCAATAAAAAGAGCATTTATACCTTATAACTAGCATTGTTGATTAAATAAGTGTATTATGCTATTCTTCCGATCTGAGATCAGAGGGGGAAACTCCATGATATTTTTTATAGCATTTACTGAAATATTTGGGAGAGGTAAAGCCTACTTTATAACTTACCTCTGAGATGCTATACTCTGGATTAGAGTTGAGTAAATCTGTTGCCTTTTTTAATCGAACAGATATGATAAATTCATTTGGAGTTTGTCCCGTTATGCTTTTTATTTTATGAAAAAATTTAGTCCTACCTAATTTCATCTCACGAGAAAATGTGAGGATGTTAAAATCACTATTATCAAGGTGCTTTTCTACAGTTTCATAAGCTTTTTCTAAAAAATACTTGTCATTCTCGTTAGTTGCTATCTGTATAGATGCATTTTTATCTGCTCTGCTGAATTTTTCTTCTAATATTTTGCGACTATTCACTAAGTTATTACATCGAGTGATCAATGCTTTCACATCGAAAGGTTTTGTAATATAGTCATCAGCTCCAAGTAGCAAGCCCTCAATATTAGACTCTAACGTTGTTTGAGCTGTTAATAAGACAATCGGAATATGACTTGTCGTAAAGATATTTTTGATCTTAGAACACATTTCAGCTCCTGACATTTTAGGTAGCATTAAATCACTTAATACAATGTCAGGCTGATATTTAAGAGCTAATTCCAAGCCTTCTTCACCATCGAAAGCTGTATAAATTTGATATATTGGCTCAAAAATGGTTCTAAGCATCATACACAATTCCTGGTTATCCTCTACTATAAGCATTGTATATTGATTTTCTTTAAATTCGGATGTTATGATTTCTTCAATAAATTCTTCGTCAAGCTTGCTAAGTTCTTTAATTAGAACCGTATCTGTATCTACAGATTTTACTATTTGTTCGCTAGAGAAGTGTTCATGTCCTTTTTGTAGAGTGATAGTAAAGCGAGTCCCAAATTGTAGTTGACTATCTACTGCAATGCTAGCGGTATGCAAATCTAATATATTCTTGGTTAAGGCTAGTCCTATTCCGGTTCCTGTGGAGTATGTGTTTTGATATTCTCCATTGTCAATCTGATAGAAACGCTCAAATATTTTCTGGATGTCTTTCGTACTTATTCCTATACCACTATCTATTATTTGTACCGTAACGGTCTTTTCATCTTGTCTCACCAAAGTGCTAATAAAACCACCTTTTGAGGTATATTTAAAAGCATTAGAAAAAATATTAGAAAATACTTTTTGCATCTGTGTGTTGTCAAACCACAAGTCAATATTATCATCTTGGCAATCGAAATTGAAATTTATACTTCTGAATTTGGCATATTCTAAAAAAGATAAATATACTTCGTTAATAAATTTAGCAAAATTAAATTTCGAAACCTTAAGCCTTAAATAGCCTTGTTCTATTTTTCTAAATTCAAGTAATTCGTTTGCTAAGTTTTGCATGTTATTGGTGTTGCGTTTAATACTTAGTATACGATTATAAATTGAGGGTTGAATGTTTTGGGTCTGTAAGAGCAAATCTATCTGTCCACTGATAAGAGTGAGAGGAGTACGAAATTCATGAGATATATTGGTGAAAAAACGAAGTTTCGATTGATTAACTTTTTCGATATGATCTTTTTCTATTCTTTCTTTTTCTAGCGTGTTTTCTAATATGAGTTTTGAATGGGTAAATCGAATGTAACTGGATATAATAATTATTATGAGTGTGATATAAAAGAGGTATGCATACCATGTTTTGTATAGTGGAGGAGAGATGAAAAGATCAAGACTTGCTGACGCAATAGTTGAGAGATTATCTGGATGTATTCCCTCAATCACTAAATTGTAATCACCAGATTTGAGATTTGTAAAGTTTAGTGATCTTACTCCCGAAGGTAGTTCTGCCCACGATGTGTTTTCATTTAATCGATACCGATATATAGGAGATTTTGATAGCGTATAATTATCAGAAGCAAATTCAATCATAATTGTTTTATGCTTGTCATCTAAATTGATAGCATCAGTATAAGCTAAAGATTCTTTCAAAATTCCACTTCCGTCGCCTACACTGATTGGTGTGTTATTGATTTCCAACTTCACTAATCTTAGCTTCAATTTCGGATTGTCCGGCATTAATAAATTTTCTTCATAGAAAGAAACTAAACCATTCATTCCAGCAATAAATAGTTGTTTGTCTTTATCCACATACATTCCTCCATTATACAGAGAGTTTAGAGGAAATTTATTGTTTACTCCCCAATTATATATCTTGTCAGCCTCGGTGTCAAGAATTGACAATCCTTGAGTTGTGGCTATGAGTAGCTTGCCTGAGCCAGATTCACTGATGTTGCTTACATGATTATTGAATAGGTTGTAGTTCTCTTTGTTGTATCGCTTAAATGCTTTGTGATCCTCATTGTAAAGATTTATTCCTCCACCACTTGTCGCTATCCATATTCGATCTTTACTATCTATATAGATCTTTGTAACGTTATTGTTACTCAGACTATTGGGAATATCTATCTTGTAGTGAAAGCTTTCTATCTCTTCGGTTTGTAAGTTGTATTTATACATTCCATCTATGGTTGCAACCCATAAGTTTTGATATTTATCTATCTTGATATCATGAATAAACTTGGCGACTTTGTGTAACTTCTCACTAAAAAGAGTGAAATTTTGAAGTTTCTTATCCAAGACGAAAAGTCCATTCTGAGTAGCTATCAGGAGATCTTCTTTATAAGGTAGTATTGCATGTACATTATTCGCTTTAGGCCATTGAGCCCTTATATTAGGGAGTTTCGAAAATTCCCACTTTTTAGTGTTTAGCATACAAACACCCCCTAGGTGAGTGCCTAGCCAAAGTTCATTGTTCGGTTTGTCATAGTAAGCAGCCTTTATATTATTTGCGATTAGACTATTAGGTTTATTTTTGTCCGACAAGAAAACATTATACCTTTTGGTTGAAAGATCATAATAAACTAATCCACTTCCTTCTGTACATAAAAAAATGGACTGTTGATCATGTCTTATAATATTACTGATTATTGGAAATGGTTTATTGAGAAAAGAACCATTTTGAAGGTCATGATAGGTGTAAAAATTCGCCTCTGGATTGAAATAATTAACACCTCCAAAGTAGGTACCTATCCATATTGTACCATAACTGTCTTTTGTTAGTGCCCAAACAGATTCATTTGATAAAAAAAGCGATGTGTTTTTTTCTGCATTATAATGAGTGAAGCTGTCACTCGTGGGAATGAGTTTGTCAAGACCCTTATCACTTCCTATCCATATTGTCTCTTTATTGTCTTCACAAATAGCTCTTACGTAGTTCGATGAGATAGATTGTTCTGGCACTGCCGAATTTGCCCTGTAGTTTGTGATGCTTTGGTTGGTGTCTATTTTGTACACACCCTCTTCACAGGTGGCAATCCATTTATTTTTTTTACTATCTTCAAAAATACTGGAAACTTGACTAGCGTTTGGCAGTATTTGTATAACTTCCTTCTTCTTATTTATAATATATACGCCAGAGGATATTGTTCCTAGATAAATGTTCTCATCGGAGGTTTCGGTAATCGAACATATTGGGGAACCTATACTTTCAATTCTAGAGTATTCTTTTTTAGTTCCATCCTTATAACTAAAAAGAATATTATTTTCAGCAATCCATAAATTGTGAGAGCCATAAGCAATAGCATTAACACTGTTTTGTATAATAGATCTTATGGTTGATGTGTGTAAATTGTATTCATTGACGCCATTTTGAGATTGTATATATACATGTCCTTGGTGGTCACCACAAATGTTTAAAATAATATTTTCGGGAATCTTAGAATTTGTCAGAGTAGGCAGAATGACTTCTATCGAGTTACCATTATATTTATTAACTCCCTCGCGTGTGCCAAACCACAGTGAACCAAACTCATCTTGATAAATGGTTATGACGGAAAACTGTGACAGTCCTTGTTCTACACTTATCTTATGAAAATATATATCATTATTGCTAAATGCAAAACAATAGCAACATAGCAATAATACTAAGGTGTTTATCTTTAAGTTCATAGTTGTTTCTCCTATTTAGTTGAAGACACATTCAAAACTTCTTCAGCTGAGGTAATATAAAATCTAAGGTTGTCGTAATAATTCTATCTACAAATCTATTGAAATTATCTCATAAAGTGTCAGCTGTTGAGTGTAATATCGTTCATAAGGGTGCAATAAAATACTTTTGATATTTGCTAGTACTATATAGGGATAGAATGTACGTTGTTTTACATGCTGTTAGTAATGAGTAGCTTATATTTGTCTCGAAAAGCAATTGTTCACATCATGTGAATTGAAAGTAATTCTTACCTAAATTGAAATAGTAATGAAATCACAACGAATGAATTTATGTTCTCTTATTCTATTCATGTGCTTTAGCTTAAGTGCAACGGTATGTGTGTCGGGAAGTACTCAAGGAAATTGTTTAAGAGCTATAGATCGGCAAATATTTGAAAATTGGGAAAAGAATATAATGGAAAGTCATCCTCGTCTTTTTTTCAATAAGTCAACTCTTGAGGCTACTAAAGAACGAGCTTTTGGAGATGAAAAAGAATCATTAAAAGAAATGAAATTAAGGATAGATACCATCATTGATAAAGAAATAGACTGGATTAATCCATATGAAGCTGGAGGTGCTCCAAATGAAGACAATCAATACGGTTTTTTAGCTGCTGAATCAGCATTGTTATATCATTTATATGGTGAAAAAAAATATCTGGATTTTTCTAAAAATGTATTGAAAGCGGTAGTGGATTATTATCATTTGCGAATTGATGCCGGTTTAAATATTCATTGGTATGCATTCTCACAGATAGGAACATTATGTGCATACGATTGGATATATAATGAGCTAGCACGAGAGGAACAAGTGGAAATTGGGCAATCATTGATTAGAGCCATTGATGGAATTGTTTATGATGGAGTTAGGAAGCCTTTTTTTAGAGAAAATACAGGAGATTATGCATCAGGCTTCTACGGTCCTCCGGTATTGCCTTGGTATGCAGGTCTTGTGTTTCATAAAACAGGAGTTGACGACCTCTTGGCGGAGAAAATGCTACTTAAGGGTTATGATGATCATATCAAACTCTTAAAATACAGAGAGAATATGTCAGGAGATATAGGAGGGGCTTCAACTGCATGTATGGAATACGCTTTCCGATTCTATCCTTGGGCTGAATTTAATTTTTTCCATACATTCCAATCTGCAACAAATCAAGATATGGCTAGTCAATGGACATACGTGAGACAAATCTTAAATTATATGGATTGGAACTGGTTGCCTCAAAACAGAGAATTCGGATTTGGAGATGTAAGGCACTATTCGTGTGAGTTGCCAACTGAGGATATGAATATGCATATCACTCAACTAATACATTTCTATGGAAAAGATAATTCAGCTTTTGTTGAAAGGGCTGAAAGAATGAAACAAAAGACCAAGCCACGAAAAGTGGAGACAATGCCATTTATTAGATTTTTTGTATCCAAGCCTGAGCCTGATATAATCTTAAATACTTCAGAGGATACTAGTTCTGCATCTGCTATGTTTTTCGAAAAAATGGGACAAGTATTTATGCGTTCCGGAGTAGGAGACAATGATACTTATGCTTTGTTTTCGTCTGGTGGTATCTTTACACAACATAAGCATTTTGACAATAACAACTTTGTTATTTATAAAAATGGATATAGAGCATTAGATTCAGGAACACGTCCTCAGCCTGGTTTGCATTTATCTCACTACTTTGCAAGGACTGTAGCCCACAATTGCATATTGATTGAGATGCCTGGAGAAGAGATGCCTGATTATTGGGGAGGTGCTGCATTATCAGAAAATAAAAACGAGCCTGTTCCTAATGATGGAGGCCAGTGTAAGGTGTTAGGTTCTAAGGTCTTATCCTTCAAAAATAATAATGAATTTGTTTATCTCGCCTCAGATGCGACGGAGTCTTATCATAAAGACAAAGCATCTCAAGTACTCAGAGAGTTTGTTTATATATTGCCAGATGTATTTATCGTTTTAGATAGAGTCGTATCTACAGACTCAACTTACCAGAAAAAATGGTTGCTTCATACTGTTGCTGAGCCGGAGCTGTTGAATCAACAAGAGTTTTCAGAAGAGTCAGAGGGAGGGAAGCTTATTTGTAGAACTTTACTACCTGAGCAGCCAGCTCTCAATAAGATTGGAGGACCAGGAAAACAGTTTTGGTCAGGAGGTAAGAACTGGACATTGCCTATCCTGACACCTGAAGACTGGAATTATGCCCTTCGTCATTGGACACCAGATGATACACATCCTCAATTGGGGCAATGGAGAGTTGAGATTATGCCAACTCAAGATCAAACACAAGATTATTTTTTGCATATAATCCAAGTTGGAGATCACTCTCTACAATCACTGCCTGATACGCAGTTGATTAAAAATGAAAAATCGATAGAACTTGGTTTTGAGTACAATGGAAAGAGCTATCAAGTAATATTTGATCTAGAGCAGTCACACGGAGGTCATATGTCCATTTCTGAAAAAGGAAAACAGATATTAACAACGAATCTTGGTGAATAGTTCTGCGCGATGAAAACCTGAATTTAAAACAACTAAGCAAAGAATATAAATTATTGTCATATTTTAAATTTATGATTAACGGTCACAACTATGTTTGGACGACCAAAAGATAGTTTTGTGAACTTTTAAAAAGAAAAAGATGAAAAACAACCGATTGTTAACAAAAGCTGGTGTTATTTTCTCTATAGCACTGCTTATTTTAGGAAGTTCTTGTTCCAAAGAAAAACCTAAAGAAGAAGAGAAGAAATTTAATATTCCTGAAGCATATCTGCAAGAAGCGGAAAATATTCCACCTTTTTGGATAGCGTCTATTAATGAGGTGGATGAATACCTCAAAAAAAATATTCGCAAAGGGACTTATGAAACCATTGGCACTTCGGCTGGAGGACGTCCCATACAAGCTGTTTTTTATGGAAGGCCTCGTCAAGGTGGAGGCACTACAACCTATTCGGGAGCTGTTTCCATAGGAAATCTAGAAGCATATAGAGGTCCCGATCATGAGAATACTGTTTATTTAGGTCTGGGGGGAGTGCATGGTATCGAGTTAGAGGGAATAATGGGAACGATTAACTTGATATCAGTGTTCGAGACGGGTAAAGACCTAAATGGTCAAGAATGGCCGGAAATTGTATCAATGTTAGACTCTATTGACAGAATAGTGCTTGTCCCTTTAGTAAATCCTGATGGACGTGCTCGTCTCCCAATACGCATGGAAAGCCATAAGGGCTATGGAGGTGATGCTTATTTAGCACATGAATATCTAAATACAGGAGGAAGAGATGGGGGGAAACTGATTGGTTGGCCTAATGTAAAAGAATATATACCGATGGACTTTTCGATGTTCGAGTTTCCCGGAGGTTATCCTAATGATAATGGGGTGAATATTATGCATGATAACTTTTTGGGGAAAGTTCAGCCCGAGACACAAATGCTCTATGATTTAACAGAAAAGGAAAAACCTGATTTGGTTATGAATATGCATACAGGTGTGCCTATGGACAATTATTTTATGCAAGTGCTTTTACCTAACTGTGAAATAGGTTTGGTGCCTGTGTGGAGAGATTTATATACATCAATTCATACAAAGTTGACAGAAGAAAAATTGAAAAAGACGGAGGATTTAGCAATAGAGACAGATGGAAAGGATGCAAATGGTATCGCCGGTTTTAATCTCAACTCAGCTTTGAATTCTCATTGTGGAGCCTTGTGTGTTACTGTTGAAAATACTAGTCATGGATACTCCGGAATGTACGATAATGGGGATCCAGTCTTGCGCACTCCTCAAGATATTCTTCGATCAGAACTTGTTGCTCATCAAGAAGCAATGAAATTTCTTTTCAGAACAGGAGGCCGCTCTCAGTGGGATAAATTGTATGGTAAGTAATTCCTTCGTTTGATTCTGTTCTATAAGCATTCAAAGACTAAAATAAGACTTATTTTACTCTTAATTAGTTTGTTTAAAATCAAAACCTTTTAGTCGTTCAGTTTACATAAATGCGATGATGAAATTAGCCATTCTTTTGGCTAAGATTAGTCTGTCTATGTATTATTAAAAATGAAAAACCATGAAAAAATGTTCGAAATTTATGCCAGAAAGATTGCGATGTTTTGTTTCCCAAATATGTTTTAGGGTAATAAACATCAGTGTTCTTTGTTTAGCTATTTTTTGTATACCAATTGCCTTGTCTGCACATGAAGTGGGCGATAAGAATAAGGTAGCGCAATCTACCTTAAAAAAAATATCAGGTAGTATTGTTGATCAGAGTGGAGAAGCTGTCATTGGAGCTTCTATTGTAGAAAAAGGTAATCCAAAGAGAGGAACCATTTCAGATATGGATGGTTTGTTTTCGATTCAGGTTCCTGATAATGCAGTGTTGGAGGTTTCTTATATCGGATTTATGACTAAGGAGATACCTACAGCAGGAAAAATCTCTATTAGTATAATCTTGGAAGAAGAGGTAAATGAAATGGACGAAGTCGTTGTTGTGGGGTATGGAACAATGAAAAAAGCAAATCTAACAGGTTCAGTGGCTACTGTTAATTTTGCAGAAAAGATGGAAGGAATGCCGGTTCTTAATACAGCAGCCTCGTTGAGTGGAGCAGTAGCCGGAATGAATGTTACGCAAGGTTCGGGACAACCTGGAGCTGAAACAGTGTCAATCAGAATTCGTGGTATGGGAACATTTAACACTTCGGACGGTAGTAACTCTCCTCTGATTCTTGTAGATGGACAAGAATGGAGTATGTCCAATGTGAATCCTAATGATATAGAGTCGATTACTGTGCTTAAGGATGCAGCTTCTACAGCTATTTATGGGGTGAAGGGTGCAAATGGAGTAATAATCATTACCACGAAAACAGGAAAAGGAAAGCCTCAGATCAATTACTCTTTCTCAGGTATAGTGCAAAGTCCATACAATAATCTGAAATTTATTAGTGATTATGCAACTTACATGGAATTGGTAAATGAAGGAACTGACAATGTAAGTGCGACCAATATATTTTCGCAAAACAGCATTGATACATGGAGGCAAGCCAAATTAGATCCAAACGGTTCGCTTCTAGGGAATGGTGTGCCTAATTATATGGCTTTCCCAAATACGGAATGGTTTGATGCAATATTTCATCGAGGATTTTCTCAACAGCACAATTTGTCATTTTCTAAAAGTAGTGACACTTCCAGTCTACTCGTTTCGCTTGGTTATTTAGATAATGAAGGAGTAATGAGCCGTTATAATATTGATTCGGGGATGAAGAGAATTGATTTTAGAACAAATGCAGAAAGCAAGATTCACAAATGGTTCACCCTTGGAACTCGAATTTCAGGACAACGTCAAGATAATGGGATGGCGAATTTGTCAACAGCCTTTAATCGTCTCTATATGACTACGCCAGGTATTTATCCAGGTTCAGCTAATAAATGGGGTGTGCCTGCTTTGGAAGCAGAAGAGAGCTCTAATGCTAATAATATATTGCAAGCAGAAGCTGGAGGCACTGGACACCACTATATTTATAGACTTAACACATCAGCGTATTTCAAATTTGCACCTATAAAAGGGGCTTCTCTGGAAGGAACAGCGAGATATGCTCCAGCATTTACAGATAGAGAGTCTTATTCTCGTCCAAATGGAACATGGGATTATGTAAATGATGTAAGAAGATCAGAAAGTAATCTAGATAATGCGACCATTACTGTTCAATCAGGATACTCACACACTTTTGATACAGAGTTACTAGCTCGCTATAATGGTTCGATAGGCAAGGATCATGAGTTTGGTGGTCTTTTGGGTTTTGTATCTCAGCAATATGAAATAAAGAGTTCTCAGATGCAAAAGAAAGGGGCTACAGATTGGGGTATCCACGATCTGGGATCATATGCAACCATAGAATCTGTCTCTAACTCATCACTAAAGCAAAGAAGTCGTCTTTCTTATTTTGGACGGTTGAATTATGCTTATGCCAATCGTTATCTTTTCGAAGCTAATATGAGATATGACGGTACATCTAAGTTCGGGAATAATAAAAGATGGGGTGTGTTTCCTGCGGTTTCAGGAGCATGGCGCATAAGCCAAGAGAGTTTTATGCATGATGTGAACTACTTGTCTAATCTGAAATTACGTCTCTCATATGGAAAAACAGGAAATGATGCAGTGGGCTATTATGATGCTCAGTCATTATACAAAATTATGAATGCCACAGTAGATGGTGTTCCCTCCAAAGGTTTAGCGTTGTCTAAGTTGAGTAATCTTGATCTTGGTTGGGAAACAACACACACATTAGACCTTGGACTGGATTTTGGTTTTTTCAACAATAAACTTTCGGGAGAAATAGACTATTACCATAGAAAATCTACAGATATCCTTTATAATCCAGCCTTGTACCTAACCACAGGATATGTAACTGCCCCCAAAGCTAATTTAGGAGAGTTAAATAATAAAGGAATAGAACTATCTCTTAATTGGAGAGATAATATAGGAAAAGATTTCTCTTATAGCATTGGGGCCAATTTTGCTTATTCAACCAATGAAGTTACAAAATTCAAGGGACGATATGATGCTCACTGGGTTCTAGATGAAGCCGGAAATAGAGAGTCGTACGTAACCAACTTTTCGGATGTTGCAGAAGAAGGTTTTGGAAATGGAGGATACATTGCCGAAGGACGAAAGTTAGGAGAAACATTCTATAATAAACTTTATAGAGGTACAGGTGCAGGATATTCTGGTAGTGGCACTGTAGATATTAATGCGGGTCCTAGAGATGGTATGATCCGTACCGAACAAGATATGGAATGGGTAAAAGCGATGCTAGCCAATGGGTATACTTTTGATGGAAAAACCTCGGTGGGAAAAAATCAGTTGTGGTATGGAGATTTTATTTATGCAGATACAAATGATGATAAAAATTATTGAGACTCTAACGACCGCGAATTTAGTGGGCATACTTCGGTTCCCAAATATAACTTAGGACTTAATCTATCAGTCAGATATAAAGATTTTGACTTTTCGATGCAGTGGGCAGGAGCTTTAGGTTTCCATCTGTTATGGACAACAGGTTATTACAATACAACAGCCGTATCTCATGGTTATGGAATAATAGATCATATTGCCAACGATCACTATTTCTATGATCCTTTGAATCCTGAAAATTCTAAAACAAATTTGAATGGGAAATATCCAAGATTGACTTTTGGTGAGACATTCTCTAATACTAAACGATCAGACTTTTACGAGTATAAAGGAGATTATTTGAAATTGAAGAATGTGCAAATAGGTTATCAAATACCTACGAAAATATCTAGCAAGCTTCACATACAAAAGATGAGAGCCTATGTGTCAATGCAGAATATCCTTACCATTACAGATTATCCGGGTCTGGATCCTGAAATGGGAACAAATATTGGATATCCTTTGATGAAGCAAGTTTCTTTTGGTGCTCAAATTACATTCTAGTAAAAAAATAAAAAAACATTTGACATGAAAAAAATAATATACTTATTAGCACTTTTAGCTATTATACATGTTTCTTGTAGCGACTTTTTGGAGCTGAGTCCAACAGATCAATTTGCAGCCGGAAATATGTGGACTTCGGAAACTACAGCAGATAATGGCATTATAGGAATTTATGCAAAATTGTATGCAACAAGTTTGGGTAGTCCTCAGCTTAGTAGAAGTGATGGACTCAATAGACAGGGCATTGAGGGAATGAGCTTTGCTACCGATTATTATTCTAATAATTATCCAGTAAGATTACTTTCTTATTCTGACAAACGAGCTAGCGATTGGCAAATAGCTCATGAGTGGAAATTCTGTTATACTATCGTTCACTCCTGTAATGATGCCATAGCTAACCTGCACAGAGCAGGATTATCTCCTGAAAAACTTGAAAGATATCAGAGTGAAGCTCGCTTCATGCGTGCATGGGCTTACAATCGTTTGAATATGCTTTTTCAGGGAGTACCTATATATCTAGAACCGGTAAACAATGAAGAGACTGTACGCACTCAGGCTTCGGCAGATGAAGTATGGCAAGTTATCATTGACGATTTAACGTATTGTATAGATAATCAACATCTGGCTGATAATACACTTGGTGCAACTAATTATGGTCGTCCATCAAAGGGTGCAGCCTATGCAATGCGAGGTATGGTGTATATGTGGAAAAAAGAATTTGGAATGGCTATAAAAGATTTTGAAAAAGTTAAATCTAGTGGCTATGGATTATGGAATGGTGAATATGTCGAACTATTCAAGTTTGAAAACGAAAAGCATAAAGAGATGATATTTCCTCTGCAATTTAGCGAGGAAGATGGTTGGAGTGATAATATTCAGCTTATCATGGGAGCTCGTGACACTTATAATGGTTGGACTGAGATCAAACCCTCTACAGATTTTGTGGATTATTATCAAAATGCAGACGGTTCTAAATTTCTTTGGAGAGAGGTTGTTGGTCTAGAAGATTGGGATCTGTTGACACCGGCTCAGCGTGAAGTTTTCTTCTGTAGAGATGGGCTGAATACTAATTCAAAATTAGCATCTCTAAAAAGTGGAGTGGTGAAGAGAGTCGGACAACACGTCTATGACAAATATTATCTGGATAAGGGAAATGAAGCCCGAGTAAAAGAGGCTTATGAAAATAGAGATCCACGTCTCAAACAAACAGTTTTGACTCCTTATGAGCCAGTAGATTGCTGTGTGACCACGTATAATGGCGGAAAGCTACAGCGTGGCAAACAAGCACGTTGGCCTCTGTTCGAGAGGGGATATGATGGTGGTGACTTTTGGCTCGATAAAAGATTTTCTGCTTTCTACTGTTATCGAAAATATGTAGAGTATGATCAAGGAAGGCTAATTTATAGCAACAGATGTCATACGGATTGGCCGTTAATCAGATTTACTCATGTGCATTTGATGCATGCAGAAGCTCTGGCTCAAGAAAATGATATAGCAGGAGCTATAAGTCTGATTAATGATATTAGAACTCGTGCTCATATGCCTAAGCTTGTTAATGGAGGTGGAGGACCTAATGGTGTAGCCTCTAAAGAAGATATGTTGGAAAAAATCAGATATGAAAGCCGTATCGAAATGTGTGTGGAATCAGTAAACTACTTTGATGAAGTTCGTTGGGGAACCTATAAAGAATCAAAATTTCAAGGGAATAACGAAAATGGAGGAAAGTCATGGTGGGGTGATATGACAGAGTACGCATGGTATTATTCTGATACTATGTGGCCATGGAGTGCGCCTAAGGCTGAAATTGAAAGAAATCCTAATATTAAAAAACGTGAGGGATGGGTTTATTAATCAATGGTGATATACTTTACCTATGAAACATATTAAAATGAAGTCTAAAATTATATCCAAATTAATATTGGTTTTGATTTGTTGGCTATCCATTGCATGTGATAGCGATAAAGGAATGGAAGATAAGTCTAAGCCAGGAGGCGAAAATTCTGGATATTGGCTGACGAATGTGACTACTGAACACCCTAGAGTCTTCTTTAATAAAGCAACATTTGAGCAAGTCAAGATGAAAGCTTTAGGATTGGAAAATAATGCCTACTCGACGATTAAAAGTCGAGTAGATAAACTACATGGAAAAGATATCACATTTTCAGCTCCAAATGCAAAAGACGGATCCTCTAACTCTGATCATGAATATGGTATGCGAGCAGCTGAGGCGGCTTTCATATATCAGGTGACAAAAGAAGCTAGATACTTAGAATTGACGAAAAATCTTCTAACAAGTTTGGTCAATTATTATGAATACAGAAACAACAATAAGCTAAATATAGCATGGAGAAGTTTCTCTAGGATTAATACTTTGGCCGCTTACGATTGGATTTATAATGATCTGACAGAAGAGGAGCGCAAAAATATTGGAACAAAACTGTTGAAGGAGATCAGTTTTATGTTGCCGTCTAAAGACCGTCCAGAGTTTTATCGCGAAAATAGGAGTAGTGATATAACAACCGGTTTCTATGGAACAGGGGTTCTTGAGTGGTATGCCGGTTTGGTCTTTTACAAATCAGGGATTGACGATGTTTTAGCTCTTAAACTCTTGCGCGATGGCTATGATCAACACATGAAGTTGATTAAGTATAGAAAAGAAATAGCTGGAGATGATGGGGGCTCGGCGACAGCTGTTTTAGAATATGCGTTGAAGGCATATCCTTGGGCTGAACTTAATTTCATGCAATCTTTCCAGTCTGCTACGGGGATGGATATCTCAGAAGAGTGTGCACATTTGGCCTTATATCCTAATTTTATTTACTGGAGCTGGATTACAGGAAATAATAAAGAGTTTGGTTTTGGTGATGCAGATCATTGGACTAATGGCTATGTAGTTAATTATTTGCATTTACATCTCTCTCAGGTATTACACCTTTTTGGCAAGACTAATCCGGAGATTGTTCCACTCACCAATTGGCTGAGAAATAAAGCAGGGAAGAAAGAGCAAACTGAGTTTCCTATCACTCCCTTTTTGTTAACAGATATCAACGAAGGGGCAGCTGGTTCAATTCCAGTAGACTTGCCTACTGCTAGATTCTTCGAAAATTTGGGTCAGATTTATATGAGATCAGGGGATGGAAAGGAGGATACATATGCTTTGTTTACGGCTGACGGAACAGTAGACTCTCACCGACATTACGACAATAACCATTTTACTATTTATAAGAAAGGTTTTGTGGCAATGGATACGGGAACTCGTCCTGAACCAGGAATTCATTTGCCGAATTATTATAGCCGAACTATTGCTCATAATTGTGTGACAATAGAGATGCCAGGTGAGGTTATGCCAGCATATTGGGGAAATGCAGCACCGGAAGAAACAGTAACAGCGATTCCAAATGATGGTGGTCAGAATAATAATTTAGGTTCAAAGGTCATCGCCTTCGAGGAGAATAAAGACTACGTATACATTGCATCCGATGCAACAAAATCTTACCATAAAGATAAGTCAGCATTAGTGCTTCGGCAGTTTGTTTATCTTTTGCCCGATATTTTTATCGTCTATGACAGAGTGGAGTCAAAACGATCAGATTATCCTAAAAAGTGGTTGCTTCATACAGCTACAGAGCCGGTGGTAGATGGTAGTACATTTTATGCGGATCAATCAAACGGCAGACTTTTTTGTAGAACTCTTTTCCCTGAAAAGTATAATAATGAAAAAGTAGGAGGTGATGGAAAACAGTTCTGGTCAGGAGGAAGAAACTGGACCTTGCCTTCAACATATCGACCCAACGATCATGAAATGTATGGACAATGGCGTGTGAAAATTTCACCACAAGAAACAAATACTTATGACCAATTCTTGCATCTTATACAAGTTGGAGATAAGTCAGTGTTGACCAAAATGATTAGTAGTAATGCTATTAAGAATGAAAAAGAACTAGGAGTCAATTTTAAATATAACAACAAAGAATATACTGTAATATTTTCTTCTACGGGTGAAGCCAAAGGCTCTATCACTATTAAGTTGGGAGAACAAATCATTCGCTCGGAGAGTTTTACGCAAGAAGTGAAAGAACAATCAGGGTATCGTTAATGTCGTTTAGATGAGTCCTTTGAGAAAAGTAGATATTCCCCCTGTTTGTCAGGGGGAGGACTCTCTTTATGTATTGTAAATGTAAATATAAGCTATAATAATGAAGAATTTTTTTTATATCACAATTCTATTGGTTGGGATGGTATTATTAAATGCCTGCCAGAATCAAGACCAAATAAGTACCACAACAAACTTTGACTTGGGAAGTGTCAGTAATGTAGTCAAGGTTGCAGAATTACAGTTGGGATGGCAAACTGAACTAATCGAAAAGTCAGGAAAGTTTATAAATCCTCGCACTACTGAAGAGGGGCATGTAAAGTATATACCTCTTGAAGACTGGACTACAGGATTTTTTCCAGCTACGATGTGGTATATGTATGATCTTACGAAAAACGAGAACTGGAAAAAGCTAGGTGTTAAATATACTGAAAGTATAGAGAATGCAAAATACCTAACTGAGCATCATGATATAGGTTTTATGATCAATTGTAGCTTTGGTAATGCCTATCGTATCACAAAAAATGAGATGTATAAAGATGTTATCATTACAGCAGCAAAATCTCTCTCCACTCGTTTTCGTCCAATACCAGGAGTCATTCAATCATGGGATGTAGATAAGGATTGGCAGGCTACCAGAGGATGGGATTGTCCTGTGATAATTGATAATATGATGAATTTAGAGATGTTGTTTGATGCTACTCGTTTCAGTGGAGATTCGACTTTCTATAAAATAGCGGTGTCTCATGCTGACGCAACTCTAGCAAACCATTTTAGAGATGATTTTAGTTCTTATCATGTAGTGGACTATGACAATGGTAGTGGAGAAGTTAGAAGTAGACAAACTGCACAAGGCTATGCTGATGAATCAGCTTGGGCACGAGGGCAAGCTTGGGCTCTTTATGGGTTTACTGTATGTTATAGAGAAACTAAAGATGAGCGTTATCTTCAATTAGCTGAAAATATTTATAATTTTATTTTTTCACACCCTAATATGCCGATTGACTTAGTTCCTTATTGGGATCTTAATGCTCCAAATATTCCACATGAGCCTCGTGATGCATCTGCGGCAGCAATAACTGCCTCAGCTCTATACGAGTTGAGTTTGTATGGCAAAACTGAATATAGAGAAGTAGCTGATAAAATAGTAGCATCACTGTCGAGTCCTAGTTATCTGGCTTTAGTGGGCACTAATGGAAATTTCCTTTTGATGCACTCAGTTGGCAGTATCCCTCATAACAATGAAATAGATGTGCCTCTTAACTATGCTGATTATTATTTTTTAGAAGCTTTGGTGAAAAAACAAACATTCTTTAATTAATATATTCTTTCTGGTTATATTGTTTTGTTTAATATCTAAGAGATGAAAAAAATATTGTGTGTATTATTAATGTCGCTCATGGCAGTGCCTCTAGTAGCTGTTGATAAGTATAACTATGATAGTATTGCTTCACACCCTCGTTTGTTGATGCTTGCTGGAGGCGAAGATGTTGTTAGGCAATCTATCAATACAAATAGAGGGTTGTTGCATGTTCATCAAGAAATACTTGAAGAGTGCGATCGTACACTAATAATGCCGGTGGTAGAGCGAGTTATGGAAGGTAAGAGACTCTTAGCAATATCACGTTTAGCATTGCAACGGATATATTATCTTTCATATGCCTATCGAATGACACAAAATGCCAGTTATGCTGAAAGAGCAAAAGAAGAGATGTTGGCAGTCTCTAATTTCTCTGATTGGAATCCTAATCATTTTTTAGATGTAGGAGAAATGGTGATGGCTTTAGGGATTGGTTATGATTGGCTTTATGATTATCTTGATGATGATACAAAAAAGATTGTTCGTGAAGCTATCATTGAAAAGGGATTTGAACCATCGGAAAACGAGCGGCAAGCTTGGTTTTATCAGCGAGCAAATAACTGGAATCAAGTATGCAATGCAGGATTGGTTTTCGGAGCATTAGCGATAATTGAAGATGAGCCAAACTACTCGAAAAGGATTATAGATAAAGCTTTAGAGAGTAACCCCTTTGCCTTAGAAGTTTATGCTCCGGACGGGGGATATCCCGAAGGTTATGGTTATTGGGGATATGGTACAAGTTTTCAGATAATGCTTATTGCAGCATTAGAAACAGCTCTAGGTTCTGATGCAGGCTTGAGTTGTGCTCAGGGATTTTTGAATTCAGCACGTTTTATGCAGTTTATGGTAGCACCAAGTGGTGATTCATTTAACTTTGGAGATACAGGAAGAAAAGCTTTGTGTAATGTGATGATGTTTTGGTGTGCTGCAAAGTTGAAGGATCTTTCTGTTGCTTGGTTTGAACGAAACAGAATAGATAAGCTTCCTGATAATTTTATAGAAAATAAAGGAACATATATTGCAGAGCCAAGATTGTTGCCAAGTTTATTGGTGTTCTGTAATCATTTAAACTTAAATGAAATAGAAAGTCCAAAGAATAATTATTGGTACAACAGAGGAGAAACTCCAATATTTATCTATCGAGGAGGCTGGGAGAGTATAAATGATGCTTATTTGGGTGTTAAAGGAGGTTCACCCAAAACATCTCATGCTCATATGGATGCGGGATCATTTGTCTATGAATATCAGGGGGTTCGTTGGGCTATGGACTTAGGAGTACAATCTTATATCACGTTAGAAAGTAAAGGGGTAGATCTGTGGAATCAAACTCAAGATGGACAGAGGTGGGATGTGTTTCGTTTGAATAATAAGGCACATAATACATTGACCGTAGACGGAGAACGTCATAGAGTTGATAGCTTTGCTCCAATTGTTGAGAGGTATGAAACAGAGGAGAAAAAAGGTGCCTCTATTGATCTAACGTCAACTTTTGGAGATGCTTTTGATCAGGCGATTCGCTCTGTTACTCTCGATAATAAAGATTATTTGACTGTGGTTGATAAAATAAAGAATAAAGGAAAAAAGCATGATATTCAATGGATAATGGTAACCTCAGCCGAGGCTAAAATAGTCAGTGAAAGAGATATTGAGCTAAGTAAAAATGGAATAAAAATGAGACTTAGTGTGGAGGGGGGAGATCAGATTGAATTGATGGTATTAAATAATGATCCTCCAAATGATTATGATCTACCTAATCCGGGAACGGTTAGAGTGGGATTTAGTGCAATTATTGCTCCTAGTGCCGACGAAACCTTTAAGGTTAAATTAATTCCTATTGAATAACCTAACCATGAGGCATAACTGTCTTTTAAGTTTCTTAGTTGAGGAAAATAGTTTAGTGAAATTGTTAATGTTCTTCAATACTACCCCTAATTTTATGTAAATGAAAGCTACAAGTTGAAATACTTGTAGCTTTTTATTTATAACTTATTATTCATCAAGCGTTATGAATAGTCAGAAACTCATTGAAAGGTTGATCGCTTTATGATTGGAAATCGGAAGCTAGATATGAATTGTTGTCGTGAACTTCAATGTTCTCAGGAGTGATGATGTCTAAGGACAGAAAGTTAATAGGGTTGTTAGTATGCCCATATACTAGATGTAGGATGATGGATTTGTATACCATAAATCCTTGCATTCTAGGTCGTTGCCCAACAACGAATTTGATATCTCCGTTGAGTAGAGCTTTCCTGTTTAGTGATGTTAAATCGACACAGACTAATTTGAGGTCATCGCGTTTTGTCTTTTCAATATAATTTGCCACCATATGGCCTCTAGAGCTGAGCATTACACATCCCTTGACATTTGGATGCTTTTCGAAAAATTGAACAATTGTTTTATTTGCTTCTGCATCGTTCAGTGGCGAAAGTAGCTCGGTGTGTACTATATTTCTGTTTCTTTTGTCATTAAAGTAGGCTACAAAGCCATTTTTCCTCAATATTGTGGAATTTCCTATATAATTGTGGCTTTTTGCAATCTGAAAAAGCACAATCTCAGAAGATGGGGGGCAAATGGCATCAATTAGCCTTCCCACTAGGTAGCCACACTTGTACTGATTTGCCAAATAGCTTGTCAGAGGAGTAGTTCCTTCAATAAAAGAGTCAACAAAGGCATAAGGAATTTTTCGTTCCTCCAACCATTGTGTTAGTGTTATTGTCTCATTAATAAATGTCGGTCCTATGATAACAGCATTAGGATTTTCTTTTTCAATTTGGATGTATATACTTGTAAAGGTCTTGTAGTCAAATTGATCATAGAATATAAAATTAGTATCTACATCAATCACTTCGTACTCCTTGATGGCTTGTTGTATGCCCCTATAGGCATCTTCCCAATATTCTCCGCTATTGAAGCTTGGTATAACGATTGTTATTTTGTACTTTTTCTTAAGGGATATAGCCGAAAGGTGGATGTTAGTCTTGTAATTCAATTGTTCCAAAGCACTCTCCACAGCATGCTTGGATTTGGGTGATACGTTCCCCCTCTTGTGTAATACACGGTCTACGGTTCCAGGCGATACATTGGCAAGTTTTGCAATGTCTTTAATCCTTATTTTTTTAGCCATCTCTTGTTATAACATTCATTTGTCTAAAGATAGGTTTTGAATTGGATATTTCATAATTTTTAATATTAAATTAAATTTTAACACTCTATTTTGTGTTTTATTAATAAATGTTCTATATTTGTGGACGTACACGGTTCTTGTTTTCTATTCCTAATTTATGGCCATGATGACGGATTGAAAAGTATAGAATTCGTAACACTCTGAATCTAAAAGTGATCTTTTGAATCTTAACATGTAGTTAACCATTTTAAATTTAATTTTATGAAAAGTCGTATCTTTTTATTTAGCATTATTCTATGTATTGCTAGCGCCTTGCAGGCTCAAGAAACGCCGAAAAAGCAAACAGGAGATAAGTTTGAACTAGCTCCAACAGGACGTTTTTACGTCGATTTAGCAAAGTATTTCAAAGACAAAGAGCCATTGAGTAATGGGGTTGCATTTGGTGATATCCGATTGGGAATGAAAGCAACGTATAATCAATGGAAAGGGGAAATCGTTTTTGGTTTTGCTAATTCTAAACTGTCGTTCAAGGATATTTTTATCCAGTATAACATGAAGGACAAAAAGTCTCATTTCAAATTGGGGCACTTTGTTGAACCTTTCGGTATCGAATACATTGATGGATCTGTGGGAAATAAGTTTGTCACTTCATCATCGGCTTCACAAGCTTTCGGAGGAAAACGTCACTTGGGGGTACAGTATACTAGTTATTCTGATAAGTTTTGGTATTCAGGAGGTGTGTTTGCCGATAACAATGTCGCAAGGGAGCAGAGGAAGGAAGTCAAGGTTTTGCAGCTGCCGGTCGTTTTGTTTTCAATCCATTAAGAGAAGAGGGGAAAATATTCCACATCGGATTGGCTGGAGAGTTGCGAAAAGCAGATGCTGCAGGAATAGGTACAGATGAAGATGGAAACTCTTATCAAAAGATAAGAAGTGTGGGCTATAGTAGTGGTACTGGAACTGTTGTTGAAAAAAGAAAATTCATCAATGCTAAGATTGGTGATGCAAAGAATCAACAAAGATTCGGGGCGGAATTTATTGGTGCCATAGGTAGAGTTTATGCACAGGGTGAATATTTTCAGGCACATGTTAAGCGTGAGCATGATTTGACATCATATAATGCTCGTGGATTTTATTCACAAATGGGTGTTTTGGCTATTGGTAAGCCTTATCGTTACGACAAAGGTCTCTCTCGTATGCTTAGAGCGCAACCAGGAGAATTGGAGCTTTTAGTTCGTTATGGTTGGACAAATCTTAATGATGCTGATTCTGGTATCTTTGGAGGTAAACAAAGTGATATTACCTGCGCTGTAAACTACTGTTATAGCAAATTCTTACATGTACGTCTAAATTACACAAATGTAAAATTGGATAAGCATTCAATCATTGGTGAGCAACGCTTCAGTGCAATATCTGCTCGACTAATGTTATTGTTTTAATTCATTAACTTAATTAATATGTATATCATGAAAACTTATTTATTATCAATCGCATTATTTTGTGCAGGCTCGATCTTTGCGCAAACAGGAGAAATTGATCC
>CALKIV010000101.1 GCA_937995835.1 uncultured Dysgonomonas sp. | reverse complement strand
TGTTCTCTCTGCCTTCAATTTGCTATGGGCAATTCAATTTTCAGCAAAAATATATGGAAGCGGAAAATGCTATAAAAGAAGCTCACTTGAAGTTGAAAGAACTGGAACAAAAAAACGATAAAATTATGAGAAATATTTCACTTTTAATAACTTTTTCTTTATTGTTATTAGGTCAAGTAGTTAATTCACAAGAAAATATTAGCTTGAGTATTGAAAAAGGGCATTCAAATGGAGAAGATTTTGTAACGGTTTGGTTAAGTAATAATAATGAAAAGAACATTGTTATCTTAGCATCTGCTCACTGGTCTGGTAATGAGGTTTATACAATAGGTCCAGTATCCTATGCAAAGTTGATTGGTAACCCTGGAAAAGGGAATGAAGTAGTAACAGGGAAACTTGTGTTAACTGAAAAAGGCCATCCCCAAAAAAGTAATGCCATAGATAACTATGTTATTGTAAAACCTAGGCCAAAGGATCATTTGAAAGGTCATTGGTTAATGTCATATACAATTTTTGGCGAAGAAAAGTTATTATTTAGATCATTTAATAATAATTTAAAACCTATAATTAAATCGTTACGAGTTGATCCTGTTCTTACATATCATTACGAAGGAAAGGTATATACAAAAGAACTTCAATCTAATACTATTTATATCTAAATTTATAGAGGCTGTAAATAAAATATTTATACTAAATGAAGAAGATATCCATATTTTAGGCAATCCCTATAAATATAAAGCATTAATGCAAAAGTGAAGGCTTTTAGAAGTCAACTTAGAGGGGTTAGAGATATGGTATTCTTTATTTTAGACTCTCGAAAATATTTTCTTGAAATATCGGATCATCCGACTTTTCCGATTGATCCATTATTTGGAGAATCCATTCTACGAAATATTATAACAAAAAAAAGACTCTTGATTTCTCAAAAGTCTTTTTATAAGTGTGATCCCGCTGGGATTCGAACCCAGGACCCCATCATTAAAAGTGATGTGCTCTACCGGCTGAGCTACGGAATCTTCCACTGCTGATGTCGTTTGTTTGACAAAGCGAGTGCAAAGATATGACATTTTTAATACACTCCAAGCATTTCGCTAAATAAAATTGAAATATTTTTCATCTTTTTTCTAGATGGGTTTTGTAACATGGGGTGTATTTTGCTTTATGTCTGTGATTTACGACTGTTTTTGCTCTGAATATATGATAGATGAAAATATGAAACAAATCGATTAATTGTCGAACATTTTTTAAAAAAATGCTAACTTTGCCTACTTCTCTTTAAATAACAATTATTGAAGTCCTTTCTATCATGAGTGAAGCAATAAAGCATGAATGTGGAATCGCGATGATTCGCCTTTTGAAACCACTAGAGTATTATCAGGAAAAATATGGTACGTGGCAGTACGGTTTAAATAAGCTGTATCTGCTGATGGAAAAGCAACATAATAGAGGACAAGATGGAGCAGGCTTGTCAGTTGTCAAGATGAACCCTGAGCCGGGGAATGAGTTTATTTTTCGAGAAAGGGCTTTAGGGGCTGGAGCTATTGCTGAGATATTCGGCAATATTTATAAAAACTACGAACGCGTATCCAGTGAAGATCTACAAGACCTGGAGTTTGCTAAGAAGCACCTTCCGTTTGTTGGAGAGATCTTGTTAGGACACTTGCGTTATAGCACAAATGACAATGATGGAATTTCTTACGTCCATCCTTTACTACGAAGAAATAATTGGAGATCAAGAAATTTGACCTTGGCCGGAAATTTCAATATGACCAATGTTGACGAGCTTCTTGATATTCTTTTTCAGCAAGGACAGCATCCTAGAAACTATGGTGATACTTTTATCCTCCTCGAAATGCTGGGACATGCACTGGACAGAGAGGTGCAATTTCAATACGATAAATTCAGCAAGGAGTCGAAACTGAAGGGACAAGCATTAAATACATTGATCGAAAATAATTTAGACATTCCGTTTATGCTTAGGCGTGTGAGCCGAAAATGGGATGGTGGTTTTGTGATCAGTGGAATTATTGGTAATGGAGATACCTTTGTTTATCGTGATCCTTGGGGCATTCGTCCCGCATTTTACTATATGGATGACGAAGCTGTAATTGTGGCATCTGAGCGTCCTGTGATACAAACAGCCATGAAATTGAAAGTGGAGGATGTCAAAGAACTCTTGCCAGGACAAGCCATCATCGTGAAGAAAGATGGAACAGTGATCTTCTCGCAAATTCGTGAACCTAACACTCAGCCCTCGCCTTGTTCATTCGAACGTATTTATTTCTCTCGAGGCTCTGATGCAGATATTTACAGGGAACGTAAGAAGTTAGGGCACTTGTTATTGCCTCAAATTTTGAAATCGATAGATAATGATATAAAAAATACGGTTCTATCCTTTATCCCAAATACAGCTGAAGTTGCTTTTTTCGGAATGACAGAAGCTTTTCAGCAACACATGAATGAAGTGAAGATCCGTAAAATACAAGAACTAGGAGGACGCAATGATAAAGAAGAATTGTTAAGCATTCTTTCTATGCGAATGCGTGCCGAAAAAGTAGTGATCAAAGATGTTAAGCTACGTACTTTCATTGCTCAAGATAAAGGGCGCGATGACATGGCTGCTCACGTTTACGATGTCACTTACGGTTCGGTGGTTCCTAAGAAAGATAACTTGGTGGTGATTGATGACAGCATCGTGAGAGGGACAACTTTACAGCGAAGCATTCTGAAAATGTTAGATAGGCTGGATCCTAAAAAGATTGTCATTGTATCATCAGCCCCTCAAATTCGTTTCCCTGACTGTTATGGTATACATATGCCTCGTCTAGAAGATTTCGCTGCATTTAGAGCCTGTATTGGCCTTCTGGAAGATAGAGGAATGACCTCTCTGATTGATGAGGTGTATAAGAAAAGTGTAGCTCAACAAGAGAATTCTAAAGAAGAAATCATTAATCATGTAAAAGAATTGTATGATCAATTCACTGATGAAGAAATTTCTAAGAAGATGGCTGAGCAATTGACTCCAGAGGGGATTGATAGACCAATCGAAATAGTTTTTCAAAGTATTGAAAATCTTCACAAAGCTTGTCCTGATCATAAAGGAGATTGGTATTTCTCGGGTAACTATCCGACTCCCGGAGGAAATAGGATGGTGAATAAAGCATTTATCGGATATTACGAAAAGGGAAGAAGTAACAAGTGATGACAAGTACAAAGACCCGTTGCGTTGTTGCTATTCCTGCCTACAAGGTTCATTTAAATGATCTTGAAGTGATATCGATAAGGCAGTGTCTTTCTGTGCTGAAAGCGCATGATATAAGACTTGTGTGTCCTAAAAACTTAGATATATCAGTTTATGAGCAATTATTTGCTGAATATGACAGGGTTTTAGAAACAATAAGGTTTGCACCTCATTTCTTTCAAAGTATAAATGGATATAATTCATTACTGCTGAATAAGGCTTTTTACGAATGCTTTGAGCAATGGGAGTATATGTTGCTTTATCAACCAGATGCTTTTGTTTTCAGAGACGAGGTGAATTATTGGTGTTCGCAAGGTTACGATTATATTGGCGCTCCATGGAGAATTGTCAGAACGACTCAAATAGACCCAATCAATAGTGGTAACGGGGGATTTTCTTTGCGTAAAGTGGAAAGCATGATAGATGCTTTGACCAATAGACGTTTTCTTTTGACTCTTGAGGGGTTAAAATACCTATATGAGGAAAGAGGGCCTTACAGAAAACCGTATTTGCTTTTCAGAGGAATGTTTGGTTTTCAAAATTCGGTAAAATCGATAATCGAGAAAGATTTAGCTAACGAAGATAAGTTTTTTGCGATGCAACGATATCGAAGAAAGTCGCCTTTCAAAGTGCCTAACTCTGATGTGGCAATGTACTTTTCCTTCGAGCAGGATCCATCATATTTGTTCAAGCAAACAGGAGGTAAGTTGCCTTTTGGTTGTCACGCATGGGAAAGGTATGAATATGACTCTTTTTGGAGTAAACATATTAGATAATTCATCTTTTTTTGAAAGATAAAGAATGAGGAACACCAAAACGGTGTTCCTTTTTTATTTCAGACCTCTATTCTCTTTGCCAGCTTACCAATGCTTAATCCTTGGATGACGATCGAAAATACCACGACAAAATATGTTCCGGCGATGATTATCTGTTTGTATGGACCTTCGGGGATAGACAAGGCTAGTGCGATGGAAACGCCACCACGCAGACCACCCCAAACCAATATGGTAATCGTTCCTCTGGTAAATTTCTCTTTGAAAGGAATGATTAAAGTTGGTACTTTGATGGATATGTAGCGTGCCAAAAGAACAACTATAATGCAGATACATCCTATCAGCCAATACCTGTTCAGATGAGGAATTAATATTAATTCAAAGCCAATGAAAAGAAATAGGACGGCATTCATAATATCATCTACTAGCTCCCAAAAAGTGCTTAGGTGGCTTTTAGTTTCTTGTCCTTCATGTTTTATCTTTCGTTTAGAGTTACCGATTATCAATCCTGCTGCCACCATAGTCAGTGGTCCGGAGATGTGGATCATATGTGCCACCATGGATCCACCCATGACAACAGAAAGAGTGATGAGTACAGATATTTTGTAGTCATTAGCTTTTTTCATCATCATGGCACCTATCCATCCTAGAATGATGCCAACAAGTAGCCCTCCAATAGCCTCCTTGATAAATAGCCAAGTGATATGCGTAAATGAAAGATCGATGTGTTGCCCTTCAGCCAACTGTAAGATGACAGCAAACACCACAACTGCCATACCATCGTTGAACAATGATTCTCCTGCCACCTTTGTTTCAAGCGATTTAGAGACTTTCGCTTCTTTTAGAATACTCAACACTGCAATAGGGTCAGTAGGTGAAATTAACGCCCCAAAGAGCAGGCAGTAGATGTACGGAATTTCCATGTGGAGGTCTATCATTGGTAGCAAAATATTGAGAAGGTAGTATAGCGCAAAAGAAACGACAAAAGCCGAGATCAGTACGCTAAGGGTGGAGAACACCATTACTGGAGCTTTTTGTTCTTTCAGGTCGGCCAGATTGATGTGAATGGCGCCCGCAAAGAGCAAGAAGCTAAGCATGCCATTCATTAAGATATTGGTAAAATTGAAACTTCCAAGAACTTTAGCCAAGTCGTTCAATGGTTCTCCTGATATTGGATTGACAACAAAGACGAGCAAGAAAGACACCACCATCGCAATCACCATGATGCCAATGGTAGAAGGCAACTTTAGGTATAGTTTGTTGAGGTAGGCAAAGAGGGTTGCAATGACAATAATGATAGAGAAAGAGTAGTATAATTCCATATGTAGTTTGTTAAGATGTACTGTGAATTTCTGATATGCAAAAAAAATCATTCTTGAATAAAATGAGCAATTTTTTTTGTTAAAAAAGAAAATAAAAAATCCCTCGTTACAAATTGTTCGTAACGAGGGATCTTCTTATTGATATTTTAAAGTTTATGCAGTAATATGCATAGCATCTAGTATAATCTTAACTAAGAAGAGAATAGCCACGATGGTCACTGTGATGGTAATATCTTTTACCTTTCCGGATAAGAGTTTGATAAATACAAAACTCAACACCCCAAAGGCGATACCATTGGCAATACTATATGTAAATGGCATAAACACAATGGTGATGAATGCTGGCAAACCTTCTGACATGTCATTGAAGTCGATCTTAACCACTGATGACATCATGAAGAACCCAATGATGATAAGTGGTGCAGCTGTTGCTCCTGCAGGAACAATGCTGAAGATAGGGAAAAAGAAAAGTGCCAAAACGAAGAAGAAAGCTGTTGACATGGCTGTAAGCCCTGTTTTACCTCCGGCAGCTACTCCGGCAGCACTTTCTACGTAAGAGGTTACGGTACTTGTTCCTAATACGGCTCCAAAAGTTGTTCCAATAGCATCAGCAAAAAGAGCTTTCTTCATTTGAGGGAAGTTGCCATCTTTATCAGTTCCTCCAATTTTACTGATTACAGCAATCAGTGTTCCTACGGTGTCAAACAAGTTGACTAAAAGTAGAACAAACACCACAATGATCATGTTGATTAGAGCCTCTTTGCTCGCAAAAATGGTATCCCATTCAAATTGAGCAAAAATAGGGCTAAGGGATGGAGGAAGTGCAACAAGTGCTCCTTCTGGCATAGCTACATCACCGGTGAAGAAACCAAATATAGTTGCAGCAATAATACCGAAAAGCATTGCTCCTTGTACCTTCAATACATAAAGTACAACGGTAATTATTAATCCTACTAAGGCAATCCAAACAGAGTGTTGAGAAAAGTCGCCTAAAGTGATAAAGGTAGCAGGATGGCTAGCAATGATATTTGCATTTTTCAATCCAATGAGAGCGACGAACATCCCAATACCAACAGGAATGGCATTCTTTAATACTGCGGGAATACTCTTGATGATAAGTTCTCGCACATTCAAGAAGGTCAAGATGATGAAAATGATCCCCTCGATAAATACAGCTGTTAGGGCAAATTGCCAAGTACAACCCATTTGTCCCACGATGGTGAAAGCAAAGAAGGTGTTCAATCCCATTCCAGATGCTTGTGCCACCGGAAGGTTAGCCAACAATCCCATTAGAACAGTGGCTACAACGGCTGCAAGGGCAGTCGCCGTAAATAGAGCAGCTTCGTCCATGCCGGTTGTTCCCAATATGTTAGGGTTCACTACCAGAACATAAGCCATTGTTAAGAAGGTGATTAGTCCAGCAATGAACTCCTTCTTTATGGTTGCTCCGTTTTCTGAAAGTTTAAATATTTTTTCTAACATTTTTTTCTAATTAAAAATTCCATTTAGCAGCAATCGTCGGGTTGACAAAAGCTTTATCTTTTCCTGTTGTTGCATTTGTATAAAAGTTGCTTGTAATCTCCACCTCAGTACCCAGAGAGAGATTAGAATTTACATTATACCAAAACTGAGGTTCGGTGATGATAACTACTTTTTTTCCACTTGTCCAGTTTGCTTTTCCTTTATTTTTATTTTGCGACCAGATATCAAAAAAACCGGTCATGGTAAATTTATTATCAAAGAAATTAGCATTCCATGTAAGTGTCCACTGCACATCATGACTTGTTTTGTCAAATGTGTACAGTTTATATGCAGCATATGTACTAAAATTGAAACTACCAACCGCAAAAGGATACGATGCTCCTAACAGATAAGCATTCTCGATGCTGAATCCATAATGATCTAATGTTTTTCCTACCCCACCGTTAAACTCCATGTGAGCCTTGATCGGTAAATTTCCTAAGTTTTGATCTCTAGCAATCTCTAGGTACGCTAAGCCGATATTACTTTTTTTCATATTGAAGTCTAAATCAACAAACATAAAGGTAGAACCCCATTTGTCTGGTTTAAACATTTCGAAAGTTGTAGTCACATAGTTTCTTGCAAAATCGTCAGTGCCATGAATAGAGCGACGAGGATCGAAGTGGACTTGCAAGTTTTGACTGCATACAGATAGAGCAGCAAGTGAAAGTAGAACAAACGTTAAAAATACTTTTTTAGCCATAATAAATTACTCTTTTTTACAATTTTACAGAATAAGAAGTTGCAAAACTAACTCTTTTAAACAGTTAATTGGTCTTTTTAACAATGTTTTTTGTGTTATTGTAGAAAGTTGAACCTATATGAGAAGCTAAGTATGAAATAATTGTTGATTTCCTTTCTCCAGTAGTTGCTATAATCGCTTCCACTGACGGTGTTTTCTTGTTGACGTAAGTCATTGAGAACGTCGAAGAATTCGAACTTTAGAGTGCCTCTTTTTTCTTTCAAAAAGAGTTTAGCTACAGCCAAATTCCACATTGTTTCATCTTTTTTGATATTATCTCCTAGACCAGAACGATAAGAGAAGTCGAGGTTGCTTTCGATGGAAAAGTCTAACGGTAGATTTATTTTCAGGTAGTTGCTCACACGATAGCTCGTATGATTTGATCTTTTGATCTCTGCCAAGTTATTTTTACTAATATAATGATTGACATATACATTCAAATTTGTTTCCACTTTGTCTGAATTGAATCGCCCAAAGATGGAAGGAGATAGGCCATAACTATCCTGAATGTTTTTCTGTTCGTTGATGTAACTAATATTTTTATTGAAAGAAGAGTTGAGATTAACTCCTATGTTGAATTTTTTATTTTTCAACGGTGTGTTAAAGCTGACATAAGCATAGGCGCTAGAGTTGCCATCGATGTTTCGATAAGAATTGTAAGTATTGCTATGTTCGTCCACCTTCTGAAAAGGGATTACACTGTTGAATGTATAAGAATAGCTTAAGCTGGATGAGAAATATCTGCCAGATTCGAAGTCTGATTTTCTATAACTTAGGTTGATGTTGTTGTTGAAGCTTGGCTTCAGATTAGGGTTGCCTTGTGTCTGATTTGTAGCACTATGTATGATGATGTCGGAAGATAATTGCGTGATAGATGGATGGTTTGTGGAACCATAATAATTAAAATCTACATAACTATCTTTCTTTGCTTGCCAGCTAAAACGAAGAGAAGGGGAGTAATTGATTACATTTTGCTTCAGATCTTCCGGTTCTTTGTCGATGAAAATGGTCTTATTGCGAGTAAGTGACGGATCAATCGAGAAATTAGCCCCAAAGTTATATTTCTCTTTGGTGTGCTGAAAGCCGAGTCGCACGCTTTGCCTTATGCTGCTCGACTCTGTTGTTCTGGAATAGTCAGGATCAGCGATGATATAGTCGCCTGTTACAGGGTCTATTTTCTTTACATCGCCAATGCGGTCACCATTGTTGAACCCCACTTGATATGAAGCATAAATTTTATTTTCTTTCCCAATAGGTTCTATGTATCGTGCAGATATGCCATACGAAGTACTCTTGCTGTTGTTGTTCGACCGTTGGTCTATGATGTCAGTTTCATTTGTTTCCCAATATTTTTTTTCCGAATAGTTAGAGCCTTCACTTGTGTCTCTGCCGTAGCTTTGCGATAGGTTTAAGGTCACGTTTCGTCCTTTGTCGTTTAGCTTTCTAGAGAGCATCAAGCTGTTGTTTACATTGATTCTGTCGTTTTCAGAGTAGCGATTGGTGTGAGCTGATGTGGTGTTTTTACCTACAATGCGAGCCGAGTCCATCGAGTTTGAAATATTATTTCCCTTGCCAAATCCCATGCGTGTGGAGAAATAGATAAAAGTCAAGCTGTCTGGCTTCCAGTCTACAGAGGTATTCAAATCCATGTTTTGGCGTTTGTTGATCCCTCTGCCTTTTCTGTCGGAATACTGATTGAGAATGGAAGAATAGGAGTCACTTATATATTCGTCTCGAGCCTTGTTGTTGTTGTATCGTGCACTTCCATTGATCGTTATTTTCTCAGATTCTTGGATGTTAAAATTGGCTCCAATACTTTTGCTGATGTTGTCGTCAAAATTGGCAGACGAATAAGAACTATACTCCGAATCGTTGATATTGTTAATATCTCCTACGAGTGAATATTGGTTGTCTCCATGCATCTTATTCAGATTAAATCTGTTGGTATGCCTTCCCTTGTTGCCTAGTCCTGATTTGGTGTCACCGAAAACACTTCTTTTAAATTCCTCTTTCACATCCAGATTGAGCACCTGTTCGGGTTGCTCGTCTTTGATGCCTGTGGCTTTAGCCTCTTCCGATTCTTTTTCAAAGAGTTGCAGCTTGTTGATCATGTTAGCTGGCAGTGTAGATAATGCCATGTTGATGTCATTGCCAAAATATTCTTTATTGTCCACTAAAATCTTGGTGATTGTTTTGCCATTGGCTTTCAGTATTCCATTCTGATCCATCTCGAGCCCCGGAATCTGCTTGATCAGATCTTTCAAAACACTGCTGCCATCGGTGTTATATGCTCCTGCGTTGAATTCAATGGTGTCACCCTTTACTTGGACTGGAGGTAGTTGGGCTACAACTTGCATTTCGTCTAAGAAGATTTCATCCGTTTTCAGAAATATGGTGTCTAGATCTACTGTTTTGTCTTTAACCAAATTCAAATTGCGATATCCTTTTTTGTAGCCCAGCATAGAGGCTTCGAGGATGTATTTTCCCGGATTGTGCTTAAAGGTGAAGCCTCCGGTGTGCGATGCCGATATCCCTTGGATGAAAGAGCTGTCAGGAGACAAGATTTTGATCGTTGCCATTTCTATTCCTTCCTTAGAATCAGCACTCGCCACAAAGCCTTTAACAGTAGCCCTAGGGTTTGAGCTTTCCTGAGAAAAAGATAAGATGGGAAGTAAAACAAAAAGAAGAGATAAAAAATATTTCATTATATCAAGAGGCAATCAATTACAGATATTATTATGCTAAATTTTCTTATATAGAGGGCAATATCTGTTTAAATTCATAATTTCTACCTCTATATTGTCAAAAAAAATTGTTTCCTTTGTTGTTTGTTTGAATTGAAGCATTAAAGTAACAAAAATTATAACTAAGAAAGAATATGTCTGAAGATGTTTTTAGGAAAATAGTGTCTCACTGTAAGGAGTATGGTTTTGTTTTTCAATCCAGTGAAATTTATGATGGATTGGGCGCTGTGTACGATTATGGTCAGATGGGGGTGGAACTCAAGAATAACCTGAAAAAATATTGGTGGGATAGTATGGTCTTGCTTAACGATAATATCGTAGGGATTGATTCTGCCATTTTTATGCACCCGACTATTTGGAAAGCTTCAGGGCATGTGGATGCATTCAATGACCCGTTGATCGACAATAAGGACAGTAAGAAGCGTTATCGAGCCGATGTGCTGATCGAAGATTATATGGCCAAGTTGGGAGATAAGGCAAACAAAGAAGTGGAAAAAGCAGCAAAACGCTTTGGAGACAAATTTGATGAGGAAATGTATCGCCAAACCAATGAGCGTGTACTTGGCTATCAAAAAGAAAAAGATGAGGTGCATGCACGTTTTGCAAAAGCACTGAACGATGAAAATTATGAAGATTTAAGACAAATCATAGTAGACTGTGGCATTGTATGTCCTATCAGCGGAACCACTAATTGGACAGAAGTGCGTCAGTTTAATCTAATGTTTGCTACAGAGATGGGATCTACATCTGATGGAGCAATGAAAGTTTACCTTCGTCCGGAAACAGCACAAGGGATATTTGTAAACTATCTGAATGTGCAGCAATCAGGACGTATGCGCATCCCTTTTGGTATTGCACAAATTGGTAAGGCCTTCCGTAACGAGATTGTGGCTCGCCAGTTTATTTTCCGTATGCGCGAATTTGAACAAATGGAAATGCAATTCTTTGTGCGTCCGGGAGAAGAGCTAGACTGGTTTGAAAAATGGAAAGCTACTCGTATGAAATGGCACAAAGCCCTTGGTTATGGAGAGCACAAATATCAATATCACGATCATGACAAGTTGGCTCACTATGCCAATGCAGCTACAGATATAGAATTCGAAATGCCGTTTGGCTTCAAGGAATTAGAGGGAATTCATTCTCGTACTGATTTTGACTTGGCCAGCCATGAGAAGTTCTCAGGAAAGAAATTGCAATATTTCGATACTGAGTTGAATAAATCATATACTCCATACGTGGTGGAAACATCAATCGGGGTAGATCGTCTATTCTTGGCTACTATGACCGCAGCTTACTGCGATGAAGAATTGGAAGATGGGTCAAAACGTGTGGTGCTTAAATTCCCACCGGCTATTGCTCCGATCAAATTGGCAATTCTTCCTTTAGTGAGAAAAGATGGTTTGCCTGAAAAAGCAAAAGAGATCATGGATGCCTTGAAGTTTGACTTCAAATGTGTATATGAAGAGAAAGACACTGTGGGAAGACGTTATCGTCGTCAAGATGCCATAGGGACACCTTTCTGTGTCACTGTAGATCATCAGACATTGGAAGATAACATGGTGACTATCAGACATCGCGATAGTATGGAGCAAGAGCGTGTGGCAATAACTGACCTTGCTTCCATCATAGGAGAAAAAGTTAGCATGAAGAGCTTGTTGAAGAAATTGGTTTAATAGGCTGATGCTAGCTCGTTTAAATAAATAATAAAAACGAAGAATGAAAAAATACTTTAGTATCTCAACCATCTTGCTTCTAGGACTTTTGTTGTTGTCTTTTGGAGCTTGCTCCGATGACAAGAATGATGGAGAAGTTTCGGAAGAATGGAAACGACATCAAGCAGGTTGGGAGGAAAAAATACGTGAAGAAGTTAGAAAAGGACTTTACACAGAGGTGAAATCTGAAAGCCGTAATGGTTCAATCTATTGGAGAACATCTGACTATATCAACAATAATATGAATGGTGATTTCGATAAGGAAGGGCCAGAGGCTATTCCTAAGACGAAGTCAACAGTCCAAAAACAAAGAGAATCTATAGAGGAGACTGATCAGGTAGAAGTTAGATATGAAGGCTGGTACTACAATCTTGAAGATAAGAAAGTGGTATTCGATAGTACAGAAAGAGGAACTTCAGGTAATAATGCTAAAACGTTTATTACTCTTGTCAATGGAGTCGTTGATGGATTTAAGACTGCGCTAATGGATATGAAAGTTGGAGAGGAGCGTATTGTCTGTATGCCTTATAAACTAGGATACGGGGTGTATGGAAGTGGTAATATACCTGGTTATACAACGCTGTTTTTTGATATCAAAGTATTGAAAAATATCACTGCTGATAAAGAAGCAGAAGCAGAGAATAACGATAATTAATTCTTCGATCTGAATTATTATAAACAACAAAAAGGAGTCAATCATTGATTGACTCCTTTTCTGTTTTAGGCTTGTAGTCTGATTCTGATTACATCATTCCACCCATTCCACCACCCATAGGAGGCATCATAGGAGCAGGATTGTCTACAGGCTTGTCAGCAACTACACATTCAGTAGTCAAGAACATACCAGCGATAGATGCAGCATTTTCAAGAGCCACACGAGAAACCTTAGCAGGATCTATAACACCAACTTCGTTTAGGTTTTCGTATTTGTCTGTGCGAGCGTTGTAGCCAAAGTCAGCTTTTCCTTCGCGTACTTTCTGTACTACTACTGCACCTTCTTTTCCACCGTTGAATACGATTTGACGAAGAGGCTCTTCAATAGCACGTTTAACGATGTCGATACCGGTTTGCTCGTCATCTGTTTCGCCTTTCAATGCTTCCAAAGCATCAATCGCACGGATGTAAGCTGTACCTCCACCAGGAACAGTACCTTCTTCAATAGCAGCGCGAGTTGCAGAAAGAGCATCTTCTACTCTATCTTTTTTCTCTTTCATTTCCACTTCCGAAGCAGCACCAACATAAAGAACAGCTACACCACCTGCCAATTTAGCAAGACGTTCTTGTAGTTTTTCTCTGTCGTAGTCAGAAGTCGTAATTTCCATTGCTGTTTTGATTTGACCAACTCTAGCTTCGATGGCAGCTTTGTCGCCAGCACCATTCACAATAGTTGTGTTGTCTTTATTGATGGTCACTTTGTCAGCTGTTCCAAGCATTTCAAGAGTTGCAGCTTCAAGCTTCAATCCTTTTTCTTCAGAGATCACTGTACCACCAGTAAGAACCGCAATATCTTCAAGCATTTCTTTTCTGCGATCTCCAAATCCAGGAGCTTTCACAGCAGCTACTTTAAGACCAGCACGAAGTCTGTTTACCACAAGAGTAGTAAGAGCTTCAGAATCGATATCTTCAGCAATGATCAATAGAGGTTTTCCTGTTTTCACAGCAGCCTCAAGGATAGGAAGCATATCTTTCAATACAGAAATTTTTTGATCATAGATCAAGATAAATGGATTTTCAAAATCCACTTCCATTTTCTCTGTATCAGTCACAAAGTAAGGAGAGATGTATCCTCTGTCGAATTGCATACCTTCCACAACCTCTACATAAGTTTCAGTTCCTTTAGCCTCTTCAACTGTGATTACACCTTCTTTTTTCACTTTGCCCATTGCTTGTGCAATCAACTCTCCGATTGTTTCGTCGTTGTTTGCAGAAATTTTAGCAATGTTTTCTATTTTTTTCAAGTCGTCACCGATAGCAGCCGATTGAGCTTTGATGCTCTTCACTACTTCAGCCACAGCTTTGTCTATCCCTCTTTTTAGTTCCATTGGGTTAGCACCAGCAGTAACGTTTTTTAAACCAACGTTTACGATAGATTGAGCTAGAACAGTAGCAGTAGTTGTTCCGTCACCAGCATCATCGTTAGTTTTAGAAGCTACTTCTTTCACTAGTTGAGCTCCCATGTTTTGGAATGGGCATTCCAATTCTATTTCTTTAGCCACCGATACACCATCTTTAGTAATGGTAGGTGCTCCAAATTTTTTGTCAAGAATCACGTTGCGTCCTTTTGGACCAAGTGTTACCTTTACAGCATTTGCCAAAATGTCTACTCCTTCTTTGAGTTCGGCACGTGCATCAATATTAAATTTAATTTCTTTAGCCATATTTTTAAATTTGTACGTTTTAAAATAAAAAATGAATGCTCACGAATCAGTATAATCAAATTCCGTTATACGATCGCAAGGATATCAGACTGACGCATGATCAGGTATTTTTCACCATCAAGCTCCAATTCAGTCCCGGCATATTTGCCATAAAGAACTACATCTTTCACTTTCACCACCATTTCTTCGTCTTTGGTTCCAGTACCGACAGCAACGATTTCACCTTTTTGTGGTTTTTCTTTTGCTGTATCAGGGATGATGATGCCTCCCACTGATTTTTCTTCTGCTGCAGCAGGCTTTACCAATACTCTGTCTGCAAGAGGTCTAATGTTCATAGTGCTTTGTTTTTTAAGTTATTTATTAATTGTTTTATATAGTTTTTTTTATGGGTTGTCACCATACCTATGGTAGCGAATTCCATGCCAAATATTTTTCAGTGACAAAAATGCAGAAATATTAGACATTATGGCATTTCGAACACTTAAGAGTCTCGTTCAAATTATTGCTATAAGCAAAGGAAGAGGATGCACAGTTTTGTGTGGTCATGTTGATGAGTTTTCAAGGAGGCTATTCTTCTATTGAAACGCTTTTATCAGATAATCAAAATTTTAGCGTAAAATCAAGGATTTGATATGTTTTATTGCGTGCTGATTACCAGGGTGTTATGTTTTAGGTGTTTGTGGGAATAGAGATACTTCAACAAAAAAAGTACTTTTCATAATAATTTTAATATCTTTATTCTCTTCTAACAGAACACATATATACTTTTCTTTAAAGTAGACACATATACTTTATATTTAACTAATTAAATGATAATATTTTGAAACGTATTTTATTATTATTAATTATCGCTACAATCTTTCTCTGTCCCTCACACTCTCAAGTGACGATTGGGTCTGATGAAAAACCGAACACAGGAGCACTCCTAGATTTGAAGGAAAATGGTGCTGGATCCTCAGAAAGAGGGCTCGGGCTACCTCGAGTTAAGCTTTCGAAGATAGATCAATTGTTCCCAATGTTTGGAGAGGTTGGCGATGTGACAAACGACTATGATACAAAAAAAGCTACAATGGATTTGGAACATTTAGCGCTAGTCGTTTATAATGTGCATACAGATCTGGAAGAAGGTCTGTGCCCTGGACTTTACGTATGGCAAGGGGATGTATGGGTACGCTTACCTGAGCCATGTAAGCCTCCTCTAAGATTAGAGAATTCTCCGAATAGCTATATCGTATCACCTGGATCCTCTGTGGAAATACCATGTGGAAAGCCATATTTGGTGGCACAAGAGCGTTCAGATCTACCACAAATCAATTTGACAGACAAAGTCTCTTTTGAGCTTTTGTGGCAAGATGCTCAAAATCTAATAGACAAAGTTGAGCTTGTAGGTGATGCCAATGGACCTTATTCCAAATTTAAAGTGACAGCAAAGTCAGGAACAGGTAATGCTTTGGTTGCATTGAGGATGGGAGCCAACGGAAACTCGTCTGACCCTATTGTATGGTCGTGGCATATTTGGGTTACTGACTATGATCCAAACACTAACAGTAATGGAAACGCATATCCGCATAATAACGGCGAAAAGGATTATGTATTTATGGATCGCAATTTGGGAGCAGTTAGTACATCAACCAGTGGCAACGATACCGGAGGACTTACCTATCAGTGGGGAAGAAAAGATCCGTTCTCGGGCGCAGTGAGCTTTAGTCCGGAGGTTGCACCAAGAGAATTATATAGTATAGACAATGTTGCTCTAACCGAATGGAATGAAAATGCTTCTCCCGGAGGAGCGTCAGGAACAGGGATCAAGCATGTGTTGGCATCTGCTGCCGACCCAAGCGCAACAAACAATTTGGCCTTCTCCGTTAAATCGCCTACTACTTTCTTGTATGGGGTATATGACGACGCTTCTAAGCCCGTGGATTGGCATAACATTAGTGATGCCAACCAAACAGGAGACAATGAATTGTGGGGAGCATCAGGAGCAAAATCAGCTTTTGACCCATGCCCTGAAGGATGGCGTGTGCCAGCCTATGGTACATCAAAGTCTCCATGGGTGCATTTTGAAGGCGTTGATGATCCATGGGGATGGGGTGATCCAACTCCTAGTCCTTATGTAAAAGATGATCTTTCGAGACATGGTGCCAACTTTATTGAGTCGGCAGCTAATAATGTGACCAAGTTAGGATTTTATCCATATATAAACTATCGCCGATCACGAGAAATCCTTATAGCAGGCGAGGTTGGTAGTACTGCAGAATATGCTGTAGGAGGAGCTTTCTCAGATAGTAATTGGATAGATGATAATGGACGCGAGGCGCTATTATGGACAGCTAACGCCAATGGTGCTAATGCCAATGCCAAAGGGTTTAGCTTATCAAGAGATTACAGTGGTCTCTCTGGGAACGAAGTTAGTCCTCAAGCAGTGAATTCTTCTAGAGCCACCGGCGCATCGGTTCGCTGTGTAAAAGAGTAGAGGTTAGAAAGACTTTATTTAATTGATAAGAGAGAGGCTGGACTTTGTATAGAGTTCAGCCTCTCTCTCTTAGCCGTTTTAGTCTCTTACAGCCTTCGTATATTAAGTTTTATTTGATTCTGTATTAGGGTTTACAAGATTAAAGAATGTAGGCGAACGAAAAATATTAAAAAACGAAAATAAGTCCAAGAAATTGAAACAGGCTTCAAAATATATAAATTTAACTAAACAGAATGCCTTTCACTACACTATGATAATTCTTTCGCTTATATTTGTTCTTTAGAACTTACATTTTTGAATTCAAACAGTATTTTTCGATAGATGATAAGAAATATTTTATTCGTTTTTCTCTCTACTATTCTTCTGTTTTCTTGCAGCAATGAGGGAGTAAATATCAAAGGACAAATCAGGGGGAGTAACTATGATGGAGAGACGGTTTATCTTTATGCCATCAAATCGAGTGACCTAATAAATGACCCTGTCTTTTTGGCAAAAACGACAGTGGCTCAAGGAGACTTCAAGTTTGAAGAGATTCAAAATTCAGAAGAATTGGCAGCCGAAGAATTACCTACTATCGCTTTCGTAACTTTGTTTGATATGTTGGCAGAGGATGATTCTGACGATTTTTCAGAGTTGCCTATTGCTACGGTAGTGTTAGAGAAAGGGACTGTACACTTACTCTTCGAGAATGAGTCTGTATCAGTTTCGGGGACTGAAAGGAATGATAAGTTTAATGAGATTCATAAGGCAATCACCAATTTGGCCAATCTGCTTGGACAGAAAAGAGAGTATGATGAATTGGAAAATGTGCCTGTAGACAACGCCGGAAGAGATGGTATAGCGCAATATCAGCATTTGACACAAGAGTTTAAGAATGTGACCTTCGATTTTGCAAAAGAAAATATGACAAACAATTTGGGGAAATTTTTGTTCTATTCTTATGCCGAAAATATGTTTACTCCAGCTCAGTTGGAAATACTGATTGAATTGAGCGATCAAACTTTTAAAGATCGAAGTGACATCAAAGAATTGACAAAAATTTTAGAACAGATGCATGATGCACCTATGGGGCTGAATGGAACGCCTGAAGTGGCCGAGTAAGAAACAAAGAGCAAGCAGTCTGTGTCTTAGGATAAAGAAAGAGAATAAAACATCGAAAAGACGATCAGAATAACCAGAATAGAGAAATATTTTAACTAAAAGTATTAATTTAAGTAGATAAGTGATGAAGAAAATAGTATCAGCATTATTGCTGCTTTCTTTGCTTGTATCGTGCAAAGATAAAACAGCTTATACAATAACGGGTTCTGCTGAAGGACTTGAAAATGGAGCAAAAGTCTTCCTTTATGAAGACAGAAGGGCTCAAAACGTATTGGAAGAAACAACTCTCGAAAATGGCAAATTCTCTTTTACAGGAAAAGTGCAAGAGCCGGTTTTGAGATTTATAGATGTGGAAGGACGAGATGGGCGACCAATCCATGTGGTGATAGAACCAGGAGATATAACTCTTAACATCGGTGAGACTGAAAGTATTTCAGGAACTCCTCTGAATGAAAAGAACTACAGCTTTTGGTCTTCGTTGGGTGAAAAAAGTGCACCTGATTCGAAGCTAGTGTTTGATTTTATTAAGCAAAACACAGACAATGTTCTTGGAGTATATTATGCAAATCAAAATGCATATATGTTTGATTTAGCTCAGCTTAAAGAAATCGTGTCTTTATTCCCAGCTGAATGGACGAACAATGAAATGTTAAATCAAATAAAAGAACTAGTGAGTAATCAGGAAGAAACAGCAGTTGGCAAAAAGTTTAAAGACCTCAAAGGATTAACCCCTGCAGGTGAAGAAAAAGCTCTGTCAGACTATGCTGGTAAAGGTAAAGTGGTATTAGTAGATTTTTGGGCATCATGGTGTCCTCCATGCAGACAAGATATGCCATATCTTGTAAATGCATATGCTAGATACAAAGATAAGGGCTTCGAGATTGTAGGTGTGTCTTTAGACAAAACAAATGAAGACTGGAAACAAGGTATTGAAGATCTAGGTATCACATGGCCACAAATTTCAGACCTTAAATATTGGGGATCTGAGCTAAGCAAAGCGTATGGTGTACGCTCTATCCCTTTCACTGTCCTGATTGACAAAGAAGGGAACATTGTAGATCAAAAAATTTCAGGAAAAGACCTTGATGCCAAATTGAGTGAGCTTTTAGCAAAATAAATTAATTATTTAAAAAGATGAGAAATATAATTGTTTTAAGCCTTTTAGCGCTAACCACGTTATTGGCATCATGTACCAAAGAGTCATTTACTATTTCTGGTACAGTTTCGGGAAAAGCAGAATCGAAAGATAGCACAGTAGTCTATCTATATGCCGATCCTAAAGGGGAAGTAGCTATCGATTCAACACTGTTGAAAGATGGTAAGTTTGAGATCAAAGGCTCACAAGATAAAGTGGGAATGGGATATGTTGGGATGCTAGTAGGAGAACGTTTCCCAATGATGTTGCCGGTAGTATTAGAGGCAGGAAACATTGTTGTTTCTGTGGCTGATAAAATCAGCATCACTGGAACCACTCTGAATGATAAAATGAATGCGGAGAATAATAAGATCGAAGCTAAATTTTCGGAGTTGAGCAAAATATATCAAGATGGTATTAGCTCAGTGGAGAGTGAGGAAGATCAAAAAGCCTTGGAAGAAAAATTGGGAGAGGCTCAAAATCGTATTATAGATGAATTGGTAACATTTATCAAAGAGAACTTAGACAACCCAATAGGTGTACATTTCTTCCAAAACAGCGCTCAATTGCTATCGATGGACAAACAAAAAGAAATCATAGCAGTGATGCCGGATGCAGCAAAGGCAGACAAATCTATTGCTGAGTTAATACAAGCTATAGAAGCGTTCCAACCGACCGAAGTGGGAGATAAGTTTGCTGATATCAAAGGTCTTTCGATCGATGGTAAAGAGGTAGCGCTTTCAGACTATGCAGGCAAAGGTAAAGTGGTATTGGTAGACTTTTGGGCTTCTTGGTGTGCTCCATGTATTGGGGAACTTCCAAACGTAAAAAATACATATGCCAGATTTAAAGATAAAGGATTTGAGATTGTAGGTGTTTCATTAGACGAAGACAAGGATGCTTGGAAGTCTATGACAGAAGAACATGAACTATCATGGCCTCAATTCTCTAACCTAAAAGGTTGGGATGAGCCAGCGGCACGTGTGTATAATGTAAGATCGATACCTCATACAGTCTTGATAGACAAAGATGGTACTATAATAGAGAAGAATCTTAGAGGTGAAGCTATCGACAAAAAACTAGAAGAGCTTTTGAAATAAACGATGAAACGGATATTTTTTATATTAGCTCTAAGCTTTATATATGTAAACTCCATCCTGGCGCAAGCCGAGAAGGAGTTTATCATTGAAGGCAAGTTCCCTACCACTTATTATGATGGGTTGACGGTCTATCTCAATCAGATAGACTATGCTAACACCAATGATATGCAGATGGTAGATAGCGTAACTGTTGTGGGGAATAAATTCACCTTCAAAGGTACGGTTGACAAAGCCATTGCCATGCGATATATTACCATTGTAGGTAATGACGAGCTGACTGCGTTGGTTGTGCTTGAGCCCGGAAAAGTGGAGCTGTTGATGGAAGAAATTCCTGTGATGAAAGGCACCGTAAAGAACGATGAACTCAGTGAATTTACGGCACAGCAGATCAACAGGCGAGCAGCACTGGAAAGAATGCTAGAAGAGGCACAAAGTTTGCATAAAGCTGGGCGCTTAGATGAAATATCGAACTCTGGCATTGAGACAAAATTTAATGAGGAACGCACCCTCATGAAGCAAGATGTTTATGACTTTATTGGTAGAAACATCTTGAACGAACTCGGTGAGTTTTTCTTCACTATTTATGCCAGTGATCTTAGTAGCTCTCAGTTAGAAAAACTATATAGTTTGTCAACAGATCAATTTCAGAAAAGCCCTTTGGTGAAAACGATTATGCATCAAAATGTTTGGAGTTTAGGCAATCTTCGTGAGGGTAAAAAGTTCCCCGGTATGGAACTAAAAAATCAAGAGGGGGTGATGGAAGATCTATCCACTAACTTCAATAAAGGGAAAGTCGTTTTAGTTGACTTTTGGGCTTCTTGGTGTGGCCCATGTAGAAAAACGATTCCTGTACTAGTTAAGCTCTATGATAGATATCAAGACGCAGGCTTTGAGATCGTCGGAGTTTCTTTAGATCATGATGAAAGTAGCTGGAAGGATGCCATCAAGCATATGAATATGACTTGGCCTCAATACGTCGATGACGGAGGAGGATGGGCAGGAGCTGCAGCGCTCTATTATAACGTAAGAAGTATTCCTCAGACCTACTTGCTCGATCGAAAAGGAAATATAGTAGGAAGCAACTTAGGAGGTATGGAGTTGATCGAAAAGATAGAAGAATTATTGAAAGAGGAGTAGGAAGCTATTCCTCTTCTTTTTTATATACACGAGGAAGAACGATAGCGCAATATAATGTTAAGATGGCAGCTATAAACAAGGTGACCACCCAAGCGCTATAATCAATATACATTAAGTATGCTGACACAGCCATTAGTAGCACAGCTAATATCTGGATGTTGAACAATCGTTTGCCTTTTAAGCTCTTACCGGGATAAGGAGTCAGGAATGTTGTCACGGCATAGCCCACAGTGCCCAAAATCATGCTGTATTTTCCAACAAGGGCATCAAATGAGTGTATGATGGCAGCCATCACAATTAGCAGGGCCGACAACTGATATATTATCGTTTTTATATTAAAATTCTTCATTGTAAATGTTTATTATCCTTAGAGGCAAGTTATTCGACGATGAAGATATCTTCACCCGATTTTTTCATCAGATAATTTTCTCGAGCAAACTTTTCAATTTGTTCTTTGTCAGCATCCAGTTCCTCAAGTTTAAGCCTATCTTCCTTGGTTTTATTCCTGTAATGCTCTATTTGATTCTCTAGGTCACGGATTTCGATATCATGACCCAATCTGGCAAAAATATTACTTTCGCTGATCAGAAAAGTATAGGCACTGATGGCTATAATCACCAAGAGTTGTAGTTTGGTGAAGTGGGCAGTCAGATATCTATATATTTTCTTCAATATTTCCATTGCCTTAAAGGATGTTAAACAGGCGATACTGTTGAATGCTTTCTCCACAAAGATATATATTTACTGTTAGAATTGAATATTTATGGCAATAAAAGATGATATAGTACAGAGCTACCAAAACTACTTGATGCTAGAGAGGTCTCTATCAGAGAACTCTATTGATGCATATATGACAGATTTGGCTAAATTGCTTGGCTTTATTGATAGTGAAAATTTAAAACTATCCGAGGTGCGATTAGAACACCTGCAACAATTCATTGCTGAATTATACGATTTAGGGATTACACCCCGTTCTATATCTAGAGTGATCTCCGGAATAAAATCTTTTTTCAACTATCTGTTGTTAGATAGTTACCTAGAAGAAGATCCTTCGGAGTTGTTAGAGTCTCCCAAAATAGGATTAAAATTGCCTACGGCACTGACTTTGGACGAAATAGAACAGCTGATTGGTGTTATAGATGTATCCACAAAAGAAGGACAACGTAACAAAGCGATCATAGAAACACTCTATAGTTGTGGACTGCGAGTCTCGGAGTTGATTGGAATGAAGTTTGCAGATCTCTATTTCGATGAAGGTTTTATAAAAGTGGAGGGCAAGGGTAGCAAGCAGAGGCTTGTTCCCATATCATCGTCAGCCATCAAGGAGATATCTAACTATCTCTACTTCCGTGACGAATTCAAGCCTAAGAGAGGGCAAGAAGATGCTTTGTTTTTGAGCAATAGAGGAACAGCTATTTCTCGCATTATGGTGTTTCACTTCATTAAGCAGTATGCTGAAGAGGCAGGAATTAAAAAAAACATCAGTCCTCATACTTTTCGCCATTCCTTTGCTACACATTTGCTAGAGCGAGGTGCGAATATACGAGCTATACAATTAATGCTAGGACATGAGAAGATTACAACTACAGAAATTTATACCCATATGGATAGAGAATATCTGAGACAGGAGATAATCGAACATCATCCTAGAAATAAATACTAAATTAATTTTTAAACTAAAATTGAAATGAAAAGAAAATTCTTTACGCTAACCATGGTGGCTGCTTTGTCATCTAGCTTGTTATTGTCATCATGTATTGGATCATTTGGTCTATCCAGCAAATTTTTATCTTGGAATCAAAGTATTGATAATAAATTTGTTAATTGGATCATTTTCTTTATTCTAACTCCAGCCTATGTGGTGACGCTGACAGTAGACGCTTTGGTGCTCAACTCTATTGAGTTTTGGTCTGGTAGCAACCCAGTACAAGCTGGTCTTGTGAAAGAAGTAAAAGGTGGTGATGGTAAGATCTATACCGTAGAAACTCTAGAAAATGGATATAAGATTGAGAATGAAGAAGGCAAGCTTGCTTACTTTATCCATGATGCTGAAAATGACTCTTGGAGTTCTGTGGTAGATGGAGTAGAAACAAAACTACTAAAATTTGAGAAAGGTAATATCGCTACTGTTTTCCTTCCTAATGGGCAAGAGAAAGAAGTTGAGCTATCGCAAGATGGTGTTCTTGCATTTGAGCAATATATGGATAACAAAACATTCTACGCTGCATATTAATTGTCAAGCAGTAGATTGCAAAAAAAAGCGACGAGATTAATTTCGTCGCTTTTTTGCTTTTTGTCTTTCTAGTGCTTCGGCTTTTTGTTTTGCAGCTTCGTATCTTGGAACCATTCGCATGACGGTTGACTCTTTAAACTCCATTGCTACAAATTCTCGATCCATCTTGTCGATGACATCATTCATCCGATCTGCAAAATCGGAGATCATCAGATTGACGTTGTATGTTTTCCCGTTAGGATTCGCTAATTCTTTAACAAGAGACGAGTTGAATGAATATTCTCTGTAAATGTCATCAAAGCATCTAGCATATTCGTCGAAGTTAAAGATTTCGCCACTTCTCGTTATTCCATTTTTCACTTTTACTCCATTCTCAGATAGATAATACCTGAATTCCGGATTAAGCAGAATCTCTTTTCCTGCATCAGCAGTTCTTAATCTTTCGAAGTTTACTCTACAGAGGTCAAAAAGCTTCTTAAATGAATCATGATAAGTTTTAGCAGCTTCAGGGTTGCTGTCTAGTCTTCCAGCTATCAAAGCTGCCTTGAGATCCAGATCTATAGCGTCCCAGATCAGTTGATCTTTTCTGTCTCTATCATATTTAGAAACCCACTCAGAGCCATCTAAGGCGTGGAATTTATGCAAATCTTTTGTCGATTGCGCATTTGATGTCAGGCTTACAATAATGGAAAAGGTAAGCAGTAATGAAACTTGTTTCATATAACTTTTCATTATTAAGTAGAATTAAATTTTTGTTTTGTATGATGCAAAGATACGCAATATTTGAAATAAAACCCACATAATGAAACCTTAGAAGCTCATACACTTTCTAAAAGGTACCCATCTTTGGTAAAAATGTTCTATTTTTGCACTCAATAATATACAAATAAATTAAAAAATCAATATCAATGAAAGAAAACGATGAGAGGATGGGCGATCTGCCCGAGAACGCCTTTCGTGAATTGAAAGAAGGAGAAGAGTATCATCCGGTGATGTCTTCTGACAAGGTTTATCCCGAGGTCACCGTGTGGTCTGTCACTTGGGGGGTGCTAATGGCTGTCCTATTTAGTGCAGCAGCTGCCTATCTAGGCTTGAAAGTGGGTCAAGTATTTGAAGCTGCTATTCCTATTGCAATTATAGGAGTAGGACTGTCTACAGCCTTTAAGCGAAAAAACGCATTGGGCGAAAATGTAATGATCCAGTCTATTGGTGCTAGTAGTGGTGTTATTGTGGCCGGAGCCATTTTTACACTTCCTGCCCTTTATATTTTGCAAGATAAATATCCGGAACTATCTGTTTCGTTTTTGCAAGTATTTATGAGTTCTTTGCTAGGGGGAGTTTTAGGAATTTTATTTCTTATTCCTTTTAGGAAATATTTTGTTTCTGATATGCATGGTAAATATCCGTTCCCCGAAGCCACAGCTACTTCTCAGGTCTTGGTTTCAGGTGAAAAAGGAGAAGGGCAAGCCAAGGCATTGGCGCTTGCCGGAATCATTGGAGGACTTTACGACTTTGTGATCGCTACCTTTGGCACATGGGCAGAAAACTTTACTTCTAGGGCGTTGCCATTTGGAGAAATGATTGCCGATAAAGCAAAAGTGGTATTCAAAATGAACGTAGGAGCTGCTGTGCTTGGTCTCGGCTTCATCATCGGACTAAAATATACATTAATCATTGCATCAGGATCTGCCTTGGTGTGGTTTATCATCATTCCTATGCTTCCACACTTGGGTGACATGTTGATCACAACGTTGAACCCAACTTTTATCGCTACTGTTACAGGAACACCAACTGATATTTTAGCATCTATGTCTCCTGAAGATATTTTCTTAGAGTTTGGACGCCATATCGGTATCGGTGCTATTGCCATGTCAGGTATTATTGGTATCGTGAAATCGTGGCCGGTGATCAAGAGTTCTATCAGCCTAGCTTCTTCTGAGCTAAAAGGAGGTGTGAAGCACGATGAAGCTACTTCGGTAAAGCGTACACAGAAAGACTTGCCAATGAAGTTTATTACTTTAGCACTGCTTGCCACCCTTGTTGTCACATTCTTGTTCTTCTATTTTGGAGTGATCAATAATATTGTATTTGCAGTGGTAGGTATTCTTATTGTTGCCATTATAGCTTTCCTATTCACCACTGTGGCTGCTAACGCTATTGCTATTGTTGGTAGCAATCCTGTTTCGGGAATGACGTTGATGACACTGATCTTGGCTTCTGTTATTTTGGTGGCCGTGGGCTTAAGTGGAACAGCGGGGATGGTGACAGCTCTTATCATTGGAGGAGTGGTATGTACAGCTCTATCTATGGCGGGAGCCTTTGTGTCTGACCTAAAAGTCGGTTATTGGCTAGGTACGACACCTGCCAAACAACAAACATGGAAGTTTTTGGGGACATTGGTTTCAGCAGCTACGGTTGGAGGAGTGATGATTATCCTAAATAAAACTTACGGATTTACAGGAGAAGGTGCTCTAGTAGCGCCACAAGCCAATGCGATGGCAGCAGTAATAGAACCACTGATGATGGGGCAAGGTGCTCCTTGGATGCTTTATGGTATAGGTGCTACCTTGGCTCTTGTGCTAAATTTCATCAAGGTGCCGGCACTTCCGTTTGCTCTAGGTATGTTTATCCCAATCCAGTTAAATGTTCCTTTACTTGTTGGGGGAGCCGTGAGTTGGTTTGTTGGAAGCCGAAGCAAAGATGCTGAAACGAATAAAGCTCGTGTGGATAAAGGAACTCTATTGGCCTCAGGTTTCATTGCAGGAGGTGCATTGATGGGAGTTGTTTCGGCAGCTCTTAGATTCGGTGATATCAACTTTATAGATGATGCTTCTACTTGGGTAGGCAGCTATGGTTCTGAATTGTTGGCTGTCGTGGCTTATGCAGGACTAATCGGTTATTTGATCTATTCTTCAATGAAGGCGAAGAAAGAATAACAGAACGATAGGATATAAAATAAAATCCCCCTTGAAAGTGATCTTACTTTTCAAGGGGGATTTTTTATATGGTTTGTTTTACTCTACTTATGGAATATTTATACTTGGATCCATCTCTATTGCATCTATATTTACAATACTGTCAACAATAAAAGTGCTATACCCTCTCCATGGCAATTTCCCATAATATTCCTTATAGTGCAATTGCAGCTTTCTGCCCCCCAGAGACATTAGTTGTTTTGCTATTTCAGCATCTTCTACCGAAAACTGGAATTCATTAGACATCAAGCCTTGTTGTCCCGGACGAAAACCAGATTGTATCAACTCTCCTTCATAGGTTTTGAAGATGATACCCTTATGTTTGAAGTTGTTTAATATGCCTGCTTTGACGCCGGAATCGCTGAATGGAACATAGAACCAGAAGTAAAGTCCTCCAAACACACCTAGCAGAACAAAGAGTAAAACTGTTATTCCTACCTTTTTCATTGTTTATTTTGTTGATTGATCTATAAATATCTTTAGAAACACTTTAAATTATAAGTTTGTTCTATTCTTCTATTTTTAATTAAAACCGTATCTTAGCCATCAAGATAGAAGAAAAAAATTAGAATATAAAGACAATGATAATAAAAAGTGCTGAATTTTTGATCAGCAATACCGACTACCGTAAAGGACCTGAGGATGGAAAGCCCGAATATGCTTTCATCGGCAGATCGAATGTAGGAAAATCTTCTCTGATCAATATGCTAACCAACCGTAAGGGGTTGGCGATGACTTCCTCTAAGCCGGGAAAAACGACGCTAATCAATCATTTTGTCATCAACGATGAATGGTATCTTGTAGACTTGCCGGGTTATGGTTATGCACAAAGAAGCAAAGAAGGTATTGCTCAGATTACAAAAATAATAGAAAACTATATTTGCAACAGAAGTCAATTGACCAATCTTTTTGTGTTGATTGATTGTAGACATACACCCCAAAAAATAGATTTAGAGTTTATCGAGTGGTTGGGTGAGGGAAATATTCCTTTTTCCATTATTTTTACCAAGGGTGATAAGTTGAGTAAAGGAAAGTTGAGAGATAATATAGACAAGTACACCAAAATTCTTAAAGAATCTTGGGAAGATCTTCCACCTATTTTTGTCACATCTTCGGAGAAGAAAGAGGGGAGAGACGATATTTTAGACTACATAGAGAATATTAATAAGAGTTTATGAGTTACAATAATAAATTTATGGAGCGAGCCATCGAGCTTGCCAACCAAAGTGTAGACGGGGCAGGAGGTCCTTTCGGAGCTGTAGTGGTGAAGGATGGGGCGATTGTTGCCGAAGGAACTAATAGTGTAACTCTCAACAACGACCCAACAGCTCATGCAGAGGTTTCTGCCATCAGGGCTGCTTGTGCCAAGTTGAATACTTTTGACCTATCGGGTTGTGAAGTTTATACCTCTTGCGAACCTTGCCCAATGTGCCTTGCGAGTATGTATTGGGCGCGTATCGAACGTTATTATTATGGCTGTACGCAATATGATGCACAACAAATAGGCTTTGATGATTCTTTCATTTATGAAGAGATCAGCTTAGATAAAAAGTCGAGAAAGATTGCATCAGCGCAATTGCTACATGAAGAAGCGCTGACAGCGTTTCAGAAATGGGATAAAAAAGAAGATAAAACAGAATATTAAATAAGGCTTTGGAAAAGAAAGAAAATATACGGATTGTCGATATTGCAAAGATGGCTAACGTGTCGGTAGGTACGGTAGATCGCGTTTTGCACGACAGAGGACGAGTCTCTGATGAGAAGCGTAAGAGAATTGAAGAAGTATTGAAGAAGATCAATTACAAGCCCAATGTAGTTGCTCGTTTCTTAGCCTCTAAGCGCACCTTCTCTTTTGCTGTTGTCATCCCAACTTATAAAGAGGGAGAGTATTGGGAACTCGTCAGTACAGGTGTAGAAAAGGCAGTAGAAGAATTGTCGAACTTTAATGTCACAGTTGACTATATTTACTATGATCAGTTTGATGATAGTACTATGAGTAAGGTTGCTGAGCAGTTGCGAGAAAATGAATATGCTGGAGCAGTGCTTTCTACTGTACATAAGACGAAGGTGATGGAGATTTCTGATATTTTGGACGAATTAAATATCCCTTACGTTTTCATAGACTCTAATATTGCTGGACGAAATAATCTGGCCTATTTTGGTACAGACTCGGTGGTGGGAGGTGCTATCGGTGCTAAATTGTTGATGTCGCACATCTCGTCTAACGATACGATTCTGATAGCTCAGACGCAATATAAGAATCTAAGCTCTTCTATGCAGTTAGAAAGTAGAGAGACTGGATTCAGAACCTACCTCAAGGAACACAACTTTAGAGGAGATATCAAATCCTTTGTGTTTAACCCTAATGAAAAGGAGATATACGCCAAACAGCTTAGCTTGACAATGCAAGATTTGAAGGGTAATGTGGGCGTTATTATTTTCAACTCTAGGATCTATGAGTTAGTTGACCTTATTCAATTGGCTAAAGGGGGAGATAAAATTCACAAGCTGATCGGTTATGATACGATTGATAAGAACAAGGAAGCATTGAAGAATGATCAGATCTCCTATCTGATTTCTCAGCGATCTATTCAGCAAGGGTACGAAAGTGTAAAGGCTTTGAGTACGCATTTGATTTTCAATGGTAGTCTGAATACACATAACTATCTTTCAATAGATATCTTGGTAAAAGAAAACATCGATTTCTATTATGATTGACATTTGATCATTCATTGTTTAGAAATGTTTAGATAATAAAATAGGGGAAATATTTATATTTCCCCTATTTCTATTTTTATGTAATTGCTAAAAGCAGAATTAGTCGTTAAACTTAGCTTTTAAGAATTCACGATTTAAGCGAGCGATATTGCTAATAGAGATGTTCTTAGGACATTCTATTTCGCAAGCACCTGTGTTGGTACAGTTTCCGAATCCAAGTTCGTCCATGCGTTGAACCATTGCTTTAGCACGTTTCTTCGCTTCCACTTGTCCTTGAGGAAGAAGTGCTAGTTGGCTAACTTTTGCTGAAAGGAAAAGCATAGCTGATCCATTCTTACATGCAGCCACACAAGCTCCACAACCAATACAAGAAGCAGAGTCCATTGCTTCGTCTGCATCCACTTTAGAGATTGCAATAGCATTAGCATCAGGCACACCTCCAGTGTTTACACTAACATAACCTCCAGCTTGGATGATTTTGTCGAATGCGCTACGGTCTACCATCAAGTCGCGGATTACAGGGAAACCAGCCGAACGCCAAGGTTCAACAGTGATAGTTTCTCCATCCTTAAACTTTCTCATATATAGCTGGCAAGTAGTGATATCTTCGTCTGGCCCATGAGGGTGTCCATTGATATACATGCTACACATTCCACAAATACCTTCACGACAGTCGTGATCAAACTCAATTGGCTCTTTGCGTTCGTTGATCAGTTTCTCGTTCAGAATGTCCATCATTTCGAGGAACGAACAGTCTGTAGAAACGTTTTGAAGAGGATAGATTTCAAAAGCACCTTTTTCTTTTGGTCCTCTTTGACGCCAAACCTTTACGTTAATATTTATTGTTTTATTATTGTCCATTGCTTCTAAATGTTATGCTTTATAATTACGTTGTTGTCTTACTACAAACTCGTAGTCAAGAGGTTCTTTGATTAGCTCAGGAGCTTGATCTTCGCCAGTATATGACCAACAAGCCACATAAGAGAATTTGTCATCCTGACGCAATGCCTCTCCTTCTGGAGTTTGATACTCTTCACGGAAGTGACCACCACAAGATTCCTCACGGTTTAGCGCATCATAAGCCATTAATAATCCGATCTCGATAAAGTCTTCTAGACGAATTGCTTTGTCTAGTTCAGTGTTCAAATCATCAGATTTTCCAGGAACAAATACATTTGCCCAGAATTCTTTTTTCACAGCTTTCAGTTTCTCGATAGCTGTTTCCAAAGATTCTTTTGTACGTCCCATTCCTACGAAATCCCACATGATTAGTCCTAACTCTTTGTGAAGAGAGTCAACAGAACGTTTTCCTTGTACTGCCATGATCTTAGCAACTTTTTGCTTCACTTCATTTTCAGCTTCAGTAAATTCTGGAAGATCTGTACTGAAACGAGGTATTGAAATTTGATCAGCCAAATAGTTTTGGATTGTATATGGAAGAACGAAGTATCCATCAGCCAAACCTTGCATCAGAGCAGAAGCTCCTAGACGGTTGGCACCGTGGTCAGAGAAGTTAGCTTCACCAAGAGCAAATAGACCTTTGATAGAAGTCATCAACTCATAGTCTACCCATGTTCCACCCATAGTGTAGTGGATAGCAGGATAAATCATCATCGGAGTCTTATATGGGTTTTCGTCGATAATCTTTTCATACATTTGGAAAAGGTTACCATATCTAGCTCTCACGGTGTCTTCCCCAAGTCTATCGATGGCAGCAGAGAAATCTAGATATACAGCCAATCCGGTGTTACCAACACCAAATCCGGCATCACATCTTTCTTTAGCAGCACGAGAAGCCACGTCACGAGGCACAAGGTTACCGAACGCAGGGTAGCGTCTTTCTAGGTAGTAGTCTCTGTCCTCTTCTTTAATTTCGGTTGGTCTTAGTTTTCCTGCACGGATAGCTTCAGCATCTTCTTTCTTTTTAGGAACCCAGATACGTCCATCGTTACGAAGAGACTCAGACATCAATGTCAATTTAGATTGAGTGTCACCTTGCACAGGAATACAAGTAGGGTGGATTTGAGCAAAACAAGGGTTTGCAAACCATGCACCTTTCTTATATGCTTGGATAAGTGGCGAACCATTCGATTCCATAGCATTTGTTGATAAGAAGAATGTATTTCCATATCCACCAGTAGCCATAACCACAGCGTGAGCAGCAAAACGCTCAAGTTCTCCGGTCACTAGGTTACGAGCAATGATTCCACGTGCACGTCCTTCGATCAGAACAAGCTCCACCATTTCGTAGCGGTGATATAGTTTTACAGTCTTCTTTTCTATCTGACGGCTAAGAGCTGAATATGCTCCAAGCAATAGTTGTTGTCCTGTTTGTCCTTTAGCGTAGAAAGTACGAGATACTTGTGCTCCCCCGAAAGAACGGTTGTCAAGCAAACCTCCATATTCGCGAGCGAAAGGAACTCCTTGAGCCACACATTGGTCGATGATGCCATTTGCCACTTCGGCCAAACGGTATACGTTTGATTCGCGTGCACGGTAGTCACCACCTTTTATTGTATCGTAGAATAGGCGATATACTGAGTCGCCATCATTTTGATAATTTTTAGCAGCATTTATCCCTCCTTGTGCAGCAATAGAGTGCGCACGACGAGGTGAATCTTGGATACAGAAGTTAAGAACATTGAAGCCTAACTCTCCAAGAGAAGCAGCAGCAGAAGCACCAGCCAATCCTGTACCCACCACAATGATGTCTAGACGACGTTTGTTAGCTGGGTTTACAAGCTTCTGGTTATTTTTATAATTCGTCCATTTATCTTCTAGAGCTCCAGCAGGAACTTTCGAGTCTTTAATTGGATCTAATATTTTAGTCATATTTTTTTCTGTTTAAGTCTTAGCAATAAGTTTTGTTGTCTAAACAAAAGCTATGTTTAGCCCAATATAGATTTAGCAAAAAAGAAAATCGGAACGATCGCAAAGCCTATGCAAATAATTGTGCCAACGATGTAAGCAACACATTTTAGACGAGGAGACCAAACACGACCACTAAGCCCTACTGACTGGAACATACTCCACACGCCGTGAGCAAGGTGGAACCACAAAGCAATAATACCAATTAGGTAAACTACAACTCTCCAAGCTTCGCCAAAGACTAGAAGTACGTGTGCACCTACTTCGCCAGGGTTGTGAGCAAAAACTGCCCCAGGTAGTCCTACCAGTTCTGAGAACATCATCTTGAACCAGAAGTCATACAAGTGAACTAGCATGAATGCCAAAAGAGCAATACCAAGAACAAACATGTTCTTAGAACTCCATGGAGCATCTGCTTGCCCGGTAGTAGCATAGCTGCTGCCACGAGCTGTTCTGTTTTTTAATGTAAGCCAGATAGCATAGCAAATGTGGACTAAAAATAGCCCCGCAAGAGCAGCAGTACCGGCTAATGCATACCAATTTGTACCTAAGAAAGCACATATCCACTCATAAGCTTCCATCGAGAAGATAGAAACTAAATTCATGCTCATGTGAAATAGTAGGAACAAAACCATACATAGACCGGAAATTGCCATAACGAATTTGCGGCCGATTGAGGATTTAAGTAACCAACTCATAAATTGAAATAGTTTTTAGTTATTTTGATTGTAATTTATTTCCTGATGTTGTTCGTATAAACTTATTAGATGCAAGAGCTTGCTTTGTTTTACACCGAATAACTTTCTTACCCAAGAGTTAAAACTCTATCCTTTGTCGCTTTGGCTTTTTGTCATCAAAGAATGATGCAAAGAAAAGGGCGTGTATGAAAACTAGACATGCTCTGATGCAGATAGTGAGTCGTATTAATCGACTTTTGTCTGCTTTCTAGCTAAAGGTACAAAAATAGGTAGAAAAAAGAAGTATTCAAAGGTAAAAAGGGCTTTTTTGGGAGCATGTTTTCGCTCTCCGTTTCGTTCTCACACTTTTTGTCTGTTTTTGTGTTTCTACCTCATAAAGGAGATTGAGTTGAGGATAAAAACAAAGCTCCCTAATTCTCTTCGGATGAGGATTGGGGAGCTTTGTTGTTTAAGCTTCGGAGTTCGTTGTCTGTGTCGGCTCAATTCTAGTATTAGCGAACCAGTTTTGTTCTTATTTTGGCAGCTGTTGCCTCAAATTGCTCTTTCTCAAATTTTGGTTTCTGTTTGTCTAGTAGCATGTCGGCAGTTTCATTCATCGGCACTAGGTGGATGTGCGTGTGTGGAACGTCAAAGCCCATCACTAGCATACCTACTCTTTTGCACGCTGTAGCTTCTTTCAAGCCTATTGCCACTTCTTTGGCAAACAATGTCATTTCGGCAAGGAGGTCATCTTCTAGGTCGAAAAGATAATCAACCTCAGTTTTAGGAACCACCAAGGTGTGTCCTTCTGTCAGAGGGCTGATGTCAAGAAAAGCAAAGCACTTTTCGTTTTCTGCAATCTTGTAACAAGGAATTTCTCCTGCGATGATTTTACTAAAGATACTAGCCATCGTTGTGTCTTATATTGAGATATCTATGATTTCAAAAGACATTACCCCTGATGGAACTTTTATTTCAGCCACATCGCCTACTTTGTGACCCAAAAGTCCTTGTGCGATAGGAGTGCTGACTGCGATCTTGTTGGCCTTTAGGTCGGCTTCAGTTTCTGCAACCAGCGTATAAGTCATTTGTTGATTGTTTTTCAAATTTTTGATTGTCACCTTGTTCAAGATTTGCACAGCATCTGTGCCTATCATATCTTCGTTGATCAATCGAGCATTGGCCAAAGTTCCTTTAAGTTGCGAGATTTTAGCTTCTAGCATTCCTTGAGCCTCTTTTGCTGCATCATATTCAGCATTCTCGGACAAGTCTCCTTTGTCTCGTGCCTCTGCTATAAGCTTAGAGATAGCAGGTCTTTCAACAGTCTCAAGTTGAGCAATATCTTCCTTGAGTTTGTTGTACCCTTCTTCTGTCATGTATGAAATTGCCATGGTAATGGGAAATTAAATAGGTAAAACGTTATTATTTATTTACAATTCATTAAGACAAAAAGAAAAAGAATCCTTGCCTTATAGGCCAGAACTCCTTCTCTTTTTCATAATTATTTAACTCAAAGATAGATTATCTTTTTGTAAAAGACTAAAAAGGGATCAATTATTTCACAATATTTTAGCTATTTCGGCTTCAAAATCGTCGTTAATGCCTAATCTTTTGACTACGTTGCCCTTTCTGTCAATAAGGAAAGTGGTTGGTAGAGCTGATAAATTAAATTTGCTCAAAAGTTCTGAGGCGTTTGTCTTTTCATCTCTCACTGTAATCCACGGTAGATTAACTGCAGCATTTTGCCAATCGTGTTTTTGTGGGTCAAATGACACTTGATAGATTTCGAGTGCCGATTTGTATTTTTCGTATGCCTTATTTAATCTTACGTTGTGTAGAACGGAAAACTCTCCAAGGTAGCTAGTGAAGTCGAGCAATACAATTTTCCCAATTAGAGACTTGGTGGAAACCATCTTGTTCTCTACATTCGGAAGCGATACCATGAAGAAATCCTTATGTTCTGTTGGTTGTTGTTCTTCCAGTTTTTTCAAAGTAGCTTCTTTTTCTCTTTCTGATCTTAAGTTGGCCAAAGCCATTAGTGTAAAATCGTTTAGTTGTTTGCTTCTTGGGGAATTGGGTCTGAAAGAGTTCCAAGTTGTTCCTACTGATTGGAAAATTTGAACATCTTTTGCATTATTCAAGTCAAAAATCAGATAGCCATCTATTTTTTGGAATAGGGCATAGTAAGAAGCAGTGCTCAAGGAATTTTCTGTAATGAAGTGCTTTGTTTTATTCTTATATGCAGAAACAAGCGTGTCTATGTTGTTGAAGAATTGTTGGCCAGATATTTTTTTATCAGTCAATTGTTGTTGTAAATCTTTGATGCTGCGAGATAGTTTGTTGTATTCTAATACCACTTCTTTTATCTGAATACTAGATGGAGATCCTTCCACAGTGTAGTCTGTGGTGAAGGTGTTTTTGTCTGCATTGATTGTAATAGTTTCTGTGGAATCAACGGAGAAATTGATGCTTTGTTTGTTCAGATTTAACCTGAAAAACTCAGAGTATTCTAGTGCATCTTGTGAGAAGGAATAATCTCCTGTTGCATCAAGCTTAACAGAGTCTAAAACAGTGATGTCAGAGAGACCTCTTTTTTCTAAATATAAGGTTGTGTTGTCAGCATTGCTGATTATACCTTTCACTGTAAACTGTTTTTTATCATTGCCGCATGAGGCAAAAAAGATGATCGCACAGGCGATTAAACAGGCTCTGCTGATATGTGTATTCATCTGAAATTGAGTATTATTATTATTTTAACTTATTATGTCTGCAAATATATTAATAATTATGCATTTATTTGTGGTTTCTTGTTTGCTGATTTTTAATGCAAGAGTAGCTTAAATATTTTTAACGCGCAAAGAGTGGATTTGCAATTTAACATTTATAGCTTTGTGTGGCTGTGAAAAATAATAATAAATAACTATATAATATAATCAATTAGTATGAGTCAAGTTGATATTCGAGAATTAACTGAGAGAATACAGGCGAAGAGTGCTTTTGTGGAATCTCTAACAATGGGAATGGATAAGGTGATTGTTGGTCAAAAGCATCTAGTAGAATCTCTACTGATAGGTTTGTTGGCCGATGGGCATATCTTGCTAGAGGGGGTTCCGGGATTGGCAAAGACCTTAGCCATAAAATCACTAGCATCTCTGATCGATGCAAAATACAACCGTATTCAGTTTACTCCTGACTTGTTGCCTGCTGACGTGGTGGGGACAATGATTTACAGCCAAAAGACAGAAGAGTTTTTAGTAAAACATGGTCCTGTATTTGCTAATTTCGTTTTGGCAGATGAGATCAACCGTGCGCCGGCGAAAGTGCAAAGTGCTTTGCTAGAAGCGATGCAAGAGCGCCAAGTGACCATAGGTGAGAAAACATATAAACTTCCAAAACCTTTCTTGGTGATGGCAACCCAAAACCCAATTGAGCAAGAGGGAACATATCCACTGCCAGAAGCACAAGTTGACCGTTTTATGATGAAAGTGGTTATCTCTTATCCTAAGAGAGAGGAAGAGCAACTTATTCTCCGTCAAAACCTAGCGGATGATTATGGTGATTTGTCTCCTGTGATGAAGGCAGAAGAAATCATTGAAGCAAGAAATGTGGTGAGAGAGGTTTACATTGACCCGAAAATTGAAAAATATATTGTTGATATCGTTTTTGCCACTCGTTTTCCAGAAGAATATGGTTTGGCAGAACTGAAAGGAATGATTGGATTTGGAGCTTCTCCTCGTGCATCCATCAGCTTAGCTTTAGCTTCTCGTGCTTATGCATTTATCAAACGTAGAGGATACGTTATTCCTGAAGATGTTCGTGCCGTGTGCCATGATGTTCTTCGTCACCGTATTGGGTTGACTTATGAAGCTGAGGCAAACAACGTTATTTCGGATGAAATAATCAGTGATATTCTTAATAAGGTGGAAGTGCCTTAAGTAAAATACAGAAATTTATACAGATTGATGGGGTTAACAAACACCTGGTGGGGAGATTTTGCTGGAGAGACAGATGATTCTTTACTATTGCTAGATTATTTGGAGCAAAAAGGAGCAACAGCAGAAAGTATCAAGTTGAGTGAAGTTTTTGCAGACTTGCATATGACAGAAGACTTGAAAAATCGAACAATTGCAACATCTGACTTATATTGGATAGACGAGGATTTTGAGCCTCATTTCAATATTGGTATCGATGTGGTGATTGATTTGTCTGTGATTGTACTAGAAGCACTGGAACAAGGAGAGATTAGTTTGTCTGACTTTGACAAAGATTACGGCTCATCCTTTCAGATAAAATCTACCTCTGTGGAGCTTAACTATCTGGCAGAAGCTCTTGACGATTTTGTTCAAGACCCTTTGTCGCACGACGTGGGAGAGCTGTTGTCAGAGGAAGATCTAGCATCACTGTGTAAGCAGTGTGTGGAGATTGTTCAAAAAATAAAACAATACGCAGCCTAAATTTATACAAAGTAGAGCTGAAAAATGGAAACAAGCGAATTATTAAAGAAAGTACGGCGGATAGAAATTAAGACCAAAGGATTGTCTGCCAATATCTTTGCTGGGGAATATCACTCAGCTTTCAAGGGTAGAGGGATGGCTTTCTCGGAGGTTCGAGAATATCAGTATGGAGACGATATCCGCGATATTGATTGGAATGTGACGGCTCGCTACAATAAGCCTTTTATAAAGGTCTTTGAGGAAGAGCGAGAAATGACGGTCATGTTACTGATTGATGTTTCTGGAAGTCAGTATTTCGGAACACATAGTGCAGTCAAGCGAGATGTTGTCACAGAGATGGCAGCCACTCTGGCTTTTTCTGCTATTCAGAATAATGATAAAATCGGAGTAATCTTTTTTTCGGATAAAATAGAAAAATTCATCCCTCCTAAAAAAGGGAGAAAGCATATTCTATATATTATACGTGAACTGATAGATTTTAAAGCCGAAAGTGGAAAAACAGATCTTAGTGTTCCATTGCGATATCTCACCAATGTGATCAAAAAGAAATGTACGGCTTTCTTTATTTCTGATTTTGTCAGCCCTAGCAACTACGATGCAGCTCTGACAATAGCAAATAGAAAACATGATGTGGCAGCTTTGCAGGTATATGATTTGTTAGACACGGAACTGCCAAATGTGGGCTTGATGAAGACACACGACTTTGAAACCGGTGCTGAAAACTGGGTTGATACCTCTTCAGCAAGAGTGCGAAAGGCCTATGCTCAATGGTGGCAAGAAAGACAAAAGGGTATGCGAGATACATTCATCAAGTGTGGTGTGGATAATGTGTCCATTAGCACTGATCAGGATTATGTGAGAGCATTGTTAGCACTATTTAAAATGAGAGCTTGATTATAAGAGATGATGTTAAAAAATAGAATATTATTATTACTTGGTTTGCTTTTCTTTGGGCTATCCTTACAGGCTCAAAAAGCCACTGTAAGAGTAACTGTGCAACCTTCAGATATCCTAATCGGAGAGCATGCTGTGGTAGACTTGGAGGTGATTGTGCCAAAAGGGCGAGATGTAATCTTTCCATTATATGCTGATACATTGGTCAAGGGTATAGAGGTTTTGCAAATGTTGCCTACTGACACTTTGAAAACCGAGGTTTGGACTATCAGCCAAAAGTATTTGATCACATCTTTTGATTCTATGCTTTACCATATCCCTTATATGGAAGTGATAGATGGTAATGATACAATCAAGTCAAATGATTTTGGATTTAAGGTGTCAGCCCCTCAATTGTCAGATTCTACGTTGGCTTATCTGGAAAAATTGCAAACGGCAGAAGTAGACTCCATAGATTTCGAAAAATTGGGTATACATGATATTAAGCCTGTGATGGATGAAAAGTTTGTTTGGACAGACTACTTGGAATACTTCTATATTCCTCTTTTATTAATCCTCGTATTTGGCTTAATCGTTGTGGCCTATTATTTCATCACCAAGAAGAAGAAAAAAGGATATTTCTTTACTCCAAAAATTGTATTACCTCCACATGTTGTGGCCATAGATGCGTTGGACAAGTTGAAATCTAAAAAACTTATTCAGGCTGGTCAAACCAAAGAGTTCCATACAGAGGTAACAGACATTATTCGTGAATACATAGACGAACGCTTTGGTATCAATGCTCCTGAAATGTTGACCGAAGATATCATTCAGGCTGTTCGCTTGGCGACTGATGGCACAGCATCGACAGCAGACTCTCTGAGACAAATGTTGACGCTGGCTGACCTTGTTAAGTTTGCTCGATTTGAACCTCTGCAGAATGAAAATGATTTGAGCTTGATGAATGCTTATTTATTTGTCAATCAGACGAAGCGCGAAGAGTTGAAACTTGATGAAAAGGGTAAACCTATTTTAGAGGAAGAGGAAAAAGATATTAACAGTCAAAAGATAAAAGAATAATGTTTAAAGACATCATATTTGCCAATCCACTTTACTTATATCTGTTGCTGTTATTGATACCACTGATTGGCTGGTATATCTATAAATTGAGAAAAATGCAGGCAAGTTTTGGCTTGTCTTCAACAGCGTTGTTTCAGAAGATTGCCCCGACATGGAAAGTCTATATGCGACACTTCCCATTTGTGTTGAGGTTGCTTGCCTTGTCGGCTTTAATTATAGTGTTGGCACGTCCTCAGAGCATAAATTCGTCAGATATTTCTAAGACAGAGGGGATAGATATTATTGTGGCTCTCGACGTTTCCACTTCGATGTTGGCAGAAGATTTTGAACCAAATCGTTTGGTGGCTTCTAAGCTATTGGCATCAGAATTTGTCAACGATCGACCTAACGATAAAATAGGATTAGTGATTTTTGCAGGCGAAAGCTTTACTCAATGTCCATTGACCACAGATCACAAAGTGTTGTTGAGATTGATTAATGAGGTTGACTTCAACATGATTAACGATGGTACTGCTATTGGCTTAGGTTTGGCGAATGCCGTGAATAGATTGAAGGATAGCGATTCTAAATCAAGAGTCGTAATCTTGCTTACTGATGGATCGAACAATGCTGGGCAAATAGCGCCATTGACAGCTGCTGATCTAGCGTCTAGGCATGGTATCCGTGTCTATACAATTGGTGTTGGGTCCAGAGGAACTTCAACATTAACGATTCCCGGTACGAACCGAAAAGTGCAAATTCCGGCAGATATAGATGAACGAGTACTTTCTGAAATCGCAGGTCTCACGGGAGGGCAATATTTTAGGGCAACGAATAACACCAGTCTGAAGCAAATATACAATGAGATTGACGAAATGGAAAAACGACACATCAGTGTGAATACTGTGACCCGACGAAAAGAACTCTATTTTCCATTTGCTTTATTTGCTTTGTGCCTTGTAGGCTTGGAGTTAGTTGTTCGTCGAACAGTGTTTAGGTCAATCCCATAAAAGAAAAAGACTATGTTTAAATTTGCAAATCCAGAATATTTATATCTATTTATCCTCATTCCTGTTCTTATAGGAGGATTTATAGGGCTAAACCTTTTGAAGAAGAAGGATGTACTAAGGTTGGGAGATTTGAAGCTAGCCAAGAGTATGATGCCCGAACTATCGCTGAAGCGCTCTTATCTCAAGTTTTGGGTGGTGCTTGTAGCTATCGGTTTCGGTATTATTATCTTAGCTCGTCCTCAGTTCGGAACAAAAGTAGAAAGCGTAGAGCGCAAAGGGATTGAGTTGGTGGTTGCCATTGATGTTTCCAACTCGATGTTGGCACAAGATATTGCTCCCAATAGACTTGCCAGAGCAAAACAAATGCTCACTCGTATTATTGATGAAAGAAGAAATGACAAGATAGCTATTGTCGTTTTTGCAGGAGAAGCATTCATTCAGTTGCCAATGACTGCTGATAATCAATCGGCAAAAATATTCTTAGAAACGATCAATCCTAGCCTTGTACCTGTGCAAGGAACTGTGCTAGGAAGTGCCATTGATATGAGTATGAGTTGTTTCTCTAACGAAAAAGAAACCGATAGAGCAATTATCTTGATCACAGATGCAGAAAGCCATGAAGGTGATGCTGAGGCTGCCGCTACGAGAGCAGCTGCCGCAGGTGTGCATGTGAATGTGGTAGGTATTGGATCTGTGAAAGGAGCTCCCATTCCTGTTAGAGATGGTTCATCGCAAATGAGAACAGATAGTCAAGGCAACGTGGTGGTGACTAAGTTGAATGAAGCCATTGCTAAAAGCATTGCCAAGGCAGGCAAAGGGGTATATGTTCCTGTGGACAACTCTAACAGAGCATTGAATATATTGGTAGAAGAATTGGATAAACTGCAAACGAGCGATATTGATGGTGTTGCCTATTCAGAATATGATGAAAAGTTTCATTTATTTGCATGGGCTATGTTTATTCTTCTTCTGGCTGAAATCCTGATCTTTGATAAGAAAAACAGGATCTTTAGAAACGTAAGATTATTTAAATAAAGATTTATCACTGAAAACAAACTTATTTGTTAGGTAAATGTAAGATATATATGAAACGAATTGTATTTATAGTTCTATTAGCAGTCTTTGCGACTAGCCTTTCAGCTCAAAAAGCCGTAAGGAAGTCGATTCGCAAAGGAAATAAAGCTTTTAAAGAACAACGATATAGCGCAGCAGAAACAGATTATTCTAAGGCTATGGAGGGCGATGCATCGTCTAAGGAAGCTTCGTTTAATTTGGCAAATACTTACTATAAGCAACATCGCTACGATGAGGCCATAGAAGAATATAAACATTATCTAACGCTAGAGAGCGAAGCATCGGAAAAAATGAGTGCGGCGTGGAGCAATATGGGTAATACCTTCTTGAAGAAGAAAGCCGGCGAAAAAAGCCAGATGATGGCACAAGCGCAGGCAGGGAATGCTCAACAGCAGCAACAGCAAGTAGATAATCTGAAAATGTCTATGGAGGCCTATAAAAATGCTCTAAGACTGAATCCTCAGGATGATGAGACCAGAGAAAATCTGGCTATCGTTCAAAAAATGATTAAGGATCAAGAAGGAGGAGAAGGCGAGGATAATAAGGACGACCAAAACGAGGATAAGAAAGAGGACAAAGAAGACAAGAAAGAAGAGCCTAAAAAAGACGAGCAGAAGGATCAACAACAGCAAAATGAAAACCAAATGTCTGAACAGAATATGCAACAGATATTGGAGGCCATAGAGCAAGATGAAAGAGAAACTCAAGAACGAGTTAACCAACTGAAGGCAGAAGAACGTAAAAAGAAGAACGAAAGAAATAGGCAACAAGATAAAGACTGGTAAGATGATGGGAGGAAAGAATACATTACGATTTGTAGCTGTTTCTTGTATAGCTTTCTTGTCCTGCATTGCTGTCTTCTCACAAGAAATACAAGTTACAGCTCCTGATGAGGTGTTGGAGGGAGAAGTATTTCAAGTACAGTACGAAGTTTTCAGCAACTCTCCAATGAGAGAAAACCCAGAGTTAGAAGAAAACAAGAATTTCGAACTTGTGGGGAAGCCCTCTATGAGATATATAAATCCATCTCCTTTCTGGGGGCGAGATTATCACACCTTGCAGTTGAACTGTAAATTTAAGGCAAAGAAGACCGGAAAAATAAATTTGCCACAAATCAGAATCCTTATTGAAGGGCAAAAGATAAGCTCCGATAAGGTGGAGCTCTTCGTCCAAAAGCTGCCAAAAATAGAGGATGTGAAATGTTTTGTGGAGCTAGAATCGACAAAGAAGGTGGCTAAAGTGGGAGACACCTTAACCTTGACTTATAAGTTGTATTCAACAAGAGAGATCAGTGGAGCAATAAGGTTCAATACACCTCCACTCACAGGTTTCAATCTACAGGATATGACGCCCGGCAAACAAAGTTTCACGGAAGAAAAAATAAAAGGAATAACATATAAAGTCTACATCGTTAGGAAACTCATGCTACAACCAACTCATATTGGGACAAGAGAATTAGGGGATGGAGTGGTTGAAGTGGGCTATAACTATCCCACAGGACGAATCATCCGAGATCGATGGGGTAGGCAATACGAGGAACAATACGAAGACGTGAAGGAGTGCGCCATCGGTTCACTACAGCTACGAGTGCATGATATGGTTTCTCTGTAAATCGGAAAGGGGTATGGAGGATGAGAGATTTAGACATAAATTTGTTATTTTTGCATCAAAATTAGGAAAGTAATACAATGAGTAGGTATAAGTTTTTATTGGTACTATTAATTATTGGCTTCATCAATCTGAATGCAGAAACAAAAGATGAAGTCAAATTTGTAATTGATGCGCCAAGTGCAGTGGTTAAAGGAGGTAGAGTTAATATTGTTTATATCCTAAACGGAGGTCAAGGCAGTGATCTTGCTATCCCCAATACCATCAAGGGTTTCGATATATTGTATGGGCCTAGCACATCTCGCCAATCTAGCTTTGTGTTTGATAATGGGAAGACTTCTTCACAGACCATTGAGTCCTACACTTATACCCTTCTGGCTAAAGAAGAAGGAACCTTTACGATTCCAGCAGCTACCATTGTGGTGAATGGGCGAAACTATACTTCAAATACGACAACAATTAAAGTCCTTCCTCCTGACAAAAACTCGAATCAACAAGGAGGTTCACCTAACCAACAGCCCGAAATGTTTAGTCCGCAATCCACAGCGGATGACATAAAAGAAGATGATGTTTTTGTTCGTGCTATCTTCTCCAAGACAAAAGTAAATGAACAAGAGGCAGTAGTAGTCACTTTTAGGCTCTATTCATCTGTTAATATAAGGCAATTTGTAAGTACTAAGTTCCCTGAATTTGAGGGTTTCATGACAGAGGAATTCGAATTCCCTGTCAATAGACAAATTTCGGAAGAGAACTATCGAGGGCGTAATTACTTTACCCTTGATGTTAAAAAAACGTTGTTGTTTCCACAACGATCAGGTAAAATCACTATTCCTTCTGGAACAGTTACTTTGGTGCTGACAGTGCCGTCAGGGCAAAAAGTAATGACTTTTACTGGTCCTAAAATGTTGATGGCAGATGTGGAAAAAACACTTAGAATAGCTCCCGTGTCTGTCAATGTAGATAAACTACCTGATGGCAAGCCGCTAGGGTTTTCTGGTGGAGTGGGGACGTTTAAACTCAACTCTAACATCAGTAGTCAAAAAATAAAAGCAAATGAGGCTATCACGTTGAAGCTCGAGATTAGTGGTACGGGGAATCTAAAATTGATTAAAAATCCGGAGCTGAAACTCTCAAAGGATTTTGAAATGTATGATCCCAAAATCACTAACGATTTTAGTTTGACAGGAAATGGACTGTCCGGTAAGCGAACAATAGACTACTTGTTTATACCTCGTGTGCCCGGTAAATTTACTGTGCCGGAGCTGGAGTTCTCTTACTTTGACACATCAAGCAGGACATACAAAACGCTGAAAACTGAAAGCTACGAGCTAGAAATAGAAAAAGATCCTAATGCAGGTAATTTACAAGGAGCAACAAGCTATATCAGCCAGCAAGAAGTGGTTGTGGATAATGATATTCGCTATTTGAAAACTGGGAATATAGACTATAAAAAGTCAGGTGACTATTTTACCGGTTCGTGGCTCAATATCCTTTGTTACATTATTCCTCTATTGGTTTTCCTAGGAACGTTGATCGCTTACAGAAAACAGATCAAAGCAAATGCTGACATTGCTAGAATGAAGACCAGAAAAGCAAATAAAGTAGCCTCTAGGAGATTGAAACAAGCAAAGAAATATTTGGACAATCATCAAAAAGATAAGTACTACGAGGAGTCTCTACGGGCTGTTTGGGGTTATCTAAGTGATAAGTTGACCATCCCTGTAGCCAATCTGAATAGAGAAAATGTGGAAACAGAGTTGAAGGCTTATGGAGTGAATGAAGACCTGATAGCTAAGTTTATATACATCTTAGACACTTGTGAGTTTGCTCGCTATGCACCATCAGACTCCAATAAGGCTATGGGAAGTCTGTATCATGAGATGGTGGCAGCCATAGGTAAAATGGAAAATCTGATCAAAATAAAATAATCGTAAAGCTGTTATGAATAAAATAATATATATCCTTTTATTTTTTGCAATGTCTCTTACTGTGTCTGCAGTAGAAGATACCACTGTGGTGGCAGCAGAAGAAACAAAGGAGCTATCAGAAATAAGAGAAGTATTAAAATCGGACAACGACTCGGTGCAGGCAGCCATTGTGGCATACAATGAAGGAGATTTCAAGGTGGCTATCGGCTTGTTGGAGCGTGAGATAAAACGCATACAGCAAGAGGGCAAAGCATCGGCTGACTTGTATTACAATCTGGGGAATGCCTATTTCAGAGTTCAAGAGTTAGGTCTGGCGCGGCTCAACTATGAGCGAGCAGCTCTCCTTGCTCCGTCTGATAGAGATATACAGCACAATATTGAATATGTAACCACACGCATCGAAGATAAAATCTTGGAAGTGGATACGCTCTTTATCAGTGCATGGTTTAATGCAATGCAAAATTGGTTTAATACCAACACTTGGGCTATCATTGGTGTTGTAGTTTTCTTTATCTTTATGGGATGTCTTGTGGCCTTTTTCTTTACAAGACAAATACTGATTAAGAAAATAGCTTTCTATGCTGGAATTGTATTTGCCATTTTTATACTATTTGCTAACATCTTCGCTTATAGGCAAAAAAACAAATTGGAAGAAAGGAATACGGCAATCATTACAGCACCGGCCGTTTCTGTCGTTAGTTCTCCAGATATAAATAGTAAGGAGCTGTTTAGGCTTCATGTAGGTACAAAGGTGAGAATCACAAAAGATGACCGTAACTGGCTAGAAATAGAACTAGACAACGGCAGTGTGGGATGGATACAACGCGATAAGTTAGAAATCATTTAATTGTAAGTAAGCGAGTGTATGTTTTATCTGGCATTGTAGAAGGCTTATTGCCCATCGAAAGAGATTATTTTTTATGGCTCAATAATCTTCGTTCTGAATTTTTTGACACCTTCATGTACATGTATAGCGATAAGGCGACTTGGTTGCCCACAGCTATCATTCTTTTTCTGACAATTGTTTATAAATTAAAATGGAAAGAGGTAGCCTTGCTTCTTGTCTGTGCATTGATGTTAGGGTTGCTTTGTGACAAAGTTCCTGCTGAATGTGTTAAACCTTTTTTTGAACGCCTGCGTCCGACTTACCATCCGGACTTCAAAGATGTTGTTCATATCGTTCACAACACACGTGGAGGACAGTATGGCTTCTTTTCTATCCATGTGTCCAATGGTTTTGGCATCGCAGCTCTCACAGCCTTATTATTCAGGTATAGACCCTTCACGCTAATTGTCTATCTTTGGGCTTTCATAACGGCATACTCTAGAGTGTATTTAGGGGTGCATTTTATCACGGACATCATTGGAGGAATGATTTGGGGAACGATTGCTGGCTTTTTAGTATACTTTTTTTATATCTTTTGTAGAAAGAAAATACTTAATGTGCCAAGAGAAGAACTATATAAATCTATCTTGATCCGCCCAAAAGCTTATATTTTGATCAGTGCATTCTTTATAACCTTGCTTTATATCATCTTTTGTGCATATTTTCCTGAAATAATCTAGAAGAATAAGTACGGCATTCATTCAAAAAAATATTAACTTTATACAGAATACCTGTATTCTAAAACGTAACCTTCAAAAGGAGAATAAAATCACAATAGTTATGGAAGAAAAATTAGTAACACTTGCAATTCACACCAATGAAAAGGCTCAGATACTGAAAACTGTTCTTGAGAGTGAACACATTGATGTCTATATTGAAAATGTAGATGATGACCCGATTTCTCCCGGAGTTAGAATCCGAATAAAATCAAAAGACTTACCGAAAGCATTAAGCGTAGTGGAAGGACGACATCTGTTCAGATACGATGATGAAGAAACGATGCGTACCGATGATGGACGACCAAGAATTTTGGTGCCGGTAGACTTTTCAGACTACTCGCTAAAGGCTTGTCAAATAGCATTCAACTTAGCAAGAGACATAGATGCAAAAGTGAAGATTCTTCACGTGTATTTCAATCCATACTATCCAACAGCATTGCCGATGGCTGAGGCTTTTGCCTATCAAGGAAAAGAAGAAAAAGAATTCCAAAATGTAATCTCGCGAGTAAGGGAGAATATTCAAAAGCTGTGCAATAAGATAGATAATGAGATAGCAGCTGGAAACTTTCCACCTGTCAACTACTCGTATGTTCTCAAAGAAGGATTGCCTGAAGAAGAAATCGTGGCTTTTTGTAAACACTACAAACCAGCTCTTATCATTATGGGTACTAGAGGTAAGGATCAAAAGGATGCCGACCTGATAGGTAGTGTGACTGCAGAGGTTATAGAGATGTCTAAAAAGCCGATTATTGCTATTCCTGAGCAAACATCTTTTACGGATATGCAACAAGTTAAGAGAATTGGTTTCTTGACAAACTTTAGTCAACGAGATTTGATTTCTTTTGACGAAATGGTGAAAATTATCGAGCCTTTGAAGTCGAATTTGACAATTGTTTTGACGCATATTGCCCTTAAAAAGATCGATAAGCGTAATGAGATCATGATGCAAGGAATAGAAGCCTATTTCTCGAAACAATATCCTGAACTTAAATTTGAATATAAATTGATAGAAACTACTGACATGTTGATCAGTCTTGATGACTTTATCAAGAAAGATAACATTGATGTATTGGCATTGACAACTAGCAAGAGAAACATTTTTGCCAGAATGTTTAGACCAAGCATCCCTCGAAAGATGCTATTCCACTCTGATACACCAATGTTTGTGTTGAGAGGATAAATTTGGAAGTAAATAAAAGTAATATATAATTGTTTAAAAATGAATAAAGTAGCGTTTGCGCTTATCGCATCTTTGCTGATGTTGATGTCAGCTTGCGATAAAAAAGAAACAAAAGGACAAGAGTTTATGTATGAGGTGGATGAATTTGCAGATTTACAGATCCTAAGGTATCAAGTACCCGGATTTGACGACTTGAGTTTAAAACAAAAAGAATTGATCTATTATCTATCGATGGCTGCAACAGAAGGTCGTGATATCTTATTTGATCAAAACAACAGATACAATCTGGCAATCCGTCGCACGTTAGAGGCTGTGTATACAAACTATAAAGGTGATAAGTCGAGTAAAGACTTTAAAGAATTGGAAATCTACTTGAAGAGAGTTTGGTTTTCCAATGGAATTCACCATCACTATGGGCAAGATAAATTCTTACCGGGATTCTCTAAAGACTTTTTTGAGAAGGAAGTGAAAGGCCTTTCTGCTGATCTTGTTCCTGCTAGAGAAGGAGAGTCCGTAGATCAGTTCTTGAATGTTATTACTGAAGTGATGTTTAATCCTGAAATGATGAACAAGAAAGTGAATCAATCGGGTGATGTCATTGCTACATCTGCCAATAACTACTATGGAGACAACATTACTCAAAAAGAGGTGGAAGCTTTTTATGATGCAATGAAAGATCCGAAAGATGATACTCCTGTATCTTATGGACTAAACAGCCGTTTGGTGAAAGAGAATGGGAAACTAGTAGAAAGAGTTTGGAAGATTGATGGCTTGTATGGTGAAGCCATTGCAAAAGTAGTAGGATGGCTAGAGAAAGCTGAACAAGTGGCTGAGAATGATAAACAAAAAGAAGTGATCAGTAAGTTGATTCAATTCTACAAAACGGGAGATCTGAAAGTCTATGATGATTACTCTATTGCTTGGGTACACGATCATTCGGATATAGATTTTGTTAATGGATTTACAGAAGTTTATGGCGATGCTCTGGGCATCAAAGCAAGCTGGGAGTCTATTGTAAACTTCAAAAACAAAGAAGCTACTAAGAGAACTGAAACGATCAGCACTAATGCTCAATGGTTTGAAGATCGTTCACCAGTAGACGAAAGATTTAAGAAAAAAGAAGTAAAAGGAGTTTCGGCAAAAGTGATCACTGTAGCTCAATTAGGTGGAGACTGCTTCCCTGCAACACCGATAGGGATCAACCTTCCAAATGCAAATTGGATTCGTGCAAATCATGGCTCTAAGTCTGTGACCATCGAAAACATAATGGAAGCTTATGACAAGGCAGCACAACATACCGGCTTCGGTGACGAGTTCATCTGGTCGGCAGTAGAGCACGAGTTGATGGACAAATATGGTTTCATCACAGATGTATTACATACTGACCTTCACGAATGTCTAGGCCATGGTTCGGGACAACTTTTACCAGGTGTAAGCGCAAAAGCACTTGGAGAAAATCACTCTACGATAGAAGAAACAAGAGCTGACCTGTTTGGTCTATACTTCATTGCTGATCCTAAATTAGTAGAGCTAGGAATTATACCTAACGAGGAAGCTTATAAGGCAGAATATTATAAATTTATGATGAATGGTCTGATGACTCAATTGGTGAGAATCGAAGAAGGAAAAGACATCGAAGAATCACATATGAGAAATAGACAATTGATCGCTAAGTGGGTGTTGGAGCAAGGTGCAGCTGATAACGTGGTGGAATATAAACAACGTGATGGCAAAACATTTGTAGTTATCAATGATTATGACAAACTACGTGCACTCTTCGGTCAACTTTTGGGAGAAGTGCAACGCATCACTTCAGAGGGAGATGCTAAAGCAGCATCAAAACTGATTGAAGAATATGCAGTGAAAGTAGATCCGGTATTGCATAAAGAGATAAAAGAAAGATATGAGAAACTCAATCTTCGTCCATACAAAGGGTTTGTCAATCCATCATTCAATGTGGAAAAAGACGAAAATGGTCAGATTAAGAATATCTCTTTGACCTACGACGAAAGTTATGTAGATCAGATGTTGAGATATGCAAAAGACTTCTCTGTGTTGCCTACTTACAACTAAGCTAGTGGCATAAAGATAAAAGAAAAGGACGGTTCCAATTTATTATAATTGGAACCGTTTTTATTTTTCTCTGCTGAAAAAATATTATCTTTGGTCTTTCACAGAATCTATTAGGGATGAATAAACTATACATTCTTATCATACCATTTTTATTACTTCTGAATGGCTGTTGGCTTCAGGTTGCGGATTATAAAGATTTGCACGAGAAGGTCGATGGACGGATGTATCTTAGAGGAGATAGTAAACCTTACAATGGGCAAGCAGTGATGCGCTATAAAGACAAACACCAAGATCAAGAAATGTGCTACAAGGATGGTTTGTTGCATGGCGTTTGGAAGCTGTATTTTGCTAATGGAGAGCTGTCAGTTTTGGGCGTCTATAAAGAAGGGAAGTCACATGGCAAATGGAGACTTTACTATGAAGATGGCAAAATATTGGCAGAAGAAGGTTATCTGAATGGGAATAAAAATGGACGAAACAGATATTTCTCTAATGAAGGAGTTCTGATTGAAGAAGTGAATTACGTTGATGGGGAGCTACATGGAAGTCACAAAATATGGGATGGCGATGGAGCTCTGATCAGTGAAACTCATTATGTGAAAGGAGAAAAACAATGATGAAAATAAAAACAGTCTTACTTATATTACTTTTTAGCCCTCTGTTTTTGCAAGCTCAACCACGAGTGAATGCTCAGGAGATCCATAAAGGGATGAATTCGCTATACTACAAAAAGGGTCAAACTAGCCCTTTTACAGGAGTGATGCTCGAATATTATGACAATGGTCAGCTTGAAAGAGAGACAAATATTGTTGCGGGGTATCGTGATGGGCTCAGCAAGGAGTATTTTGAAGATGGAACGCTCGCTATTGAAGGGCGATATAAACAAGGAAAAGAGCATGGGGTGATCAAAATGTATGATGATAATGGAACACTCTTTAGCGTCGAGGAGTATCAAAACGGACTTCTGGATGGTGTTAGTAAGGGGTTTCATGCCAATGGAGCATTGGAGATGGAGATGACTTTTCGTCAAGGGCATCCACAAGGAGAAATGCGACAATATTATGAGGATGGTAGCCTTTTGTGTTCTATGTTTTTTAAAAATGGTCAGCTAGAGGGATTGATGAAAGTGTATAATGCCAATGGCTATGTAGAAACAGAAGCAAACTTCAGAAATGGAAAGGAGCATGGTTCTGTGAAACATTTTTACGACAATGGAAAGCTAGAGTTCGAAGCCACTTATAGAGATGGAAAATTGAGTGGGGATGAAAAATTGTATGATAAAAATGGTGCTGTGATACCAGGAGAAGCTCAAAAATATACTAGAAAATAGCTATAATTGCTCTCTTTTTTTAATCAGTGATACTTACCAGATCTTATTTTCGTGTATTATATAAAGCAATTCGTCATAATTAAACGGCAATACGTAAACAAAATGAGATCTAAAATATGCATTGCACTGATAATTTAGTAGATTTGTGTTGCACATATACAAAAAGAATTTTGATAAACGATATACATATTATAAATTAATTATCTGAATTTTATGAAATTAAAACATTTAGGAATTTTCCTATTGCTAAGCACAATGGCAGTTTTTTCTGCATGTAGCGATGATGATGATGACAAAGGTGGAGTGGATCTTGCCCAAGAGATAAAAGGAGATTACTTTGGAGCATTAGACGTTACAGTTAGTGAAGATGTAGCTGAGCCTACTTCTAACATCATCAATGCAACAGCGATTGCTAAAAATGAAATTCAACTTGATCTGAAAGAATTTACCTATATTGAAGGAGGCATCGGAATTAAAATTCGCGACATTAAATTGGAGAAAATCAAACTAAAAGGTAAAGAGGGAGACATTGAGCTTACTGAAAATACCCAAACAATCAAAATCAGTGTTGGAGGAGCTCCAATTGATGCTAAAGTTAAAACTAATGGAACAGTAAAAGGGAAAAAAATGTCTCTTGTTCTCGATATCGATGCTGCAGGATTGGATATTGAAGTAAAGTTTAACGGTGACTTATTAGGAGATGTAGCTTCTACTCTTTATGATATGGAAGAAGAGTGGGGTTTAGAGGTTGATCAAGAAGGAGGTGAAGTTTATGGTTACCTCCCAGGTCCTAAAGGCTATTGGGGCTCAAGTAATATAGGAGCTATTTTTCTATCAGGATTCACAAAGAAAGGATTGTGTGTGACCCAATCAGAGGAATCTCGAAATGGCAAATATGCAGTGAGGATTGAAACTTTAGATAGTAAAGGAGGAAACATGTTTGGCCAAACTATACCTAAAGTAACTTCAGGATCTCTTTTTTTGGGAAAATTTGATCTAGGCCAATTAGAGCATGGAACATTAGAGTGTACTCAATTTGGTATCCCTTTTGATAAAAAACCTCTAAGTCTATCTGCTTATTATAAGTATACATCAGGTGGAGTATTTTATCGTGTCCCAGAGGGAGGTACTATTGATAAACCAGAAACAGCGCCAGAAGGAACTAAAGATAAATGTTCTATTAATGCAGTTCTGTATGAGATATCTTCAGATGATGATGCATATATAACAGGAAAAGACACATATAGTGATCCTAGAATTGTAGCTAAAGCAATGTTTACAAGTGGAGATACAGATGGGTATAAACTTTTTTCTGTAAATTTTGACTATGTTGAAGGCAAAACATATGATAAATCTAAAAAATATCGTTTTGCGATCATAGCTTCATCAAGTGCAGAGGGAAATTCTTTTAGCGGTGCACCAGATAGTGTGCTATATTTAGACGATATAGAAGTAACTTACGAAAAATAAACTAAAACATAAACTTATGTTTTAGCAAAAAGGTGACCGACACAAATCGGTCACCTTTTTTTATTTTGGCAAAGTCTTAAAAGTGTAAGTTTGGCGTGTCCATTTTTAGACATCTGTATGAGAAACGAAAATTATCATGTATATTTGTAAC
>CALKIV010000100.1 GCA_937995835.1 uncultured Dysgonomonas sp. | reverse complement strand
CTTATCCACTAGAGGCACTCCTCCATAAACTTTTACTAGACGATAATATGCCCAAGCTCTAAAGAAATATGCTTGTCCTCGCAATTCATTTTTTTGATTCTCAGGTAAACTCCCTGCTGTTATTCCAGCAATAGCATCATTACAGTTTCTGATAAATCCATAAGGATTATTATTTGCTTTAGCCTCATTATAGAAGAAATCAGCAACATCATTATTCGTTATTTTTTTTTCAGAGTCTACTAACCAAGATAATCCTCCATATTCTTCTGTAGCCTTAGACATATCATCTGTCTGGCCCGAACTAGGATATTGATATGACACTCCTGTATTGGCAGAAGGAAGCAATAACATATATATGTTATCAATACGCCCCTTAGCTCCTTCGTAATCGCTATAAATGGCATCAGTAGTTTGCTTATAGTTATCTTTATCTTTCAAAAACTGATCGCTACAGCTAGAGAAAGCAAATAGAGTTGCCGATAAAGCAATACCGAATTTTAGTATATTATTTTTCATCATTATTTTCATTTTTTTAGAATGACACATTTAGTCCTAGTGTAAATCTTCTCAAAGTAGGATAACTTCCATACTCACCAGACATAGGATCCATAAAGTTGTCTGGATAAGGATTGTAGAAACTCAATAGATTTTGTCCTGTAAAGTTCAACCTACAGCTTTCTATTCCAACTTTGTTTATCAATTGTTTTGGTAATGCATAGGCTATTGTCAAGTTACGCAAGGCCACTCTAGCACTACTCACTTTCCAGAACGTGGATGCATGTTTATTTATATCATAAGATAGGTTAGGATATTGAGCATTCAAGTTTTGCTCCACAAGTACATTACCATTTTCATCTCTTACCTCTTCGTAAACAAACATATCATTTGCCCAGAAAGATGGCATATTAATGAAACTTAAAGCATCTCTTGCACTAACCCCTGAAGTTCTTGAATGTCCTGCCGAGCGTGCATACGTTGGCACAAAACCATATCCTCCCCAGTTGGCACTAATTTGAGCCGAAAACGAAAGTGCTTTATATTCTGCTTTCAGGTTTACAGCCAATCCATAAGGGTTGCTACGATTAGATATTTTTACTTTATCATCTTTTAGATCTACTACTCCATCAGGTGCATTCCATGATCCATCAGGATTTTGTTTTCCACGAACATCTTTGTAAATCAACATCCCCGGATATACTTGACTCTTAGATAAACCTAGATAGTTTGTTATATTGTATCTATCAAAGTATTCTTCGATATCTTGATAACTACGAAACATTCCCATAGCTTCTAATCCCCACGTACCTGTATCTTTTCTTCCTCCCGGATGCAATCCATCAATCTCAATCATATCTGGCCAATGCATTTTCAATACTTTGTTATCCTGATAATCAGTATTTACACCTGTGCTGTTTTTAAAGTCTTTACCAATCGTGGCCCCCCAATTGATAGACAGCTCTCCCCCATAGATATTCCCCTTACCATGGTTTTAATCCGTTGCTCTAGCTCCTACAGTACTCGGTACTTGCGAGCCCGAACGTTGAGCAAAAACATCTCTATCCCAGAATACATATCCCTCTAGAGTTGCGCTTAACCTGTTTTGTAAGACTGCAAAATCCACACCTACATTCATCTTATAACTCTTATCCCAATGTGCATTAGGATTTATGTCGTCGTTAGGGATACCAATTGTGGAGCCTGAGTTAGAATCAATGCCACCAAAGATAGGTCCCTTATCAGCTTGTAGTGAATAGTGTCTTCTCCATTGCCATGCCGCGATATTGTCTCTCCCCATAAGCCCTATCGACCCACGAAGTTTCATGTGATTTATTCCTTTCAATGACTCTCTAAACCATTTTTCTTCTGACATTGTCCATCCCAAAGACAGAGAAGGAAATACTCCCCAATAGTTACTAGGAGCAAACTTGGTTGAAGCATCTGAACGAATCAAAAACTCTACCAAATACTTATTCATATAAGCATAATTTACTCTACCGATGTATGATAAGTTACCAGATTCTGTTCGAGAGAAAATACCATTAGGATCTCCAAATGCTCCATTAGACTGACCATTGGTAAAAGAATAAGGGTCTGCTTTAGCTGCTTCAGAGTCTTCCAATTCACTTTCAGACTTCTCTATACCAAACAATCCACTAACATCATGATCTCCAAAGGTACGTTGATAAGTGGCCATAAAGCTCATCTGATATCTATCTGAACGATCGAATCGACGTACCAATTGATTACCATTATCAATATTTACTATACCAAAGTTACTGTCTTCATTTTGTATTTCAGTACCTCCTGTATATAGATGTTTTCCGCTACCTGTTCTATCAAGCATTTTTGAAAGGACATATTTAGTTCCCTTCTCATTACTCTTATTCGTTGAAATACTCTTCGAATAAGTAAATTTCAATTTCAAGCCTTTAGTGATCTCATTCCATCCTAAATCATATTCTATAGCTGAATTAATGAACATATTTTGGTTCATTGTTTCCGTATGGTTGTCTGAATTTTGCACCACTCCATAGTGATAGTCTTGCGAGCCATGCACTGGTTTTTCAGAATTCGTCGGTCCATAAGCAGCGATAGGACGCCCACCAATATAGTCTGGAATATAACGAGGACGAGTAAGCAAAGTATTGTAATCAAGATCGGGAGACGAACCTCCTACCTTATTATAAGCCTTTCTGTTCTCACCATAGTCTCCTGAAATTTGCAAAGAAGTTTTTAGCCATTTGTTCAGCTTCACATCTACTCCTGCACGATAATTCCAACGATCATATTTTATTTTTCCAAGATTTCCATCTTGCGAGTTATAAGCAATACCTGCAAAATAAGTTGCGTTCTCTGTTCCTCCATTAATGTTCACGCTATGCTTTTGAGTGAATGCGGCTTTCCATTCTTGATCCAAAAGATCATAGTTAAGACCTTTCATCATTTCCAATTCGTCTGCCTGAAACAGATCTCTCATAATTGTTGCATCTTGCTGTTGATCAAATGTGGCAGCACGAGCTCCATTCCAGATTTTACCGTAGTCATATGCGCTCAACATCTTCGGTGTAGATACTGCATCAGCCACACCAAACTGTCCACTATACGAAACTTTTGGTTTTCCAACAACTCCACGCTTGGTCGTTACAATCACAGCACCATTCCCTGCACGCACTCCATATACAGCAGCCGCACCATCTTTCAGGATAGAAATATTTTCCACCATAGTAGGCTCCAGATTATTAAACTCTGTTTCGGTAGAAATGAAACCATCAATTACATACAAAGGACTTGCGTTAGCATCTGATCGAGAAAAAGAAGACGATACATCCGATCCACGAATGACAATCCTAGACTTTTCGCCCGGACGTCCTTCTCCTCCACTGATACTAACACCTGACACTAACCCTCGCAACGACGAACCTAGATCAGTTGCCGCCAAGTCTTTCACATCATCTAAGGCAACTGTTGAGATTGCTCCTGTGAGGTGAGACTTCTTTTGCACACCATAACCTACTACAACGGTTTCTTCGAGCATCAAAGCATCTTCTTTCAGTACAATCTCCTTTTGAGATAAATCTGAAACAACTTGTGAAGAATATCCCAAATAAGAGATTTCCACTTTACCTTTTGCTGGCACTGACAAGGTGAATTTCCCATCCAGATCTGTGATAGTTCCTGTACCCGTACCCACAACTTTGATAGAAGCTCCAATAACGGGTTCATTCTTTTCATCAACAACTACACCACTAAAAGTCTGTGAGTTCTGAGCCTGAGCAGAAAGAACGATCATAAAGGTCATCAGAATGCTCAAGCAAAAACTTGATATTTTATATTTCATTTTCATGTTTTTAATTCGTAGATAGTTTATAAAGGTTATTCTACAGCTGGTAGCCAACGTGGGTCTCCTAGTCTGTTAGTCAAATGCTCTGCCCCTCGCACTGTAAAGTCTCCCTTAGCTGGGTCTCTGAATTGAGGATTAGCAGTTTGGTCTGCACATTCAGTATCACTAGGCTTCTCTTTATCATAACAGGCAGCACCTACTATCTTCCCACTAGTATCATATGAAGCCTCACCAGGTACATATTTGCCATCAAACAAATAGCTATTAATTCCAAATGATAGTGCATTATTGCGTACATTACCACCAGGCAAGAAATGTCTAGCTGCTAGTCCACTACTACAATCAACAAAGATATTTTCTCCCATAGTAAAGCTTGCACTAGCATGATCCATTCCGCTATAGTTACCCATCTTACCGTTTTTCACTACGTTGTAGAAGGTGTTATTATTTATAGTAAGACCTCCTGTCAGACCTGCACGCGCAGGACGTCCACTGTTGTTATATTTCACCAAATAGCTTGATGATTCTACTAAACCATTAAAAGTATTCTGAATTAGATAAATTTCATTTGCAAAACCACCTTCAAAGAAGATTGTTTCTTTTTTAGAATTAATATTTATCACACTATTTTGAATACGGAAACGTTTCGCACAGTATTTAACTTTATTATCATAAACTAAATGCTGATTAATACCTGTCACTTCACAGCCTTGTATACCTATTTCATTTTCGATAAAATAGTGATCTCCTTCTCCCTTTATGGAATCATTAGGTGTATCACCTAAAGTTAAAAGAGCTCCACCTGTTTTCCCTGCTGGGATTGCTGAACAGTCGAAATCAATATATTTCAATTTCAAGCCACCCCAAGTGCTCAATTTACCTTCTTCACCATAAGTAATCTTAGGGTTGTCACCCTTTGTTCCATGAAGTGTCAACCAGTGACCACCTAGATCAACTGTGCCATTCAGAGTATAGCTTCCCCCAGCAACTAGTTCATAACCTTGCTCGGTATCGCTTTTCTTCACCGGATTTTCGGCGAACCATTCAGCCAAGTCTGCTCCGTCAGGAATGATAGCCACTGTAGGCACAAAAGTATTAAATTGACCTTTGGTGGCACTTAAGGCTCCTTTATTATTGTCTTTCTCATTTCCCAGAGTTTGCACAACAACCTCATATTTGGTATCTTCCAATTTTTCGCGAGTTACGGAGCAACCATCTACAACTTGGTCACCTTCTCCTACTACTATTGGATTTTCTGGATCATTAACAATATACAGCGAAAACGTATATCCTCCCGCACCGTACACCACAGGCCACTCGATGAAAAGCTTTTCCTTTCCTTCAACAATTATGTCCTTGACAGACAACTTACTCAGATCTGGTGATTCCAACTGGGTGTCCCTTACCCCCGAATTGAATGTTTCGTCAT
>CALKIV010000099.1 GCA_937995835.1 uncultured Dysgonomonas sp. | reverse complement strand
ACAATACCATACCTCAACCAATCTCTCTCTAATGCCTTGAAATGGGCAATATGCTTAGATGGGTATTTGATGGGTATAATACAATAATACCCTTGTCCTGATGCAGAGATAGCACAAAACAGCACCTCTTTTAATCTTGCTATTTGTTCTTTTAGATTGTCAAAGTTTGTAATATGTAGATTATCTTGTTTATCAATATCTATACATATCAAGCCTGAATGGAGAACTATATTTTTGGCTGTTCGTGTTGGCTCAAATACACCTGAGATTGTTATTAGTGGCAATTGCTTCTTTAGTTCATTTCGTTTCGTTTTATCGATAGTGCTGCGAATGATCTCTATTTCAGATTTGTACATATCAGAAAGTAGAAAGTCACGCAGACGAATAGTAGTTCCTATTGTGTCATATACGTTTTTATACATAGACACTTTTTTATCTAATACTTTCATTTTATTCTCAAAGTTGTAAAGTTGTAGGTTGTAGCTGTTTTGGATGTATCTTGCTATTTAATAGATGTATAATCCCCAATTAAGCACAACCTACAACCAAGGTTTATTTAATTGCTTTAGATATGGATTGCTGGCTTATCCCTAGTGTTCTCGCTAGTTCTGATTGATTGATATTTGGATAAAATTCAAACAACCTTTTCAATATATCTTTCTTGGTCAACTGCATCATGGATTTATCTCTATTGATGAGGTTCTGAACCTTGAAAGCTGTATATTCAAAATAAGCCATACATTTAATAGCGTATTTCATTATTTTGGCAGATAACACATCATTATTCTCAACTGTATTCATAGCCCATTCTAAGATGTGAAGGCTTAGTGCCCAACGAAGACATTGGATTGATAGCTTTGCATATATTGCCCTAGCATAATCATTATCTGCCACTGTTTTCTTATCTTGAAGCTTGTTATAATATTCTTTGTACAATTCTTTAGCTTCATCAGATAGATTAACCTCTAAATACGTTGTCCTTTCAATCACTTCATAAAAGTTTCTAACAGACTTTTCGTAAGCTTCAACTTTCTTTTGTGAAATTTCACTATCATTATATTGAGGGAAGATGCATATATCAGGATATACCCACAACCATCTTTGTACATAACCGCTATTCACTAGATTGCTTGCTCCAAACACAGAAGTTATGATAGATGGCTGTATAGTTCCCATCACCGAGTAAAAAGGGTGCCGTATTACTATAGTATCTTCTCCCTTACGATTTACAATAACATCTGTACCATCCCACAAAGACAATTCAGCACTAAAATCCCTAGTATTACTATATCTGCCAACATTATTCATCTTAGTAGCTATCTCATCACTGTATTCTAATATTCCATTAGCATTCTCACAAAGAGCTTGATTCTTAGCCTCTGGTGTAGAATCTGAAATGATTATCTGCTTCAATTTAGGTTCATCCTCTTTATTTTCAGACTTATCTTTATTCCATTCTCTTTTTTTCGCTTTCCAATCTTGGTATAGATCATAGTTCAATGCTTGTAATGGCTTCAAGGCATATTTCATAGGTTGACTTTTGTTGCTTCCTGAAGGGGCAACTACTACAATATTATGAGCTGGTGTATTCTTAAATTTACCATCATTTAATATTACACTATTTCCTGCTATTGAAGAGAATACGTTGATTATCGGCATCAAAACAAACTCCAACGGACATTGATAGCTTTGGGATATCTCCATAGCATGGTAAAGAATATCTATTTGACATCCTTTTGTTGGGAAATCAACAGTATTGGACAAAGTAGATTCAATAGGAATATTTACCTCAAAAGCTTTATTATTAGAGCTTTTATCATTACCTTTGGTGCTTCGATTAAGGGTAGGCTCTAAGAGTTTGCTCTTTTTCATTTTCTAAGCCCTCCATCTAAAATGTTCTTAACTTCCGAATACTTGAATCTTCTTTTACCTCCCACTTTGGCAGGAACTAGATATCCTTTATTCTCCCATCTCCAAAGAGTAGTCATATTCACATCAAGCATATCACACACTTGCTGTGCACCTAGATAGCTTTCTTGTTTCTCTGATGCTATTGCATCTTCTAACTCGCCTTTTGTTTGTTGAATGCAATAATCAATAGCCTCTATCAGCTGTCCTGCATTAATCGTTATGTTCAGGCTCTTATTATCCTGTAATAAATCATATAAATTCATAATTTATAAAATTTAGTGTCCGTACTCACGTAGCTACAGCCCTACCTCATACGTTCTAGTGTTTGCTGTATTGTACACTAGCTTTCGACAATGCAAAGTTGCATAGAATTACATATTAAGAAATAAAGGGGAATTTAGAAACAGATTATAGTCTTAAGTATTAAATCATTACGGAGATAACAGGGGATTGACATAGGAGATTGTAAAGGGACTTCAAAAAAAATCCCCACAATAGTAATGCTACTTTGTGAGGATTGATTATGCGTATATTTATTCTAAAGGTAAGCAAATATCCTACGTAAACTATAGGCAATATTTTTCAAGTTACTAGGCTTATAGTTACTTGAATATGTATTATTGGTATGTTTGCAAAATATTCGATACCAATCAGCAAAAGTGTTAGGTTTTCTATTGTTGAGTTTATCACTTTGATAAATCATATAAGCAATTTGGGCTACTTCCTTCATATTTCGTTCCATTTTTAAATCTTCAATTAAAGAATCAAAATAGTTAAAATTACCATTCCCCATTCCTTTAAAACTAGAAATAAAATATCCTTTCAGTGACTCTGAATCAATAGAGGGAGACTCCTCAGTCGAGTTTGTAAGCATATTTCGCTGTAAATCTATCTCATCAGCAAGTAATTTATAATGATCCATGCTGTCATCTAGTTCATCACTGATTAATCCAATCAAGTTCATATCCTTAATTGCTCGTTGTAATGAATTTATATGAAGTGCAACTTTATCAGAAGCGCCTTGTTCTGTATATATAGTGCGCTCATATTTTTGTATTTTGAGTTTTATTTTAGTTGCTTCTAATTTTATTTCTTGATCTAGTTCTTGTAGGTCTTTATCATTTTGACCCGACCATGAGAGAACAAATTGTATTTGATAATCAATAAATCCGATCAAAGATGTTTGTATAAATAAAGCGTGATTTTCTATATCAGATAACACTTTTTCTGGTAAAACTAATGTATATGATGCTTTCTTTAATATTGGGAATAGATTTTCCTCATAAAGGGTTGTAAGAGACGTCTTGTATAAATTAATCTTTTCAACAAATTTTCCTTTCAGAGTATACAAAAATAAGATTACATCGCTGTAATACTCTGTTCGCTGTTCTATATCATAAATACGAGTCAGCTCCAAGTTTTTGGCAGATAAGTATTTTAGTATATCTTGACAGAGTAAATGAGTTGAAGAACCTAAAAGATTGTTGTAATCTAATTCCTCTACCTCTTTGATGATTTTTTCTTTCATTCTATATTACTTGTATATTTTAGCCCATTCTTCTTTCATCATCTCTGCATGCTCTGATTGCTTAACCTTTATATATTTCAAGAATGATTTTTCTGTTTTATGTCCCGAAATACTCATAATCATCAAGGTTGGCAAACCACGCTTATACATATTGGTGCAGAAAGAACGTCGCCCTGTATGAGAAGATATTAATTGCCATTTTGGATGTTGTTCTGTTAGAAGCTTTCCTCCTTTTGTTATGGTTGTTGATTCTAGACTATCTATACCAGACAATCTTCCAACTTCTTTAATATACTCATTGAATCTTTGGTTGCTTATAGGTG
>CALKIV010000098.1 GCA_937995835.1 uncultured Dysgonomonas sp. | reverse complement strand
TTTTTAGGCAGAAACCATGTTTCAGGTGTTAATCTTGGAGAACTCCCATCTGATTTAGCAAATTTGTCTCCCAGAGCTTTATTAAGGAATGCTGTTCCTGAACCCGATTCATCTTTATTCTTACGCATAGCTACACGGAGGAGTGTGCCCCATCGGTGCCCTTCGTGAGCACATTCTAGAGCATGCTCTGTAACAAGAACCTCTTCCATCCATTTAATTTGGTCTTCTTTAGTTGTCACGTCGTCAGGCATACTAACATTGGTCAATGACACTCTATTTCTAAGTCCTTCCGATCTACACCAAGGTGATCTGTAATATGTGAATGGCGCATCGTTCTGACGAGCGTCTAAGAAGAACGGGGGATCGTAGGCTTTAGAAGGCTCGTTGTCATTCTCTGGACGATGCCCTGTATAGCAGACACCGGATTTGTCACTTCTTTTGCTTTCCCCATCGTCCATCACCCAATCGTAAGAAGCTTTGATGCCATTATTGAGTAGGGCATAGGCAATGTCAGGATATCCCGCTCTGTTAGCTGCTTCTGCATAACGAAGTTGGAGTAAAGCAGCACGATAAAGAAACCATTTACCGTTGCGTGAATATTGATCTTTTTGGAAAGCATTGTATGACAAGTGAATGGTTTTGTTCTCATTGGTAGTTTGCTCGAAATAATCGTATAAATACTTCAATGCAACCGGTTGACCGTTGACATAGTCGAAGGAGCTTTGTCGTCCTCGACCATCAAAGACGAATCCGTTGAACTGAACTTGTTTTTCCCATAAGTCTTCAATAGCATGTTGAGATGGTTTTATTTGATACTTTCCGATGCCAGTGTTAGCAAAAAGCTCGATCAACGGGTAAGAAGGAGCGAATTGAACATCATAACTCATCATGGTAATCATCTCTCTCTTTATCTCTCCATTTGCTGTAGAGCGATTGAACATTTCTTTCCACTTGTTGCGGTAAGAGTTGATATCCCCATCCATAAATCGAGCATAGCAGACTTGAAAGACAGGTTCGTTGGAACCACTCCATACCCAAGAGTCAGCCTTGAACCCATAAAACTCTGATCCTGAAAATAGTTTTGCTTCAGCTTCTTTATAAAAGTTGCTATACTGAGTTGCTGCTTCTACATATTGGTTAGCCCAAAGGTATAAGTCACCAAGCATTAATCGTTTATCAAGGAAGAACATTCTCATCAACTGACCATCTGCAGTGGCTTTATAGAGTGGCGAGTCGGATGAAAACTCTAGGGGCAAATCTTTTTGAGATTTGATGAGTTCCTGAATCACTTCATCAAATTCTTTTTCAACGAAGTTATTACTGTCTTTGATGTCTTCTATGGTCAGTAGAGGATCCGTGATATATGGAATTTTACCAAAATGTATCGCCAACTCCAGATATACCCAAGAACGTACAGTCATCACATCTGCATATCTATAACCATATTCAGCATCGCTTAAACGAAGCTCTTCTTTCATTTTATCGAAATGATATAAGGCATCATTACAGTTGAGAATAACTTCATAGAATGGTGCAATCTCGCACCATTTGTTTGCAGCTGTAGCTGTGTGATTGTTGATCTCACGTAATTCTACACTCGAGTTTTCAGTAACATCCATCAAGTCGGCTCGTAGTTCTTCTAAAACAATTACTCGATCGATCAACCCCATAAATTTAGAATAGATACCTAGAATGGCATTGTCAGCATCGTTGGCCGTTTTGTAGTTATCTCCTGTTTCAATATTGTTCTTGTCTGTTGACTTCAACATATCTTCGCATGAAAATAGAGCTAGAGCTAAAAAGCATGCGATAGCAGTGATTTTTATAGATTTATATATATTCATAATTTTATATTTTATGCTGTTTGTCATTATAGACCAATTTTGACACCAAACAAGATGGAACGAGGGTGTGGTGTCAAGCCTGTATCTATTCCATAATAAAGAGGGCTGCTACTAGCGCTGAACTCAGGGTCGTATCCTAGATACTTGGTAAATGTCAGTAGGTTGTTACCAGTAACGTAGGCTTGAATACCTTTCAAGAATCCTTCTTTGATCGGGAAATCATACGATAGGGTAATAGACTTCATTCTTAGGAAGGAACCATCTTCTATCCAGCGATCAGAGAAACGAGCATTACCCATTGGGTCTCCATAGGTTGCACGAGGCATACGTGTGATTTGTCCTTCATAGTTCCAACGATTTAGAACGGCCTGAGTTTGATTCCTAAAGTCATTCATAGACTCTAGATTGTGGCGAACAGCATTGTAAACATCATTGCCAATAGAATAGGTGAAAACTGTATTGAGTTTAAGACGTTTGTATTGAAAGGTGTTGGTGATTGATCCATAAAGATCTGGATTGGGGTCACCAATAACTGTCATGTCATTTTCGTCGATCACTCCATCGTCTTTCATATCTATAAATCTAACATCACCGGCCATGAATGGACTTAATGTTCCATTCACATTTCTGGTAGTCAAACCATCATCTAGGGCAACTTTACCTGTTGAATATACCCCATTGGTTTTGTATCCGTAAAATTGACCAATAGGAGAACCAACTTTCGTTTGTACATAGCCATTGGCGATAGCTGTGATTTTGCTATCAGAAGACAGTTTGGTTACTTTATTTTTATAATGAGCCAAGTTCAAGCCCATATCCCATTTGAAGTCTTTTTTATTGATGATACGCCCGTTGATACCTAACTCGAAACCAGTGTTTTCCAAGGTGCCGTCATTTTCAGCATATAGAGGGAGTCCTGTTGCCCCATCTGCTGAATTCCACATTAAGAGGTCTTTCGTTTTGTTTTTGTAAACATCAAAGCTGAAGCTTAGACGCTCGTTTAGCAATGCAACATCAAGCCCAGCATTGAGCTTCATTGAAGTTTCCCACTTCAATTTTGTATTGGCTATGTTGGAACGCACAAAACCATAATATCCAAGAAAATTTTGCGATGAATAAACTGATCTGGATGTATAGTTACCGATATCATCATTTCCGGAAATGCTATAGCCTATGCGCAGTTTTAAGAGATCTATGGCTTTAATGTCAGTCATAAAATCTTCGGAAGAGATCATCCAAGCTGAAGTAATGGAAGGGAAGAAGCCAAAAACGTTGTCAAACATTTTTAGTCCACTAGCTTCTTTACCAAAGCGAGAAGAACCATCTAGTGCCATATTCAAGGCTGCAAAATATTTATTTTTCAATCCATATTCAGCATTTAGGTAGTAAGACATCCATTTCCAAGTGTCCATCTGTCCTCCTTTTTGGGTTAGATTGATATCACCTTCGCCTACAGTTTGCAATTTATCATTACTAGAGTTATAGGCTTTTGTCCAGTCATTTTCCATATCGTTAGCCTGATATCGAATTCCAGCTCGCGCTGTCAAATTGTGGATGTCATTGAAAATGTTTTGATAAGATAATCGCAGATCACCATAGTATTGCATATATCGAGAAACGGATGCTTGCATTTGGTTTCTCACTTCGGCAGAAGGAAGCATATCATGGTGAAGCCCTTGAGAAGGTAAGAAAATGTTTTCCCTTGTTTTGTCGAAAGTAATACCCAGTATTGCATTCAGATTAAAATGAGAATTGAGTTTGAAGATTCCTTCTAAGTTACCGAAGAAACGATAATTCTTATTCTTCATGTAAGTCATGTCATCGATCAGCCCAATGGGATTCGAGATGTTGTATATATCTGCATTTTCCATATTGGGAGACAACATGCCTTTTTCGTCATAAAGGTGTGTTGTCATAAATGGAGCTTTGACAAGGCTGACATACATTGGATTGTAGTTCGGAGATTCACCTTCGTGCATCAATGAACGTTCGGCATATGAGAAGTTCACATTGGTGTTCAGCTTAATGTTTGAATTCATTGTGATCTGTGTATTAAACTGAGTGTTGTATTGCGAAAAATCTGTGTTTTCTATGATTCCATCGTGACCTTTATAGCCAACCGAAAGCGCATAGAGAGCAACGTCATCTCCTCCTTTTACTGATATACCATAATTCTGGCTAAAGCTGCTTCTGAATATTTCATCTTGCCAATTGGTGTTATGATTATAGCGGTAGTAATCTTTATTGCCCTCTATCCCCCATTTATGTTGCACCGGCTTCTCCTGATCGAAGACAGGGAGCTTTTGTATCTCGTTTGGAGTATACAGGCCACTAGAAGCATAGATGTCGTTGAATAAGGCTTTAGATTGCCAGCCATCTAACATCTTGTACTTCGTATTTGGCTCTAGGCTATAGTCGGCATAGGCATAAAAATCAATCACGGTGGCTTGACCTTTGGCTTTAGCTGTATTGATCAAAATCACCCCGTTGGCCCCACGGCTACCATAGATGGATGTTGCATCTTTCAAAACAGTGATGCTTTCAATATCTTTTACATCCAATCCACTCAGAGGGTTGATTACATTCCCAGAAACAAGAGTTGTGCCAATCATAAAGTTTTCGAAAGGAACACCATCTATGATGACAAGGGGTTGACTTGTGGCATTGATGGAATTAAAGCCACGCATAAATATATTTCCTCCTGATCCGGGAGCGCCCGATCGGATAAGGGTGTTAAGCCCTAGAGCTCCATCTTGTAGCACATCTTCAACATTGTTAGCTCCTCGTTGGTAACTATTCTCATTCGACACAGAACTGAGCGAAGCTGTTGAGGAAATAATCTCTTGCCTACCAAAAGGAGTGTCGAAAGTAGAATATACTGACTTGAATGTTTCATCATGCAGATATATCTCAAATTCGGTTTTTCCTTGCACAGACACCTTTTGTGTTGCATACCCTAATAATTCGATATGCAATATTGCGCCCTCTTGCGTCTTTTGTAGGCTAAATGTTCCGTCATCCTCTGTAATGGAAGATGCTATTCCGGGGATAGATACTGAGACTCCGGCAATGGGCTGACCTGTGGCAGAAGCTCGCACGATCCCTTTTAGAACTGCTTCTTTGTTTTCTGCTTGTTGAGCAAAACTCCAGCCAGCAAATGCAAAGACAATCAGTAGTAATATGTATTTTCTTATATAAGTTAACATAGTTTCTCTCTTTAATTATATTTATTACTCGGCAGGAAGTATAGGCACCAATTTGATGTAATCGAGAAATAACATCCCTTGTGCTGAGGCTGCAGCACTACGTGTAGTATTGCACAACCACATGGTGAGCGAACCAGCATGTGGCACCTTCATCAATTCAGAGTCAGGGTCATTCATCACAGGCTCTTTAAGCAGTTGAGTGGTGTTATTCAGCAAATGCCATTGCCTCAACTTGGTCTCTTTTTTTTCACATGCTCGGTCTTGACCACCACAGCATCTGGTGTCTCCTAGATAATTATTGATCACTGCATCTGTTCGTGGACTAGGTCCCCTAGTGAGTGCTGGTTGCATAGGCATGGAAATAAATAGTTTTTGCTCCAATCGGAAGATGTGATTCGTGTCAGAGTAATGCCAGTCTACATCATCATAAGCCTGATAATAGATTTCATAGTCCACTGAATTTACATTTGCCCGATAGGCAAGATATGAGTTGATAACATTTGCCCGATTGTCTACATTCCAGTTAAAAGTTTTGGAGGCTGTGTATACTGAATCTTGTCCGTTGATGCCAGTTGTCCAGATAGAATCTGTTTGTGTGGCATTGCAATTGAGCATAACATCTTTTTCTCCACTAGCCCAAAGTTTATATCGGACATATATAGCAGAATGTGCACTGGCACTTCTATAATCTTCACCTTCGATAATGATGGGTTTGATTTTTTCTCTTAATAGAATATTGCTTTTATCTAATACATATACCTTACCATTGGATGCATCATATGTTTCTTCAATGTTAGACCCATTTACAGGAATCTTTACTCCATTGACATTAACAATTGTGTCTAATGTGGTGATGTCAATCGTCTTGTTTAATGCCATAACAAAGTCGGAACATATATTATATTCTACTTTGACTTGAGTCAAAGAGTCAGACACTTTCAGTGAGTCATCTAATTGCACAAAATAAGGCTTGTACTTTGTATTCAGATGATCATATCCAGCATCTTTTAACACAATGTAGGTAACCACAGAATCTTCGTTATGGATAGGGAATTCTTTAAGGAATTTGTTGTGATTAATCCAAACAGTAT
>CALKIV010000097.1 GCA_937995835.1 uncultured Dysgonomonas sp. | reverse complement strand
TTACGGCTGTTGCTGGATATAGTCAGGAGACTTATCGATCAGAGTATCAGTGGTCTAAAAGGACTGATTTGATTTCGAATTCATTACCTACTCCTCATCTAGGAACAGGTACTATATCGATCAATGAAAGTGTCTCTAAATGGGCTATGCGAAGTGGCTTTGCTCGTCTAAATTACATTCTCGACAATAAATATATTGCAGAGTTTAATGGTAGGTATGATGGCTCATCACGTTTCCCTAAAGGGCATCGCTATGTTTTCAACCCATCTGGATCAGTTGCTTGGATAGCTTCTTCCGAAAACTTTTTTGAACCTATTAAGAGTGTGGTAAGTCACTTGAAGCTAAGAGCCTCTTATGGTCAACTTGCCAATCAGTCTGTTTCAAACTTTGGGTATTTGCCTACAATGTCTACTAAAAAAACAGGAGTGCTGTTGGATGGTGAGAATCCGATGACGATTACTACTGCTGGACTTGTTTCTGGAGATTTTACTTGGGAAAAATCGATAACAAAGAATTTAGGACTGGATATAAATTTTCTAAATGATCGTTTGGCCTTCTCGGGAGACATATATATTCGTGATACCAAAGATATGCTTACCAAGGCTAAAACCTATCCGGGCGTATTGGGGGCTGCAGCGCCAAGAGTTAATGCGGCTGATCTAAGAACAAGAGGTTGGGAGCTTTCAGTGGCATGGCGTGATAATGTAACCTTGGCAGGTAAACCAATGGATTATGGTGTAAACTTTGTGTTGTCGGACAATCAGTCTAAAGTGACAAAGTATGATAACGAGAGTGGTAATCTAAATGATTTCTATGTTGGCAAACGGCTAGGCGAGATTTGGGGACTAGAGACTGAAGGATATTTTGGTAATGAGGCTGAGATAAAAAATCATGCAGATCAAAGTAGTGTTATGGTGTCTGATGCTAGACCTGGTGACCTGAAGTTTAAAGATCAGGATGGAGATCATGTAATAAGCAAGGGAAGCTGGACATTAGATAATCCGGGAGATTATAAAGTGATTGGAAACTCTGCTCCTAGATATAATTTTGGATTAAATATGTATGCCAATTGGAATAATATTGATTTTGGTGCTTTCTTTCAAGGGGTAGGTAAACGCCAATTTTATCCTACTACATCTGGGATGAATGTGGACTATGAGTTCTTTAGCTACTTTGCTACTCAATGGACACACTTGACTCCTCACCTTTTGAATAATCACTGGACGGAGGAAAATCGAAACACTTTTTATCCGAGACTGAAGGAGGGTGCTGCTGGAACAGAGGGAAAAGAGATGGCAATAACTCAAACAAAATACTTGTTGAATGGAGCTTATTTGCGTCTGAAAAATGTGACAATAGGTTATTCTCTTCCAAAGTCAGTGCTTGACAAAGTGAATCTCGAGAGAGTAAGGGTGTTTTTCAGTGGTGAGAACTTATGCACTTGGAGCAAGCTTCCTAGCTTCTATAAGGTAGATCCCGAGTTGGCTGGAAGAAGCGGTAATGGGGGTGGTATTGCATACTCCTTACAGAAGTCTTATTCTTTTGGTTTAAATGTAACCTTCTAAATTTAAAGATAAGCAATTGTCGATTATTTTATCTTATAATGAAATACTTATGAAAAAGTTTATAATATACATTAGTAAGTCTCTGTTGCTCGCAGCTGTTGCTTGCTCTTTTGTGGCATGCCATGATAGTTTTTTAGCTGTCGCTCCAGAAACAGAGATCACAACGGAATCATTTTTTAAATCACCCAAAGATTTGGAAATTTACTCTAATAAGTTCTATGGATATTTGGGAGCACCATCTAACGATAGAGGTTCAGACAATGTTGTAGCTGCCGGTATAACGAATGATGGTTTTTACCGAATGATGAGGGGGCAAGTGTCTCCTGAAAACATAGGGCAATGGTATGGATACTGGGAACGAATGAGAGAAATTAATTTTCTTTTAGAGCATGCGCATAAGGCTGCTGGACCACAAGAAGATATTGATCATTTTATAGGAGTAGGACGGCTTTTCAGAGCATGGTACTATTATGAGTTAGTTAAGAAATATTCTGATGTTCCATGGTATGATAGAACCTTGCAGACTACAGACACAGATTTGCTTTATAAAGAGCAAGATTCTAGGGCATTTGTGGTAGACAAGATATTTGAAGATTTAGAGTTTGCAGAAAAACATGTAAAAGCACATGTGGATGGAAATGTGTCTAAAACACGTCTCACTAAGTGGGCTGTTCTTGCTTGGAAGGCTCGTATAGCATTGCATGAG
>CALKIV010000096.1 GCA_937995835.1 uncultured Dysgonomonas sp. | reverse complement strand
ATGAAAGTTTATTTTCTAAAAGGTAACTTTACAATTTCGGCAGCAATATCTTTGTTTCTGATTCGTACTGCTATTTTAGTACCTATAGAGGTGTATTCTGGTCGGATATAGCCTAAGCCTATCCCCTCTTTAGATAGTGGAGACATTGTGCCAGAAGTCACTTTTCCTATGACATCTCCTTTTTCATTCACAACTTCATAGCCTGTTCGTGGAATACCTCTTTCTGTTAGTTTAAAGGCAACGAGCTTTTGTTTTACTCCTTCACGCTTTTGATCTTCTAAAACATTTCTTCCCATAAAGCTTTTTCCTTCTACGAATTTTGTAGCCCAACCTAGTCCGGCTTCTATAGGAGATGTTTCTTCTGTCAATTCATTGCCATAGAGGCAGAAACCCATTTCTAAGCGCAAAGTGTCTCTTGCTCCCAATCCAATTGGTTTGATGCCAAATTCTTTACCAGCATCAAAAACGGCTTTCCAAACAGCTTCTCCTTGATCTGGATAGAAATAAATTTCAAAACCTCCAGCACCAGTATAACCTGTACTGGAAATAATAACACCAGCACTACCACAATCTTTAAGAGGTTCGACTACAAAATGGAAAGGTTTTAATTGAGATAGATCTGCTTTCACTAATTTTTGAAGAGTAGGTAGAGCTTTAGGTCCTTGAATAGCCAATAACGCCGTTTTATCAGAAGCATTTTCTAGCACTGCACCCTCTTTATTATTTGATTCAAGCCATTTCCAATCCTTCTCTATATTGGAAGCGTTCACTACAAGCATATACTTCTCAGGTTCAAAATAATAAACGATAATATCATCTATTACTCCTCCATTTTGATTGGTCAAGCAAGTGTATTGAGCTTTTCCGATTTCCAGTGCCGAAACATCATTTGTGGTCATTTTTTGAAGAAATGTCAATGCGTTTGGTCCTTTTACCCAGAATTCACCCATATGAGAGACATCAAACACGCCAACACTTTCCACGACTGTTTTATGTTCCTCGATGATGCCATTATATTCGATGGGCATATTGTATCCTGCAAATTCGTGCATTTTAGCACCTAATGCAATATGTTTGTCTGTAAATGGTGTTTTTTTCATAATCAGTATATTTTTTAATGATTAATTTTCTTTAGCCACTTTTTCTGCTATTTTGACAATGACTTCCACCGCTTTTTCCATCGATGGAATCGGGATATACTCGTATCTTCCATGGAAATTATGTCCTCCCCCAAAAATATTAGGACATGGTAATCCCATGTATGATAGTCTAGAGCCATCTGTCCCTCCTCTGATGGGCTTTACAATTGGTGTTACACCAACTTCTTCCATTGCCTTATGAGCTAGATCTACAATATGAAGTACTGGTTCCACTTTTTCTCTCATATTGAAGTATTGATCTTTGACCTCAAGGGTTGTAGAATTAGGATATAACCTATTGATATGATTAACAGTATCTTTGATTAGCTCTTTTTTCTGTTCATACTTTTGTCTGTCATGATCTCTTATTATATATCCTAATGAAGCTGCATCGACATCACCATTCACAGCGACTAGATGGAAAAAACCTTCATAGCCTTCTGTGTGTTCAGGTCTTTCATTTGCTGGAAGCATAGAAATCAGTTTATTTGCGACAATCAATGCATTTACCATCTTGTCTTTAGCTGTTCCGGGGTGAACGTTTCTTCCCTGTATCTTAATCGAAACTCCTGCAGCATTGAAATTCTCATATTCTAACTCGCCAATCTGTCCACCATCAATAGTGTATGCCCAATCAGCACCAAATTTTTCGACATCAAAGTGATCAGCCCCCTGCCCTATTTCTTCGTCGGGTGTGAATCCAATTCTGATTTTGCCATGTTTTATTTCAGGATGATTCTTCAGAAACTCAATAGCTGTGATTATTTCAGACAATCCAGCTTTGTCATCTGCTCCTAAAAGTGTAGTTCCATCTGTAACGATAATGTCTTGACCAATATAATTTAAGATCTCAGGAAAATCAGTTGGAGAAAGGATAATATTATTCTCTTTATTGAGAATGATATCATTTCCATTATACTTATCCACTATTCTAGGGGTGATATCTTTACCACTCATATCCGGACTAGTGTCCATATGGGCGATGAAACCGATGGTTGGCACCTTTTTGTCGGTGTTTGCAGGTAAAGTGGCCATTATATATCCATTCTTGTCAAGAGAAATGTCCTCAAGCCCCAAAAATTTAAGATCTTCTACTAATTTTTCAGCAAAAATCATTTGTCCAGGAGAACTTGGGGTTTGTCCCGAAGTTGTGCTAGACTCAGTGTCATACTTGATGTACTCTAAAAATCGTTTTACAACTGGTGTCATATTTATTCTTTGTTTTATTTTATTTGAAAATTGGCTGATGAAGTTACTATTTTTTATTTAGAACAGTCTCCCAAATGAATGAAAATACTTTTTTTTGAAAAAAGTTGACATATATTTTGCAGATATGAAATAATAATCTACTTTTGTGCCCGGGTAAGTCCTATACGGCCAGCTCCCGATGAATCCCCCAGGGTTTGATCGCAGCAAGGGTAGTTGGTTGTAGCGGCGCGATATAGGTCGCTTACCCACTTGCCCCTTTAGCTCAGTTGGCCAGAGCACGTGATTTGTAATCTCGGGGTCGTTGGTTCGAATCCGACAAGGGGCTCAAAAAAGCATCTCAGAAATGAGATGCTTTTTTATTTTATATCTTTCAATAAGCTTAAATAGAGTTTGTTGCGTGAAGTATAAAAAATACTATGACAAAGTAGAGGATGTATGCCAATGCTGTCACGCCTAGCGAAAAGACAACTTGTGCGCCCTTGCGCTTATCATATTGCATAAAGCTATAAATTAGTGACACTGCTACAGCTCCCAAGAATCCACCCAAAGCACCTCCTATAAATATTAGGAATATTGGAAAGATGCCTAGTATATATTCTAATGGTGTTAATTTTTCTTCTAATATTCTTTTTTGATTTCTGAATATAGCAGAATATGCAAAACTGAGACCTCTTTGCAATTCAAGAGACTCTAGCCCAGAATCTGTCTTAACTTGATATTTCATTCTGAAAATACCTTGCTTCTTGAGTTGGTTACCATCTTGGTATAGTTTTGGTGTGCCTAGCAGATTGTAGGCTAATTTAAGCTCACCTAAGACTCCTTCTACTTTAAATTGAATTTCTTTTTTTGTAAACATTTTTTTTTCGTTGTTTTTCAGATTATTAGAAAAGGATAAATGAAAAATTTATTTGTTCTATTTTAAATTTAGTAATCTGGAATGAATAAGCCAAATGATCGAAGAATTTAAATGAATCAAAACGAATTATTAACTACCTTTGAGCCCCGATAATATTGCTCACCTTTTTTATACTTTGAGGATGTGGCTTGTATTTATGTATGAAAAATAAAGAAATGAAGAGTAAATCTGTAAACGAAGAAAAAAAAATCGTGTTGGGTATCGGTGAGAAGCCTAAATTGCCTCAATGGGTGTTGTTGAGTATACAACATTTGTTTGCCATGTTTGGAGCTACGGTATTGGTCCCTGCACTAACAGGAATGAGTCCTGCTGTTGCTTTGGTCTCCAGTGGTATCGGGACATTGGTTTTTATAGTTGTTACTAGAGGAAAAGTACCATCTTATCTAGGGTCGTCTTTTGCTTTTATTAATCCAATTATTGCAGTTAAAGCATTAGAGCTGGATCCAGCATCAGGAGTGAGTACAGGAAGTTTTCTGGTTGGTAGCTTTTTAGTAGGGTTAACGTATACCATCGTAGCCATGATTATTTCGAAGGGAGGTACTAAGTGGTTGATGAAACTTCTTCCACCAGTAGTTGTAGGACCTGTCATTATGGTTATTGGACTAGGCTTAGCTTCTACGGCTGTGAATATGTCAACTAACAACCCAGCCGGAGAATATGACCTCACTTATGTATTGATTGGTTTGGTGACTTTGACAATAACGATTCTAACAGCAATTTTCACAAGAGGTTTCTTAAGTGTGATTCCTGTTTTGGTAGGTATTATTGGAGGGTATGCGTTCGCTATTATAATGGATGTCGTTGATCTAGGGCCTGTGATTGCTGCAAAATGGATTGCTTTACCTCCTTTTCAGGTAGCTTTTTTACATTATGTGCCATCTTTCTCTTGGAAAGTTGTTTTGATGATGGTTCCGGTGGCGATTGTTCCTATTGCCGAACATATCGGACATCAATTGGTGCTGAGTAAAGTTGTGGGCAAAGATCTGATCAAAGATCCCGGATTGGATAAGTCTATGCTAGGTGATGGTTTTGCCACTATGCTTGCTGCCTTTATTGGGGGACCTCCAAATACAACGTATGGAGAAAATATTGGTGTTTTGGCTATTACTCGTGCATTTAGTATTTATCTGTTTGTTGGTGCTGCCATATTTGCTATTATGTTTGGCTTTTGTGGTAAAATTGCAGCACTATTAGCCACAATTCCTACACCGGTCATGGGAGGCGTTTCTATTCTACTTTTTGGTATCATTGCCTCTAGTGGTTTGCGGATGCTTGTAGAGAATAAAGTGGACTTTAGTCGTAAACGCAACTTGGTGATTGCTTCGGTTATTTTAGTGATTGGTATTGGAGGTGCAGCTATCAATATCGGAAGTATGTTCTCTCTTGAGGGAATGGCTCTAGCGTCTATCATTGGGGTTGTGCTCAATCAAGTTTTGCCAGGTAAACAAGTTGTTGATTTTGATGAGATGTTTAAAGATTAATAGTTACAGTTTTAAATATATAAAAAAGTGTCAGTTCATTGTATTGAGCTGACACTTTTTCTTTATTGAATAGCTTTAATAAATTATTTTCGTCCGAAATCTGCAGGTATTTCCCCCCACCCTTTAGTGTTCCATTTGATGATTTGTGTCGTGTAGCTATTTTCTTTAAGCCATTTTTCGGCACGCTCTATCATATAAAAAAGCGTTTCATTTTCAGGGATTCGTTCTAGTTTAGTTTTACACTTTTTATTTTTTATCCAGATGATTGCGTTTGCACTATCAGTATAAATAGGTATTTGAGAGCCTTTTTGTTTTAGCAAAGCCAAACCATGCACAATGGCCAAAAACTCTCCAATATTGTTTGTCCCCATCTCATAAGGTCCTTGCTTAAAGACTTCTTCTCCTGTCAAAATATATACTCCTCGATATTCCATATCTCCAGGATTGCCACTACATGCAGCATCTACAGCTAGGCTATTTTTAATAATGGCAGGGTTGTTTTCTATCGAGAGAGCTTTTGCTTTATTACCGGTTTGTGTGGCATTTTTACCGACATATTTCCATGGTGTGTCATTGAAGGCTCTTTCAGCTTCTTCTTTTGTTGGAAAAGATTTATAGATCGCACCATCATAGCCATCAACTTGTCGCTTACATTCCTTCCAATCGGAGTAAACACCTGGTGTGATGCCATTCCACACAGTATAGAAGTTTTTTTTCTTTTTAGACATTTACAGTATTTTCTTAATAGGAATGCAAAGATATAAAATTTGGCAGAATCATTTGAATTAACTATCAGCTTTGCCTGTATATCTAGGATTGACATATCTATAGGAGGGCTGAAAATCTAAGAACATTATTTTATATTCTTCTTTTTGTAACTGATATTTAGCAGATAATTCTCTTAAGATTTTGATTTGTTTATTGCAATTATGCATCAAATTAAATTCCCATAGCGTGAATTTAAAGGTCTTGTCCTCAAAGACAAAATGTAGCTGGTGTCTAGCAAATTTTTTATTAATGTCTGCCCCTCGTATTTCTATTAATTGAGAAATTGGAGCGCTGTGTTTAATTTTTTTTCCATAATAGATTTCAATATAATCATCATAAGCGAGAACTTTTATAGATTTGGAAACAATAAAGTTAAAAGATAACATATAGATGGTCAAAAAAACGAATAACCCAATGACTATCAAATATGAGCCATTTGCCCAAACGGAAATAAATATGGCAATAACAAAGGCTATAAAAGCGCCAAGAACCATTAATGTGAATTGAGGAAGTGAGACAATCCGAGCATAGAATTTGTATTTAAGGCAGTACGTTGTGTTATCCATTCTGACTATTTTGTTAATTCAATATTACAATATTAATAATTTGGATTGATTAAAAGGTTAAAATGTTATCTTTGTATTCAGAAAAAATTACTAAAGGAAATGATTGATAAAATAAACAAGCTTTTATCTGAAGTAGAAGGATTAAAAGCATCGACAATAGAAGAGGTGGAAGCCTTGCGTATCAAATACTTAAGTAAAAAAGGAGAAATATCCTCTCTGATGGATGATTTCAGAAATGTGGCTGCCGATCAAAAAAGAGAGGTGGGGATGAAATTGAATGTGCTAAAGATGAAAGCTCAGGAGCAAGTGAATGCATTGAGAGAGACTTTAGAAAATTCAAATTCTACAGATTCATCTGTTGATTTGACACGTACAGCAGCAGACATACCATTAGGAACTCGTCATCCTTTATCAATTGTGAGAAAAGAAATTTGTGATATCTTCAAAAAGTTAGGATTCTCTATTGCTGAGGGACCTGAAATAGAAGACGATTGGCATGTGTTTTCAGCTTTAAATTTTGCTGAAGATCATCCTGCTAGAGATATGCAAGACACGTTCTTCATCCAAAATAATCCACAAATATTGCTTCGTACCCATACATCATCAGTGCAAACTCGTGTGATGGAAAAACAAGAACCACCGATCAGAATTATTTGTCCGGGTAGAGTGTATCGTAATGAAGCTATTTCTTACCGTGCACATTGCTTTTTTCACCAAGTAGAGGCTTTGTATATTGGTAAAGATGTTTCGTTTGCCGATTTGAAGCAAGCTCTACTTTTCTTTGCTCGAGAGATGTTTGGTGCAGATACACAAATTAGACTTCGCCCTTCATATTTCCCATTCACAGAACCAAGTGCTGAAATGGATATTTCATGTAACATCTGTGGCGGAAAAGGATGTCCATTTTGTAAGCATACAGGTTGGGTGGAGATAATGGGATGTGGAATGGTTGACCCTAATGTATTGGACAACTGTGGTATCGATAGTAAAAAATATTCGGGGTATGCCCTTGGAATGGGGATAGAGCGTATCACAAATCTAAAATATAGAGTGAAAGACCTTCGAATGTTCTCAGAAAATGATATACGTTTCTTGAGGCAGTTTGAAAGCGCAGAATAAATTCGCTCAAAATATAAACAGGAAAAAAGCACACTCTAATTGAGTGTGCTTTTGTTTTTTTAGAGCTTGTGATGAAATTTTTAGTCAAGTTAAGATCGGTTATCACACATTTTTCACTCTGGTTGCTTCAAGGACAACATACCTTCGTTATTCATTTCGTATGTGAATACATCTGATCTGTTTTCCCATGCCTCTGCACTGTTATTCCACTTAGTAAAGGTTACAGTCATTTTAGAGCTGCTTAAATCTTGTGCATACTCATATTTTTGACTAGGTACCCATGAACTATGATAATTACTCCATAGATAAAATGTTTTCTTTGTCAATGAGCCTAGAGAATTATATTCTGCAACGACCTTACCATTCTTTTTAGTAAGAGTCACTTTTTCAGTGTTTTTCTTTACACTCTTATCAAAGTCAACATTATTAGACTCTTGTGCTACTATTATTGTTGAAATAAATACAACTGCAATAAAAAATAATACTTTTTTCATGATTTCCTTTTTTTATGTAAATTAGTTACATTTTCTGCGCAGAAAATCAATTACTGTTTCTATCTAGTATGACAAGGCAATGAGCAAAAGGTTACATCGTTCTGCGCATTTTATTTATTTAAATAGAGTTTTGTCTAAGACTAATATTCTAGATAGCTCAGAATAACAAAAAGGGATATTACGGGAGTTTGGAAATCATTTTAATGTTTTTTGTAAAATTATTCGTCAAAAATCTTTGAAGTGTCACTAAAAAGAATAACTTTGCATATGAATAAAAGGTCAAAGATGATAAATTGCTTTTCACATATCATTATTAATATTATTGTCCTCCTCGTCTATAAATGATGACAGAGAGAGGTATGTTTATATTTTTACGACTGAATTATACTAAATAATCAAATATATAAGCCTTTCTCTTGAAGAGAAAGGCTTTTTTTATAGAACATTATACTTTTGCTAAATATAGAAAGAAGATGAAAATAAAATTAAATAGTTCTACAAGTACTGAAGGAAGACGTATGGCTGGGGCACGTGCTCTTTGGAGAGCCAATGGTATGAAGGAGGAGCAATTAGGAAAACCCTTGATTGCTATTGTCAATTCTTTTACACAGTTTGTCCCGGGGCATGTTCATCTACATGAAATAGGGCAACAGGTGAAAAAATATATTGAGGCTGAAGGCTGCTTTGCTGCTGAGTTCAACACTATTGCCATCGATGATGGTATTGCTATGGGACATGATGGTATGCTTTACTCTTTGCCTTCACGAGATTTGATTGCTGATAGTATAGAGTATATGGTTAATGGTCACAAGGCTGATGCAATGATTTGTATAAGCAATTGTGATAAAATAACACCGGGAATGCAGATGGCAGCTATGCGCTTAAATATTCCAACGATATTCGTTTCAGGAGGACCAATGGAAGCAGGAAAAGCTAAGAATGATGAACGTCTGAATCTGGTACACGCCATGGTGGCAGGAGCTGATGACACAGTTTCTGATGATGTAGTGAGCGAGATTGAACGTTCTGCTTGCCCAACTTGTGGTTCTTGTTCGGGAATGTTTACTGCCAACTCTATGAACTGTTTAAATGAGGCTATTGGTTTGGCACTTGTGGGCAATGGAACTATCGTAGCAACACATAAAAATCGTTTGCAGTTATTTGAAGATGCTTCTAAGATGATTGTGGATATGGCATATCGCTTCTATCGTGATGGAGATCAAAGTGTTCTTCCTCGTAGCATAGCTAATCGTCAGGCTTTTATGAATGCTATGACACTAGATATAGCTATGGGAGGATCATCTAATACCATTTTGCACTTGCTAGCTATTGCTCAAGAGGCTGAAGTTGATTTTACGATGGATGATATTGATCGTTTATCAAGAAAAACTCCTTGCTTATGCAAGGTAGCTCCTAATCATCCTTTCTATCATATAGAAGATGTAAATCGTGCTGGTGGAATCATGGGTATTATGGAGCAGTTGGCGAAGGGTAACTTGATAGATACTTCGGTGAAACGAGCAGATGGTCTTACTTTAGCAGAGGCTATAGAGAAATATTCTATAGTGAATAAAAACATAAACAAAGAGGCTGATAGAATCTATCATTCTGCTCCCGGAAACAAATTTAACCTTGTGATGGGCTCGCAAGATAGCCAATTTAAAGAACTAGATGCCGATAGAGCAAATGGATGTATCAGATCTGTTGCGAATGCTTATACTGTAGATGGAGGATTGGCTGTTCTGAAAGGAAATATAGCGCTAAACGGCTGTGTGGTCAAGACAGCAGGTGTAGACGAGAAAATATTTAAATTTTCAGGAAAAGCGAAGGTGTTTCACTCGCAAGATGACGCTTGTACTGGCATTTTAAGCGGTGAAGTCGAAGCTGGGGATGTTGTAGTCATCACATATGAAGGACCGAAAGGTGGACCGGGAATGCAAGAGATGCTCTACCCTACTTCTTACATTAAATCGAAGAAACTTGGAGAAAAATGTGCATTAATCACAGATGGTAGATTTTCAGGAGGGACATCAGGACTTTCCATAGGTCATATCTCTCCGGAAGCAGCTTCAGGTGGAGCCATTGCTTTAGTACGCAATGGTGATGTCATCGAAATAGACATTCCTAATCGTTCAATCAATGTAAAATTGACTGATGAGGAGTTGTTACAAAGAAGAAAAGAGGAAGAAGCTAAAGGAAAAGATGCTTTTAAACCTAACAGAGAACGATATGTATCAAAAGCCTTGAGGGCTTATGCAAGCATGGTTAGTTCTGCTGATAAAGGAGCCATAAGAATCTTATAAAATGATCGATGAAACGGCAATCTTTGAGCTCTTATCAGCACATAAATAGAGAAAAATATTAAAGACTATAAATTAAGTAAAATCATGACAGGGAGTGAAGCATTAATTCAAGCATTGATCCATGAAGGGGTTAATACCATTTTTGGATATCCGGGAGGTGCAATTATGCCCGTATTTGATAGTTTATACGATTATAAAGATAAAGTAAATCATATTCTTGTGCGTCATGAGCAAGGTGCAACACACGCAGCACAAGGATATGCCAGAACATCTGGTAAAGTTGGTGTAGCTTTGGTTACCTCTGGACCAGGAGTCACTAACACTGTAACAGGTATTGCGGATGCTATGCTAGATAGCACACCATTGGTGGTGATCAGTGGTCAGGTTGCCTCTTCTCTACTGGGAAGTGATGCATTCCAAGAAGCTGATGTAGTTGGTATAACTCAACCTATCTGTAAGTGGGCAGTACAAGTAAGAAAAGCTGAAGATATTGCTAAAGTAATTTCTAGAGCTTTCTATATTGCTCAATCAGGACGCAAAGGACCTGTTGTTGTTGATATAACAAAAGATGCTCAGTTTGGGAAAATAAATAGCTTCGAATATCAAAAAACAAACTTTATCAGAAGTTATCGCCCCTATCCAGACATACGTGAGGCAGAGATCACAGCGGCTGTTGAGATTATTAATGCAGCTAAAAAACCTTTGGCTCTAATAGGTCAAGGAGTGTTGTTGGGCGAAGCTGAAAAAGAGTTAGTAGCTTTTATTGAGAAAGCTGGAATTCCTGCAGCATCCACCATTTTAGGTCTGTCTGCTATTCCATCCGATCACCCGTTGAATGTGGGGATGTTAGGGATGCATGGGAATGTAGCTCCCAACATGAAGACAAACGAATGTGATGTTCTAATTGCCATTGGCATGCGCTTTGATGACCGTGTGACAGGGGATTTGGAAACCTATGCCAAACAAGCGAAAATTATTCATTTAGATATAGATCCATCTGAAATCAATAAAAATGTACTTGTTACGGCTCGTGTTCTTGGAGATGTGAAAGCATCTTTACCTCAAATTACAGAGCGAATTAATGAAAATTCGCACCCAGAATGGAGAGAAAGCTTTAGAGTTTACGATCAGCAAGAGTATGATGCAGTGATTAGTGAAGAGCTTTACCCCACTTCAGGACAACTAAAGATGGGAGAAGTGATTAACAAGATATCTGAAGCTACGAATCATGAAGGAGTAGTGGTGACGGATGTTGGTCAGCATCAAATGATGGCAATGCGTTACTTCAAATTTAGAGATAAGAGTCGAAGTGTGGTGACCTCTGGTGGGTTGGGGACAATGGGCTTTGGATTGCCTGCTGCTATTGGAGCAAAGTATGGAGCACCAGACCGAACTGTATGTTTATTTGTTGGTGATGGAGGTATTCAGATGACTATTCAAGAATTTGGAACCATCATGCAGAGTGGAATTGATATAAAAATTATTATCTTGAACAATCATTTCTTAGGAATGGTGCGTCAGTGGCAAGAGTTGTTTTTTGAAGAACGATATTCAGAAACAGTGATGCAAAATCCTAACTTTGTTCAGATAGCTGATGCATATAAGATTCAAGCTAAAAAAATAACAAAACGCGAAGAACTGGACGCAGCTATAAAAGAAATGATGAATTATAACGGTTCTTATGTGTTAGATGTAGATGTGGAGACTAAGGGTATGGTATATCCTATGATTCCAGCAGGTGGCACAGTTACCAATATTTTATTAGGTAAATGACAATATTGATATGATATACAAATATTTAATTTCTATTTGTTTCTTATTTGTTTGTTTCTCTTGTAATGCCAAAAAAGAGAAGCACACAGATATAGCAGAGGAATCTGCAGAAGAGATGATAGTCACACAAGAAGTAGAGGATAGTGAACCCAAAACGTTGCTAGATAGCCTCTACGAAAGTGGAGAGTATTGGGTAGATATACCTGTGACCTATCATTATGCTTTTAAAGGAAAAATAGATAACAAATATGAGTATATCATGGAGTGTGACATCAATGCGGATACGATATCTGAAGGCTATTATCAGTATTTGAACCAAAAGAAATCGATAGGAATCAAAGGTGCATTGAAAGCAAATAATCTGAAAATAGTGGAAGAGGATGGTCACCGCTTTGAAGGCTACTTTGACTATAAAACAGGAAACATTTCTGGTAAATGGCATTCTGCACATAAGGAATGGTCTCCAGTATTTAGTATGAATAATATTTATAAGGCAAGTTATCCTGAATATGATTTCAAGGTGCATTTAGTTAATACAGTCGAAGATGATCCGGACTTTACCTCTCGTTGGTATGGTATTTCAGAGATACAATACACAAACAAGAAAACCGGTGAAGTGAAATCAGTGGATGTAGATGTAGAAGTTTATAGTTGGGCTTATGGATTATCCTTACAAGATTTTAATTTTGATGGCTATCAAGATATTGCTTTAGTTTGGATGCTTCCTGCTTATCCTCCACTGAGATACAAGTTTTTATTATACAATCCTGATAGTGAAAGTTTTTATGAAACTTCTATTTTGGAAGATATATACACAATGCCCTCAGTTGATTACCTTTCCAAAAGAGCGACTTCTTTTATGGAAGGGGGACGAGGACATAGCTGGACATACCAATTTGAAAATGGTAATTATTATCCATTCTATTTTGAAAATTGGATGTATAACGATGAAACAGCAGACCTTGATTATTCCTACAACTACTACAAAATAGAAAATGGAGAATCAGTAGAGATTACGAAAGAAGAATTTAAACAAATAAATGGTTTTGATTATGATGAATAAAACATTATACACCATCACTATATTTTCAGAAAATACAGTTGGGTTACTAGGACAGGTAACTAGCGTTTTTGTGCGTAGGCAGTTGAATATCGAAACTTTATCGGTATCGCCTTCTGCTATCAAAGGAATACATAAATTCACTATTACAGTATATGCCGATGAGGCGATGGCTCGCAAAATAGTCTTGCAGATCGATAAGCGAATAGATGTATTGAAGGCATACTACAATGTTGATAGTGAATTAATCCATCAAGAAATAGCCTTATACAAGTTGGCAACAGATGCTTTCCTTAAACTAGAGTCCGTAGAAGCTCTGATCAGAAAGCATAATGCTAAGATACTTGATATCAATGAGGTTTGTGTGGTTATAGAAAAAACAGGACACTATGAAGAAACGCAAGCACTGTTTGACGAATTGAGCAAAGAGATAGGTGTCTTACAATTTATCCGTTCTGGAAGAGTGGCTATTAATACGTCTAAAATAGAACGTTTGAGCGATCTATTGGCCGAGATAGAAAAGAAGAGAGAAGCCCAGCAATTATAAAGGTATTCGTTCATAGATTTAAATTTTTATAAAAATAATGTTAGAACCTATTGGAAGGTACGAGTTTGTTATTGATGCTTATCTGACAGATTTCAGAGGAAAGGCTACACTACCTATGATTGGTGGATTTATGTTGCAGTGCGCCACAAAGCACGCAGAAGAGCGTGGATTTGGCTATTCATATATGACTGCTAATGACCGTATATGGGTGCTATCACGTATGGCAATTGAGCTCTATGAGTATCCTAAAAATGACTCTATATTCGTAGTCAAAACATGGGTGGCAACGGTTAATAGACTTTTTACTGAACGGTGCTTTGCTTTCGAAGATGGAGAAGGAAGAAAAATAGGGTTTGCGAGGTCGTTGTGGGCTTCAATTGATATCAAGACACGTAAGCCGACCAACATTTTAGATTTGAATAATATGGTTTCCCTTATGGATTCTGAAACACCTTGCCCTGTCGAAAATTTCGGGAAAATACTATCTCTCAAAGAGGAGTCAGAGCAAGTTGGAAAATTCAGAATTAAATATAGTGACATAGATATCAATAAGCATCTCAATAGTATGAAGTATATAGAACATTTTGTAGATGTTTTTGATATCAATCTATTTAGAGATAAAGACATCACTCGTTTTGATATCAATTACATATCAGAAGGGCAATATGGTACTACCATCAATATCAAACAAAAGAAGGTTGATAATTTTACTTACCTTTTGGAGATGGCAGATGACGCATCGCCAATTTGTTCAGCAAAGGTTATATGGAAATAAATTATACTTATAGAATGAAAATTAAGATTGGTATATTACTCTCATTCACACTCTTTGCATGCAGTTTGTTTGCTCAAGAAAAAGTTGAAAACGAGAAGATTGAAAAACATTTGGCAACCTATGGAAAAATAGATTTCGGCTTCTCAGGGCTTTCGTTGACTTTTGACACTCCCCTATCCGAGAAAATACTTTTGGAATTAGGAGCCGGACTGGGAGCTGGTTATCAGATAGATGAAGATTACAGATATAGACTTTACTTTGATGATCCTGCATTTTTTGCATCGCTTCATGGTAAGTACTATTACAAACAAAAGAGAGTTTTTGATGGTGACAAGAATGTTTCGTTCAATTCTGGTAATTTTTTTGGTATTAAGGTGAAGTATACCTCTCGTACCTTACGTAATGATAAACTGTGGCATACTGTACTGACAGGTTTTCATTGGGGATTGCAACGAAAATTAGGAAAGCATTTTTTGTATCAAATAAACTTGGGAATAGGTGCAGCATTTGATGTAGATTCAAAAACGACTACTCATATGACACTATATCCTGATGCGAATTTTAGATTTTCATATGTTTTACCTTTTCATTAAAAATAGAAAATATAATAATTATATATTGAGTTAATTACTTTTAAACAAAAAATTAAAGATGGCAGAAATGAATTTTGGGGGAGTAGTCGAGCAGGTTGTTACCCGTGAAGAGTTCCCTTTGGAAAAAGCAAGAGAAACTTTAAAAAATGAAACAATAGCTGTTATAGGTTATGGAGTTCAAGGTCCAGGTCAAGCATTAAACTTGAGAGATAATGGTTTTAATGTTATCGTAGGACAACGTAAAGGTGGTGCTACATGGGAAAAAGCAATTGCCGATGGTTGGGTTCCTGGTGAAACTCTATTTGAAATAGAAGAAGCAGCTGAAAAAGGAACAATTATTCAGTACCTATTATCAGATGCAGCACAAATCGAAGTTTGGCCTCGATTGAAACCATACTTAACTAAAGGAAAAGCTCTTTACTTTTCTCACGGCTTTGGTATAACATACAAAGAGAGAACAGGTATAGTTCCTCCTGCTGATGTAGATGTAATTCTTGTTGCTCCAAAAGGATCAGGAACAAGTCTACGTCGTATGTTCCTTGAAGGAAGAGGCTTGAACTCTAGTTATGCTATTTTCCAAGATGCAACAGGAAAAGCATACGACAGAGTTGTTTCTTTAGGTATTGGTGTAGGTTCAGGTTATTTGTTTCAAACAGACTTCAGACGCGAAGTATTCTCTGACCTTACAGGGGAACGTGGAACATTAATGGGAGCTATCCAAGGACTACTTTTAGCACAATACGAGGTGTTGCGCGAAAACGGTCATACTCCATCTGAAGCGTTTAACGAAACAGTGGAGGAGTTGACTCAATCTTTGATGCCATTGTTTGCTGAAAATGGAATGGATTGGATGTATGCCAACTGTTCTACAACAGCTCAACGTGGAGCTCTAGACTGGATGGGGCCATTTCATGATGCTTCAAAACCTGTATTCGAAAAGCTTTATAAGGAAGTAGCTAGTGGAAATGAGGCACAACGTTCAATTGACTCTAACTCTCAAGCAGACTATCGTGAAAAGCTTGAAGAAGAGCTAAAAGCATTGAGAGAAAGTGAAATGTGGCGTACTGGTGCTGTAGTTAGAAAACTAAGACCAGAAAACAACTAAAATTGATTTAAAATCAGATAAAAGGAGTTGCTTATAAATACTTAAGCAACTCTTTTTTTATATTGTGTATCTTATTTATTATTCGTAACATTGTCAGCAAGTAAATATTATTATCACAAAAACAAAATACAAAATTATTCAAATGAAAAAATTAATTATTTGCTCAGCTGCAGCCCTTACTCTTTTATTTGCTCTTAACTCTTGTGAGGGCTGTGTGAAAAGTGTAACCAAAAAAGCAGCGAAAGTAGGCATTAGTGCAGTAGAAGGTGTTGTGGAAGCTGTAGATGAAAGTGGAGAAAAACTAGCAGAGAAGACAACAGATGCAGCCGGAAAAGTAGCTGAAGGCATGGGGCGTAGTCTAGAAAGACAGTTAGATGAACATGCTTCAAAAGTGGCTTCGGTAGCAGGAAAATCCACAGTACAAGTTGTAGATGGCTTCCTAGGTGGTGCTACTACTGAGATTAGTGGCTTTTATGATGACGTACCACATACTGAGAATTTTCCATCTGGTATTGCCTTAGACTTCTTTGCAAAGTATAAAACATCACCTGTAGTAGATGCATATTTTATTATTCCTGAGAATGGAAAATATTTAGCTAAATTCGAATGTGTTGACAATCAAGATAAAATATTTTTAACTAAAGAAATCAAAATTAATAAAACTTCTACAGAAGGGAATAAAAAGTATACATTAACAAGCTTTGCTCTCAATAATGAAGAATTGCAAGCATTTAATGACGTGAAGAATGTAAAAATCACTGTAACTAAGGAAAAATGATCTTCTAAAGGCAGTGATTGCTAAAATATTACTTATCTTTGCACCCGCTAATAACAATTATGTATAATTAAAATTAACAAAGAATGGCAACAAAAATCCGTTTACAAAGACACGGTCGTAAAGACTATCCTTTCTATCACATCGTTATCGCAGACAGTAGATCTCCACGTGATGGTAAATTTATTGAAAAAGTAGGGACTTATAATCCTAATACTAATCCTGCAACTATCGATTTGTGCATGGAAAGAGCTTTGTATTGGTTAGAGGTTGGTGCACAACCAACTGACACTACTCGTAACATCCTTTCAGTAAAAGGTGTTTTGATGAAAAAACACTTATTGGGTGGTGTTGCTAAAGGTGCATTCTCAGAAGAAGAAGCTGAGAAGAGATTCCAAGCATGGCTTGATCAAAAAGATAAAGCAAATGCAGAAGTCTTGAATAAAAAAGACGCTAAAGCTAAAGCTGATGCCAAAGCACGTCATGAGGCAGAAGTAGCAGCAAACAAAGCAAAAGCAGAAGCAGTAGCTCAAAAGCTAGCTGAAGCAAGAGCAGAAGAAGCGGCTGCAGAAGCAACAGTAGAAGAAGAAGCTACTGAAGCCCCAGCAGAAGAAAAAGCAGCTGAATAATATGTAACTATATATACAGCAGTGAGAAAGGTTCCATATATTTGGAACCTTTTTTATTTAATGAAATATTTATGATCAAACTCTTTGCTGATACAATATTTATGCATACATTTGCATCGCGTTTGAGAGAAACGACAAATGGTGATTGTAGCTCAGTTGGTTAGAGCGTCGGATTGTGGTTCCGAAGGTCGTGGGTTCGAAACCCATCATTCACCCCTTATAAAAGTAAAAAGCATCCTATTTAAGGGTGCTTTTTTATTTGAATTAAACTCCGAATAAAGGCTAAATTTGAATTCGTCTTGTATAGAGCTAAGAAAATACGCAGGAATAAGAGTTAACTTTTTTGGGATCAATCGTAAAAAACGGTTGATAATAACTTGCAAGCAAATATTTAGATAGCCTAAATATATAAGAATGGTATATCCCTAAACCCTCTGAGTTGACTTCTAAAATCCTTAACTTAAGCATTGATCGAAACATTGTTATAGAGTATAAATTTATCTACTAGAGCTTGTAAGCCAACAAATAATTAAGAATAAAAAAAGCGATGAAACCTAAGATTCATCGCTTTTTTCTATTTGAATAAAGAATTTATTTCTTTATATCTTCTTCTTCTGTAGGAGCTAATGGAATAACAGCATTCTTATCATCTTCTGCTTTCCCTTTTAGGTAAGATGGAAGATCCATACCAGCCATTCCAAATAAATCATTTAATGGAGGTACAGAGCCCATTAGTCCTGATAAAAAGTTTGCAGTAGATGTCTTGCCATCTGCTCCACTACCCTTTCCTGAATCCCAAACAGTAACTTTATCAATTTTGATATTCTTGATAGCTTCCACTTGAGTCTTAACCAGGTCAGGAAGTTTCTCTATCAATAGTAATTGATAAGCTGCCACAGGGTCGCCTTTAGCAGCATTAACCACATCTTTGTAGCCCGATGCCTGCTTGGTTAGGATTTCAAACAATCCTTTCGCTTCAGCATCCATCTTGGCAAAGATAGCATCTGCCTCTCCTTTGGCTTTTACTCTGATTTGTTCTGCTTCAGCTTCAGCCTCTATAATCGCTCTTTGTTTGGCTATTTCAGCAGGTACAACCACGTTTGCTACTTGAGTTGCCTTCTCTCTCGTTGCACGTGCATCTTCAGCTGATTTTTCAGCAGCATATGCTTCTTGTAAAGCATTGGCTTGTTGCACTTTCTCTGCTGCAACAGCTAGACGATTTGCTTCCGCTTCTTTCTCGCGACGGTATGCATCTGAGTTGGCGATGTCTACCTTCGCAGTATTCTCTCCTTGTATAGCAATAGCGTTGGCTTCAGCTGTTTTGATACGTTGGTCTCTTTGAGCCTCAGCTTTCCCGATGGATTCGTCTCTTCCAGCTCCTGCAATGCTAACTTCTCTATCTTTTTGGGTGATAGCAATCTTAACGTCTCTATCTTTGTTGGTTTCTGCAATTGTAACATCTCGTTCTCTGTCTGCCATTGCTTTACCAGTTTCCCCCATTTTTTCTTGTTCAGCAACCGAAACTTTAGCTTCATTAATTGCTTTTGCAGCTGCTTCTTTTCCTAATGCCTCAATATAGCCGGATTCATCGTTGATATCGGTAACGTTAACGTTGATAAGTTTTAATCCGATTTTTCTAAGTTCAGTATCTACGTTATTTGAGATGTTATCCAAGAATTTATCTCTATCAGAGTTAATTTCTTCGATCATCATAGTAGCAATCACCAAACGAAGTTGTCCGAATAGGATATCTTGTGCTAACTCTTGAATTTGGCTGGTAGAAAGTCCTAGAAGTCTTTCTGCTGCATTATTCATATTTTCTCTTTCGGTGGAAATGGCAATTGTAAATCGACAAGGTACATCCACACGAATATTTTGCTTACTCAGTGCACTTTTCAAGTTAGCCTCAATAGATATAGGCTTTAAGTCAAGATAAGCATAGTCTTGGATAACGGGCATAATGAAAGCCCCTCCCCCATGGATACATTTGGCAGATGCGCCTCCCGTTTTTCCATAAACTACTAAAATTTTGTCTGATGGACATCGCTTATAGCGAGAAGACAGTGCTGCAATGAAGGCAGCAACAGCAACGGCTAAAACGGCCACCAAAATCAAAATACTTTGTTCCGGCATATTGTTCTGTTTTTTTAGTTATATAAAATTGTAATTATTTTTAAATCTTATTCAATGGTTCTACGATTAATAGATCTCCATCTACAGCTATAACTTTTATAAGCATTCCATTTTTAATAGGCTTGTCATAAGCTGTGATAGCATCTAACTCTCTAGTAGATCCTTGTGCGCTAATAAATATTTTTCCTTTGCCCGTTTTGGCTGGAGGAATGGTTAGATACACATCACCAGTCTTGCCAATAGTAGATTCTAGGTGAAAAGAATTATCTTCTGCCATTGTCATCAAAGCCTTAATGACAAGGAAAAAGATGAATACAAATAGAAGACCTATTATAGTGGCGATGATTGCCAATACAATTTGATTATCTATGACGTCATACAGGGTAGCTCCCGCCCAACCTATTCCTAACAAGAAATTGATAAGATTTCTAAGAGAAAACAACTGAAAAGGATATGCTCCTGCGTCCATATTGCCATCAAAATCGGCATCCATTCCTGTGTCAGCATCTGCACCAACGAACGTCATGATGGTTTGAATGATGAAAACAATACTAGCACCTATTGCCAAATACCAATAGATCCGTTGTGTAGGTTCCATAGCTGCGAAAAAGTCTGTCATAATAGGGTATCCAATTTATTAGGATTAAACATTTAGTACAAATCTAAGAAATAAATCGAGATTATGATGATATAATATTGTCAAAAAAATCCGAAAGTGAATATCAAAAAAATCAATCTATTTAGAGTATATCTTTTAAGCATAGAATAATTTTTAGTAATTTTGAGACTTCTTTTGGTATAACGGATAAAATCGACATATATAATGAATGTTTCGTACAATTGGTTGAAAGACTATCTAGACTTTGATTTATCTCCTGAAGATACTTCTAAAGCTCTGACTTCTTTAGGGCTAGAGGTAGAAGGTGTAGAGGAGGTAGAAACTATTAAAGGAGGGTTGAAAGGCTTGGTAATAGGTGAAGTATTAACTTGCATCGAGCACGAAAACTCTGATCACCTTCATGTTACAACTGTCAATGTGGGCGAAGCTGAGCCTTTGCAAATTGTTTGTGGAGCTCCTAACATTGCCGCAGGACAAAAAGTAGTGGTAGCCACTGTTGGGGCTGTGCTATATGATGGAGATGAAGAATTTAAGATTAAAAAATCAAAGATAAGAGGAGTAGAATCTTTGGGAATGATTTGTTCTGCTCGCGAGATTGGTGTAGGTGCCTCTCATGAAGGAATAATAGAATTGCCATTAGATGCCAAAGTAGGAACTCTTGCAAGTGTATATTATGGCGTGGAAAGTGACTATCTGATAGAGGTAGACATTACGCCTAACAGAGTAGATGCGGCTTCACACTATGGCGTAGCTAGAGATTTAGCTGCTTATTTGAAGCAAAATAAGCATACTTTTAACTTGAAAAATCCGTCAGTGGATAACTTCAATATAGATGAGGCAGATGGTGGCATTCAAGTGAAAGTTGAGGATGTGGATGCGTGTCCTCGTTATGCTGGTCTCACCATCAAAGGAGTGAAGGTGACTGAAAGTCCTAAATGGTTGCAAGATAGATTAAACACAGTTGGTTTGCGTCCTATAAATAACGTAGTAGACATTACAAACTATGTTTTGCATGAATTTGGACATCCTCTGCATGCGTTTGATGTTCAAAAAATTGATGGCGAACATGTTATTGTAAAGAAGCTTCGACAAGGTACTAAATTTGTCACTTTAGACGAAGTAGAGCGTACTCTAGATGAAAACGATCTGATGATTTGCAATAGCAAAGAACCAATGTGTATTGGTGGTGTTTTCGGAGGATTAAATTCGGGTGTGGTTGCAGATACTACTGATGTATTTCTAGAATGTGCATATTTTAAACCAATGTCTGTGCGAAAAACAGCACGTAGACAAGGGCTTAATACAGATTCATCATTCCGTTTTGAACGTGGAGCCAACCCTAATGATACTTTATACGTGTTAAAACGAGCAGCACTTCTGATTCAAGAGATTGCTGGAGGTAAAATAGTAGGACAGATAGAAGATCATTATCCGAATCCGATAGAAGAATCTAAGGTTTTATTGACTTATGACAAGGTTAATAAATTGATTGGAAATGAGATTCCTAAAGAAACTGTAAAGTCTATTTTGGAAAGTCTTGAGATAAAAATAGAGAACGAAACAGAATCAGAACTTTCATTATCAGTGCCGACATACAGAGTGGATGTGAAGCGTGATGTGGATGTTATAGAAGATATTTTGAGAGTATATGGGTATAATAATCTTGTTCTGAATGAACAGGTTAGCTCTACCCTATCCTATCAAAGCAAGAGTGATAGAGCTTATGATTTGCAAAATATCATTTCAGATATGCTTTCTGGCGGTGGATTCAATGAAATAATGAATAACTCGCTAACAAAAGAAGAGTATTATAAAGAATCAACACTTTATCCTGCTGATAATTCAGTATATATCCTTAATGCGCTGAGCTCAGATCTAAATGTGATGCGTCAAACTTTGCTTTATGCTGGGTTAGAGAGTATTGCGTATAATCGAAATCGAAAAAACTCAGATATCAAGTTCTATGAATTTGGTAACTGTTATTCTCTAGACAAATCTAAAAAATCAGATAAATATATTCTTGCTGGATACTCAGAAGATATGCGTTTAGCTCTTTGGTTGAGTGGCGATATGGTTGCCGATAGTTGGGTACAAACTGACGAAAAAGCGACAATTTATCATCTGAAATCGTATGTAGAGAATGTGTTAATCAAAATGGGATTGAGAGGTCAATACTCTTTTGAGCAGTTTTCTAACGAAATGTATTCCACCGGATTGATTATAAAATCTAAAACCAATAAAGAACTTGGAACTTTAGGCATTGTAGCTAAAGATAAATTAAAAAAGCAAGACATTGATGCTGAAGTCTTTTATGCTGAGTTGAGTTGGACTAGTCTAGTGAAAGAAGTGGCTAAACACATTGTGAATTTTGAAGATATTTCTAAATTCCCATCAGTAGAACGAGACTTTGCTCTATTGATTGACCAAAATGTGACATTTGATCAGATTGAACAACTAGCATACAAAGCAGAAAAGAAGTTATTGAAAAACGTACAACTTTTTGATGTATATGAAGGAAAAAATCTTCCTGCAGGTAAAAAATCTTATGCCGTGAAGTTCCTGATACATGATGAAGAAAAGACTTTGAAGGATAGCCAGATTGATGCTATCATGAAAAAGATACAAGGCTCACTTGAGCACCAATTAGGAGCTCAGTTGAGATAATATTTTCAGAAAAAGATAATATCTATATAAAAACGGTCGAAATCTTTCGATCGTTTTTTGTGAAACTATAAGACTTATGAATTTAATCTTTTATATCTGATATTATTTTATAAATTTGCAAGCAAAATTAAGCACTTATGCTTTTGAATAAATAAGAAAAGATCTATTATAATATGGGAAGAGCGTTTGAATATCGTAAAGCGACGAAAATGAAAAGATGGGGCAATATGGCTCGTGTCTTTACAAAGTTAGGTAAACAAATAACGATAGCTGTTAAAGAAGGTGGTCCTGAGCCTGATGCTAATCCGCGTCTTCGTGTCCTGATACAACAAGCAAAAAAAGAGAACATGCCCAAAGAAAATGTGGAGCGTGCAATCAAAAAAGCGACATCTAAGGATGAATCTGATTATAAGGAAGTTGTATATGAAGGATATGGACCATTTGGAATTGCTATTGTGGTAGAAACTGCAACTGACAACTCTACACGGACTGTGGCTAATGTGAGAAGCTATTTTAATAAACATGGAGGTTCGCTGGGCACAAGTGGCAGTCTTGAATTTCTTTTTGATCACAAATGCGTATTTACAATTGCTCCTAAAGAAGGTCTAGATTTAGAAGAGCTTGAACTTGAGCTGATTGATTTTGGGGTGGACGAAATAGAATATGATGAAGAGCACATCATCCTTTACGGAGAATTTAAGTCATATTCGGAAATTCAAAAATATCTAGAAAACAATGGATATGAAATCCAAAGTGCAGAGTTTGAAAGAATTCCTCTCGATACAAAGACGCTAAGTGCTGATGAAGAGTCACAAGTGCAAAAATTGCTAGACAAGTTTGAGGATGATGACGATGTGCAAAATGTATTTCATAATATGAGCATCGGTATAGAATAAAAGAATTAATATATTTCATTCATGTTGAGAAACTGTAAAGCCAAAAGCTTTGCAGTTTTTTGTTATATTTGTGAATAGATACATCTTCTAGCCTATGATTCGGTATTATTTATTTCTTTTGAGCTTTTTTGTTTTTGTACAGCAATCTGTTGCGCAAAGTTATCGTACACAAGCTTTTTCGGAGGATATTCATTCTATCGAAGTGCTAAACAATGAGCAGTGGGATAGCTATTCTGTGATGGATTTAAACTCTGCAGATCAAATATCGATTGACTTTGATCTAGTTTCTGAAGACCTGTTGGCACGGTTGCGATATAAATTAATTTATTGCAATGCCGATTGGACAGAAAATAATAGTTTATCTCATCTAGACTATTTAGAGGGGTATGATGATAATCTGATTGATGATTATGCTACATCATTTAACACCACAATGTCTTATACACATTATGGACTGAGGATTCCTAACGAGGATGTGCGTCCTAAAATTTCGGGCAACTATGTTGTTTTGATCTATGACGAAGATTTGGGAGAAGATAATGTTTTATTAACTGCTTGTTTTTCAGTTGTTGATCGAAAAACTTCTGTTGCTCCTAAAGTTTCTTCGATTACAGATATTGATGCGAATAATAAACATCAACAAGTGTCTTTCGATCTCAAATATGATTTCGTAATACGTGATGTTCAAAATGATTTAAAAGTATTTGTGAGGCAAAATAATAGGTTAGATAATGAAAGGCAAAATATAAAACCTACACATATACAGCCTTCTACCTTACGCTATGAGCATAATAGGAACTTGATTTTTGAAGCGGGAAATGAATATCGACGGTTTGATATCTCTAGTTATAGAACCAATGGCATGAATGTAGCCCATATAGATTATGTTCGTCCATATTACAATATGTATGTGATACCATCTCAGGTGAAAGTGAAGCCATCGTATAGTTATGATCAGGATCAGAATGGGCGTGTAGTTTATCGAAATCTTGATGCTGATAATGTGAAAGTTGAAGGTGATTATTTTTACACTCATTTTACTTTGCAGGCAGACGATCCTCTGCCTCAGGCTGTTTATGTAAATGGGGCTTTTAGCAATAATACATTTTCAGAAAAATATAAAATGATGTATGATGATGAAAGTAGAGAATATCATTTAACTTTATTGCTAAAACAGGGAATCTATAATTATCAATATTTAACTAATACTGATAAAGGATTTTCTACCGAAACTATTTCTGGCAACTTTTATGAAACTGAGAATGAATATGCTATTTATGTTTATTATCGTCCTTCAGGTCAACGGTACGATAGTTTGATAGGATTCACGAGATTTCAGTCTAGGGGAAAATAAGATTAGAATAAAAGACTTTATAATACACAACTATATTTATTATGCTGACAGGTAATTATGCTTTGCTTTACGATCAATTGACTAAGATTATTGATTCTAAAAGGCTGATAACAAATCCACTACAACTATTGGCTTATGGTACGGATGCTAGTGTCTATCGTCTGATTCCCAAGCTTGTAGTATGGGTACATAGTGAAAAAGAGTTGGTAAATATTCTTCGTTTGACCAATCGCTATAAGACCCCCGTTACCTTTAGATCTGCGGGAACTAGCCTTTCGGGACAAGCTGTAAGTGATTCGGTACTTTTGATCGCTACGCATAAATGGAAGAGTTATAAGGTGATAGATGACGGAAACCTAATCAGCTTGCAGCCAGGGGTGATTGGGAGTATGGCAAATAGAATTCTTCGTCCTTATGGGAAAAAGATTGGTCCTGACCCAGCTTCTATTGATGCTGCAATGATTGGTGGAATTGTAGCAAACAATGCCAGCGGAATGTGTTGTGGCACAGCTGAAAATTCTTATAAAACTTTATCTGATGTTCGTCTTGTAATGTACGATGGTACTGTTTTGGATACAGCCAATGAAGCAAGTATCAAGAACTTTCTTTCTGTACATAAAAAACTTGTTGATGAGATTATTAGTATCAGAGACAATATAAAGAAGGATAAAAAACTAGAAGAACGAATACGCACAAAATATAAAATAAAAAATACGACTGGATATAGTCTTAATGCTTTTGTGGACTATCATGAACCAATTGACATCATTAAGCATTTGATGGTCGGTTCAGAAGGCACTTTAGCTTTTATTTCCAATGTGATTTATGAAACAGTTGTAGAGGAGCGTTATAAGGCTTGCGCTTTCATTGTTTTCGATTCTATAAAGACTGCTTGCGAAGCTATTCCACTGCTTAAAGATACTCCCGTTTCGGCTGTTGAACTACTTGACAGAGCTAGTATTCGGTCGGTGGAAAATGACAAAGATGCGCCTAGCTATTTCCGAACATTACCTGAAACGGCTTGTGCTCTTTTGGTGGAATGTCAAGCACATGAAATCAGGGTGATGAATCAAAAACAACGCACAGTAAATGATGCAATAGCAGATATCCCCACTCTCCTACCCTATTGGTTTACAGCTAATCCGAGAGAATATGAGTTTAACTGGAGAGCCCGTAAAGGTTTGCTGTCTACTGTTGGAGGTTTGCGTAAAACAGGAACATCTTGCATCATCGAAGATGTGGCTTTTCAGACAGAGGTTTTGGCAGATGCAGCTTTAGCTATTCAAGCGCTCTTTAAAAAGCACAATTATACCGATGCTGTTCTTTTTGGTCATGCTTTGGAGGGAAATTTACACTTAACTTTTTCACAAGACTTTGGAACACCGGAGGAGGTTCAACGTTATGCAAACTTGATGGACGAATTGGCAGATATCGTTGTAGATCAATTTGATGGATCATTGAAAGCCGAACACGGCACAGGACGAAATATGGCCCCATTTGTAGAAAAAGAATGGGGCGAAACGGCTTATAAGCTAATGGTACGCTTGAAAAATGCTTTTGACCCCAATGGTTTAATCAATCCGGGAGTCATTATCAACCAAAATAAATTTGCACACATTGAGAATCTGAAACCTTTGCATCCTGCGCATGAGTTGATAGATAAATGTATGGAGTGTGGATTTTGTGAACCTAGTTGTGTGGCTGAGGGAATGACCTTGTCGCCTCGTCAACGAATTGTGATTGCTCGTGAAATAGCAGCTTTGACCGAATCGGGAGAAGATCCTGATGGCTTGATCATGTTGAAAAGAGATGCAAAATACTTCTTTGATGAAACTTGTGCTACTGATGGATTGTGTGCTCGTGCTTGTCCTGTAAAAATTGATACAGGAAAGTTTGTTAAGCAACAGAGATTCTATGAAAATTCCCAAAAGGCAAATAAAACAGCTGCCTTTATTGGAAAGAGAATGGCAGGCACAACTTCCTTGGCTAGAGTAGGGTTGAACACTGTAAATGCTTTTCATAGCCTGTTGGGAAGCTCTGTAATGGGAGCAGTTTCAAGTAGCTTGAGGGTAATGAGTGGTAATTTGATTCCAAAATGGAACAAAGAGATGCCTAAAGCTCCTAAAAAATTAAAAGGAGATATCGTTAACCCTGAAGGAAAATATCAAGTTATTTATTTCCCTTCTTGTATCAATAGGTCGATGGGAAAATCAAAATCTTATAGAAAAGATGAAGTGGAATTGACCAAAAAAACGGAAGAATTATTGATTCGTGCCGGCTATTCAATCATTTATCCAAAGA
>CALKIV010000095.1 GCA_937995835.1 uncultured Dysgonomonas sp. | reverse complement strand
CTCAACCCGTTACCCATATATCCGTAGGAGCTTATGGAGCAAACAGCATAGGTGGCAGAGAATTTAGCGCTAGTGCAACAGCAGCATACAATCATGCTCTGATGTGGTATGTGACAGGAGATGAGGCGTATGCCAACAAAGCAATAGAAATCTTAAATGCTTGGTCGTATCGTCTATGGGATTTTGATTCCAATGATGCAAAACTGAATGTGGGATTGAGTGCCCCTAAATTTTTGAATGCTGCCGAAATAATAAAGCATTTCCATTCCGGATGGTCTGAAAAAGATATTAAACAGTTCGAGCAATTGGTTATGACTGTCTTTTATCCTACCATCAAAGACTTCTTTACCGAAGCTAATGGAAACTGGGATGCATCAATGATCTACACCATGTTTTGCATTGGTGTATTTATGGACGATCACGAAATATTTAATCGTGGAGTCCATCGCTACTATCATGGCATCGGCAACTCTGGCCTCACCAAATATATTTATCCTACGGGGCAAAGTCAGGAAGCAACACGCGACTGGGACCACGTCCAACTGGGCATCGGCGAGTTTGCCAAAGCAGCACAAGTGGCTTGGACACAAGGCTTAGATCTATATAGTGTAGCCGACGATAGGCTTGCTTTGGGCTTTGAATACACATCCAAATTTATGCTTGGAGGCGATATTCCTGTCTTTGGCATTCTGTCCCATCGCAGAAAAGATAAATACAAAGATGCTTACGAATCTATCTACAATCACTACCAAACGGTGAAAGGAATAGATATGCCTTACACCAAAGAAGTTATTGACAAAAATACTCGTCCACAATCATCCGTCGGCATGCTAACAGCTACCCGAACACCATTACCCTACACGCCGGTGGTGAAAAAAGGAGTGCTCCGACCAGATAGTAGAGCTAAACTGCCATCGCAAACAGGAGCCTTAACCTCAGCAACAGCCATAGCACCTGCCGGCACAATCATCATTCGTCCGGGAGAATCTATACAAGAGGCTATTGATAAAAATTCGGGGAGCAACAAATGGATCGTTCTTGCAAAGGGCGTACATACCATCAGCCAGCCTCTGAAAATGGTGAGTGGAACTACTTTGGCAGGAGAGGGCAATGAATCTATTCTGATCTCCAGCGCGGGCTTAAACGAATCGGTGATTGTCAATGCGTCAAACGATATGCACGATGTGGTGATACGAGACTTGCTGATTGAGGGAGCCACCAAGGCAGTTTCTAACGAAGACCCCAATCACGATCGCAGGGGACGCTCGTATATGAGTGCTCTGAGCAGAGGAGGAATCTTGTTTTCGGCAGATGAGAAACTTCAAATGAAAAATATCCGTTTCGAAAACCTTACGATTCAGAATTGCACTAAAAATGGATTAGTGATCAAAGGCGCATCCAATATCAAAATCGTCAATTGCGACTTTAGCGATAGTGGATCAAGTGTGGTGCCGGGAGCAGGGCTTCATCACAATTTGAACCTGTCTTATATTGAAGATTGCACAATAAGCAATAGCAGATTCGACACCTCACCTTGGGGCAATGGGATATATATACTCTTTGGGAAAAACATTCTTGTTTCAGACAATGAAATGTCTCGCAATGCCTTGTCTGGAATTTATTGTGCTGAAAGTGAGCAGATAACCATCGACAACAATCTGATAGAAGGAGACGATAGAGATGGAATCACTGTGGATGCAATGTTGTCTGGATGTAAAAAAGTCACCATCGAGAGAAATCGTATTCAAAACAATGGACGATATGGTGTTATGACAAAATCTACAACAGCACTACATAAAGCTAACAATATCAGCTCGCTGAATGGAGCAGAAATAGACTAACAACACATATAAATGACCATGAAAAAAACATTAACAATTTTAATTTTGGCAATACTCACAGCCACCAATCTGCTATATGCACAGCAAGTAGAGTGGGTATACAGCACCATGGAAAACAGGTGGCAAAAAGGAGATAAAACCTTTGTAGAAAACAAACAGATTGACCAAGCAGATATAAAAATAGCCGATCAAAAGCTGCAAATTATCGACGGCTTTGGCGGTTGCTTCAATGAAATGGGCTGGGATGCATTAATGTCGCTTTCAGAAAAAGAGCGCAATCAAGTGATGGAAAATATATTTAGCCCCACGCAAGCTCATTTTACTGTCAATAGAATGCCGATGGGAGCTAGCGACTATGGATTAAATTTTTATTCTTTTAATGACGTAGCCGATGACTTCAAGATGATAAACTTCAATATCAATCGAGATCGCTATATCCTTATTCCTTATATCAAAGCCGCACAGAAGTTAAATCCTTCATTCAAGATATGGGCTTCTCCTTGGTCGCCACCAGCATGGATGAAAACGAACAACCATTATGCCTCCAGCATGGATGAAAAAGGGCGTGACTATAACGGACTTGCACGCGAGCAAGCCAACTCAGAGCAAGCCACTGGATTCAAAATGCTGACAGGCTACCTAGAGGCCTATGCACTCTACTTCGCCAAATTTATCAAAGCCTACCAAGCAGAAGGCATAAAGATAGAAGCCGTGCATGTGCAGAACGAACCCTGTTCGAATCAAAAATTTCCAAGTTGCAAATGGCGTGCCGAAGATATGAGCTTTTTTATTGGAGAATATCTTGGACCCAAATTTGAAGAAGAAAATCTGGATACAGAAATCTATTTTGGAACCATCAACACACGCATTGTTGATTATTTCCGAACAGGACTAAAGGATCAAAAAGCAAGAAAATATATCAAAGGAGTAGGTTTCCAATGGTCTGGCAAAGAGTCCATCCCTTATGTGCATAAGGAATATCCCGATCTGAAACTCATACAAACAGAATCGGAATGTGGAAATGGAAATAATGACTGGCACTATGCAGAGTATACATGGGGGCTGATCAATCACTATTTGACTCATGGAGCCAATGTATATACCTACTGGAATATGGTGCTCGATCATACAGGACTCAGCACTTGGGGCTGGAGGCAAAACTCAATGGTGTCGATAGAAAAAGCCACCGGCAAGGTGACCTACAATCCTGAATACTATCTGATGAAGCACCTCAGCGCCTACGTTATGCCCGGAGCTTATCGACTAAAAACCAATGAACAAGACAATCATTTGGCATTTGTCAATCCCGATGGAAAAATAGTAGTCGTGATAGCAAATAAAGAAACCGTAGAAAAGAATGTCAAGATCAGCTACAACAACAAGCTGATAAACCTGAACCTGAAAGCAAAATCTTTCAATACCATTCGATTCTGAAAAATAACATATACATAATTATGAAAGTAAAAGCAATAATACCACTGATTTTGTTTCTAAGCATTTGTTTCAAAACCCTTGCTCAAGAAACACCTGAAGAAAAATATCAACAGCTACAGTACGAGTTAGCCTCAGGCTGGAATACATGGGACACAAGAAGCGTCTTGACGCACGTTTTGCTGCCATATGGGGCTGCCATAGACTTAAACTTGGCAGACAATGAAGGCAACAGAATCAACACCTTTCGCATTGGCGGACAACCACTGATGCACCCCGGAGCTCACGCCTATGATGGCAGCTACACCGATGTGGCATTAGACTGGAAAGGACACAAGCTGCGCGTACAAAGCGCTGCGGAGGGATTGAATAATGTCATCCTCATTACCCCATTAGAGGGAAACAAAAAAGATGGACAACTGATTGTCGTGCCCAAATCGCTTTGGCAAAGAGCGAATAAAATAGTGATGGAAAATAATAAATTCTCCATCGCTCCTTATGGTTTCGACATTCACATCCCCGTAACCACTCAAGGGCACTTTATTGGTGCAGATGAAAAAGAAATAAAACTATCTGTAAATGAGCCGGTAGCCATCTGCTGAGGATTGGATATGAATCTGCAAGAAGCCCAAAAATATATTGAAGAAAAAAGCAATGCATTTGTTAAAAAGAATAAAGATAAATACAAGAAAAATTATGATTTATACAATGCGATGCAAAGCGTATTGGCTTGGGACAATATCTACGATCCTTCCATAAGGAAAGTCATTACCCCTGTCAGCCGAAATTGGAATGTAAACTGGAGCCATCATCCAGAGTTTGGAGGCTTTGTTCTATTTTGCTGGGATACTTATTTTGCAGGTATGATGTTTGCCATAGACAATAAAGCATTGGCTTATGCAAACGTAGTTGAGATCACCAACTCGATAACAGAAAAAGGCTTCGTTCCCAACTTTTATACGGGCAATGACTTGAAGTCTCGCGATCGCTCGCAACCCCCTGTTGGCTCTTTAGCCGTATGGACTATCTATCAGAAATATAAAGAAAAATGGCTGTTAGAATTACTTTATGACAAACTCCTGACATGGAATAGATGGTGGAATCAGAATAGAAATATCGACGGTCTACTATGTTGGGGTAGTAATCCATACGATAAGGTTACCTATCATGCCCGCGAGAGTGGGGGAGTAAATGAATTGTACTGTGCAGCACTCGAATCCGGATTAGACAATTCGCCTATGTACGACAATATCAAATACGACAAGCAGCAGCACATGATGCTACTGAACGATGTGGGTCTGTCTTCTTTATACATAATGGATTGCGATTATCTGGCAAAGATAGCCAAAGAGTTAGGAAAGAAGGACGATGCAACAGAGCTAGGCAAACGAGGAGCAGTGTATAAAAACAACCTGCAAGTTTTGTGGGAC
>CALKIV010000094.1 GCA_937995835.1 uncultured Dysgonomonas sp. | reverse complement strand
CAGACAACCTTCTTCATACAGGTGAGGCTACCATCCAACTCATTGCTGACGGCACTGAACCCAATCAGGCATCAATGCTTACAGGATATGCCTCTGGCATTTTAGGATCTTATCAACAAGAGTTAATGCAGGAACATAAGATTCCATTCCAAATAGTGCCAGAAGTAAAAATGCTATATAATCCACAAGCTAAAAGCGCTTATAATTTTGTACCAGGGGTTATGGGGCTCATTTTGATACTGATTTGTGCCATGATGACCTCTATTGCCATTGTGCGAGAAAAGGAAACTGGAACAATGGAAATCTTGCTCTCATCGCCATTAAAACCTATATATATCATTTTGGCAAAGGCTGTCCCTTATTTAATATTATCGTTAGTCAATCTAATTACGATACTTCTACTATCGGTATATGTTCTTGAAGTGCCAATTGCAGGCAGCTTATTCTGGTTAATGACTGTTTCATTCATATTTATATTCCTAGCTCTTTCCTTAGGCTTACTGATATCTACAATGGTAAATACACAAATGGCTGCTATGTTGGCATCAGGCATGGGATTGATGATGCCTGTCATGCTTCTTTCAGGCATGATGTTTCCTATAGAAAGTATGCCGGAGATACTGCAATGGATTTCTTCAATAGTTCCGGCACGTTGGTATATAGAAGCTGTAAAAAAGATAATGATTCAGGGGGTTGAAATTCAGTATGTAGTTAAAGAATTGTCAATTCTTGTGACAATGACTATTGCACTTGTATTAATCAGCCTCAGTCAATTCAAAACTCGATTAAATTAAATCACTATGTTGAAATTTTTAATAGAAAAAGAGTTTAAACAGATTTTCAGAAATTCATTTTTACCCAAATTAATTATGGGTATGCCCTTGATGATGATGTTAGTTATGCCTTGGGCTGCAAATCAAGAAGTCAAAGACATCAAGTTAAGCATTGTAGACAACGACCATAGTGTATATTCTGAAAGAATGACTCAAAAAGTAACAGCTTCTGGTTATTTTAAGTTAGTGGATGTATCCGCAACGAATGTTGAAGCGATGCAGAGTGTAGAATCGGGTAAAGCAGATATTATCCTAGAGGTAGAGAATGGATTTGAGCGAAATCTTATCAACTACGGAATAGGTAGGACAATGATCTCAGCAAACTCCGTCAACGGAACTAAAGGAAATTTAGGTACATTTTATCTATCTTCTATCCTAACTGATTATGCAAATGAGCTTAGAGAGGAATATGGTGTACAAAACATGCGAATAGAGGCAGAAATACCTTCGTTTGGTGTCATGTCACAGTACAAGTTTAACTCTCATCTTGACTATAAAGTATTTATGGTTCCTGCTTTAATGGTAATGTTGTTAACCATGCTATGTGGTTTCTTACCTGCACTTAATATTGTAGGAGAAAAGGAGGCAGGAACGATTGAACTAATGAATGTTACTCCTGTGAAAAAGATAGTATTCGTAATTGCGAAGCTAATCCCTTATTGGATTATAGGCTTTGTTGTATTAAGCATTTGCATGGGATTAGCAGCTTTGGTTTACGGAATATATCCACAGGGTAGTTTATTCACCATTTACCTATTTGCGAGTATTTATGTTCTTGTTGTTTCAGGATTTGGCTTGATTATATCAAATTACTCGAACACTATGCAACAAGCAATGTTTGTCATGTTTTTCTTTATGATGATTCTCTTATTAATGAGTGGACTGTTTACTCCCGTAACCAGTATGCCGGCTTGGGCACAAGCTATTACGACTATCAATCCCTTAAAGTATTTTATACAAGTCATGCGATTGGTTTATTTGAAAGGTAGCGCATTCAGTGAAATGATTCCACAGTTTCTGGCCTTATGTGGTTTTGTCATCGTTCTGAATGTCTGGGCTGTTGCAAGTTATCGCAAGAGTAGCTAAGTAGGTATGCCGTTAGTTTTAAAGTACAGTCTTAAGTTGAGACATTTTTCAATGCTTAACAAAAGAAGGCTTACGAAAATCGTAAGCCTTTTTATCCTATTTTATCTAAAATGATTATTAATCATCCAATCTGCCTGCCATGCAATATCTATTTTATTATTGTCTTTAAATGTTATTGGCAACCAAATATACCTAGAGTTGATAAGATCGGTTTTATTCCATTTATCAAACATTGCGATGTAAGCATTCTCCTTTCCTTCAACTTTTAACACATGAGTACTTTGTCCATAAAAAGTAATTTCAGAATCTTTTCCAGAACAAGGATTCCCCATAACTGTCCATTCTCCCAACATCGAATCTGCAATCGCATATTCTGCCTGATTTGGATCCCATGCTGTACATCCAGATGAAAGAATATAATATTTCCCTTTTCTTTTAAATACAGCTGGCGCTTCTCTTGACTTATCTACAAAGTTGCGTGTAAAACTACCGGTAGGCTTTAAATAGTCATCAGTAAGTTCACTAATATATAGAGTTCTATTATGCTCTGAAGAGTACACATGATAAGCTTTGCCATCATCATCTTTAAATAGAGTCATATCTCTACTCATGGCGTCATTAGGTTGCATAGAACCTAAATATTCAAACCTACCTGTTGGAGAGTCAGATACGGCTACTCCTGCAGCCGCCTTAGCATAGTTATGACTATCTATATGTAGCCAAAGTACAAATTTCTTCGTTTTATCATTATATATTACTTTGGGGCGCTCTAAGACATTTGAGGGATGCAGATCAGATAAAGTATCTGACAAATTAGGTTCCAATACTACTCCCTCAAATTTCCAGTTTGTTAAGTCTGTTGAAGAATAACATGATACCCCTCCTGCTTCAGTGCGATAACATTCCCAACTCGGAACTTTTGGATTCCAATAAGTAGAGTCTCCTTTATACTCTCCGTACCAATAATAGACCCCTTCGTGAAAAAGGACTCCTCCCCCATGTGCGTTGATCATATTTCCATCATTGTCTAACCATCTTTCTGCTGAAACGATGTTGCCTGAAGTTTTATAATCTAGAACTGTTGATTGTTCTTTACGTTGCTGGCAACTTAATACAGCTATTACTGCTGAAAACACAAATAGGATATATTTCTTCATTTTATTACTCACTTTTAAAAGTTACTATTTTAGTTTCTCCGTCTTTCAGTATTATTTCAACTTTATTTTTATTCTCAGAAATAAATATTTTCTCAATAGGGTTAAGTTCTTCTTTAGAAAACTCTTCACATCCTTTTTTCCACAGTTGAAGAGTGATAAACACTTTTTCTCCCGAAAAACTCTCTAGTCCACTTATTAAAGTACATTTATTACTCATTGGATGAAGACCTTCAGTTTCAGTAAAGTTCAATTGACTCCACCCCTCAAGAGATATCATAGCCAACTTATACTCACCATTATCAATAATAGACACCTTCTGATGATCTACTGTTAATAATTTATGATGTGTTTTTTTTCCTAGCTCAGGGAGTGAATAGTGTCCCAATGTAAAATCAGTTTTAACCGGCGAAGTGATCTTATCAACTCTTAATATACCATTAGCAAGAGGGATGTCTGCTAGGTTAAATTTCACGCTACTATCGGTTTCCAACTCAGCGTCTCTCCTGTATATTCCATTCTCAAAATTGACAAATGTATATAAGCGTAATACTTCCCATTGTTTTTTATTATTATAGACTCCATAATTCATGGAAATTTCACCATTATCTCCATCCGCCATCCAAGGAAAAGCTGTATTATATGCCAGCTTATTATAGTTTTCTGAACTTCTAAACTTTTGCCAATCATTCGCTACTGTTTCATGACACCAAGAACGCATTTCTGCAGCTCCACTGTTGGGGTAATCTGTGATCAACAGATTAGAACCTTTTTGAAATTTATTATAAACTTGTCCTTTTGCGAATCCTTGCCCCCAAGGCCCATTATTTTCTTTTGCTGACCAAAACGGATTCTCCTCAGGAAGAAGCAGAGCTAAAAAAGCTTTTCCACTCCAATACACACTGCCCCTGCAACTATAAATTTGGACAGCAGGCTCAAAAGGTCCATAAAAACCAAGGGTAGGTACTCGGTCTTGTATAAAATCAGGGTGCTCTAAAAATTGCAACATCGTACTTGAAGCTATATATCTCATCCAGCCATAATTTATGCTAGAATCGTTTAGATAACCCGTAAAAGCCAATGGCGCTATTGCTCCAAATCGATATGATATGCTGCGTCCCCACATATTCATTTTGCCATCACTGCCAAACATATATGGATAGTTATCAACCATATCAGACAAATTAGCCATGAATTTTTCGGCGTATTGTGGATAATATTTTTTACCATATAATTCAGCCCATAGCGCCCCATACATTTGGAATGCCCACATGCTATAATAATCGTAAGCAGGAGAGTCATTATACCATCCACTGCCACTATATGCAGCTAGGCATTCATCCAAGTACTTCAACATTAGTTCCTCATTGACCTTATACCCTTTATCTTTGAAAAAGCTGAGAATAAATATATTAAAAAATCTCCAGTTAGAACCAATCGTTGGTCCATCACCATAGCTGAGCATAATTGCAGCCACTTCATCTTTTTGACTCTGAGTGAGAGGTTCCCATAAGATTTCATCACTTACTGATAATGATATTGCCAATGCACCAAACTCGACAAGAATCTGGCTAGGGCCTCGATTGCCTCTATGTTTTATATAGCTAGGGTGTTCAGTATTTATAAGATTCAATAAATTATGACGGTAATAATCAGCTACCTTTATATTGTTGAGCTTTAAGTTAGGTCTTTCTTTAAGCAATGGTGCTGCAACAAACAGAGTACGACAAAATCCTTCTAGTTTTTCTGTTGCCACTTGTCCTTCATTATGAGGATAAGTTTTGTTATGCTGTTTGGGAAATTTCATCGGATCATCCAGTGAATTGATATAGCTAAATGCACCATCTAAAACATATTCTGCAGCGTCTACCCAATGCTCGCGAGTCATACCTGTTAAAGGACTTAAATCACAGTCGATTTTATTCAACTTAAAAGTATTATTATATGTCTCTTCATTTGATGCTTTAATAGAATTTGTACAAATAAGAGGGCATACGATCAGATAAAGTAATATATATACATTTTTTTTCATCCTTTTATTTCTTAAATGGTTTGTTCAACTTTAAATAGATTTTATAATCCTTTATCATTCCTGTTCTATTAGCTTCTGCACGTGGAAGGTATGAAAATCCTGTAATTGTTTTTTCTTCTCCCAGATCAATCACCAAATGATGTGGATGTTTGGCTTTTGTTTGAGAATAATTTGTATGCCAGAAGGTTGACTCTTGCAAATCGAATACATTACTTGCGATATTATTGGCGTCTTCAGTTTCTTCGCTATCAGCATAAACAATCTTCCAATGTTGTCTAGAAATAGGCTTGCCATCTTCGCCTAGCAACTCTAATTCAGCCATTGATGCATAATCGTCTCCACCATGAGAGTTTATCGCTTCGAGACAGAAATAACGAATGTTTTCTTTTTTGTTGAATCTCACATGTTGCCAGCCATTTCCAGGGCTGAATGAGCCTGAATGAAAAACAGTTTCATCCTTCAGGTCTAGATTCTCTCCTAGCTTACGGTGTGAATAGGCTGCATTTCCTCTTAACATGTCTAAAATAGGCTGACGAAGACCTGCCACAGTGGCTTGTGTGGGCGAAGAAAGATCGAATATTATTATTTCATTTTCACCTTCCTTCAACCAGCATCCGGGCATGTAAAGAGTTTGCTGAGGTCCTATTTCCCAATAACGTCCTAAGGCATGTCCATTGATCCACACCATACCTTTGCTCCAGTTGCGCATATCTATAAAAGTGTCACCGGTTGTATTTAAAGAGAATACTCCTCTATAATAGGCTGCAGTGTTTTGGGGAGCTTCTCCTTCTTTATAATTTTTATTTTTTATAAAGTCATAATCAACAGGGAAGTTATAGACCTTCCAATTTTTCAGATTAAGTGTATCATTTTTTCGTACTAATTCTACTTTTTCAGTTATTCCTTTCCAATCATAGATACCTTTTCCAAAGTTCATTCTTCCCATTGGCTCTATCAGTAAGTCGAGTATAGCACCTTCTTTCACTGGAGGTAAGCTGACTACACCCTCACCTTTCATCCTACTTAAGGTTGCAATTCGTTCTCCATCAATGAAAACCTGCGTCCAGTCATGTCCCTCGGTTATTATCAATGTCTGATCTATTGTTGATTGCTTTAAAGTGGTACGATAAAGAATACTCCCCCACCCTTGATCAAAAAATTCCATTGATCTTATATTTTCACTTATTTTAGGTTCAGGCAAATTGTCAAATAGAGGAGCGACTTCTGTTAATGTAAATTCAGGAATACTAATAGTTGGAATAGAGTCAGGAGTATCTATTAAAGTTTGGCCTTCTGGAAGATACTTCTCTAACAAATTGCGAACTTCAAAATATTTAGGTGTTGCTTGTCCTGATTCATTGATAGGGGCATCATAATCATAAGATGTACAAGTAGGCGAAAAATTAGGAAAATTTGCACCTGCCCAGTGTCCAAAACTAGTTCCACCATGAGTCATATAGAGACTAAACGATATATTTCGACTGAGCATTTGGTCCAAGCCCTCCACTAACGCTTTAGCACTTCTAGTTTCATGTTTTGCTCCCCAATGGTCAAACCATCCAGACCAAAATTCACTACACATAAGTGGCGTGTTAGGTCTAAGTTCTTGCAAGCGTTTAAATTGATCGTCTATATTTGCTCCTGTTCCGAAATTTATTGTCCATACCAAATCGTCCAAGGCATTATTTTCGAAATTAGAATTCCAATCACACTGAAAAAGAGGTACACCAGTGAAGCCTGCATCACGTACGATATCTCTTATTTCAGACACATATTCTTTATCTATGCCATATGCACCATATTCATTTTCCACTTGCACCATAATGATATTACCTCCTTCGCTGATTTGAAAACTTTTAAGTTCTCTTCCCACTTCATTCATAAACAGCCTAGTCCTTTCCATATAGTATGGGTCTTGAACACGCAATCCTATGTCTTCTTTTTTGAGTAACCACCAAGGTAGACCTCCCATTTCCCATTCGGCACACACATAAGGACCTGGACGTACAATAACATACATATCATGCTTTTGTGCAATTTTACAAAATTCAGCCAAATCTTTTTGTCCTTCAAAATCATATTCACCTTCAACAGACTCATGATAGTTCCAAAAGACATAAAGGCATATTGTGTTCATACCTAATGATTTGCACATTTGTATTCTATGCTCCCAATATTCTTTAGGAATTCGAGGATAATGCAATTCTGCCGCTTTGACAACAAACGACTCTCCATTGAGAAGAAATGTTTTATCACCAATCTCAAACGAGCCTTTAGGCGAACATCCGACATTCAACAGAAGAATAGAGAGCACTATGTAAGGTATCACTCTCTTGATCACATTTAATGATTTTAGTATAAACATAATTCGTCTTTTTATTTTAATATATTTTTCAATTCTAATACCTGAATTTCTTGTGGAGTCAAGTCGGCTCGTCCTTCCCCATCTACTTGTTCTACATTTTGAATAAAGAGATGTAGTTCTTGCTGTATTTTCCACAGTTCTGTGTCAAACGTAGGTTCCCAAGAGCCTAAAGTAAATGTTGTGAGATCTTCTACTCTCCATTTGTTCTTGGCTAGATTATCGCATATTGCTATTGAAGCCTTCGAACCTCTTTCTTCATCTCTAAATATCACACCTATTGTTGTTGTTTCATCATTCGACTTTGCTATTATCAATGGTCTAGATATAGGAATCTTTTTGGTGCCTCCTCCTTTCAACGAAAAAGAGGTTTCTCTAAAATTAAGATTTGAAGTATTCCACTTCTTGCCATTATGAAATATAACATGATATTGGGGAATTTCAGAACCTTTTTCTCTCCAATATGTAGCAATATAAGGATTACCATAATGATCTGTTGTCATCGAAGTTTGATTAATCAATTCGCTATTTTGAGGAATATTACAAATATATTCAGCTGTTGCTGCTGTAATTGGCAGGTCGTACTTTTCACCTCTAGTATTTTTCCAAGTTATGCCTCCGTCATCAGATCTAGCATAGCACATATCATGATTGCTTTCTACTAACCAGCTTTCTCGCCAAACCCATGACAGATGTATAATGCCTTGTGCATCTATATATGCTTGCCAATATGCATTGCGCCTACCTTCTCCACTAATCAAGTTATCTTGTATCTGAATCCATTCTTTAAGTTTACAGTCATATTTATTGATCGCCAAATTTCCACTACCAGAACGACCATCGCGATACATAAATATTAAATTCCCATCTGGTAGTTTAGAAAATTCAGGATAGGTAACATCACTCTCATGCAAACCTGTCATGCTTTCTTCATCTCCTAATTCCAGATCATTGGCTTTTAAACTTTTTGCATATCTCAATGGTGAACCATGATGATCCCAAGCAACATGGAGGTAGCCATCACTATCAACCATCATACAAATAGAATTATGCGCATCATTTACATTCCCCTTATACTGTGTTTTATGAATTGTCCAATTTTCACTATTCAGACTTCGTTTGCCAAGCATCAAACAACTATCTGGAGAATAATAAGATACATATTGTGTATTATTGACTGTTATCAAGGAGTTTTTTCTGAAGATAGTTACATTTACAGAATTGTTTGACCATCCTTTATCTATAGGGATCAAAGTTTGACCAAATAAGCAAATACCTGATAACAATGAAGATAATATTGAAAGTATTAATAGTTTATATTTCATTTCCTTTAGTTTAATCTGCTTAGAGCATTCGACTGAATTTTATCAAATATTTTCAAATTCCATTTATTCATCCATTTCAAAATGGGCTTGCCATCTTCAAAAAGTATAGGTAACCAGACATAGCGTCCATCAATGGGGGTGTTAGGACGCCATCTGTCACCCATGTATATAAAAGCATCCTTTTTGCCTTGTATGGGAAGAATATAGGTACTTTGTGAATGAAATGTAAGGTCAGCATCCTCTCCTCTGCATGGGTTGGGATGTAACACCCACTCACCCATAATTTTATCAGCTATCAAAAGTCGAGCAGCATTAGGGCTCCAACCAGTACACCCTGAAGTTATCATAAAGTATTTACCATCCTTCTTAAATATAGCTGGAGCTTCATTATGTCCCCCCGGCTGAATGCGAATATACTTTCCAGTATAGTTGAGATAGTCAGCTGACAACTCTGCAAGATGAAGTGTCAGATTATCTTCTGAAGAGTAGATATGATATGCTTTATCATCATCATCCACAAACAAAGTCATATCACGAGACATTTGCCCTTCCTCAAAATCACGACGGACAAAAAGACCTTTTTTTATGGCATGCATCCATTCAGGAGTCCACCACTCTTCAAAATCAGTTGCTTTTATTGATGATGTTTTTTCTTCATTTGTCATATCCATCGCCCATCTTTTAGCGTTTACACGTCCACTACTTACGAGCTTATACGGACCTGTAACATTATCACTTATAGCAAAACCTACATGAGCGGCCGCATAACCTTGGTTTTTGAGCTCTAAGTGAAAACACATCACAAACCTTTTATTTTGAGCATTATAGATCACTTTTGGTCGTTCCATGATACACCCTTTTGCGATAGGGCTACTCTTATCATCTTCCACAACAGATAAGGCTATACCTTCATTCTTCCAATTATAAAGGTCCGCAGAAGAATAGCAGGTTATTCCAACAAAGGCGTTATTACTATCTGCACCTTTATGCTCACCAAACCAATAGTACAAACCATCGTAGAAGAGTATTCCTCCACCATGTGCATTTATATGTGTCCCATCATTATCAAGCCACAACTCCCCAGGAGTAAAATCTTTATTTTGTGATTGGCCTAATAACAACAATGACCAACTGATAGATATCAGTGTCAATATTAGAGCTTTTAGACTATTCATTTTTTGTCTGTTTTGATTATAATGTAGGGGGTAATTCTTTTTATATGCCCATTTGTATCAAATTCCATTTTGTCAATACAAACTTCTCTATGAAAACCTGCCGCATATCCCATTTTAATTCCATTTGGACGGCTAAATCTATGATAAACAATTCTCCACTCATCTTTTTCGGGTATTTGCACTACCGAATTATGTCCTGTACCATATATACCTTTCTCCTCCAATTTTGTTAAAATGAGATTATCTTCTGGAATTTCTAATGGTCCTAATGGTGGTTTTGCCATTGTATATCTTACTCTGTAGTTTTTACTTCTAATATCATCTTCTGACCATAGAAAATAATAGTAATATAATAAATAATACAAATCGTATATTCATTTTTTTCAATCTTTATTTGTTAATACCACTCCTCCGTTTGGGTGCATTTTAATGATAGTCTCTCCACCTATTCCTAGATTAATTTGGTTTAGGTGAGGTGTACCATCTTCTTTATCAGAATAGACCAATACTTTTTCTTTTGATAACATTGGTAAAGAAACCTTCATTTCTTTTATCTTATCTTCTGCATTTACCCCAACCACATACCATTTGGTGTCATGGCGCCTGGCTAGTATGCAGTATTTACCAGGATAGCCGTCAATAAGTATAGTCTCATCCCAGATTGTTGGTACTTTTCGCATAAAGTCAACTATAAACTTCTTGCTATCTATTAAATTATTCGGTGCGATAGCAAAATTTTGCACTGGATTTTGAAATAATACAGCTGTTGCTATTTGAAATATATCTGTCGTTTTTCGTATTGATCCACCATCATTATTCCTATTATGACGTTTGTTTAACAATACAGGTCCAAAATCCATTACACCGACACTGTTTCGAATGAAAGGATGTAAAGTTGCATTATATGCTTCTTTATCATTAAAATATTGATTGAAAATAAGATTCTCAGAAGCTAGTACTGCCTCACTTCCTACAAAGTTTGGATACATTCTTTCCCAACCTCTTGGTACTGTACAACCATGGAAAATAACAAAAAGCCCATAGTCATTAGCATCCGAAAGTATTTCCTCATATAATCTGAAAGTTTCTTGTTTATCACCTCCCAAAAAATCAACCTTGATCCCCTTTATTCCAATATTTTTCATCCAAGCCATTTCTTGTTTGCGAGCAATGGAAGTGTTCATTTTATTTTTAGGACCTTGTGGTGCATCATTCCAATATCCGTTTGAATTATACCATAAACAAAGCTCCACATTCTTAGATCTAGCATACTCTGCTAAATCTTCTATTTTATTTTTTCCTATTTTAGTATCCCACCAATTGTCTATCAATACATATTCATAACCTAAATTGGACGAAAGATCTATATACGTTTTTTGGTCGTTATAATTAATACTACCATCCTGCCACATGATCCAACTCCATGTAGAACGCCCAAACTTGTAATCAATAGACGGTTCATATAACGGTTCTACTAGATCAAAAGGAATTGTTGTTTCTACAATAGGGTTTAAATTATCGCCAACTGTAATTGTTCTCCATGGAGTTACATTAGGCAAACTAATTGAAGGCTTTGATGTCCCTATTCCATTATTTTCTCCCTGTTCAGGAAATGCAATAGTGTAGAGTCCCTCTTCACTCGATTCACTTAGTTTGCCACCACAGTACGAACTATTTACCCCTGTCTCTGAAATTAATGCCCAACCATTTTCTCCAATATGAAACAATGCAGGAAAAGTATACCCTATTCCATATTTAGATGTTACTCCTATTGGCTGATCAGCAATATACTCCTCTTCGTAGCTTGGTTTTGTACGTTCCCATCCACTCATAGGTGGTGCTTGTGGTGTCAAAAAAGACGTTGTAAATGATGGAAATTTGAATCCGCTAGATTCGCTTTCTATTCTGCAACAAGCAGTTTCGCCTTCTTTAGGTAAAAAGTATCGATATGCTGCATTATTATTACTTACTCTGAATATAATATTAATTCGTTTTCCTTCAAGATTCTCAAATGAGCAGGTAATTTCATTAGCAAGGTAATGTACTTTTGATTTTTTAATTTTAGCCTCACTATAGTGTTTATCTATCAATGAGTCCTTTTGGCTTATTAACTTTAATCCTGTTGAAAAATCAGTAATACTGGTCTGTAATCCTAATGGAGATTCTTCTAGTATTGTTTTTTTTTCATAATGGATGGAGTAAAAAGGTTTTGATTCTTTGACAAAGAGCTGAACAACCAATTTATTGTCTGGACTTGAAACGAAAGCTTCTTGTCCTAAACTGTCTATTGTACAGAAGAATAAAAAAAAACAGAAAATAGTAATAGTTTTCATAGTACATTTTGTTTTTACTGTTCAATCTAAGCTGAGAACAACAATAGATTTTGCAGGTAATTTTAATTCTATTTGTCCATCTTTTTTTATTTTAAAATCTTCAAAAGTTACAGGTTTGACTAAATGAGGGTTCTCAAATGTATTGTGATCTGTAATATTATTGGAAGTCAAAATGCGCCCTCTAATATTTTTCACTTTTATTTGGGAAATATCTATATTAACTGTTTTTTCTTCTGTAAGATCAATATTGGCTAAGGTTACATTCACTACTCCTTCTTTTGATGATGCTGATGAACTGACTGATTGAATCTCTTTTCCTCTTATTTCTTTTGTATCCGCTAGGATATCTATTGGTAAATACATTGCATCTTGATGAACTTTATACATTTCAAAGACGTGATATGTAGGTGTCAATAACATTCTATCGTCTTTCGTCAGTATCATGGATTGCAATACATTCACTATCTGGGCTATATTAGCCATTTTTATGCGATCAGTATATTTATTAAAGATGTTCAAAGTTAGTGCAGCAACAAATGCATCACGCATTGAGTTTTGTTGAAACAAAAAGCCAGGATTTGTTCCATGCTCAACGTTAAACCAAGTACCCCACTCATCTACCATCAACGCCACTCGTTTATTCTTATCATATTTATCCATTATAGCTATGTGCTTTTGCAACACTTCTTCTATTTCAATGCATTTACCTATTGTCCAATAGTATTCATCGGATGTGAAGTCTATGGCTGAACCTTTTTTATCACCCCATTCTTTAACAGTATAATAATGCAGAGATAAACCATTCATCTTGTTGCCAGCTTTTTTCATCAACACTTCCGTCCAATTATAATCATAGTCGCTAGCGCCACTTGCTATTTTGAACAATTGATTTCCATCGAAATTGCGACAGTAAACAGCATAACGACGATATAGATCGGCATAATATTCCGGTAACATGTCACCTCCACAGCCCCAACTCTCATTGCCAACACCTAAAAACTTCACTTGCCAAGGTTCATCTCTTCCATTCTCTCTACGTAGGTTGGCCATGGGGCTATCTCCATCTGAAGTCATGTATTCTACCCATTTAGCAAGCTCCTCTACTGTTCCACTTCCTACATTTCCACTTATATATGGTTCGCATTCCAATAATTCGCACAAGTCAAGAAACTCATGCGTTCCGAAACTATTATCTTCCACTACTCCACCCCAATTATTATTTACCATTTTGGGACGTTGGTTTCGAGAGCCAATACCATCCATCCAATGATACTCATCAGCAAAACACCCTCCTGGCCAACGCAAATTTGGAATATTAAGATTTTTCAAAGCTTCTAACACGTCTTTTCTATAGCCATTTGTATTAGGTATCGACGAATCTTCTCCAACCCATAATCCTCCATAGATGCAAGAACCTAAATGCTCTGCAAACTGTCCATAAATATGTTTACTAATCTGTTGTTTTTTCTCATTAGGATGTATTCGAATTGAGACACTCTTTTGCTGTGCCATTAATCCCGAAGCGAGTAATATAAATATTAAGCAGGTCAACATTTTTCTCATGGTATTATCTTTTATTATTGTTATCGAACATATTTATACATTTCTGATGCTGCTAGTAAGAAAGCTCCAACACCGAAGTCTGCAGTTGTTTGAGGTCCTACACTCTTGTGTTGATTTGCTCTTTCGCCTATTGGCTGTACATATCCTATACTTCCATCAGGTTGCATGGCTACTTCAGTCAAATACTTCCAACTTCTTTCTATTGTAGATTTATACTCATCTTTCTCGAGAATGCCATTATTCACCCCCCACAAGTAGCCATAGGCAAAAAAAGCCGTTCCACTAGTTTCTCTTCCGGGCGCATGTTGAGGATCAAGTATACTACGAGTCCAATATCCTTCTTTATGTTGTGATTTTGCTAATGACTGAGCCATATCTTTATAAACTTGGAGATATTCGGTTCGGTGAGTGTTTTCCTGTGGTAGATCATTTAACACCTTGGCTAAACCGGCAAAAACCCAACCGTTACCTCGTGCCCAAAAATCTTTCACTCCATTATCCGTCTGATGTTTGGGATATATATACTTTGCATCACGATAAAACAACTTGCTTTCAGCATCATACATTAAGTCTCGAGCGTATTTAAAATACTCATAAAGCTTTGTATATCTTCAAACTAATGTTCACCATTAGTGCTTAAGTGTTTTTCATTTCA
>CALKIV010000093.1 GCA_937995835.1 uncultured Dysgonomonas sp. | reverse complement strand
CTAATGTGCTCTTTTGTTTAACACTAGTGTTAACTTTGATGTAAATCTATTTATCTTCTTTTGCTAGAAAATTTGCTAGGGGCATGGATTAGTAAATGTTACTCATTGGATAGGCTATCAATGTGCTCATTGAGGTTCACATTCCTATTTAGATCCATTTTCTTTCTCAAGTTGTATCTATTTATTTCTACCCCCCTTACGGAAATGTTGAGCAGTGGAGCTATTTCTTTTGATAGCAATCCCATTTTGATATAGGCACAAAGCACTTTATCCTTTTTAGTCAACTGTGGATACTTCTGTTCCAGAGCTTTAAAAAAGTCACTGTGAACGATATCAAAGTTGGATTTGAAAACATCGAAATCTTCATCATGACTCATATCGTTGTTTATCACAACAATCATGTCTGATATCCTTTTCCGCATTTTGCTGATGTTGTCTTTGTTGTCAATAGCTTTTAGTACCAGTTCGGCTTCTTTTTTTACCTTGTCGAAGATTTCATTCTTTTTATTGATATTCAGTATATATCCTGTTACTTCTTGTGTCTTATGTTGGAGATCAGTCTGAAGCTTTTCTTTCTCCATCTCATTAATTATCTGGTCTTTTTCTCTCTTCTCTTCCTCCAGTAGCAATCGTTGTAGCTCGATGGTCTTTTTCTTTTCTTCTATCTCTTTTTCTTGTTTACGTATGATTGCTTTATATAGAAAATACAGGCTGATGACAAAGATCAGAAGATAGACACAGTGTGCTAGTGTAGATCGATACCAAGGGGGAAGAATCTCAAAGGTTATGTAATCCGAATTTGCTACTTCCATCTCTTTGTTTTTGATGATGGTACGTACTTCAAAGGTGTAGTGTCCTTCCTTTAGGTTCGTATACTCTTTTGATGTCTTTGTTGTAGGTATGCTCCAGTCGTCATCTAGTCCAATCAATCGATGCGAAAACAGAATAACATCATGGCTCCCAATGTTAAAGGCGCCCCAGTCGATGCCTATTGAATTGAGTTCGTATGGCAAATTTAATCCTTCTTTGGTTTCGCCATATGCCACAATACTATCGTCTTTGCTTGTGCGCACTTTATTAATATATACCTGTGAAGGGCTTTTGGTTGACTGTACTTTATCTGTGCGTATCATGGTAAACCCCTGATAGGTGCCAATGATGGCTTGGGTAGAATCTTGAATCTGGATATTTTCGCTACCTTCTACCATTTGAGATTCTAGTCCAATATAATACACTTCCTTATTGAGGTAGTTGTTGGAATGAGGAAATAGATATAAACTTCCATCAGCCTTAAACCATAGATTCTTTATTTTATCAATGTATATATATTGATAATCGGTTCTACTTCCTAGCAGGTCTTCAAGTTCTGCATATTTCTCCATGGAGTCGTTGTGAGGAGCATATCTGTACAGTCCATCACTCGTGCAGACAACTATATTGTCATCTACTATGCTTATGGCATTGTTTGAGCTTACCTTATGGTTGCCAATGCTGTATTCTTTAATGGCTATATGTTCTAATTTTTCGTCTATAAAAAGAGCCTTCACAAAGTTGTCTCCAATATCAGCTTGCCAATATAAATTAGCCCATTTTTTATCTATCTGATCACTGTTCTTACTGCTATTATCAATTGTATGTAGATATTGCCATTTAGAGTTTTTCTTCTCAATCACTTGTGAGCCGAAATAAGTGACTACAACTAATTTATTTTTATGTTTTTCTACTGGTAGTAGCTTTACGGCACCACTTATATTTATTTTATAAGTTTCATTTCTATCCATTATCAAGATACCATTGTCGCCACAGCTAAAAAGTTTGTCGTCGTAGTTGAACAAGGATATGATTTGCCCCTCGCCGCCTTTTATCAAATTGTAATTCTGTTTATTGTCTTGCACATATAATCCTTGATTTGTTCCAAAGTATAGCACCCCGTTGTATGATGCCGAACAATAGCCTGTGCCGATAGCAGAGTCTTTCGAAAATAGAGGATTTATCAGATTGTCCATATTTACAAAGGCAATGCCATTGTCTAATCCTAACCATAGGTTTCTATTATTATCGAAGAAACAGCTTAAAACTGTATTGTTTTTGAGCATGTTGTCCTGATTGATAGCCTCTTGGTGTGTAGGGTCAGCCAGATCGATAATGAATACACCGTTTTGTACAGAGCCTAGTGTGAGACGATTGTTTCGGATGGTAGCAGAAAATAATTGATTCTGCTGAATAAAGTTATCCGCTTTCGATCTTATGGGTTCACAAGTGTTTTTCCCTACCAAATAAATTCCTTGACGAGCCGTCGCCACAATCATTTTGTCTTTATATGGTAACAGTTCAACTATTTTAGAGTTGTCCAAAACTCTCTCACCATTTTCCGACTGGCACATCACAAATTGATTGGAAGCTTTATCCAGATAGCCTACACCTTGAGGAGTTCCAATATAAATTTTATCATCAATCAAAGCCGAACAGTCTATCTTATACTTGGAGTTGACTGTGTAGATATGCTTGTCATTCTCGAAAACATATGCATGATAATCATCCAACATATGCACCTTATTATCGACATGAAAAATATTCCAGATATCACCTTTCCAGTTATCATTAATTGAGGTAGAAAGTGAATGAAAGGAAAATAAGTCTTTAGGCCCCCTCTTAAAATAACCAAACTCGCTACTTCCGCCTACATATACTTTGTCGTTCACCAGGTTTAGTGCCCTAACTCTGTGTCCTTTCATCGAATGTAGAGTCCATGAATATCCATCAAACTCCAATAGTCCGTTGTTGTTTGCTACATATAGCCATCCTTTTTCTGATTGCTGAATTTGCCAATTCTGAGTTCCTCCCTTATACACCTGAGGGGGATAACTTATACTCTGTCGATCCCATGCAAGAGCCGACACAGCATAAAAAATAAGAGCAAGTATTAGAATCTTTTTAAGATGAACCATTAGGGACGATAATACGTTTTGTTAATGAATTTTTAAAGATACGATTTTCACTGATGAAAAATACAAATTAATGAATCTTGATTTCATTTGGTTGATAAATAGGTCTTTAGGTAAATGATTAGTAGTGTATATGTATTTAATTTCATAGCTATATGAATCTTATATGTACTTAATAAGTCGTAAAATAAGTTATTTGCTGCATATGTTTGTCATTCAAGAAACATTCTTGTGTAAAATGATAATCATGAAAAAACACTTAAATTAAAAAAAATTGTATGAATAACAAAATTAAACATTCCTCTATTGTAAGGAATTTTATTGTTACAATTTGCTTTATGACCTTATTTTCTATCACCATGCATGCGCAAAACATGACAGTAGCTGGTGTTATTGTGGATGGAAATACTGGGGAAGAGCTTATTGGTGTGTCTGTTGTCGAGAATGGGGCAACAAATGGAGTATTAAGCGATTTGGATGGAAGGTTTAGCATTTCGGTAAAGGAAGGAGCAATCCTGACATTTAGTTATATTGGATATGTAGCTCTAGAATTGCCTGCAACGGCCAATATGGAAGTTAGACTTCAAGAAAATACAACAATGTTGGACGAAGTTGTTGTTGTAGGATATGGAATTCAAAAAAAGAGTGTTGTTACTGCAGCAATCAGCAGTGTGAAAGCTGAAGATTTGGGAAAAGTAGCTCCTACTCGTGTAGATAACGTCTTGCGAGGACAAGTTTCCGGGGTGAGCATTACTCAGGCTTCGGGACAACCGGGTGACGGATCGAAGGTGAGAATTCGTGGTATCGGAACAATCAATAATAGCGATCCGCTGTATGTGATAGATGGTATGCCGGTTGAAGCTGGAATCGATTACCTAAATCCTGCTGACATAGAATCTGTTGAAGTGCTAAAAGATGCTGCTTCTGCTGCAATCTATGGTACTCGTGGAGCCAATGGGGTTATCTTGGTAACAACCAAAACAGGGAGATCGGGAAAAGCAAGCATCAATTACAATGTGTCTTATGGGTGGCAAAGACCTTGGTCGCATCGTGATGTGTTGAATGGCGAGCAATACATGGAGCTTGTTCGTGAAATGGGAGGTTCGTTTGACACCAATACTACCAATGCTAATACAGATTGGCAAAAAGCCGTGTTCAACAATGATGCTCCTATCGTTAATCATCAGTTGAGTGTAAGTGGAGGTAGCGACAAAGGCAATTATTTCTTATCCTTTGGTTATTTTAGCCAAGATGGTATTGTAGGGGGTAATTATGGTCGTTCAAATTATGACAGATACAGTGTTCGTTTAAATAATAACTATACAATTTTTGACGAACAAAAGAATCGTAAATTCATTAACCTACTAACTGTCGGGACTAATTTATCTTATTCTCGAATGAAATCAGTGGGTTTGAATACCAATAGCGAGTATAGCGGTATATTAGGAAATGCTTTGATGGCTCCTCCTATCTATCCTGTGATAGCAAGTGACGCTGATCAGCTACTTTATGCTTCTGATACCAATCTAGGAAAAGTAAACGGTGTGAAGGATGCAAATGGAAAATATTATCATATTTTTGGAGATGCTACCAATGAAATTGTAAATCCTCTAGCAACTCTTAATACACCGGGTACTCATCGCAATGAGGATAAATTTGTTACAAATTTCTGGGCTGAGTTGACATTGTTCAAAGGATTGAAATTCAAATCATCATACGGTGCTGACTTTAATTTCTGGGGCAACGACTATTCATCAGGAAAATACTACATTTCTCGTACAGACAAGTTGGACGAAGAACGTGTGTCGTCTGAGATGAACCGTAGCTTTAGATGGCAAATAGAAAATACATTGACCTATAACCTGTCATTAAATAAGTTGCACAACTTCACCGTATTGCTTGGACAATCGGCAATGGCTGATCGCTATCGAGATCTAAGAGGAGAGGCCAGAGGATTAGCAGATCCATCTTTGACTAATATCGATGCTTCTACTTCTTCTGAAACTGCAAGAAGAGCTACAGGTCAATTACATCCAAAACACAGTTTAGCTTCATACTTCGGACGTTTGAGCTATAACTTCGATGAGCGCTATATGGCTGAGGTGACTGTTCGTCGTGATGGTTCGTCAAATTTTGGACCTAAAAACAAATGGGCTACATTCCCATCTGTGTCAGCTGGTTGGAATATTACAAACGAAAAATTTATGGAAGGTAAAGCTCCTTGGCTTAGCTCGTTAAAACTTCGTGCAAGTTGGGGACTAAATGGGAACGAAAGCATTGACCCTTTTCAGTATACTTACTTGATCAAACCGGGAGCAAACTACCCGATAGGAACAGAGGAGTTTTGGGAGTCAGGGTTTACTCCTAAGGGATATGCAAACCCTAGTGTGAAATGGGAAAAATCGGAACAGTTAGACTTCGGATTCGATTCTCGTTTCTTAAACGGAGCTTTAGGATTTTCTTTCGATTGGTTCAAGAAAAAGACCAATGACATGTTGATGAAAATGACAATCCCTAAATACCTTGGAGCCGCTGCTCCATATGCTAACGTTGGAGATATGCAAAATACGGGTGTAGAAATGGATTTGTCTTATCAGTTTGCTGTGGCAGATGTCAATTTCCGTATAGGAACCAATGTGTCTTATATTAAAAATAAGTTGATACAACTTGGTAATACAGAAGGATGGGAAAATTATGACGCTAGAGAAGGTGAAACAATATCTCGTGCTCAGAATGGACTTCCTTTCCCTTATTTCTATGGAAAGAAGACAGACGGAATCTTTCAAAACCAAGCTGAGATAGATGCTTATGTCGACAAAAATGGTAACAAAATTCAACCAAAGGCTGTACCGGGAGATGTTAGATTTGTAGACTATAACGGTGACGGAAAAATTGATGATCTTGACCGTACTCAAATAGGAAAAGGTATGCCTGATTGGACATACGGATTCAATCTCTATGTAGAGTATAAAGGAATAGACCTTAGTGCGAATCTACAGGGGACCATCGGTAACGATATTTACGATGCTACTCGTCGTCTACAAGTTACGTATGTTAATCTTCCGTCTTATATGCTTGACAGATGGCACGGTGAAGGCACATCAAATAAGTATCCGAGAATGCAAA
>CALKIV010000092.1 GCA_937995835.1 uncultured Dysgonomonas sp. | reverse complement strand
CATAGCTGCATTAGCTGCTATGTAGCGAACATGTTGCATGTAAAATTGATTCACTGTTCCAGGAACCCAGTGAAATCCTAGAGCATTTTTATTTGTATTAAAGTAAACTTGTCCATTATCTATAGTCGATTCTAGATAGTTCCATCGAGGGTCCCAACGATCTAGAATGCCTGTACCATATTTATCAACAAGGTGGGTAAAACCATTATCGTCAGCAAATTTTTGTCTGAATTCATTATCTTTTCCTTTCCAGTAACGATAAGTCCCAGAGTGGCCATCATTAAATCCATGAAGAGAGCCACCTGTGAAATTGAGTCTAACACCAAAAATAGGATTCCAACGGAAACCTCCAGTGATGCTTGGCGCAATTGTTATTCTACTTTTCAGAGGGCCCTTGCTGTCGTCTTCTGCCATAAGTATCTGACCACCCAACCCAGCTTGAATATACCATTTATACTTGAAGCCATCTGTGTAGATGCCTCGTCTTGGTGTGGGGTCTTGAAAGGTTCTAGGAGTTGCACTTATTATTGCAGGGTCATCGTCGTCGTCTCCTACGCTTCTATCGTCTTGATAATCTTCTATAGAATTCAAGTCTATATCGATTTCTCCTTGTGCCATGCTTTTTTCAGGAAGAAAAAAGAAAAAGCATAATAGCACAATAAACAGATATCTAAAATTCATATTTATAGAGTTTTGTATGATTAGGTTCTTTATTATTATTACAATATCAATGTATACACTTACTTGTGATTCAGAAGCATGTAAAGCTCCCTTTGATAACTAATCAAGGAACTTTCAACTTTTAAAATCTTCTCCTCTTCGCCCTTTTGGCTTATATAAGTATTATGATACATTGTATACCTTTAGTATTTTGTAAATTGATTTGTGATAAGACACACAAGGTTCTTTTTGAGCTCATGACTTAAAACAAATACAAATTAAGTGCATATTTTGATATATTACAAATATTTTATTTACTTTTTGAAATTTAGATTCAATTAACTATGACATTCTAAACGCATAGGGCGAAAATTGCTATACTGTTGAGTTTGAAAATCTTGTTTTAAGAAGACTTAAAATGGATTATATGGTTAATTAAAGTTAATCGCAAGCAGCATATTTTATTTGTCTCTAAGGCAAATAATCAAAAATTAGATGATATCTTTGTATTTTAGAAAGAAAAAGCTTAATAAATAGAGAATCTCATGGATGAGAAAACAATAAGAGAGTATAGAGAGTATCTAAATGAACGTAAAGCTCTCCTTGACACAACGATTAAACAACTTAAAAACGAATTTGTAGGAATCAATCATGTTATAGATCAGGTTGCTGATGCTATGTCAGGTTGGTTTTTCTTTCCTGAAATGCAAGATCGTCCGGTAATAATCAATCTTTGGGGGTTGACTGGAATTGGAAAGACTTCTTTGGTAAAACGTTTGACTCAATTGTTGGAACTAGAAGAACGATACTATCGTTTCGATCTAGGGGAAAGTTCGAGTGGTGAATATAATATTCAAGATACGTTTAGAGATATTTACGACAATTCTAATGGACATCCTTTTATTATCGGATTAGATGAGTTTCAACTGGCCAGAACGATTAATGAGGATCGTGAGGAAGTCGACAAAGCTTCTTCAAGAGCTATGTGGGATCTACTAGATAGTGGAAAGTTTGACCTGATTGATTTTAATAGTTATCAGATGAATAATCTGAATAAGTTGATAAAAAAACTAGATCGGGCATTGATCAATCAAGTGGTTGTTGAGAATGGAGCTGTCGTGGAAAATAAAGAGGCGTATGATAAAATATTTGCCGAAAAATCTAATAACGATTATAATGATGATGATAGTTCTGATTTAGATGATGATGCTAAAACAATGTTCGTTTCTGATAATCATTTGAATACGCTTTATTATATTGATGATAAAAGCTTTCTTTCTCAATCTGATATTAGAGAAGAGTTAGATCGATTGGATGGTGAAGAAACAATGGAGTTCTTGATCAAAATCTATAAAAAAGCATTAAAGCCCGTAACTGTAGACTGTACAAAGTCTCTCATATTTGTGATGGGAAATTTGGATGAAGTGTATTCAATGAGCCAAAATTTCAATCCAGATATTAGTGCAGATGAGTTTCATCGTCAATCGTTAGAGATAACTATCACACAAGTCAAAAACTCTCTTTTGAGTCGATTCAGAAGTGAGCAAATAGCGAGACTGGGGAATAATCATATCATATACCCTTCATTTAGTACAGCGGCATTTAATAAAATTATAGATCAAGAGTTAGTTAAAATAAAGAAAAAAGTTGGAGATATTTATCATGTAAATATCGAATTTGAGGAATCTCTTAAAGAATTGATCTATAGTGAAGGCGTTTATCCTACACAGGGAACTCGGCCATTGTTTACAACAATCCATCAGGTGGTGAGTGCTAAATTGGGTCAATTGCTCAGAGAGGTATTCATTAGTGGTTATTGGAACGATAAGATGGTGTTTCGTGCAGGGCGAGAAGTAGGGGATGACCATATTGTGGAGATCTGCGTAGATTTCTATAGAGAAGATAAGAAGATTTACACCTTTGTGCAAGATCAAAAGTTGGTTCTAGGTAAATTGCGTAAGGAAAAAAAAGACGATCAGCAGGCTATCACCGCAGTGCATGAAAGTGGTCATGCGGTTTTGTCGTCTATCTTGATGCATACGATTCCTACATCTGTTTTTTCTGTAACAGCAGACAATCAGAGTTTGGGATTTGTGCTTGCTCGACCAGAGTGGAATTATGTATCGAAAGGAGAAGTTATTAATCGTCTAGCTGTACTATTTGGAGGAATAGAAGCAGAAAGACTGATTTTTGGTGATGATAAAATAACCTTAGGAGCAAGTCAAGACTTGGCAAATGCCACTCGTTTGGCTACTTATGTGATCTATTCGTGTGGATTTGGAAAAAAACTAGCAGCTTATGGAAACACATATATGGATGAAGTACCAACAATTATTTTTGATTCAGGAGAAAAGTCTCTCAATAATCATGCAGAAGATATGCTAAACGAGGCACAAGAGCTAGCTGCAAAAACGTTGAAAGAACAAAAGAACTTACTTCTGCAAATGGCAAATTATTTGAGTGATAAGAGGATGTTAGATAAAGATGCTATTAAAGAATATGTGAAAAAATATGCAGCTAATTTTGATGTTAAAACATTGATCAACGATGCAGATAATCTGTTCTATCGAGAGCATCTGAAATCTCAAATTGGAGATGGTGAAAATTAAAAAGAAGGAAAACTGTGTTTTATGAGAAAGTATGAGGAGTATTATCTGTTGCAAGAGCGTTTGTGTAAGAATGTGATTAAGACAAATGCTCTTCCTGAAGAAATCAAGTATATAGCAGGCACAGATGTGTCGTATAAAGACTCAATAGATATGATGGTTGGGGCGTTCGTTGTCCTAGATGCTAATACCTTAGAAGTTGTTGATATAGCGTATCATCAGATGCATATTACTTTTCCTTATATAACAGGGCTCTTTTCTTTCAGAGAGGTACCTCCTTTATTAGAAGCTTATAAAAAACTAAAAATTAAGCCGGATCTAGTGATTTGCGACGCTCAAGGTATCGCACATCCTCGAGGTTTCGGTATGGCTTGCCATCTGGGACTTGAGTTGGATCTGCCAACTATTGGTTGTGGTAAAACTCGCTTGGTAGGGCAGTATAATGAAGAAATGCTATCCTTAGAAAAAGGAGGTATGCAAGATCTTATTTACAAGAAAGAAATGGTCGGTAAGGTGGTACGGACAAGAAAAAACACTAAACCTCTTTTTGTCTCGATAGGGCATAAGATTGATTTAAATGCAGCTGTGGATTGGGTGCTAAAGATGTGCCCCAAATATAGATTGCCTGAAACTACTCGTCAAGCAGATCGCTTAGTGGGGGAGTTGATGCAAAAAATTTCGTAAGGTAAAAGGAAATATGGTCGAAGAGAAGAGAAAAAGAATATTACATCGAGCTTGGAGGTTTGTAAAAAGAACTCTTGGGAAAATAACTGATGTGTATTTTATTTCGGGAATGTGTTATAACTGTTCCGTTTTCGACGATATTGAGCTCCCTAAAGGATATAAGAAAAAATATATTGAGTGGCTAATTCCTCATGCAGAAGAATCTTTAGAGGCTTATGCTCATCGTATGAGTGAGTCGATCAATACCAAGAGGAAATTTATATTGGTAGGTTATTCGTTAGGCGGAGTTGTGGCAGAGGAAATAGCTTATCAATTACAACCGAAAAAGATTGTTTTGATCTCTACAATGAAAGATGAAAAAGAGATTCCTTCACTTTTCCATATGGCGGCTAAAGTTAATTTTGCTAACAATATTCCGATGAGAATGTATAAGCAAACTGATTTTATGATCAAATTATTTAATCGATATGTCTATAACTTACCTACAAGTGCACTGGAGGGTTATATGACGGTTACTGATCCTATATACATAAAATGGGCTTTGCATCAGATAACGCATTGGAAGCCAAAAAGAAAACTATCATCTCTTTATCATATTCATGGAACAAAAGATCAAATATTTCCTCACGAACAGATCATAAATCCTATATCGATAAAAGGAGGAGATCATCTTATGGTAATAAAACGAGCTAAAGAAATTAGCGAAATTTTAAAATCCATTATGCTAAAATAAGAATGATCATCTGTGCTGTAATGATGCGCAAAAACATGCTAATAGGATATACTGTAGCATAACCAACCGACGGATTGTCATTGTCAACTTGCGAATTTATAAAGTTTAAAGCTATCGGATTTGCCATACTACCGCAAAGCATGCCTACACTTTTACCATAATTAAGTTTCAAAATACGCATAGCAATCACACCAACAATCAATACGGGAACGATAGTTAATATAAACCCTAGACCAACCCAAAGAGCTCCTTCTGGCTGTAATACTGTGTCGAAAAAGTGTTCTCCAGCATCTATTCCTAGACATGCAAGATAGACAACTAAGCCAAATTGTCGCATCAATAAGTTAGCGCTTTGTGTGGTGTAGGTTGTTATTTTAAATTGAGGGCCAAATGCACCCATCAAAATTCCCACAATAATAGGACCACCAGCTATTCCTAATTTTACAGCAAGTGACATTCCTGGAATAGGGAAGGGAACAGCCCCAAGAATCAAGCCAAGTGCAATACCCATAAATATGGCAATCAAGTTAGGACGTTCAAGGATTTTCACTTCATCACCTAATATTTTTGCCACTTTTTCTATTTGGCTCACTTCTCCAACAATTGTAAGGCTGTCTCCAATCTGTAGAGATAGATCAGGTGAAGCTAAAAGCTGTATTCCTACACGATTTACTCTTGTGATATTTACGCCATATTGATTCCTCAATCGTAAAGAGCCTAGTTTTTCCCCATTAATCTTATTTCTGGTTACAAGAATTTGTTTAGATATTAGTTGACTGTTATCTATTGTGTTCCAGTCTATTCCAGACTTGTTCCAGTCTACGTTAACCCGTTCACCTAAAAATGCTTCTATAAGTTTTATATCTGATTTTTTGGAAATAATCATCAGATGGTCATTAAGAGCCAATGAGGTATCGGATTTGGCAATTGAAACATGGTTGCCTCTGGTGACACGCGAAATGATAAATTTCCTTGGAGACACACTCATTATTTCTTTAATGGTCTTGCCGTTTAGTGCTGGATTTACAATTTTAAACTCCCCTATATATGGTTCATTGTCATTTTCACCACCTTCAGATGGTTTACTTTTGATTTCATCAGGGGCAAGTACTCGTCTTAATAAAATAATAGCAAGAATCACCCCTATCACTCCAAAGGGATAAGTTACGGCAGTTGCTAATGCCATATCTGCTACAACTTTAGGATCAGTAGTCATTGACCCCATTGCTTGTTGTGCTGCTCCAAGGGCAGGAGTGTTTGTGACAGCACCACAGAGTATTCCCACCATGTTAGCAATCGATACATCAAAAATATAGCTCATGCCAATAGTCATGATAATACCTATAACCAAAACGGCTACAGCTAACATGTTGAGTCTTAAGCCACTCTTCTTAAGGGAAGAAAAGAATCCAGGTCCAACCTGTAATCCCAATGCATAGACAAATATTACAAGTCCGAAATTTTGGGCAAATAAAATTAAGTTTTTATTTATATTCAGACCGATATGTCCAAGCAAAATACCTGTAAAAAACACAAATGTGATGCCAAGAGAAACATTTAAGATCTTAATTTTGCCCAATTGCAGTCCTAAAGCTGCCACTAGAGAGATTAAGATAACTGTCTGAATAAATGAAGGAGTAGAAAAAATATCAACAAACCAGTCCATTTCCTGATGTATGTAAGAATTATAAATTAATAATTAATAAATAGCAATCACATCATTTGATGCCGGTGGTTCATATATTGTGAAGCACTGAATCCATAAAAATAAGAAAGTGCTACTATGAGTAAGATCAAAAGCGTCAATATGCCAACAGAAATCATTGCGTATTTTATCTTTTTCACATAAATAAAATATACAGCCCCAATGATGCAGATAACTGTTAAAACAGTTGCTAAAGCAAGAAGTAGTATGATGAGAATCATATATTAGTTAAGTTTGATATATCTTTACCTTGTTTTCTGATAAATCTTTTTTAATTTTGAAAACAAAGGTATAAAACTTTTATATCTAATGTGTGATGTCGGGTGTTATATCTATAATATGTTAGAAATTTCAGCTCGTTTTTTATTAACCTCTTTGTTACAAAAAGAATATGGACATCATAGTTAAAAACTATTCCTCACAGGTCGGAGATTTGTTGATCGGTTCCTATGAAGATCGGCTTTGTTTATGCGATTGGCGTTATAGACAAAAGAGATTGACTATTGATAGCCGATTGCAAGAGGGGCTTGGTGCTACTTATCAGATAGGAACAAGTCCTATAATAGAGCAAGCGATTGTCCAATTGGAAGAGTATTTCCGAAAAGAAAGACAAGTCTTTGATATTCCACTCTTGATGGTAGGTACTGATTTTCAAAAACAGATATGGAACGCACTAATTGAAGTGCCATACGGAACAACTGAAACATATCAGAAACTGTCTGAAAGAATCAATAACCCCAAAGCGATAAGAGCAGTAGCATCGGCTAATGGAGCAAACGCAATCTCTATATTCATCCCGTGTCACAGAATAATAGGCTCAGATAAGAGTCTTGTTGGGTATGCCGGAGGTACACAGGCCAAGAAAGATTTATTAGATCTTGAGTCTAATGAAGCAAAACAATTAAGTATATTTTAAATGTTTAAACAAAAGACTGCTCCTTTTCCTCTAGAATATGAATTTGTGGCGATGTCACAGCCATATGCTCAAGAAATAGCATATGAATGGAAATACACCGGTAAATATTCTTTTTATAATATATATAAAGATAAAGAGGAGGTCGAGAGATTTTTAAAACCTGAATCATGGGAAAATATATTTGCAGCAATCAATGTGGAAACCAAAGAACTAATTGGCTTTACATCGTATACTTTTGAGAATGAGGTTATGTGGATTGGTTTTGGATTAAAACCCAACTATACAGGCAAAGGTCATGGAGAGCAGTTTGTTAGATCAGCTATTGAGTTTGGAATAGAGCATTATCATTATGAAGAAAGTAAAGTCTTGTTGTCAGTCGCTAAATTCAATAAAAGAGCAACTAAGCTTTATGAAAAAGTAGGTTTCAAAGCTATAGAATCTAAGGAAATATTTGTCAATGGTAAGCTATATCCATTTACAATAATGGGAATACCTGTTTAATTAAGTACTTATAAGGCTGTGCTATTGGGTTCTTTTTATATCTTTGTATTGCTTTAATAAGCTTAATGCATATACATATTATCTCGAAAAACAATAAAGTAATCTTCTCATTTGAAAATGAGACTATTGCTTTGTAAGTATAAATTATTAAACCAAATAGTTTAATGATGACTAGCAAAGAAAAAATATCCAAGTATGATGCTCTTTTTCAGAGTGGAGTGGAAATCGTAAGTCGTGTAGGCTTGTGCAATAGAAAAGAAGTTGTAGGAGCTACTGATGAAGAAATCAATGAGTTTAGTGTCAAACATGGAATCACTTTACCAGCTTCCGTATGGTCCTATTTTCGATGGTTGGGGCAGAGTAGTCAACTCAATAATGGTGATTATAATGTTTCACCTTCTTTGCAAGATTATGATTATGCACTCCATCAGGCTAATCTCAAGGAGTATTGGCTAGCTGGGGGGATGAATCTGAAAGAATATATCAATACGAAAAACTTCAAGGTAAATTATGATGATGAGATACCTGAAGATAATGATGGTATTTATACTCCTGAAATCAATTCATTGATGAATATTAATGATATTGTCTTCTGTAATTACGACCCATTTACCCGTACATTTGAGTTTTTTAATAGTCGACAAGAAAATCCTATTGTCTATGCTATAACAGCTTATAAGAATGTGACTACTCTATTTTCTCCATTTACTGATCGGTTTAGGAATGTCCTTTTTATGACTTTTGTGGATCTAATTTCAGAAAAGAAATCTTCGTTCTCTTCAAGTTTGGCAAATACTGATTTATCCGGTGAATTAGAATATATCAAAATATATAAAGAACTGTTTCAAAATTCAAATGAGCTGAGCAGAGCAAAATTAAAAAGCTGTAGAGAAATGTTCTGTCAAATGAATAGTAATCACGAAAAAGAAGAAAATCGAGTACTTTCGATCTCTGAATTTGAGAATGGCTTTATCAACTTCTTATCTCAAAACAACTTTGGTGTTTTGTAATTCTATAGCCTGAATTTTTCTTTAGTACCATTTATCTTATGTAATACTTTGTTGGCATGTTTGTTGTGCCAATTGAATCGTTTGACAAAAGTAAGCTGTATTTGCTCATTTTGCATACTTAAACTCTGTTTGTCTTTATAGAATAAATATACCCTATTAATTAGAAAGACACTACCAATAGACCATGTTTTAGCATTGTAACTAAGTCCAAAACGTGCATTAAGAGCAGGGTAAATCTTCATGCTATTATTGAAAAAATGTCTTGGATCATTATTCCCCATCATCACTCCAAGAGTAAATGAGGGAGTAGCCGTCCAACGCTGTGTAATAGCCCACGAATAGGCGTACCCAAGTGATAGTCCTAGTTGTAAGTTACGTTGCTTTCTATCCATACCTTCAAAAATGACAACACTGTCAGCTTGAATTTTGCTATAATATATTGATCCTCCAAATAATACAGAACCTGCAGATTTTATTTGCCTCTCGTTGAGATTAAAGGCGGCTCGTGAAGAAAATTTCTTGTTATTAAATATATACTGTATCGATCCTCCATACATATTTAGTTCCATATCTGGATATAGATCATAGGTTTTGTCAGTATTCTGTTCATCACGGTAAAAACCTTTGTGTTGTTGCAAAAATATATCATATATAATTTTATGACCATAGCTGTGATGTTGGAATTCTATACTTTTTGTCTTTCCTTTATCTTTATCTCTAAATGTGTCAAACCCTTTGCTAAAACTGAAAGATAGGTGCTTCCAAGAAGCCCCTAACCCTATGCTTCCTGGTGCATTTGTTTTATATTCAGTTTCTTTGCTATCATTCGTTTGATAAAATCCTGCAGATTTCTCATTGATATAGATGCGTGCTGAAAAATCTCGATCAAATGGCTGGATATAAGTGCTGTCTATTTGTCCAAAAATAGCAATAGAATCCAAAAAAAGAATAGAGAATATGCAGAGTAAATGTATTTCTTCAAACCTTGAAAGCATCGTTTTTAATATGTTATTGTGCAAAGATAAGCGCTATAATAGAAAACGCAAGTTAGCTGAAATAAGCGACACAATCTTTAAAACTATAAATCTTTCGTTTATGTTTTATTACATTTGTAGTTAAACTTAGAAATTATGATCCCTTTTTTATATAATGTCGCTCAAACTTATCTTAAAGTATCTGGAAATAATTTAAGTAGATACACTTTCGTTTTTCCTAGTCAGCGTGCTGGAGTTTTTTTTCAATATTACCTATCTCAAATTACCAAACAGCCGTTGTTCTCTCCAGAGATATTGACTGTTTCTGATCTATTTTCAAAACTATCTGATTATCAGAAAGCCGATAGAATAGAAATGTTATTTATTCTTTATGATGCTTATAAAGCAATAAGTAATTCTCCTGAGACATTTGACGAGTTTGTATATTGGGGTGAAATGTTACTGAATGATTTTGATGATGTCGATAAATATTTAGTAGACGCAAAACAGCTTTTTAGAAATATATCTGATCTGAAGGAGATTGATGCTAGTATGAGCTACCTTTCTGAAGATCAGATAGCAGCTATTAGACGTTTTTGGGCTAGTTTTATTCCAATCGGTGACAATAAGAAGAAACGTGATTTTGCTGAATTGTGGGAAATTCTGCATGCTCTATATTTAGAGTTCAAATCTCGATTGAGAGTACAAGGGAAAGCATACGAAGGTATGATCTTTCGAGAAGTTGTAGAGTCTATTGAAAAAGACCAAGATTTAGAACTGCCTTTTGAAAAAGTAATTTTTGTCGGTTTAAATGGACATAGTATCTCTGAAGAAAGGTTTTTAAGCTATCTACACAAGAGAAAAATAGCAGATTTTTATTGGGACTATTCTTCTCCTTTGATATGTGATCCTGAAAATAAAGCTTCATTCTTTATTGCGAAAAATAAATTTAAATTTCCTTCTCAATATCAACTCGAAAGTGAAGAGCTAACTTTTGATAAGCCTACTATCGAATTAATAGGTGTACCATCAGCTGTTGGTCAAGCAAAATATGTAAATAGTATTTTACAAAAAATAGTAAATGAGGAAGGGGATGATCAGACAATAAACACAGCACTAGTACTTCCTGAAGAAAATCTTTTATTGCCCATGCTATATTCTATACCTAAAGATATTGAAAAAGTCAATGTTACAATGGGGTATAGTCTTAATAACAGCTCTATATCGGGATTAATGGAATCGATATTTGAGCTGCACCGAAATATTCGCTTCTCCAATGGTCAATATCACTTTTATCATAAAACAGTACTTGCTATTCTTAATCATCGATATATTACTTCTATAGCAAATGTGGAGGCAGACAAGCAAAAAGAAGAAATTATTAGGTATAATAAAATATTAGTCTCTGCTAGTGATCTTGCTATTCATCCTCTCTTTGATTTGATTTTTAAAGGCTTAGACTCATGGCAAGATATGCCAGAGTATCTGAAAACTATTTTAGTATTCTTAAAGAAGAATCAAAAAGTAGAATCTATCGATGAATACGATTATATTGAAAAATTACCTGTTTCTTATATCGACTTAGAAAGTGAGTTTATCATAGAATATTATAAGACTATCAATAAGATGCAGGACTCTTTAAAGCATGTTGTGATTGATATGTCTATTGATACTTATGTTAAGTTATTAAAGAAATTGATCTTGGGAGTTAGTGTCCCTTTTAGGGGAGAACCTCTCTCTGGCTTGCAATTAATGGGAGTTTTGGAAACACGTGCTCTTGATTTTGAAAATATCATAATAACCTCGATGAATGAGGGGATATTCCCGATGAAGAAGGTGGCTAACTCTTTTATTCCATATAGTCTTCGCAAGGGATTTCAACTTCCCACTTATGAGCATCAAGATAGTATTTATGCTTATCACTTTTATCGTTTAATAAATCGAGCAAAACGAATATATTTTCTTTATGATAGTAGAACAGAAGGTTTGCAAACGGGTGAGGTAAGCAGATATTATAATCAGATTAAACATCTGTATCTGGATCATTTTTTGATTAAAGAGCAATTGGCTATTTATAAAGTATCATCAACAAAAAGTACTCCGATAGTAGTTGAAAAGAGTGATCAGATTTTGAACAAAATGAAAAATTTTCTCAACGGAGGAGAAGAGAAGCTTTCTGCAAGTTCTATTAATACGTACGTAAACTGCCCTCTTCAATTTTATTTTTCATTTGTAGAAAAATTAGGAGAAGCTGAAGAAGTATCAGAAACAATTGAGGCAAGCACTTTTGGAACAATCTTTCACTCCATCATGGAATGGCTATATAATCCATTCAAGGGGAAAGTGTTAACAGCTGACTTGTTGGATAAACTAGCTAAAGATGATAAGTATTTAACATCTTTGATCGAAAAATCTTTTGCTGAAAATTATTTTATGACTCCTGATGTGATAAAACCTTTGACAGGACAGAATTATTTGACAGGAGAGGTGCTGCGTAAATATGTGAAGAAACTATTATCGACTGATGCACAAATAACTCCATTTATTTATAAAGATTCAGAGGAGAGGTTAGATGAAGTTTATCCGTTGAAATCGGGTTTCTGGGTAAATCTAAAAGGTTATATTGATAGGGTAGATGAAGTAAAGGGGGCGACTCGTATAATCGATTATAAAACAGGTAGAGGAGTCTTGAGATATAAGAAGATGGAAGACCTTTTTGATAAAGAGTTGAAAGATAGACCAAAGGCTGTAATGCAAGTGTTTATGTACGCTCATCTATATTTGATAAAGCATCCTGAGGAAATCGTTGAGTCCGGCATTTACTATCTTCGCAATCTATACGACAGTCAATTTGATCCTGCTGTAATTCAAACAGGAACACCCAAAATGAATATCAGAATAGATGACTTTGCTGCTGTTCGAGAAGAGTTCGTAGAGTATTTTGAGAAATGCTTAGAAGAAATATTTGATCCACAAGTTCCGTTTACTCAAACACCAACAGAAGAGGCATGTCAATGGTGTATTTTTACCAATATATGTAAAAAATAATCTTGTAAATAGCTCGTAAAGCCATTTACAAGAAAAATATTTATTTATGTTTTAATTTGGAGCTCTAGTATATAGGAATGCTGCAATAAATATATACACAAAGTTTGGTAGCCAAACAGCCATAAAGGGGCTCATTGTTCCCGATACGGCAAAACTCGAACTTATGGTCATAAAGACGATGTATCCGAAACTCAGCCCAAGACCTATTCCGATATTTAAGCCCATTCCACCTTTAACCTTGCGAGATGATAGGGTTACACCTATGATTGTAAGTATAAAAGCTGAAAACAGGCTGGCAAATCTCTTATGATATTCTACTTCAAAATTAGTGATGCTAACATCTCCTACACTTGCCAGACCTCTGCTTTTTTGCCTATTGATATAGGTATGCAGCTGTGGTGTGGTCATTATTTCAAAGTCATTGATACTAACCAGTAAATCCTCCGGTGTAATCGGGATAATTGTGTCTAGCTCTGTTCCACTTGAGACAAATTCTTTGCTATCTTTAAATTCCCGAATAGCATAGTTCGATAACTTCCAATTATAGGCTGAATCATAGGTTGCTTTTTCAGCTACTACTCTTGAAACTAACGTTTTACCATCAAAATTGTCTAGAGCTATATTTGTTCCAGAACCTCTACTTCTACTATATGATTCCAGATATAAAATACTTCCTTTACCTATCTGAACTTGCACTTCTCTTGCACTGCTGGTACTTTTGTCTCTGAAATATTTATTCTGAAAGTCTATTCTATCCTTATTGGCAGGGGGGATGACAAAGCTTCCCAGAAGAAAAGTTGCAAGCGAGATTATAGCAGCTGAGATCATATAAGGTCGTAATAGCCTTTTGAAACTCATTCCATTGGAAAGCATAGCTATAATTTCAGAATTTTCAGCAAGCTTTGATGTGAAAAATATAACTGAGATGAAAACAAATAATGAACTGAAAGTATTGGCGTAGAATGGAATGAAATTGAAGTAGTAGTCAAAAATGATTTGCTTCAGTATACCTTCATGTGCCAAAAACTTGTCTAGCCGTTCGTTTATGTCAAACACCACGGCTATGGATATAATTAAGATAATTGAGAATATATATGTTCCCAAAAACTTCTTAATGATATACATATCAATAATAGAAACAAGTTTTTTACCTTTCATAATCTTCTAGATACGTTTTCTATCATCACTTTCTTCCATGTAGAAAAATCACCTTCAATAATATGCTTTCGTGCTTCTTGCACAAGCCATAAATAAAATGCCAAATTGTGAATAGAGGCTATTTGAAGTGCTAGTATCTCATTGGCTATAAATAAATGTCTTAAATATGCCTTTGAGTATAAAGTGTCGACAAATGATGTTCCATTTTCATCAATTGGACTGAAATCGTTAGCCCATCTCTTGTTTCGTATATTTATAATGCCATTTTGAGTGAAGAGTTGTCCATTCCTTCCATTTCTGGTTGGCATGATGCAATCGAACATATCAACACCTCTTTCTATGGCTTCTAGTAGATTGGCAGGTGTGCCAACTCCCATTAAGTAACGCGGCTTATCTTGTGGCAATATTTCGTTAACCAACTCAATCATTTCGTACATCTTTTCAGTTGGTTCACCTACTGCTAGACCACCTATGGCATTCCCATCTGCACCTTTAGAAGCAACATTTTCTGCTGCCTGTTTTCGCAAATCTGGATAAACACAGCCTTGTACTATTGGAAATAATGTTTGCTTATACCCATATTCGCATTCAGTTTCATTAAAGCGTTTGATACATCTATCTAGCCACCTTTCAGTCAGTGCTAATGAGTTTTTTGCGTATTGATAATCAGCATCACCGGGGGTACATTCGTCAAAAGCCATGATGATATCGGCTCCGATTGTGCGTTCAGTATCCATTACAGACTCGGGAGTGAAAAGATGTTTTGAGCCATCAATATGCGATCTGAACTCAACTCCTTCTTCGGTTATTTTTCGATTATGAGCCAATGAAAAAACTTGAAAACCTCCACTATCTGTCAGAATAGGCTTGCTCCAACTATTGAATTTATGTAAACCTCCTGCTTGTCTAAGAATGTCCAAGCCTGGTCTTAAATATAGATGGTAGGTATTTCCTAAAATGATTTGAGCCTTAATATCATTATTCAATTCAGGCATGTGAACAGCCTTCACTGAACCCTGTGTGCCAACAGGCATAAATATGGGTGTTTCTATTTTCCCATGATCGGTAGTAATCAAGCCCGCACGGGCATTGGATTTGCTATCGGTGTATTGTAATTCAAATTCCATTTGATCGTTTAATCTTCCTCTTTAACTTTTAGAGATTCATCAGTTTCGTCTGCTGCTAAGTCTTTAACCTGCACAGCAATTATTGAAGTTTTATTTTTATTTACTACTGTAAATTCATAATTTTCGGCTTCCAATTTGTCGTGAATATTCGGAATTCTGCCGAATTTATCGATTAAATAGCCTGCTAGAGTGTCGTATTGTTTCTCTCTGTCAATAGGGTGAGGCAACTCATCATTGATGTCACTGATAGCAGATGTAGCCATTACTACATATGTTTTATCTCCTATCTGCTCAACAAAAGGCATTTCATTGTCATACTCGTCTTGAATTTCACCAACAAGTTCTTCCAAAATATCTTCCATCGTGATAATCCCTTCTACCCCTCCATATTCGTTGAGAACCATGGCAATCTGTTGGTGTTTCATCTGAAACTCCTTAAGTAACTGCCCTATACGTTTGGTCTCAGGGGTAAATGATACAGGGCGTAAAATAGTTCGTATATCGAAGTTTACGTCTGTTCTCATTTTGTTGAGTATATCTTTTAAGTGTACTACTCCCAATACATTGTCTATGCTATCTTCATAGCAAGGAATACGGGAGAACCCTTCTTCAATAACGAATTCTAAGGTTTCTAGATTGTAATCATTACTGTCTATTGCTACTACTTGAGTGCGTGGAACCATTACTTGTCTAGCAGTACGTTCTGAAAAATCAAATGCATTTTGTATAATTTCAAAATCAGTATCGTCATTTGGACTGCCACTTTCTTTGACCTGATCGACCAAGTACCTCAATTCATCGCTACTATAGCCTTCTTGTTCATTAGCTGTATGAAGCCCCACCAATTTTAAAAGTGAGTTAGCTATACCGTTTAAAGCCCATATCGCAGGACGACAGATCCAATAGAAAGCGTGTAGAGGGTAGGCTACAAATAGGGATGTTTCTTCTGAACGCTGTATTGCTAATGACTTAGGAGCAAGCTCGCCAAGCACAATGTGGAGCATTGTGATGATGATAAAGGCCACCACTAGCGATATTGTTCTCAGTAATTCAGGAGCAATGGTGATGTCAAAAATTTCAACAAATGAAATTAAAATTTTAGAAACAATAGGTTCTCCTATCCACCCTAAAGCTAGACTGGAAATCGTGATACCAAATTGTGTAGCAGCTAGATATGAATCTAAATGCGTTAAAATGTTTTTAGTTAAGATCGCAGATTTATTACCTGCTTGTACTTTAGCCTCTAATTGCGACCCTCTGACTTTTACAATTGCAAACTCTGCAGCAACAAAAAAACCATTGAGAAGAACAAAGAAAAGTGTAATTAAAATTGATATAAATATGTCCATGGACAAAAATGAATGTTGATACTGCAAAGATAATATAATTGTGTATTACTAAAACAAAATATATTCAATTATATTTCAATGTACCACAACATCCTTTTTATTAAGTTTTTTTTTACTAGTATTACTTTTTTAAGGGTAGAATTTCAATCCAGTATCCATCTGGGTCACTGATGAAATATAATCCCATACTTTGGTTTTCGTAGCAAATACATCCCATAGATCTGTGATATTCCCTAACTTCATCATAATCACCCTCAACTCTCATGCAAAGGTGAAACTCCTCATCTCCTAGATTGTATTTTTCTGTGCGATCTCTTAACCATGTGAGTTCTAAAGAAAAATTGGTCGCGTCTTCACCCAAATATACTAGAATAAATGAACCATCGCTGGCTTCTTTTCTTCTTACTTCCTTTAGACCAAGAGCTTTTTGATAAAAATCTATGCTTTTTTGTAGATCAAGAACATTGAAATTGAAGTGGTCAAATTTACTTTTGATATTCATAATTATTTATATATTAATTGATTCTCCTTTATTTTTAATGGCCCAATATTGGGTGTTATGTTTTTTAGCTTCTTTTTCGAATAGAGCTATTTTGTCATATGTTTCATCAAAGTGCATTGGTATCATGAGCTTAACAGTTATAGCCTCTATAAATTGTTCAGCTCCTTTCATGAAGTCTTGACCTAAACGATTATCAATAGGAAACATAGCTATGTCTAACGTTTTGATATCATTGCTGACAAAAGAAAGTTCTTCGCCATAGTATCGTTCTGCCTCTTTCACTTCTTCTTCATTAGATTCTTCATTCCAATGCCAGTTGTTTAAGTCTCCTGCATGAAATATTGTTTTACCGTCTGCTAGAATATAAAACGAGCTACCAGTATCTGTTGAACCATATGCTTTAACGCTTATATACTGGTCTTTATACTCTTCAAATTTGTCAAGAAAATAAGCTTCATCTTTATCTACCAAATGTGCATCTTGAATGTCATGAGAAAAGATATATGTGACGTCTTTCTCTTTACTTTTCCAATTCAGTATTTCTCCATTATAATGATCAAGATGAGCATGTGTACATAGAACGTATAGCTTTTTAGAGCTTGGTAAAATCTCTTTGTATAGAATACCATCTACATCTTTAGAGTCCTTATAAAAGTCAATAACAATGTCAAAGTCCTTCGTTTGAATGCAAAATCCACTATGGTATAGATATGTTATTCTCATGACTGTAATTTTTAGTTGAAATAATGTGTAAGCAAGATAGTATAAATTTTAAATTAAAATATTTTTTATTCATTCTAAAAATAATAAAAAGTTAAAAAACAGAAAATGAAACAAAAGATAAGCGTATATACTCATCCTTCTTCTCTGATAAAAACAACTTTTTTTAATAAAAGATGTATATATTTGTGACAAATAAACAAAAATCATATACTTTTTTATTAAAATGCTATGCAAGATAACACAGACAAGAGGTACAAAGCGCATCCTTGGCATGGAATAGACTTGGGAAAAAATGTTCCAGAATCGGTCAGATGTTTTATTGAAATTGTGCCAACTGACACAGTGAAATATGAAGTTGATAAGGCTTCTGGATACTTGACTATCGATAGACCTCAAAAGTTTTCAAATATTATTCCAGCTCTTTACGGCTTTATACCTCAAACATATAGTGCCGATAGAGTGGCTGAGCTATTTAATAATTGCACAGGAAGAAAAGATATTAAAGGGGATGGTGACCCCGTGGATATCTGCGTGTTAACAGAAAAAGATATTACTCATGGGGATGTGATAGTAAGAGCCAGACCAATTGGAGGATTTAGATTGTTAGATCATGACATGGCAGATGATAAACTAATTGCTGTATTGGAAGACGATGCAATTTATAGTATTTATAACGACATCTCAGAGTTGCCTGTTAAGGTTGTTAATAGATTGAAACACTATTTTACAACGTATAAAGATTTACCAAATGATTGTTCTCCACGCTGTATCTTATTAGAGATTTATGGAGCTGATGTGGCAAAGGACGTGGTTATGAGATCAATCGAGGATTATGATAATCACTTTAGATAATGAGTAAAAAAAGCTGAGAGAATTTGGGTGAAAAGAATATTTAAAAACTTAGGTTTACTAACAACGATTATAGCAATTTTAGGGCTTTCATACTCATATTATGAGGCACGTAACCTTAAAGTGGTAAACTATGTTTTCTCTCACCAAGAAATTCCTCAGACTTTTGATGGAAAAAAATTGTCTTTATTTCAGATATTCACTGTAACGTCCATTTCCCTCCCGAAAAGGTGAAAGAGTTGGTGACTAGAGTGAACGAATTACAACCTGATATCATTGTCTTAGGTGGAGATAATACAGAGAAGAATAGTTCTGTATTATCTCTTTTTTTTGATGCAATAAGAGAACTCAAAGCTACATATGGAGTCTATTCAGTATTGGGGAATCACGACTTTTGGGAAGATGCGGAGTTAATTCAGAAAGGGCTGAAAGATTGTGGATTTAATATCTGTGACAACCAATCGTATTGGATCCATGAGGGAAAAGATAGTTTGAAGATCGGTGGAGTGGGGGATCTATGGGAAGATCAGCAATTATTAGAAAATACGATTGATGATGTTGATGAATCGGACTTCTGCATTTTATTATCACACAATCCAGATTATATAGAAGAAATAGAGACTAATAAAGTCGATTTAATGCTTTCAGGGCATACGCATGGCGGACAAGTTACTTTATTGGGTTTGTATGCTCCTGTAATGCCAGCTCTTTGGAAGCCTCATTTGCCACAAACAGGTCAAAAATACCGATACGGGTGGAAGAAAAAAGACAACATCAGTTTATATGTAACAAGTGGTGTGGGGATGGGGAATTTCCCTTTTCGATTTTTCGCTCCTCCAGAAATAGTGGAAATAATATTGAAAAAAGATAAGGGTACATAATCAATTTACGTACCCTTATTTATCGATATTGTTACTTGCTTTTTAATTCAAGAGTTGATTAGTGTCAGAAGCTAATTCATATACTTTGAGATCGAAGATTGGGACTATTGCCGTCAAGTGATTTATGATATCTGTTGCAATACCTTCATATTCTGCCCAAATTGTAGTAGCAGTAAATACATATATCTCCACAGGGATACCTGTGGTGGTAGGTGCTAGTTGACGAACTAGAAGCGTCATATCTTGTGCTATCTTTTTATGGTTCTTAAGATAGTGCATAGCATAAGCCATAAATAAATCATTATTTGTTATGGGTAGTGCATTATCAATAAGAGATCTATCCATTGTGCTATATTGAACTTTCTTTTCTTCAATTAGCTTATTAAGATAGTCTGTTTTTGTGAATTTTTCGATCTCTTTTTCACTCAAGAACCGTATCGAACTTTGTTTAATGTGAATACACTTTTTGAACCTACGACCACCTGATTCTTGCATCCCTTTCCAGTTTTGGAAAGAGTCTGAAATCAAAGCATAAGTTGGTATAGTTGTAATGGTTTTGTCAAAGTTTCTCACTTTAACTGAGTTGAGAGTAACTTCTTCTACGTTACCATCTGCACCATATTTGTTCATCGTAATCCAGTCACCAAGTTCCACTAGGTTGTTGGTAGACATCTGCACGCTTCCAACAAAACCTTTGATCGAATCTTGAAAAATGAGCATCATCACAGCAGATGCTGCTCCGAGTGCTCCAAATACCACACCTAGTTTTTGTCCGGTGAGAATGGCTATAATAAATACACCTCCAAAGATGTATAAAATGATAGCGATAACTTGCACATAACTGTGCATTGGTTTGTTTTCAAATGCAGGACGTTCTTGAAGCAAATTTAAGAAAGCCTTTGCTAAAGCAAGAATTGCCCAAATGATCATCAAGACTAAATAAATTTCTACCAATTTGATAGCAGGCGAAATCAGTCTCGGAAAATCAATCAATATAATAGGAATTGTGGTCCTCACAAATGTATAAGGAATAAGCAAAGCTAGATAGTACGGGAGTTTGTTTATCCGCATGTAATCTAACAACTTGATGTTTGTGATTTTATAAATTCGCACAAAGAAAAAGTCGATAATCTTTTTGGCTGCGAATAGTAATACTGCAATGAGTATACAAGCTATTGTGAGTAGAATTAATAACTTGGATATGACTAAGAAGTTATCAGATATACCTAGCGAACTCAAAACTGAATTTAGCCAGTTAGCTATGGATACAGTGATAGAATCAGCCTCTATGGCTGGTTGTGTAGTGTATAAGTACATAAAAATTCGTTTTTATTTGACACCAGTATTTACCATATGTATCATGTTAAGATCTTTGTCAAAATATGAGACAACCGTGTCATTTATATTATATATTTTTTTGCTCCCCTCATAGGCAGTTGTAGCCACGAAATGCACCCTTGCTTCATAGGCGTCTTTATGTTCAACTGTATCTACATAGGTGAGACGCTCATATGACACAATTTCAACATGCTCTATTTTTGTATTATAGTTTTTGATGCTGTCATTTTGGGCTATATAGGCTCTAAAAGCTTTATTCATAGCCACTTTTTCTCGTCCAGTTTTATCACAAGCTGCGAAGAAAAGAAGAATTGTTATTGCTCCAAGGATGGTTAATTGTTTCATAATCGTTTCTATTAATACTAACAAATATACTATTTCTCGATGGGAAGGACAAAAAAGTTTTTCAAAACGAGTGAAAGAATATTATTTTTAATATAAAACTGTTCATCTTCATCGAATTTCTTACCTTTAGTATTCAAATCAATATTGAAACCGATACAAATGAATTTAATGAAAAAAATAACACTACTACTATTTGCATTGGGCATTTGCCTATTTGCTCAAGGGCAAGAGCAACTTCCCATTGATCCAGATGTACGATATGGCAAGTTAGAAAATGGGTTGACTTATTACATTCGTAATAATAAATACCCTGAAAAAAGAGCCGATTTCTATTTGGCTCAGAAAGTGGGATCAATGCAAGAAGAAGATTCTCAAGCAGGACTAGCGCACTTTTTAGAGCATATGGCTTTTAATGGTACAACAAACTATCCAGGACGAAAAACAATGCTCAACTATTTAGAAACAGTGGGGGCTCGTTTTGGGGCGAATGTGAATGCATATACCGGATATGATGAAACTGTATATACTCTGAGTGATATTCCTGTTGTGCGTCAAGGAATTATTGACTCTACATTAATGATTTTGTACGATTGGTCAGGTTCTCTGGAACTGAAAAATGAAGAAATAGACAAGGAGCGTGCAATCATTAAGGAAGAGTGGAGAACTCGTTCCGGAGCAATGACTAGGACTTGGGAAAAATTATTTCCTGTAATTTTTGAAGGTAGTAAATATGCTGATCGTCTGCCTATTGGTAAAATGGAGGTGGTTGATAATTTTGAGTATCAGACCTTGAAGGATTATTATAAAAAATGGTACAGGCCAGACTTGCAGGCTGTAATCATCGTAGGGGATATTGATGCAGATAAGATGGAGGTTCAGGTGAAAGCCATGTTCTCTAAAATTCCACTTTCTGAAAATAGGGCTGAAAGAGTATATTATACTGTGCCAGATAACAAAGAACCTATTGTTGCCGTATTGACGGATAAAGAAGATACACGCTCTTTGATTTCATACTATGTTAAGCATGATAGAATGTCAGAAGCAATGCAACATACGGTAGATGGTTATACTACAAAAGTAGCATCTATACTAGCAACGGTGATGCTGACAGAGCGTTTGAATGAAATATCGAAAGAAGCAACTTCTCCTTTTGTAGCTTCATCTGTTTTTGATGGTGAATTTATTGTTTCTAAAACAAAGGATGCTTGGACATCTGTGGTGATGAGTAAAGAGGGAAAAGAAAAAGAATCGTTAGCAACACTTTTGAGAGAAATTGAGAGAGTGAAAAGGTATGGTTTTACGGACGCAGAGCTAGAGAGAACAAAGTCGAACTATTTATCATCCTTTGAACAAACGTACAACAACCGAACTCAACAACAAAATAATAATTTTGTAGAAGAATATGTGCGTAGTTTCACAGGTGGAGAACCAATTCCAGGCATTGCTTTCGAGTATGAATTGACAAAGAAAATTTTGCCGATGTTGAGTTCGGATATGATCAATGCCATGATGATAAAGCTTCTTTCCGATGAAAATAATGTAATCACATTGACAGCTCCGGAGAAGGATGGGCTTGTACTACCAACAGAAAAAGAAATTTTTGAAATTGTTGAAACAGTCAAGAATGAAGAAATAGAAATATATGTAGAAGAAGTAATTACAGAGCCTTTACTCTCCGAGATCCCAAAGGCTGGTTCAATCTTGAAAGTGGAACAAGACTCTACGATCAAAGGTATGGAAGTTTGGACACTATCGAATGGCATAAAAGTGGCAGTCATGAATACTCCACATAAGGATGACCAGATAACGATGTCTGCACTTGCTTATGGAGGACATTCTCTAGCACAAGATTCAGAAATAAATGAAGCAAGCTTAGTGAACTATGTTCCTTACATTGGAGGTATTGGCAACTTTAGCACCACGGAATTGAATAAAGTTCTTGCAGGTAAAACGATCAGTTTGAGCCCAGGTGTTAGTACGACAAACTACAATTTTTCAGGGTATTCTTCTAAAAAGGACTTAGAAAGTTTTATGCAATTGCTTTATTTGTATTTCACTGCACCAAGAAAGGATGAAGGCATGTTTATGAATGTCAAGAGTATGATATTGTCGCAGGTTAGAAACTCACAAGCTAAACCTAACTACACGCTTGAGCAATATATGACTTTTGCAAAATACGGTTATGCTCCCCGATATGCTCCATTAACTGAAGAAAATGTACTTAATCTGGACTATGATTTGATTATTGAATTTTATAAACGTATGATTGCTAATCCGGGATCATTTAGTTTCTCTTTTGTCGGAAGCATTAATAAAGAGGTGTTGAAACCTTTGGTGGAAACTTATTTGGCGTCTCTTCCATCAGGAAACAAGGAGATGCAATATAACGCTAAATCCATCAAAGAAATAAGAAATGGAAAATCCAAAACAGTTTTTGAGCAAGGTATGATGGAGCCTAAAACTACTTTTTATGCATTGTATAAAGCAAAATTTGACTATACACAAAAGAATAAATTAGTTCTAAATATGCTTAGTCAAGTTTTAGATATAGTTTATACTCGAACCATAAGAGAGGAAGAAGGTGGAACTTATGGAGTGGGGCAAGGGATTTCTCTAGATCGTGTGCCTGAAGGGCAAGCAACATTGACTATTCTTTTTGACACAGATGCCGAGAAAGTGGAAAAGTTAGCTCCGAAGATTCATAGTGAGTTTCAAAAGTTAGCTTTTGAAGGAATTGATGATGAAGATTTTAATAAAGTGAAAGAGCACTCTCTTAAAGCATTAGGAGAAAGAGAAACTAATAATGAATATTGGAAATCTGTGGTGATGCAAAAGTTATTCTATGGTGAAGATGATCAAACAGAAGTTTTAAATATGACAAAATCAATAACCAAAAAAGAGTTGCAACAAGCTGCAAACGAATTCTTCAAACAAGGAAATTTGATTGAAGTAATCATGAACCCATTAGAAAAATAAAATACGATATTGCTTATACAATGAAAAAGGGATGCACAACTAATGTGCATCCCTTTTGTCTTATTCAAGCTACGTGGAAATTAAGCCTCGTATTCTTGCCATGCTTTGATCTCTAGATCTTCAATGTCTTTCTTACAGAAGGCTTGAATGAAGGCTGAAGCAAGACGCGCGTTGGTCAATAGAGGTACATTGAAGTCTATAGATGAGCGTCTGATCTTGTAACCATTTTTAAGCTCTCCTGAAGAGAAGTTTTTAGGAATATTGACTACCAAATCAATCTGCTTGTTGTGGATCATTTCCACAGCATTAGGTTGCATGTTGTCCGATGGCCAGTAAACTCTAGTGGCAGGGATCCCATTACTTTCTAAGAATTTTTGAGATCCTTCGGTGGCATATATATCATAACCTTTTTCGTGTAAGAGACGAGCTGATTCTAATAATTCCACTTTCGATCTTGCAGGACCTGTAGAGAAAAGTACTGTCTTTTTAGGAATCTTATGTCCTACTGATAGCATGGCTTTCAGCATGGCATCGTAGAAGTCTGAACCTATACAACCTACTTCACCTGTAGAGGACATATCTACTCCTAACACAGGGTCAGCCTTTTGCAGACGAGAGAAAGAGAACTGTGAAGCTTTAATACCTACACATTCGATTTCAAATACGTTCTTTTCTGGTTTCTTCACTTCTTTGCCTAGCATCACTTGTGTAGCTAGTTCGATGAAATTTGTTTTCAAAACTTTAGAAACAAAAGGTACAGATCTTGAAGCTCTCAAGTTACACTCAATCACTCTAACTCTGTTATCTTTGGCTAAGAACTGCATGTTGAAAGGGCCTGTTATATTCAGCTCTTTTGCAATTTTAGCAGCTATGCGTTTTACTCTTCGCATAGTCTCCACATAGATGCGTTGTGCTGGGAATTGGATGGTGGCGTCTCCAGAGTGTACCCCTGCGAACTCTACGTGTTCGGCGATGGCATATACCACTATCTCCCCATTTTTAGCTACAGCATCTAGTTCTATCTCTTTAGCATTTTGAAGGAACTCACTAACCACCACAGGGTGTTTTTGAGATACTTCAGCAGCCAAACTCAAGAAGTTTTCGAGCTCTTCGTCATTCGAACAAACATTCATTGCTGCACCCGAAAGTACATATGAAGGACGAATCAATACCGGATAACCAACTTCTTTGATAAAGTCTTTGATATTATCGAGCGAAGTTAACTCTTTCCATCTTGGTTGGTCTACACCAATTCTGTCTAGCATGCTAGAGAATTTATGTCTGTCCTCAGCATTGTCGATATTTTGGGCAGTAGTACCTAAGATATGTACCTTTGCAGCATCTAGTCGCATGGCAAGGTTATTTGGAATTTGACCTCCCACAGAAACTATTACTCCATGAGGATTCTCCAGTTCGATGATGTCCATCACACGTTCGTAAGTCAGTTCGTCGAAATACAAGCGATCACACATATCGTAATCAGTAGAAACTGTTTCCGGATTGTAATTGATCATCACAGAGCGATAACCTTCTTTCTTTACAGTTTGCAGAGCATTAACAGAACACCAGTCAAATTCAACAGATGAGCCAATTCTGTAAGCCCCTGATCCAAGAACAATAACAGATTTTTTGTCTCCTTTGTATTTTACATCATTTTCGCTTCCATTATATGTAATGTATAGATAGTTGGTTTGTGCAGGATATTCTGCAGCCAGCGTATCTATCTGTTTTACACATGGAATGATGCCATTCTCTTTACGGATACGGCGCACTTGTAGAGCAATTACGTCAGCTTTATCAGCATCTTTGCTTACAAGTTTTGCAATCTGAAAGTCAGAGAAGCCCATTTTTTTAGACTTGTGTAGCAACTCGAGAGGAAGTGCCTGTATCGTATTACTCTTTTCTAATTCTTGTGCACATGTGAAGATATGATGCAAGCGTTGCAAGAACCAATTGTCGATTTTCGTCAACTCATGCACTTTTTCTATTGAATAACCTTTTGAGAAAGCTTGCTCTATGTAGAAAATACGTTTGTCAGTCGGGTGGCTAAGAGCATTATCTAAGTCGTCATATTCTAGCGGTTTGTTTGCAACAAAACCATGCATACCAATATTGATCATGCGTAGACCTTTTTGTATTGCTTCTTCAAAGGTTCTTCCGATTGACATAATTTCGCCAACCGATTTCATGCTCGAACCTAGCTCTTTCGATACTCCATGGAATTTTCCTAAGTCCCAGCGAGGTATTTTCACAACAACATAGTCTAGTGCAGGCTCGAAGAAAGCCGATGTAGATTTAGTTACAGAGTTGTTTAATTCAAACAAGCCATATCCTAAACCTAATTTAGCAGCCACAAAAGCAAGAGGGTAGCCCGTAGCTTTAGAAGCTAAGGCGGACGAACGGCTCAAACGAGCATTCACCTCTATCACTCTATAGTCTTCTGATTCGGGGTCGAAGGCATATTGTACGTTACATTCGCCCACGATTCCTATATGTTTTACTATTCTGATAGATAATTCACGAAGCTTATGAAACTCGGAGTTGGTCAATGTTTGTGATGGTGCAACCACGATACTCTCCCCTGTGTGAATTCCTAGTGGGTCGAAGTTTTCCATGTTACACACTGTCATACAGTTGCCATACTTGTCTCTTACCACTTCGTATTCTATTTCTTTCCATCCTTTTAGCGATTTTTCTACCAAAAGTTGGGATGAATAGTTTAGCGCTTTTTCAGCCAACACTCTCAGCACTTCTTCATTGTCGCAGAAGCCCGAACCGAGTCCACCTAGTGCATATGCAGCACGAACGATGATGGGATAACCCAGACTGTCGGCTGCTTTCACAGCATCTTCTATGTTGCCAACAGCTACACTCTTTATTGTTTTTACATCTATCTGATCAAGCTTCTTGACAAACAGTTCTCTGTCTTCGGTATCCATGATAGCTTGCACAGGAGTACCAAGAACTTTAAGATTATATTTTTCAAGGATCCCTTGTTCATAAAGTTGTACCCCACAATTGAGGGCAGTTTGTCCTCCAAAAGCAAGGAGAATCCCCTGTGGGTTTTCTTTTTGAATTACTTTCTCTACAAAGTGAGGAGTGATAGGTAAGAAATATATTTTGTCAGCACTTCCTTCAGAAGTTTGCACAGTTGCAATGTTGGGATTGATCAAAACAGTTTCGATTCCTTCTTCCTTTAGTGCTTTTAGAGCTTGCGAACCAGAATAATCAAACTCTCCAGCCTCACCAATTTTAAGTGCGCCAGAACCTAAAACTAAAACTTTTTGTATCTCTTTATTCATTTTCTTTTATTTTGGAAGTTTGATTATAAATTTTCTATAAACATATCAAATATGAAGTCTGTATCAGTAGGCCCACTAGCAGCCTCAGGGTGAAACTGTGCAGAGAAGAATGGAAGTGTTTTGTGCTTGATTCCCTCGTTTGTTCCATCATTCAGATTCTCGAAAAGAGGTTCCCAGTCAGCACCAAGCGTATCAGTATCTACTGCAAAACCATGGTTTTGAGATGTAATGAAACATCTGGTAGTACCTGTCATTCTCACGGGTTGGTTGTGGCTTCTATGTCCATATTTTAGTTTAAATATTTTAGCACCACCTGCTTTTGCTAGTAATTGATTTCCCATACAAATACCACAGATAGGTTTGCCTTTTTCCATTGCTTTGCGAATATGGTTTACCGTCACTTCAGAATGATTAGGGTCACCAGGACCATTTGAAATGAACAGACCATCCCATTCCATTTGATTGAAGTCGTAGTCCCATGGCACACGTACCACTTTCAGGCCTCTGTTTACCAAATTCCTGATGATGTTGTGTTTTACACCACAGTCCACAAGTACTACTGTTTTATCTCCTTTGCCGTATTCTAGAATTTCGGTGCAACTTACTTTCGCAACTTGATTTTCTAAGTTAGGATCGGTAAAGTCAACTTCGCTAGCATTGTTGAATACAATTTTACCTTTTAAAGCACCCTTCTCGCGGATTAGTTTTGTAAGCTCACGGGTGTCTATTCCATATATTGCCGGAACATTTTCTGATTTCAACCAGTCTCCTAAAGATTGTTTTGCATTCCAGTGAGAATACTCATTAGAATACTCAGAGACGATAAGTCCATTGATATGAATCTGTTCAGACTCGAAGAAGGTTGATAATCCTTCGTCAGATAAGTTCGCCGGAACACCATAATTTCCGATAATCGGATAGGTCATCACCAATATTTGCCCTTTAAACGAAGGGTCTGTTAGGCTTTCTGGGTAGCCCACCATGGCTGTACTAAAAACAACTTCTCCGGATGATGCTGTTTCAGCACCAAAAGATTTTCCTTCGAATATTGCTCCATTTTCTAAAATAAGTTGAACTGTTTTTTCTGAATGCATCTTATAATTCTTATTATGATGTTATTATATAGAATACGCTAAAGTACTTAAAGATCAAAAAATAAAAAAGGAACAAGATAGCTAAAGTATCTGTTCCTTTTCTTTATTTATATAGATTGTTTCTTTTTTCTTCTCTTTCATCTTTCAAATATCCTGTTTAATGATTTGAATATCTGAAATGCAAAGTTAGAAATAAATTTTAATTATTCACCTTCCATCGAAAAATAAAATTAATCTCATTTATTTTATCTACTTTTGTGTAGCAAAAAACAGCATATAGATATGAAAGTTTTAAAATTTGGGAGTGCAACGATTGCCAATGCCGAAAAGATTAGGCATATAATTTCTCTTATCGAAAAAGAAGAAAACAATATAATTGTTTTCTCGTCCATCCTTGGCACAGCCGAACTATTGGAAGAGATATCTAAATATTTTTACAACAAAAATACAGAAGGTGCTATTGAAGTTGTGAATAAGTTGAATACTCACTTTTTGACATTAATCAAAGAATTGTATCAAACTGAGGTATCGAAGAATGAAGCTAAGACGTTTTTAGCTGAAATGATAGACTACATCAAAACTTTCTCAGAAGAACTTTTTACTCTTTTTGAGCAACGAGCATTGATGGCACAAGGAGAACTGTTGAGCATCAACTTAATTTCGTTGTTCCTGAAAGAAAAAGACATTAAACATCATGTGCTGCCCGCATTAGATTATATGCGCCTTGGACGGGATGGAGAACCCGATATGCTTTACATAAAAGAACACTTAGGCGAATTGCTAAAAGAGGCTCCAAAGGATCATATCTATATAACTCAGGGCTATATTTGCCGAAATGCTTATGGGGAGATTGATGATCTGCATAAGGGTGGGAGTGATTTCACAGCTGCCATTATTGGAGCTACAACAAATGCCAAGGAAATACAAATTTGGGCAGATGTTGATGTGATGCAAAATAATGATCCTAAATATATTAGCGGAACAAAAACGATAGAGTTACTAAGCTTTGATGAGGCAGCAGAACTAACCTATTTCGGTGCTAAAATATTACATCCTACTTGTGTGCTTCCAGCCAAACTAGCAGGAGTACCTGTGCGATTGAAAAATACATTGAAGCCCGAAGCGAAGGGAACTTTGATCTCCAATGAGACAGAGGAGGGCACTGTGAAAGCGATAGGAGCAAGAGATAACATTACTGCCATCAAGATAAAATCAGGAAGGATGTTACTGGCTCATGGCTTCTTGCGTCGCATTTTCGAGGTGTTTGAGAAGTATCAAACTTCCATTGATATGTTGGCATCCTCTGAAATAGGAGTTTCTTTAACGATTGATGATTGTAAAAATTTGGACGAGATAGCTCATGAACTGAAGAAATATGGAACTGTGTCTCTTGATCGTGATATGGTGATTATTTCCATTGTGGGAGATCTTGTAATAAAGAATGAAAATATAGGTTCTAATATACTAGAAGCAATAAAAAATATACCTTTGCGAATGATTTCGTATGGAGGAAGTAATTTGAGTTTCTCTTTTTTGATAGAGAAAAAAGAAAAAGAGAGAACATTGAAAATACTAAACGAAAAATTATTTTAAACAAAACTCTCATAATATATTTATGGTTCGTAGTACATTTCCAACAGACAAGTTCAAGAGTTTAGAAACTCCATTCTACTATTATGACATCTCGCTGTTGAAGGAGACTCTGAAAGTTATCAAAGAGGAAGCCAAGAAGCGTAATTACATTGTACATTATGCAATTAAGGCTAACGCAAACAAGAAGATTTTAGAAACTATTGCGGCTCATGGCTTTGGAGCAGATTGTGTAAGTGGGAATGAAGTGCAGGCTGCAGCTTTAGCAGGTTTTCCTCCATCTAAAATTGTTTTTGCTGGAGTGGGGAAGACCGATAAAGAGATTATAACAGCGCTGGAAGTAGGTATTTCATGTTTTAACGTGGAATCACTTCCTGAGCTTCTAGTGATAGATGAAATCGCTCGTAAGAAAGGAAAAACAGCTAATGTTGCTTTGCGTATCAATCCTAATGTGGATGCTGAAACGCACAAGTACATAACGACGGGAACAGACGAAAATAAATTCGGACTTAACGTTTCTCAAATTAGCTCTATCATTGACATTGTGCCATCTTTGAAAAATATTAATTTAGTAGGAGCTCACTATCATATTGGTTCCCAGATAGAGAAAATGGAGATTTTTGCACGTCTTTGCGAAGAAATTCAGCATATTCAGAAAATTTTCGATCAGCATAAAATCAAACTAGAGCACATCAATGTTGGTGGGGGCTTAGGAGTGGATTATATCAATCCCTCAGAACATCCAATTCCTGATTTTGGGGCTTACTTCAAAGTCTTTGAAGATCATCTGAAAATCGGAAATGAAAAGGTGCATTTTGAACTTGGTCGTTCTATTGTTGCTCAATGTGGTAGCTTGGTAACGAAAGTTACTTATGTGAAAGAGGGGATCAGTAAGAAATTTGCAATTGTAGATGCTGGAATGACAGATTTAATTCGTCCGGCTCTATATGATGCATATCACAAAATAGAAAATTTAACATCAGATCAACCGAATCAAAAATATGATGTGGTAGGTCCAATCTGTGAATCATCAGATTGTTTTGCAGAAGATTATGAATTAGGAGGAACTAAACGTGGAGATATTTTAGTTCTTCGATCAGCAGGAGCTTATGGGGAAATCATGGCTTCGGGATATAATCTACGTCCTCTTCCTAAAGCATATTATTCAGACTTATTGTAAGTCATGTAATTATATATACTATTATTATACTTAAGATTGGAAAATGGAAAGTTTTTTAGAATTTTTCTCCTTTAACTATATGGAGATAATTGCAATCGTTGTGTTGCTATTCTTGTTAGGAATACAGTTGTTCTTTTATTTGAAATATTACAAATTGCCATACACTGTGGCGATAAAAGGGGAGAAAAAAGAGGTTAATGCACAAGAAGACAAAAAGGTCTCTGTGATAATATCCTCTGAAAATGAGGCTTTCAGATTGTCTAAACTCCTTCCTGTTATCTTAGAACAAGATTATCCTAATTTTGAAGTCATTGTGATTAGTGATGGCTCAACAGATGAGACTGAAGATGTATTAGACTCGTTGAAGATTCATTATAAAAATCTTTATAGTACATTTATTCCATATTCTACGGACCGAAATTTTGGTAGGCGAAAGCTAGCTTATACCTTGGGAATCAAAGCAGCAACAGGAGATGTACTTCTCTTTGTAGAGCCCCATGCTGCACCGATGTCGAAAAATTGGATGAGATTGATGACACAAGAGATAGATGAAAGGACTGATGTCGTTTTGGGTGTGTCTTACTTTGCTCAAAACAAAACATTCTTTAATAGAATCGCACGTTTCGATAATTTCATCTTTACGATGCAATATTTGTCTTATGCTTTACTTAACTCTCCTTTTACAGGTGTCTATAGAAATGTAGCTTTCAAGAAAGAGTTGTTTTTTAATAACAAAGGTTTCTCTTCGCACTTGGCGATAGAAAATGGGGAAGATGCTTTTATTAATCAAATTGTAAACGAGAACAATACAAAAGTTTGCCTAGATCAAGATGCTTTTACAGAATCAGATATTGATAATTTCTCATTGTGGAAAAGAATCAAAAAAAATTATTCAGTAGCCCGCAGCAACTTTAAAGACAAAACAGCAGAAGCTTTCAATTTAGAACTAATTTCTAGGGCTGTGTTTTATGTGTTTTCTATTGCCTTAGCTGTTTATGCTATTGCTGTTCAGCATTGGGGACTCTTGATAGTGGGAGTGTTGCTATTCTTGGTAAGATTAATAACGCAATTAGTTGTGATAAATAAAGGTTGTAAATATTTTAAATCTGGAAAATATTATCTGTCTCTGGTTGTAGTTGATATTCTTCAGCCTTTATATAATATTAGATTTAGAACTCGTATGAATAGAATTAAGGGGCTAAAATAAAGGTTTTCTAATTCTGTACATAAAAAGGAAAGATGATGATTGGTAAATATGAAGCTTTTTTTAGCAGTATTCCTAAGTTCTTTGCATATTTAGGATTGTGTGAAGAGGAGGAGATCAAAGGTTGTGGTGATAAGGAAATTAAAGCATTTGGAGACAAGTGGAATCTGAGTATTTCACCAGTTTTATGGGCATATTTGCGATATTTAGGAAATGATAATCCATTAGAAGGTACAGAGTACAACTTAGCCATAAGTTTGTTAGATATTGATTATGCTATGACAGAAGCTAGTCAAAAAAAAGACTGGTTAGAGGATAGAAATCTAATGGAATTTATAGAAGCAAATGATTTTCGAGTAAACTACGATGATGCTTCGCCTGAGGACAATGAGGGAATATATACACCTGGTATCAATAGCTTATTGAACAGCAATGATGCTCTCTTTTTTGTTTATCATCCATCCTCTCGATCATTTAGTTTTTTTGACAGTAAAGAAGACAATCCGATTGTATATAATGTATTTTCTTATCGGGTGATTACTTCACAGTTTCATACGTTAACCACTACGGTTCGTGACATGTTGTTTACTTTTATGTTGAAAGGTGCATTATCTCACTTGCCCGAATGCTGGGCCGAGAGTGGGCAGTCTGAATTCGAAGCGTTAGGTGTCTATAAAGAGATATTCAATAACCTAGATAGTAAAGACAAGTTAGAGTTGAGACGTCTTCGTGATATCTTTTATCAAATAACGGATCAAGAGGAAAAAGAGACTGAGAAGATACTGTCTATTGGAGATTATGAAGCTAAGTTTGTTGAGTTCTTGGATGTAAATAACTTTTCTCATGCTTCATCTTCATTAACTAGAGAAGCTATCAACTGTTGATTTTAAACCTTTTCGGGTTTCTTCTTATTTTTAATTCTTTGATATGGTTTGTTGAACTTTTCCTCCCATACTAACCAAAGGATAAATATAACTCCATCGTAATAGATCCAAGTAAATAGATCACGGTGAAAGAGTTCAAACCAGTCCGTATAGAAGCGCCAATAGCTTTCGTGTGTATTTTCCCAAACGATACCCTGTCTCCATTCGTTGAAAGTGATAAACCATTCTGGAAATGGATCTTTAATGATGATCGAGATAACGGCTTGTCTCAAAATGTTGACAAGAACCAGGATGAGTAGAGAAAAAGGGATGTACCAGCGTTTGTGTTTCCATGGGCCAAAATAGAGGCACATAATAAATAGAAACATGATAAATTGTTTTAGTCCAATGCATCCCCAAATGACATCTACGGGGAGTGAGTTCTCGAAGTAAAGCGTTATACCAACACGGTGAAATTCCTGATATCCTAAGAGGTCATGTACCAGCCAATGCGTTGCTTTTGCTGTCCACAGACAAGCTGCATCAGTGTATGATGTTAAATCTTTTCCAAAAACCAGAATAATACGTTCGTTATCACCTTCACCAAAGTCTACTGCTATCTTCCAGATAAGGTCAAAGAGGATGAAAAGAAAAAGGAAGAATCCGATGTTTTTCAAAGACCCTAGTGGGGTTAAAAATGACTTTATATTTTGTTTTAACATGAACCTATTTAGCCCTATACAGTTTAAAAATCAAGTTGCAAATATAATAACTTATCATTTAAACTACCCATTTTGTTCGTTTTATCGTAATAAGTAATTTATTTTAACTTACTTTGCAATAGTTTTTTTTCAGTCTGGCAGATAGATTGAAAATCTTTACTTAATTTTGGCTATTTAATTTTTTCGTCACAGAAAATTGCTTTAACTATGCAACATCTTGTGTGATAGAAATTCAGTAAGAACGGAAACAAACTTAATTGTTTATAATGTTGAAAAGTAATAAGATCCTATTTGTAGCACTACTAGCTTCTCTAAATTTTCTGGCAATATCAGTAAACGCGCAAACAAACTCTCCTTACAGCCGTTATGGTTTAGGAGCCTTAAAAGATCAGACAACTGGTCCGTCTCGTGGTATGGGAGGAGTAGGATATGGGTTGCATACTAGCCAGAGTGCTAATCCACTGAATCCGGCATCTTATGCACAAGTGGACTCTTTAACCTTTATCTTCGATATAGGAGTAAACTATAATAGTACATCTTATAAAGAGAATGGAGCAAAGGATACGAAAAGTAATGGAGGTCTCGATTATGTAACAGCATTATTCCCTTTAAGTAAAAAGCTAGGACTAAGTTTTGGTATTCTTCCTTTTTCCTCTACAGGATATCGTTTAGGAAGTGTTAAAACAGCAAAGAATGAGTTAGGAGATGAAACCACTTATCATGTGCTGCATGATGGTTCAGGAGGATTAAGCCAGGTATATCTTGGACTAGGATATAAGTTGCCTATCCAAGGCCTAACAGCTGGTTTTAATGTGTCATATCTTTTCGGTAACTTAAATTATGCAAATGAACTTACTGGTATATCAGAAGTTGGTTCTTATCGTACTGCTGAAAGAGCAAAATTGAATGTTACGTCTGTTAAGTTTGATTTAGGGCTACAATATCAGATGAAACTTAAGGATATGAGTGCTCTAACATTAGGATTAGTTTATAACCCGAAGATAAATGGAACAGGGAAATTGACAAGACTACAAATTGATCCAGATACAAGACTTGTGATTAAAGAACTTTACAATGGTTCAATCAATGCAGGAACACCACATATGTTTGGAGCGGGAGCTATCTATAATTATAAAAGAAGAATGCTACTGGGCTTTGATGTGAAATATGAGAACTGGAAAGGTGTAAATTATTCGGATGAAATGAACGATGGCTTGAATAGTAGCAATAGATTCAATAATAGATGGAAGTTTGCTGCTGGGGCTGAGTATCGTGTAGCTGAATATTCTCAAAACTATTTTCAAAAGATAAAATTCAGAGGAGGTTTGAATTATAGTAACTCATATGTAAATGTTAATACCGAAGATAAGAAAATAAAAGGTTACAATGAGTATGGTGCTACACTAGGTATTGGTCTGCCTTTGACAGATAAAGATGCAGTGGGAGGAAGAACATCATATTTGAATATAAACTTTGAGTATAAATATCTAAGACCAGAGCAAAAGAATATGGTGTCTGAAAGATTCTTTGGTGTTTCATTGAATATGAACATCAATGAGCTATGGTTCTACCAACGCAAGATACGTTGATCGGTTCTAATACAATAAAAGAATTGTAATTTCTCCTATGTCGCTAAAATTATTTTGTAGGCTGATTGGTTTAGTAAGTTTTATCTTGTGTCTGTTTATGTTTTCATGCGAAGGTAAAAAAGCTGAAGTAGTAAACTTTTATGACAAAGAAACAATTCCAACAATTCGTACTCAGAATGATACCATGTATATATCTGATTCAGGTAGGGTTCGATTTAAAGTTATAGCTAGAACAATGCTGTTGTTCGACAAAGCTCAAGACCCTTACACTCTTTTTCCAGATAGTGCTTATATGGAGCAGTTCGACACCTTGATGAATGTTATAACCACAGGTAGAGCAGATAGTGTGTGGAACTATGAAAGAAAAAAACTATGGAAACTGAGAGGAAATGTTGAAATCATCAATGTCGACGGAGCCACATTCAATAGCGAAGAACTCTATTGGAATGAACAAGAAGATCGGATATATTCAGATTTATATGTTATAATCAGAGAACCGTATAAAGCGACGATGAAAGCTTATGGCTTCGAGTCCAATCAGGATATGACAGAATATACTTATCATAGAGCTGAAGATGCCGATTTTTATGTCTATGAAAAGGAAAATGAAGAATTGAAAAAGGATTCAGTTAAATAAAATGAAGTTAATATGCACGTAAATCGATCATGTTTTATTATCTTCGCAAGCAAAATTTGAAAAACAAAATAACAAATTATAAAAAACACTTATAAATAAATGGGTGCATTACAGAAAATTAGAAGTAAATCTACATTATTAGTTGGTGTGATAGCAGTTGGCTTGCTAGCTTTTATTGTGCCTTGGGGAGAAATCACTCAGTTTTTGAATGTAGCAAAAGACAAAGCTTTTGTTGTTGACGGAGAAGTTGTTAAAACGCGACAATATTCTGAGAGGTTGCAAGTAAAAGAAGATTTGGAGAAGAGCAAAACGCAAAATGGTCAATTGGACGAGATGCAACTTGCTAGAGTGAAAGAAGAAGTTTTCCAAAACATGGTAACAGAAATTCTCTTGCAAGATCAAGCAGAAAGACTAGGCATCGCTGTGACTGATGCAGAGTTGAATGACATGACACATGGAATGGAAATGTCGCCAGTATTGTTTGATGTACCATATTTTATTAATCCTCAAACAGGAGAGTTTAGTCGTGCAGCGTTAAATGAGTTTCTTAACATCGTTAATGACAACTCAGACGATCCGCAAATGCAAGTAGCTCAAGAGGAGTATCAACGTATTTGGTCATACATCGAAAACCGCATGCGATATACTCGTTTAGAAGAAAAATATGCTTCGCTAGTAGTTGGAAGTGTTTTGGTTAATGAGCTAGAAGCAAAATCTTATTTTGCTGAATCTAATGGAGTCGCTGATTTAGCCTATATCTCACAAAATTATAATATTGTTGATGATTCAGCAGTTGAAGTATCTGATGTTGAAATTCAAGACCTATACAATATAAAGAAGGAGAACTTCTTTTCAAAATATCCATCAAGAAGTGTTACTTACCTGTTGAAAGAAGTAATTCCTAGTGATGGAGATTATTTAGAAATCGAAAATCAAATGGAGCAAGTTAAGGCAGAGCTGCAAAAAACAGATAGACCGGCACTTGTTGTAAATCAATATTCAGCAAGACAATATTTAGATGCTTTTATAGCTCTTGATAGTATTACTGCGCCAGAAGTGAAAAACTTCTTGAAAACGTCTTCTGTTGGAGATATATACGGCCCAGTTCGTGGCGACAGATCATACACTATGTATCAGTATGTAGATAGAACTGTTGGTCCTAATTCAGTTAAAATAAGTATGCTTCCTATCCAGAGCTTCGATCCAGCACAGGCTTCGTTCTTGGCAGATAGCCTTCAAACAGTTTTGAGCAAAGGAAAAACATTTAAAGCTTTAGCTCAAGAAATGTTTCCTAATATGCCTCAAGCAGGAGAGCCAGCATGGTATACTGAAGTTGACCTACTTGGTAGTGGAATCGGTGAACAATGCTTCAAAGCTTCCAAAGGATCAGTTTTTAAAGTAGATCTAAATGGTATGACTGCTTTGGTTAAAGTCGAAGATTTGAGCCAGCCAGAAGTAAAAGTGAAAGTTGCTGATGTAACAATGCCTGTTATTGTAAGTGATAAAACTAACAACAGTATAGATAATGAAATAAATAAGTTTATTTCAGAAAATAAAAATCCATCAGAATTTGCTGAAGCTGCATTAGGAAAAGGATTTAATGTCATAACAGATGCTTTAATCTATCCAAATAATCCAACATTAGATAATATACCGGGGACAAGAGAAATTGTTCGTTGGGCATTTAATAATGGAGAACTTGACGAGATTAAGAAATTTGAAACAGCCGATGCTCGTATAGTAGCAGTATTAACTGGCGAAACAGAAGAAGGGTATTTACCAGTAAGCAACAAAGAAGTTAAAAATATATTGAAAGCTGAACTTGTTAAGAATAAGAAAGCAGACAAGATTGCACAAGATTTGGTTGGTAAAGATCAAAAGACATTAGCATCTTTGGCTACTGCACTAGATGCTAGAGTAGATACTGCAAAATTTGTAACTTTCCAAACGAGATCTATAGGAGGTGTTGGTTACGAGCCTGTTCTGAATGTTCAAGCTAAACTAGGCAAAACTGACGCTATGTCTTCTCCTTTGAAAGGCGAAAATGGGGTTTATGTAGTAAATGTTGTGGAAAGAAAAACAGAACCGACTGAATATAATAGTGAGCAAATTAAATATATGCTTCAGAGAGAATATTCTCAATTATTAGCCTATTCATCAACTTATATGTTAATGAACAAAATGGATGTTTTGGATAATAGGGTTAAAGTAGGTTTTTGATTATTGTCATAATCATAGTATATTTAATCTCCTATAGCGTAAAACCTATAGGAGATTTTTATTTTATATTATAAGAAGTAGTTCATGAAGAAAGCAGAGAGATATAAGTATATATTAGGTTGGTTCGAAGACAATGTGCCAGAGGCTGAGACTGAATTAAAATATAGCTCACCTTATGAATTGTTGATAGCAGTTATTCTGTCGGCACAATGTACAGATAAACGTGTAAATATGGTTACGCCTGCATTGTTCGAAGCATTTCCCACACCAGAGGTTTTAGCTGTTGCTACACCGGAATATGTTTTTGAGTATATTAAAAGCATCTCATATCCTAATAATAAGGCAAAGCATCTTGTAGGAATGGCAAAAAAACTAGTAAATGATTTTGGAGGACAAGTTCCAGATACGCAAGAAGCATTAGAATCGCTCCCAGGGGTAGGGCGTAAAACAGCTAATGTGATGTTGATTGTCGCTTTTGATAAACCTGCAATGCCTGTTGATACACATGTTTTCCGTGTATCAAATCGATTAGGATTGACTAATAATTCCAAAACTCCACTTGAGACAGAAAAGGAATTATTAAAAAATATTCCTAAACAGTTATTGCATTTAGCACATCATTGGTTGATTTTGCATGGACGTTATATTTGCGTGGCACGTAAACCGAAGTGTCCAGAATGTGCTTTGTCGCAATGGTGTAAATATTTTTCAAAAAAAGATGAAGCGTAAATATGTTGTAAAACAGTATTTTATAGAAGTGCTTCAAATAAAGTTTGAAAAATACTTTCGATTTATTTGGAGATAAATAAAAAACGCCTACCTTTGTACTCACAATAACGGAAAAAGGCCGCGATTGTGATCAAAAGTGATCTTTCACATATTGTACATACAACAGCAGGCTATGAGCATTAGCTTATAGTTTTTAATTTTTTTAGCTTGATTAATTCTTTTATAGGAATAAATTAATAGGATATAGATCATCTAAAGGTTTTGGAATCTAACTTAGAAATATATAAAAAATAATATACAAAGAAGAGTTTGATCCTGGCTCAGGATGAACGCTAGCGATAGGCCTAACACATGCAAGTCGAGGGGCAGCATTGAGGTAGTTTACTACTTTAGATGGCGACCGGCGGATGGGTGAGTAACGCGTATGTAACTTACCTCACACTCATGGATAGCCCGTTGAAAGACGGATTAATACGTGATATAATTAGAGAGTCACCTGATTTTTTAATGAAAGATTTATTGGTGTGAGATAGACATGCGTTTCATTAGCTAGTTGGTAAGGTAACGGCTTACCAAGGCAACGATGAATAGGGGAACTGAGAGGTTTATCCCCCACACTGGGACTGAGACACGGCCCAGACTCCTACGGGAGGCAGCAGTGAGGAATATTGGTCAATGGACGCAAGTCTGAACCAGCCAAGTCGCGTGATGGATGACTGCCTTATGGGTTGTAAACATCTTTTATTAGGGGGTAAAGTGTACTACGTGTAGTATATTGCAAGTACCTAATGAATAAGCATCGGCTAACTCCGTGCCAGCAGCCGCGGTAATACGGAGGATGCGAGCGTTATCCGGATTTATTGGGTTTAAAGGGTGCGCAGGCGGGATTGTAAGTCAGTGGTGAAATCTGGACGCTCAACGTTCAGCTTGCCATTGAAACTGTGATTCTTGAGTGTGGTTGAAGTAGGCGGAATTCGTTGTGTAGCGGTGAAATGCATAGATATAACGAGGAACTCCAATTGCGTAGGCAGCTTACTAAGCCATTACTGACGCTCATGCACGAAAGTGTGGGTATCGAACAGGATTAGATACCCTGGTAGTCCACACAGTAAACGATGATTACTAGTTTTTGGCGATATGATAGTCAGAGACTAAGCGAAAGTGATAAGTAATCCACCTGGGGAGTACGTTGGCAACAATGAAACTCAAAGGAATTGACGGGGGCCCGCACAAGCGGAGGAACATGTGGTTTAATTCGATGATACGCGAGGAACCTTACCCGGGCTTGAACTGTAGGAGGCGGTTGGCAGAGATGCCTTCTTTCCTTCGGGACTCCTATGGAGGTGCTGCATGGTTGTCGTCAGCTCGTGCCGTGAGGTGTCGGCTTAAGTGCCATAACGAGCGCAACCCTCATTGTTAGTTACCATCAGGTTAAGCTGGGGACTCTAACGAGACTGCCATCGTAAGATGCGAGGAAGGTGGGGATGACGTCAAATCAGCACGGCCCTTACGTCCGGGGCGACACACGTGTTACAATGGGTGGTACAAAGGGCTGCTATTGGGTGACCATGTGCAAATCTCAAAAACCATTCTCAGTTCGGATTGGAGTCTGCAACTCGACTCTATGAAGCTGGATTCGCTAGTAATCGCGCATCAGCCATGGCGCGGTGAATACGTTCCCGGGCCTTGTACACACCGCCCGTCAAGCCATGGGAGCTGGGGGTATCTGAAGTACGTAACCGCAAGGAGCGTCCTAGGGTAAAACCGGTGACTGGGGCTAAGTCGTAACAAGGTAGCCGTACCGGAAGGTGCGGCTGGAACACCTCCTTTCTGGAGTTTGTTCCGAGACCTGATTTATATTTTTAAAGGTTAATTGGATTAAATTCCTGCTGTTTTTGTATGTATAATTATGAAATATAAAGAAAAGGTTTGAAAGTCGATTGATTTTCAAACCTTTTTTGTTTCCATTATGTTGAGTGTAATGCATTTCCTGATTCTATTAATCATTCAAATTATCCCTTCCTATTATGAAAATTCAGATGTAAAGTAGAAGTCCTAAAAAGAGACGGAAATAAGAGGGGTTCCTAGACGGAGAAGGTGAAGTTTGGAAGGTGATTGAGAAGCTCTCTTTGGAGTGTTTTAGAGGTCTTTTTGAGGAAGATAGATAAAATCATAGAGGATAAGGGGCGAGGCGTGAATTGACGCTCAGGGGTAAAGAGGTAGGCCGGAAGCACAGGTGTAAATGTTTCCCTTTAGGGTCTGTTGGGATATCTTTACGTAAGGATTTGAAATATGCTTTTAAGTAAGTAGACTTAATACAAAAAAGACTGTCTCATTTAGAAACAGTCTCTTTTTATTTTTCTGAAAAAGGATGATTATCTCAATCCGTATTTTCCGTACTCGTCAGAGATAGATAATTTAGCTCTACCTTTAGCTCTGCGAGATGCTAACACTCTACGTCCATTAGCTGTAGCCATTCTTGAACGGAAACCGTGTTTGTTTTTTCTCTTTCTGTTTGATGGTTGAAATGTTCTTTTCATCTCTTTATATGTATTTTGTTATTATTCTCAATCTATTTTGGGTTGCAAATGTAGTGTGTTTGTTTCAGAATAACAAGTTTATAAGCTTAAAATTTCTCATACTTTACAAAACTAAAAGCATATTTATGCTTCTCATCTGCTTGGTGATCTTCTCGCCACACTTCTTTCCAGTCTTCTTTATCGAACTTAGGAAAATAAACTTCAGCTTCCTCGAAGGCATGTTGAATATGAGTGATATATAGTTGGTCAGCCCAGTCAATTGTTTCTTTGTAGATAATTCCTCCACCCATAATAAATACTTCATCTTCGCTCATGGTGATGGCGATGGCTTCGTCGATGCTGTTGACTACTTCACATCCTTCTATCTCTAGATCCGTATCCCTAGAGATCACAATGTTTCGTCTGTTGGGTAAGGCACCTTTGGGTAAGGAATCGAACGTTTTTCTACCCATGATAACAGAGTGTCCGGATGTCACCTTTTGAAAATACTTCAAGTCATCAGGAAGGTGAGTCAGCATCTTGTTTCCTTTGCCTATTGCATTGTTTTGATCTATTGCTACTATTAATGAAAGTATTGCCATATTTATTATTGCTTTACGTTTTACTTTTTAATCTCCAGCCCTATGCTTTTTGCCTTCTCTAACAAATACTGATAAGCGGCATCATATTCGTTAGGAATTACGCCATCTAAGATAGCATCTTTTATCGAGGATTTCAGTCTGCCCACTTCTGCAGAGGGAGGCAAACCAAATATTTCCATAATTTCTGCACCATCAATCGGTGGTTGAAAATTTCTTACCTGATCCTTTTCTTCTATCTCTTTTAATTTTTGACGAACGATCTTGAAGTTGTTCAAATAACGTTGCACCTTCTTAGGATTTTTGGAGGTGATGTCTGCCTCGCAAAGTGTCATCAGATCATCTACATCGTCGCCAGCTTCAAACAAAAGACGTCTAACGGCTGAATCTGTAATATCTTCATCTACCAAAACCTGAGGGCGCATGTGCAACAAGACAAGCTTTTGCACATATTTCATTTTCTCATTCAGGGGGAGTTTCATCTCTCTAAATATCTTAGGGAGCATTTTCTCGCCAATGAAGTTGTGATTGTGGAATGTCCAACCATATTTATTATCCCATCGCTTGGTCGCTGGTTTGGCAATGTCGTGAAAAATAGCAGCCCATCGTAACCAGAGATTATCTGTCTTTAGAGCTATGTTGTCTAAAACGGCAAGTGTGTGATAAAAATTATCTTTGTGGCCGACACCATCTTTCGTTTCAGCACCTTTTAGGGCAACCAATTCTGGAAAAATAAGATTCAGTAAACCCGTTTTGTCCAATTGTATAAATCCTAATGAAGGTTTTGGAGATAAAACAATCTTATTCAATTCATCAATCACTCGTTCCTTAGAGATGATCTCTATGCGTTTAGCGTTTCTGGTGATGGCATCGAAGGTTTCATCTTCGATATCAAAAGCCAGTTGTGACGAAAAACGAATTCCTCGCATCATGCGCAACGGATCATCGCTGAATGTGATATCGGGATCGAGAGGTGTTCGGATGGTTAGGTCTTGCATGTCTTGCAATCCTCCAAAAGGGTCGAGCAGCTCTCCCAATCTGTCTTGATTGAGGCATACGGCAAGCGCATTGATAGTGAAGTCTCTTCTGTTTTGGTCGTCTTGCAGTGTGCCATCTTCTACAATCGGTTTGCGCGAATCTCTTTGGTACGATTCTTTTCTTGCTCCCACAAACTCTATTTCATAATCTTTGTATTTTACCTGAGCTGTTCCAAAGTTTTTGAATACACTGAGGTAAGCCCCCTTGCCTAGCTCTTTTGCCACGGCTTGAGCTAGTTTGATGCCACTGCCCACGGTTACAATGTCGATGTCATTGGAAGGACGGTATAGAAAGATGTCGCGCACATAGCCTCCAATAGCATAGCACTCTAATGAAAGAGCATCAGCCGTGCGAGTGATGAGCTTGAATATATCGGTAGAAAATTTTTCTATGAGGATTTCTTTATCTATCATGTTTCTTCAGTCTTATAGATCTGCAAAGATAGTCTAAGTAAATTTTATTTTGTAATTTGGCATTCGATAAAACAATAAATAGCTTTTAACGATGAAACGATTCTATCTATATTTTGCAATAATTGCTTTTATAGCCTCTTGTTCTACGGATCATTCGGGGGCAATCCAACGATTAGAAAATTCAAGAAGGTATCTAGCTAGTCAAGAGTTTGACAAAGCAAAAGCAGAGCTCGATAGCTTGAAGAAGCAATATCCTAAATCTTTTGAACAGCGCAAAGCCGGCATGTTGCTTTTAGACTCTATCAGAAAAGCTGAAAATGATTTTATCATTGCTGATATGGATACTCGTTTGGCAGAGCAACTTGCCATCATAGATAAACTTAAGAATGATTTTGTTTTTCAGAAAGATGAAAAATATCAAGAGGTAGGTGTTTTCATTCCTAAAAATATGGCAAATGGAGTGCTTTCTCAAACCACGCTTCGTGTGGGAGTAGAAGAGGATGGGCAGATTTATTTGGAGAGTATTTATATTGGTGGGCAAAAGCACAATCAGATGGTAGCCTCCTCCGGTGAATTTGTTGCTGAAACCTTAACAGTGGAAGCAGATGGGTTAGTGCATCGTTTTACTAATTTGGGAAAGTCGTATGAGATCATAAAGTTTATGGGTGATGCCGAAAATAACGTAATTCGTTTTATTGCAGAGCATGTAAACTCAAACATCAAGATACAACTGAAAGGGCAAAACACCACGAGCTACATATTGTCTAAGCAGCTGAGAGAGTCGGTGAAAAAAGCTTCCGAGTTTTCAGATCAAATTTTATTATTCGAAAGTTATAACGCCAAGAAAGAAGAAGCGACTATGAAAAATTTCTACTTGGATAATAATAAACAACTCACCGTTCCGATAGTGGAAGAGTGAGTTGCTTATATTTTTTATAATTCAAGAATTAAATTTACATAATTCCTTTCTCTCTCAATTTTTGTTGCCATTTCCAAGCCGAAGCCATGGTGTCTTCGATGGTCTCTTTAGCCGTCCATCCTAGCACGTTGTTGGCTTTGCTAGGTTCTGCCCAGATCTTCTCGATGTCACCGACTCTTCTGCCCACAATTTTATAATTCAGCTTCAAGCCGGATATTTTTTCAAAAACTTTGATCAGTTCAAGTACAGAAACTCCATTGCCTGTTCCAAGGTTAAATATCTCTACTTTGTCAGCCGACTTATTCGCAATCATTCTGTCTAGCGCCACTACGTGAGCCTTTGCCAGGTCTACTACGTTGATGAAGTCGCGGATGCAAGAGCCATCAGGCGTGTTGTAGTCATCTCCGAAAACGCTCAACTGTTCTCTCACTCCAATAGCTGTTTGGGTGATGTATGGAAGTAAGTTTTGAGGCACTCCATACGGAAGTTCTCCTATTTCAGCCGATGGGTGTGCCCCGATCGGGTTAAAGTAGCGAAGAATGATACTTTTTATAGGAGCACCAGATTTAACTACATCTTGAATGATTTCTTCATTAATTTGTTTTGTGTTTCCGTAAGGCGATTCTGCAGGTTTGATAGGCGCAGTTTCGTCAATGGGGTTGTTGTCCGGTTCACCGTACACCGTGCACGATGAAGAGAACACGATATTGGGGATGTGAAATTCCGGCATCAGTTCCAGAAGGTTCATCAACGACACAAGATTGTTTTTATAATATAGTAGAGGCTTTTGAACCGATTCTCCAACAGCTTTGCTTGCTGCAAAGTGTATAATTCCTTGGATGTTAGTGTGCTTTGTGAATAGATTTCGAAGTCCTTCGAGGTCGTTGCAATCTAGTTTTTCAAAAAATGGGCGAGTACCTGTAATCTTTTCTATGCCGTCTATAGCGTCAGCAGAGGAGTTGGAAAGATCGTCGATGACTACCACAGAATATCCTGCATTTTGTAATTCTACGACTGTGTGCGAGCCAATATAGCCTGTGCCACCAGTCACTAATATTTTTCCTTTCATTGTCATGAGTAGTTATTGGTATTAATCAGTAAATATATAAAAATATGCTGAGATTAGGCTTGTAGAAATTAGATAAGATGTGGATTTTGCATTTTTTATAAAGTTCTTTTTGTTGCAAACTTTTCTTCTAATGCTATTGCAAAATACTTACCTTTACGCATCATAAAAAACAGAAAAATGAATAGAGCGACGGCAGACAAAATAAATAATGATCCTCAGATTGTAAAACTGCGTTTGCAGGTAGAGGATTTGATCAATGGCATTGATTCGTTGAGCGAAGAGGAGTTTACTGCTGCCACCCAGCGTATAGAGTCTGAGATTTCTAAGCGCTTTGCCGAATTGTATGAAGAGTATAAGTAATTTATCTAGAGGCTAGGTGAGTGGAGAAATAGGTATGAACTTGATATTTTATCACTTGATAGGTCAAGATCGTTGATTTTTGTCTAAATTTGTACTTTATTTAAAATACGTCAAGAATAAAAAATCAATCAAGAGAAAGAGTTATTATGATTAAATCTGAATGGATCAACTCCTTTATGTTTTGTTTAAGGGCTTTTTGCAAGACTGCTCTCTATGTGCGACACATACGACAGAGTGTCCAGCAGAGATAAACAATTGTGAGTGTAAGGAAATAATAACGGATTAATCGAATAATAGAAAACAATGTCAACGAAAGAAAACAATATAGAAGAGCCAAAAAAGAGTTTAAACTTTATAGAACAAATAGTAGAAAAAGATTTAGCTGAAGGCCTACACGATGGACGTGTGCAAACACGTTTCCCGCCAGAGCCTAATGGATATTTGCATATCGGACATGCTAAAGCTATTTGTATCGACTTTGGCATCGCTAAAGATTATAACGGAATCTGTAATCTGCGTTTTGATGACACCAACCCTGTAAAGGAGGATGTGGAGTATGTAGACGCCATTATGGATGACATCAAATGGTTAGGATACGAATGGGAAAACGTATATTACGCCTCAGATTATTTTCACCAACTATGGGACTTTGCTGTTCAACTAATCAAAGAAGGCAAAGCTTATATTGATGAACAATCTGCAGAGCAAATAGCAACGCAAAAGGGTACGCCTACACAAGCCGGGACCAATAGCCCTTTTCGTGATCGCCCAATGGAGGAAAACTTAGAGCTGTTCAATAAAATGAATAGTGGAGAACTGGAAGAAGGAAGCATGGTGTTGAGAGCTAAAATAGATATGGCGAACTCAAATATGCATTTCCGTGACCCTATTATTTATAGGATTATCAAGCATCCACATCACCGTACCGGTAATGAATGGCATGCTTATCCTATGTACGATTTTGCGCACGGACAATGCGACTACTTTGAAGGGGTTACTCATTCTATCTGTACCCTTGAATTCATTCCACACCGTCCGTTATACGACTGGTTTATTGATCAGTTGAAAACAAACGACTATCGTCCTCGTCAATATGAGTTCAATCGATTGAATTTGACTTACACCGTGATGAGCAAGAGAAAATTGTTGCAACTGGTGCAAGAGAAATTGGTGAGTGGATGGGATGATCCACGTATGCCTACTATCGTTGGTTTCCGTAGAAGGGGATATACTCCAAGTGCAGTGCATAACTTCATCGACAGAATTGGTTATACCAAATATGATGGATTAAATGATATTAGCTTGCTAGAATTTGCCGTTCGTGAAGATCTTAATAAGGTGGCTACACGTGTTTCGGCTGTGCTTGATCCGGTTAAATTGATTATTACCAACTATACTGAAGGTCAAGTGGAGGAGGTGGAGAGTCACAATAATCCAGAGGATGAAAATGCAGGTGTGCATAAAATGAAATTTTCTCGCGAGCTCTATGTGGAGCGTAGCGACTATATGGAGGATGCTCCTAAGAAATATTTCCGTTTGACTCCGGGAGCTGAAGTGCGCTTACGTTGTGCCTATATTATTAAATGTACAGGAGCAAAATATGACGAAGCTGGCAACCTGTTAGAGATTCATGCCGAATATGACCCTGAAACACGTAGCGGCCTACCGGGTAGTGCGCGCAAGGTGAAAGGGACAATTCATTGGGTGTCTTCTGACGATTGTTTTGATGCAGAAGTGCGTCTATATGACCGTTTGTTCTCAGTGGAAAATCCGGCAGAGGATACTAGAGACTTTAGAGAGCTAATGAATCCTGATTCGTTAAAGGTGCTTCAAGGCTGTAAGGTGGAGTCTTTTGCAAAAGATGCCACTCTTGAAGATCGATTCCAGTTTCAAAGAACAGGTTATTTTTGCTTAGACAAAGATTCTAGTGCCGATCATGTAGTGTTCAACAGAACAATAGCTCTGAAAGATTCATGGGCTAAAGAGAAAGGCAAAAATTAAGCAGATTAAAGAATATTATAAAAGTTGCTACGATAGGAAAATGTCGTGGCAACTTTTTATCATCTATATAAGATAAGCACGACTTATGTCCAGAGAGGAAGAAATGTTAGATTTGATCAAAAGATATGAACAAGCATTGTCAGAAGATAAGGCGATATATTTTGATGCGGATGAGTTCAGCGATCTTGCCACGTATTATGATGCGCAAGGTGATCTTGATGCGGCTAAAGATGTGATTCGTTTAGCATTGAAGATACACCCCGAAAACGACGTGCTGATGATAAAAAAGGCAAAAATTTTGGCTTACGAAGAAAGATACGAGGAAGCCTTGCATTTGCTAGAGGGAGTTTCTTCCGGCTATGATTTTGACATGTTTATGGTCAAAATGGAATGCCTTTTAGAGCTTGGACAATTAGAGGAGGCTGAAAAAGTGGCTCAAGTGATTGAGGAGAATGAAAAAGGAGAGGAATTTTATCTAGTGCTTTCGGAGATCGGTTTTTTGTATGCTGAAGTCGATCAATTTGAGGTTGCCATAACTTTCTTCGAGAGAAGTTTGGCGATGAATCCAGAGAATATCGATGCTTTGTCTGATTTGGGCTATTCATATGAGATGATCGGAGATTTTGAAAATGCTATCCGTACGTGTAATAAAATACTAGATATTGATGCCTATAATTACGAGACTTGGGTCAATCTTGGAAAGCTTTATTCTTTATCCGAAGGGTATGAAAAAGCGATAGATGCTTTTGACTTTGCTTTGACTATTAATGATGAAGATATAAGCATATTGAAACTCAAGGCGCATTGTTTGTCATTGTCAGGTAGGGCATTGGAGGCTATCTTGGTTTTTAAAGAATTGCTGGAGAAAGAGCCTGATGATTCTGCTTTGTATCTGCTTTTATGTGAATGTTATACAAGCCTAGAGCTGTTTAGTGAAGCTTTAGAAATGCTAGATAAGTATAAAGAGAATGAGGGAGAAACGAAAGATTTCTTTATTAAGAAAGCTATTGTGTTTTATCAAATGGGCAAGTATCAACAAGCATTGTTGTTGGTAGATATAGCCTTAAAGGAATTTGGCAATCAAGTAGACCTTTTGCTCCTTTCGGGAGATATAAAATTTAATGCCAACAATAAGGAAGCGGCCGAAAGAGATTATAGAGCAGCCTATTTATTGGAGAAGGATAATACAGAAGTGCTGGATAAACTTGCTGTTACTGCAATCAGTCTAGAGGATTATGGTCAGGCAATTGAATACACGCTCGAGCAGTTGGAGGCCGATTCGAGCCCTGTTGAAGTGAGACAGAGATTGGCTTTATTGTATTTTGAGGTTGATGATGAAGAAAAGTTTAATGAAGTTTTGAGTGGTTTTAGAGATGATGATTTGCTGGAGCTTTTCCGACTTTTTTATGAGCCAGAACATCCGGAGTATTTTGACCGAGAAAAACTATTAAGCGCACTAAATGATGCACGTGAGTGCAGAACACTTTTCAAAAATTTGAGACATTAAGTTCTTGCTGAGGTAAAAACTCACCAATTAAATTGAAAATTCTTACCAAATAATATTTTCGCCTAATATCAATGAAAACCACTGTGATATTGGGCTGAGTTGCTGTGCTCTTAAATGGCCTAGATACTAATAGATTGCGTTGTTAATAAATAAATGAAAACTTAAAGTGGGGAAAAGTGGGGAGATGTGTATAATTTTATATCTTTACACCTTGAGAAGCTAAATAGTTTTGAGATTTAAATATTAATGATTCAATTTTTAGGGAACATAGAGGCTAAAATCGATACTAAAGGCAGGGTATTTGTACCCGCAGTCTTTAGGAAAGAGCTTGGTGCGCATTCCTGTGATTCATTAGTTTTAAGAAAAGATATTTTTCAAGATTGTTTGGTGCTTTATCCTCGTGAGGTGTGGGATGAAGAGGTGGCTGTTTTGCGTTCTCGCTTAAGTAAGTGGGATAGAGAGCAAAAACAAATATTCCGCCAATTTGTTGTAGATGCTGAGCGTTTGGAGATTGATAGTAGTGGTCGAATCCTTTTGCCAAAACGATATTTAGAAATGATAAATATTGATTCGGAGGTGAAATTTATCGGCTTTGACAATACAATCGAGATTTGGGCGAACGAAGGATTGAAGAAAACTTTGCTTCCGGCTGATGATTATGGCGCAAAACTGGAAGACTTGATGAGTGGAAAAATGGAATTTTAAGATAGATGGAAAGAGATTATCACATACCCGTACTTCTGAAACAGAGTGTTGATGGCATGAATATTCAGCCGGATAGCATCTGCGTGGATGTTACGTTTGGTGGGGGAGGTCATTCCAGGGAGATACTGAGCCGATTGGAGAAGAAAGGACACCTTTATTCATTCGATCAGGACAAAGATGCTATCCGAAATGTGGCGGCAGATGATCGCTTTACTTTTGTGAGAAGCAATTTCCGGTATCTGAAAAATTTCATACACTATTATGATGTAGAGCAGATTGACTCGCTGTTGGCAGATCTTGGGGTTTCATCCCATCATTTCGATGCCGAAGATAGAGGCTTTTCGTTCCGATTCGAAGATAGTGCTTTGGATATGAGAATGAATCAAGAGTCTAAAAAGACGGCTGCTACTGTGCTTAATAGCTACTCGGAGGAAGAGCTTGCTAATGTCTTCTATCTGTATGGTGAGATTAGACAGTCTAGAAAGTTGGCGTCTATGATCGCACGTGATCGTAAGGAGCGTGCTTATGTAACGGTGGCAGATCTGCGATCTACATTGGCTCCTATGATTAATAAGGGTGCAAAAGATAAGCAGTTTTTGGCGCAAGTGTTTCAGGCGCTTCGTATAGAGGTGAATAATGAAATGGATGCCCTGAAAGAAATGTTGCTCCAAGCTTTAGAGATACTAAAAGTAGGAGGACGCATTTCGGTGATCTCATACCATTCGCTAGAAGATCGATTGGTAAAGAATTTTTTTAAGACAGGAAATTTTGAAGGGAAGCAGGTGAAGGATTTTTATGGAAATCTGGAGACTCCATTCAAATTGATAAATAATAAGGTGATAGTTCCCAGCGATGAGGAAATAGAACTGAACCCAAGAGCGAGAAGTGCAAAGCTGAGAATTGCAGAGAAAATAGAGGCATGAACGTAAAGGATGTCAAAAGGAAAATCATGTATGTGCTGGGAGGGAGCGTCTTAGCAGAGGATGTTTTAGTAAAAAACACCCGTTTTATTTTCTTTGTTATTGTAATCCTGATTCTCTCTATCAGCAATAGATATAGCTGTATAGAGAAAATGAGTAAGATTGAAAGTTTGCAACGAGAGTTGAAAGATGCAAAATACGAATCGCTCACTATATCGGCAAAGCTCATAGGGGTTAGCAGAGAAACCAAGGTGGAGGCTTTGGTGAAAAGCAAAGGCGTGGATGTTGAACTCAACACCGAGCCTGTGTATAAAGTGAAGTAGAGATGGCAAAGACGATGAACAAAAAATCAGGTGGTGTCGCAATCGGTCGATATGGCTGGTTGTCATTCGGCATGTTGGTTATTTTTGTAGGTATCATCTATTGCATCATTAAAATAAAATACGTGGAAGGAGGGTTTTGGCGAGAACTCGGATTGAAGCAAACCGTGATGAAGGATCGAGCTATCAGACCCAACAGAGGTAATATATTTGCCGATGATGGACGCTTGTTAGCTACTAGCGAACCTTTGTATGCCATTTATATGGATTTTATGGCAGATGGAATTGTGGAAGATAGCCTTAAGAATAATTTGGATGCTCTGTGCAATATTTTGGGAAGAAAATATCCAGGAAGAACGTCTGCTCAGTATAAGAAAGTGTTCTTGGATAATTGGAATTTGAGCCGAAGAGAAGTGAAATTAGTTGCTCAGGCAAAGAAAGATAAGAAACCTCATCCAAGACTGAAAACGAGATATGTTCGCATTATAAAAGAACAGCTCAACTATTTGGAATTGAAAGAACTGAGGACTTTTCCTTTCTTTAATCAAAGAAGCAATAGAAGTGGACTGCTGACAGAAGAACTGACCATGAGGTTGAAGCCTTTTGGGCGTTTGGCAGGGCGAACAGTAGGATCTATCTATAAAGATATTGATGCAGGAGGATCCAGTGGGCTAGAGTTGAAATATAATGATTTGCTGAAAGGTTCTGATGGAATCAAAACACGCAAGAAAAACGGAGGGCGATGGATTGATGTTATCATGCAAGAACCGATTGATGGTATTGATATTGAGACAACGCTCAATGTAGACTATCAAGACATTGCAGAGAAAGCACTCTATGCAAAGTTGGCAGAAATAAGTGCCGAATCTGGTTGTGCTATTGTAATGGAAGTGGCTACTGGTGAGATCAAAGCCATTGCCAATCTGGACAGAATAGCAGATGGAGTATATGCTGAAGGGAGACCGAACGCATTCTCATATATGTCTGAACCGGGGTCTACCTTTAAGGCGATCTCTTTATTGATTGCTTTAGAAGATGGAGTGGTGACACCGGAGACTGTGATCGATGCAGGTACAGGTTTGTATCAATATGCTGGAAGAACAGTGAGAGACCACGATGCGCACAAAAGTAGAGACAAAAGTGCAATGACTATCAGAGAAGGAATGTATAATTCTTCCAATGTGGTCATGGCAAAGATGATATTAAAAGGATACGAAAACAAACCTAATCAATTTATAGAGCGTATTCACGAATTGGGGCTAGGTAAGAGCCTAGAGTGGGATGTCCCACTGCAAGGGATTGAGGGAACAACGAACATCAGATTCCCTGATGACAAGAAGAACCCTTGGTCTAAGACAACTCTGCCTTGGATGGCCTTTGGCTACGAGACACAGGTGCCCCCAATTTATATGCTCATGTTTTATAATGGAATTGCTAATGACGGACGCATGCTCAAGCCCTTCATCACAAAAGCTTTTTGGGAGAATGGGAAGAAAACAAAAGAGTTTAAGGCAGACGTCATTAGCTATTCACTAGCATCGAATAAAACACTTAAACAAGTGCAAGATGTACTTCGAGGAGTGGTTACCGATGGCACTGGTCGTGCCGTGGATTCCAAAATCGTAAGTATAGCAGGAAAGACGGGGACGGCTCAGATAGCAGCCGAAGGGAGATACAATAGTGGTCACTATGTTTCGTTTGTAGGCTATTTTCCGGCCGAAAAACCTAAGTATACATGCTTTGTAGGGATCAGAAGACCCAGAGGTATCCCTTCAGGAGGAGGAATGCCCGGTGCTGTATTTAAAAATATAGCGGAGGGAATCACTGTCAGGGAAATGGTTTCAGATCCTATTCTGGCTCCTGTTGACACCCTTAGAGGTAAGCTTCCGAATGTAAAAGGAGGCATGTATAAAAACATTGAGATGGTTTTGAGTAAGCTAGGTCAAAACTATACCGAACCTCATGAAAATGGGGCATGGGTGAGAACTAAAACGGATAATGAAGTCATTAATATGACTGCTTATGATATTAAGACCAAAGGGATTATGCCCAATGTGATAGGGATGGGAATCAAGGACGCTGTGTATCTTCTGGAAAATGAAGGGCTCATCGTTCGTGTCACTGGTTCCGGAAAAGTGAGATCACAGTCTATTGCAGCAGGTAGCAGATTTACCAATGGTTCGAGGGTCCTTTTAGAATTAAATTAAAAGAGAAAGACAATGAAGCTAAAAGAATTACTAAAAGAGGTAGAACTAGTAGATGTAAAAGGAGACTTGGACATCGAAATTTTAAATATAGCCAGTGATTCGCGAAATGTGACCGAAGGGGCACTTTTCGTTGCGCTTGCTGGCGTTCAGGTAGATGGGCACACCTATGTGGAAGGAGCAATAAAGCAAGGAGCAAAGGCCATTGTTTATCAGAACGAAATTGACACATCTGCAAAAGATGTAACTTTTATCAGAGTACAAGACAGTGCAGATGCAACAGGGAAGATAGCCACCATGTGGTTTGAAGATCCATCGTCGAAGGTAAAACTTGTGGGCGTGACCGGTACAAATGGAAAAACAACGACTGCAACACTTCTTTACGAGCTGTTTAGAAAGTTAGGCTATAAGGCCGGACTGCTATCCACTGTTGCCAATTATGTGGATGGAGCAAAACATCCGGCAACACATACCACACCAGATCCATTGTCGCTCAATAAGCTTTTGCACGAAATGGTAGAAGCAGGATGCGAATATGTGTTTATGGAAGTAAGTTCTCATGCCATACATCAGAAGAGAATTAGTGGTTTGAAGTTTGATGGTGCACTTTTCACTAATCTGACACAAGATCATTTGGATTATCATAAAACGATGGGCGAATACCTGAAAGCCAAAAAAGCTTTCTTCGATAATCTATTGCCCACTGCTTTTGCTCTCACCAATGCTGATGACAAGAATGGAGCTGTAATGCTTCAGAACTCAAAAGCAAAAAAATATACTTATTCACTTCGAGGTTTAGCTGATTTCAAGGCAAGAATAATTGAAAAGCATTTTGATGGCACAGCTATCGAAATCAATAAGCAAGAGATTCAAGTTCAGTTTGTTGGTCTCTTCAACGTATACAATCTTTTAGCGGTATATGGTGCAGCAGAACTTCTTGGACAAAAATCAGAAGAGGTCTTAGTGGCACTGAGCACTCTAAAACCTGTTTCTGGAAGATTCGAAACTTTACGATCGCCAGAAGGTTATACTGCCATTGTAGATTATGCTCACACCCCTGATGCTTTGACCAATGTGTTGGAAGCAATTCACGAAGTGCTTGAAGGAGAAGGACGAGTGATTACTGTTGTAGGCTGTGGAGGAAATAGAGACAAGACCAAGCGACCACTTATGGCACAAGAGGCTGCCAAGTTGAGCGATCAGCTGATTTTGACATCCGACAATCCTCGTTACGAAGAGCCTATGGCTATCATCAATGATATGGCAGATGGGCTGAAAAGAGAGCAAATGAAAAAAACGCTGCTGTTGGAAGATCGTCGACAAGCTATACGCACAGCATGTACATTGGCTAAGGCAGGAGATGTAATCTTGGTAGCCGGCAAGGGGCATGAGGATTATCAAGATGTAAAAGGGATAAAACATCATTTCAATGATAAAGAAATTATCCTAGACCAATTTAAAGAAGAATAATAAAAAACTCAAAAATGCTATATTATCTATTTGATTACCTAAATGAACTAGACTTTCCCGGAGCAGGAATGTTCAAGTACGTGTCTTTTCGCTCAGCAATGGCGCTCATCATTTCACTCTTGGTTTCCACCATCATTGGAAATAAGATGATCAAGATGTTGCAAAAAATGCAGATAGGAGAGATCGTTAGAGACTTAGGGTTAGAGGGACAAATGCAAAAGAAAGGCACTCCTACAATGGGCGGGCTGATCATCATAGTTTCCATCCTGATTCCTGTTTTGTTATTGGCCAAATTAGATAATATATATATCATTTTGATGCTGATCACCACTATTTGGCTTGGTGCTTTGGGCTTTGTGGACGATTATATCAAGGTGTTTAAAAAAGATAAAGAAGGCATCCATGGCAAGTCCAAAATCATTGCTCAAGTTGGGCTTGGTTTTATTGTAGGGCTGACGATGTATCTAAGCCCAGATATTGTGGTGAAAGAAAACATCGAGGTGCTAGGAGCCAATGACACAGTGGAGACTGTGACCTATGCCACTGAAGTGGTAAAATCGACCCAAACAACAATACCTTTTCTGAAGAATAATAATCTCGATTACGAGTGGTTTATGTCATGGCTAGGAGATTATTCTACAGCAGGCGCTTGGGTACTTTTTGTCATTGTGGTCATCTTCATTGTCACGGCAGTTTCTAATGGTGCTAATCTGACCGATGGGCTAGATGGCTTGGCCGCCGGTAGTTCCGCGATTATCGGAGTCACCTTGGGAATATTGGCTTATGTGTCGGGACACATCAAATTTGCTGCTTATCTCAACATAATGTTTATTCCCGGAAGTGAGGAGATGGTGATATATGCCGCAAGTTTTATTGGGGCGCTGATCGGTTTTTTATGGTACAACTCTTACCCCGCTCAAGTGTTTATGGGCGATACGGGAAGCTTGACCATTGGAGGAATCATTGGTGTGTTTGCAGTGATTATACATAAGGAGCTCTTGTTGCCTATTCTATGTGGCGTTTTCCTAGTGGAGAGTGCTTCAGTGATGCTTCAGGTGTTCTACTTTAAATATACAAAGAAAAAATATGGAGTTGGTAAACGAATATTCAAGATGACACCTCTGCATCATCATTTCCAGAAGAAAGGAAATGCAGGCATCGAGGCATTGATCCAACGTCCATTTAATGTTATTCCTGAATCAAAAATTGTTGCTCGCTTTTGGATTGTTGGAATCCTATTAGCTGTGTTGACATTGGCGACTCTAAAAATGCGATAATAAGCGATATGAGTAAGATTGTGATTTTAGGTGGAGGAGAAAGTGGCGTAGGTTCAGCCATATTAGCTCAGAAAAAAGGCTTTGGGGTTTTTTTATCTGACAGTTCTCCATTGAAAGAAAAATATAAAGAAGAGCTGAAGATGCATGACATCCCTTTTGAGGAGGGACAGCATACAGAGGAGATCATTGTGTCAGCCTCTGAAATAATCAAGAGCCCTGGCATTCCCAATTATGCGCCTATCGTAGAAAAAGCCAAGGCAAAAGATATTCCTATCTTGTCAGAAATGGAATTTGCCAAACGTTATACCAATGCCAAGATGATTTGTATAACCGGAAGTAATGGCAAAACGACTACAGCTAGCTTGGTTTTTCATATTTTGAAAAATGCAGGATTAAATGTAGGGTTAGGTGGAAATATAGGTAAAAGTTTTGCCAGACAAGTGGCTGAGAGCAATTACGATTATTATGTACTAGAGTTGAGCAGCTTTCAGTTAGAAAATATGTACACGTTCAAGGCTGATATCGCTATTCTATTAAATATCACTCCCGATCATCTCGATCGGTATGATCATGATATGAATAAATACATAGCAGCCAAAATGCGTATAACTCAAAATCAGACCGAAAATGATGCTCTGATTTTTTGGGAAGAAGACCCAATTGTCAGTAAGGAAATAGGTAAACTGACTACAAGGGTGCAAAAATATTCATTTGCAGAACATAAAACAGGACATGTGGCAGCATACTCAGAAGATGATTTAATATATATGAACACGCCGGAGCATAGCTTTTCTATGGATCAGCATATTCTGTCGTTGGTGGGAACGCACAACTTGTACAACTCACTTGCTTCAGGATTGGCAGCTAAACTGCTGGATATTTCAGACGAAAGTTTAAGGAAGTCGCTTAGCGATTTTCAAGGAGTAGAGCACCGTCTGGAGAAAGTGGCAAAGGTGAAAGGTGTTCAATTTATCAACGATTCTAAAGCTACCAATGTCAATTCATGTTGGTATGCTCTGAAAAGTGTGCAAGGAAAGATTATCCTTATCCTTGGAGGAACGGACAAAGGGAATGACTACACAGAAATAGAGGACTTGGTGAAAGAAAAATGCCGAGGTCTTATTTTCTTAGGAGTAGATAATACAAAGCTTCAAGCGTTTTTTGGAGGAAAGGTAGAGAATATAACAGAAGCTAAAAGCATGGAAGAGGCTGTAAAAAAGGCGTATGCCATGGCAGAAGAAGGAGACTTTGTGCTCTTATCGCCATGTTGTGCCAGCTTCGATTTATTCCAGAGCTATGAAGATAGAGGAAAACAATTTAAAGAACAGGTGCGAAAACTTTAATAATGGAATTTACGTTATTTGGAAAAGTATTTAGGGGAGACAAAATTATTTGGTGTGTATTCATTGCTCTTTGTCTCATCTCTCTGCTCGAAGTCTTTAGTGCCACCAGCACTATCGCCTACAAGCAGCAGAACCACTGGGCGCCTATGATTAGGCACGGAGTGTTTCTGCTTTTGGGCTTCGGAGTAGTGCTTTTCTTGCAAAGAGTTCCCCCTCGATTCTTTTCGATCTTTATTTTGGGAGTTATCATTTCTGCTATCTTGTTGGTCTTGACGAAGTCCACAGGAGCGTCGGTCAATGGTGCACAACGTTTTCTTGGCATAGGGGCATTCACAATTCAGCCCTCAGAATTTGCAAAGATATCTGCTGTTGGCGCCACTGCATTTTTGCTTAGCAGAATGAACAATGAAAATAAGAATTTGTTATTTAAAATAATAATTATAGGGCTGGGTGTCTTGTGCGCACTTATTGCACCGGAAAACTTGTCAACAGCCTTATTGCTCTTTTTGGTTTGCTTTCTGATGATGTTTATCGCTCAGGTGGAAATCAAAAAATTGGCAATGATCATTGGTGCAGGTTTAGTCTTTGTATTTATGATTCTTGGAGTGCTTACTCTATTGCCAGAGTCCACATCGGATGGATTACTTGGACGATTAGACACATGGAAGGCTCGTGTAGAAAGATTCTCAACGGAGGAGGAAACCGAAGAGCTCAGCATGGAAACCTATAGAATTACAGATGATAATTTTCAGGTGACCCACGCTAAAATAGCAATTGCTAATGGAGGTGTGATTGGTCTGCCTGGAAGTGGAGTGCAACGAGATTTTTTGCCACAGGCTTACTCTGACTTTATTTTTGCCATCATTTTAGAAGAAATGGGCTTATTCGGAGGTTTGGCCGTTATTCTTCTCTATGTGGTATTGATGATACGCTGTGGGGTGCTAGCAAGGAAGTCGAAAAAGAAGTTTCCACGCTATTTGATCCTAGGCTGTGCTTTGATGCTGACTATTCAGGCATTGGTTAATATGGCTGTTGCGGTCAATATGATTCCGGTAACAGGTCAGCCCTTGCCCCTGATCAGCAGAGGAGGAACCTCTACGATCATCACTTGTGTGTATTTTGGAATAATATTAGCATGTTCATCAAAGCAAAATGTAATAGAGCATGCAGATGTGGACGAAAGTTTGGCAAATGTAGATTTTGGCATTGCGGAAAACGAATAATTATGAGTAAAATAAAAGTTATTGTCAGTGGAGGAGGGACAGGAGGACATATTTTTCCTGCCATAGCCATTGCTGACTCCATAAAGAACAGATATCCCGATGCGGATATCTTATTTGTAGGTGCTAACAATCGGATGGAGATGGAGCGCGTTCCTTTAGCAGGCTACCCGATTGTAGGGCTTGATGTTGCAGGATTTTACAGGACTCAACTTTGGAGAAATTTTGGAGTGTTATTAAAACTTCGCAAGAGTCTTAAAAGAGCAAAGAAAACAATCAAAGACTTCAAACCAAACATCGTGATAGGCGTTGGAGGCTATGCTAGTGGTCCAACCTTGAAACAAGCCAATCGATTAGGTATACCTACCCTGATACAAGAACAAAACTCGTACGCAGGAATTACCAACAAACTGTTGGCTAAAGGTGCAACTAAAATTTGTGTAGCTTATGAGGGGATGGAAAAATTCTTTCCTGCTGACAAAGTAGTGGTGACAGGAAACCCTTTCAGGCAAAGTTTACTCAATAAAGATATCACACGAGAACAGGCTGCCGAGTATTTTAAACTCGACCCTACAAAGAAAACAATCCTTGTTGTTGGTGGAAGTTTAGGAGCCGGAACCATCAATCAAAGTATGTTGGGAGGATTAGATAAACTCATAGCAGATGGCATTCAAGTGATTTGGCAATGTGGTAAAAATTATATTTTCGACCTGAAAATAGAATTGAAACATAAAACGGATCCTAGCGAAATATATTTATATGAATTTATTGACAGAATGGATTTGGCCTACAAAATTGCTGATCTAGTAATTTCCAGAGCAGGTGCAGGGTCAATCTCTGAGCTTTCACTCTTGGGCAAACCGACCATTCTTATACCTTCGCCTAATGTGGCCGAAGATCATCAGACCAAGAATGCAC